>DATLNM010000018.1:0-36703 GCA_035536775.1 Actinomycetota bacterium | reverse complement strand
GACGCCGACGCTCGCTTCCTTGGCCACGGCTTTGACTGTGTTGACGATCGCTTCGGACATGACGGCGCCGCTCTCGGCGAGTGCATGACTGACGACACATACGAGGGGCTCTCCGGGAGCAAGGTCGGGCAGCGAGTCTCCGTTGCAATCAGCTCCCCCCGCCGGGGCGACCGTGCGGGTGATGAGACCCGCTCGTCTGAGGCCGGGAGCCGGGCAACAGTCGCCTACCGTCGCCGTTGTTGTGCCGGCCTCGTTCTGGATCGCGAGACCGATGTGTCTAACATCGGCCGCATTGAGCGTTGCTGCAAACAGATCGTAGGAAGGATGCCCGGGGCCCTGCGAGACAGCTTCGTCGGTGACGTTGAGGATGATGGGCAGTGAGTTCGGCCGGAAGTTCGCCTCCTGGTCGGCTGCTGCGAACACGCCGTCTCCCGTGACGGCCTCGTAAGCCGAGCCCAATTGCATCTCGAAGCCACCACAATCGGTCTCCATCCGGTTCAGCGCGGCGGCGAGCTCGGGTCCGGGAGGCGAGACCTCTAGTAGTCGTTCATACGACGGAGGGTCCTGCGGCGCGCAGTAGCGCCCTGCTCCGAACCACACATCGAGTCCTGCCGCAGTGAGATCTCGGATGATCTGTTCCAGCCCCAACTTCACGCCGTTGATGGCCGGGATCATGCTTCGCGAGTCGTCGACGAGGAACATGATGTCGACCTTGCGCGGGATCGGGGGTAGCGACAGTTCGTAGAACGCACGGTGCACCTGACCGGGTCGCACCGAGATCTTCGCCGGCCCGCTCAATTTGGGCGGTGCACGCCTCAGGTCGAGTCCCGGCAGCGCTCCGACATCGTACCCGCCGGCGGGCGGGACTACCCCAAGGCCCCGTGGGTTGTCCTCATAGCGTTCGATGGTCGTCTCGGTATGGCCGAAGACGATCGGAGTTCCGAGCGTGCCCATCACCTGCAGCTCGCTCAGAGTGAGGCCGCCGCGCGGCGTGATGTTGCGCCAGCGCGGATCGCGGAGTCGGCGCGCGAGCGCGTCTCTGCCGGCGAGATCGAGCGGGCCAAAGCGTTCGATGAATACGCCTTCGGGTCCCGACACCGCGGGAAACGCGGCCGTCTCGACGGCCGTCGGGGTGTCGAGATCCTCGAACGAGTTGCCGTCGAGCGACCGTCGCGCCCGCGCAGATCCGTCCGCGTACGCGGTGAATATCTCCGATGCTCCCGTCAGCGTTGCGATATCGAAATCGGCCACAGGCCCTAGCGACGCTTCCTCCCGCGTTGCCGACGCGCCGGCATCGTAGGAGTGATAGAGGCCGGCCGACCCGTGGAGCCATAACTCCTCGGTCGATGACGGAGTCACCGCCAGGTCATCGAGGGTGCCGTCCACATCGTCGCCGCCGATCGTCACGGGCCCGATCGGGCCGACCTGGACGTCGGTCCCCTCCGGTTCGGCGGCGCGTGGCTCCCACGTCAGACCTCCATCGCCGCTGACGTAGAGGGAGTGGGGCGGCGCGATCGCGACGAGGTCACCGACTCGGCGGGTGACGTCGACGAGAAGGTAGACATTCTGGCCCCCGACCGCGAGCGCCAGGGGACGTCCTCGAACGGCTTCGAGGCCGACGGCAGCTTCCGTCCAAGTGTTGCCGCCATCCGTCGTTACGAGGACGCGCGGACGTGGAGCGGGCAATGTCTGCTCGACAACCATCACTGCGGTCCCACCACCGAGGGGACCGATGAATGCGATGCGTGCCGTCGCGGCGGTGTACGGACGATCGAGTGAGGGGAGGTCGCCGAGGTCGAATGATGTCGCCCAGCTGCAGCCGCCGTTGACGGTACGTGTCACAGCGTGACCGTTGGTCACGAGCATGAGCCGTTCGTCGTTCGCGTCCACGGCCAGGTCGGTAATCGTCGCAGCTCCGCGCGGGAACGCGGGCGCGGAGATCGACGTCCAGAGACCATTCGAACTTCGATCGGCGCAGCGCTCATCGGCCGGCTGCGCACGTGCAACAGGGCCGGCCATCGCCCCCACCAGCCCGAGAGCCGTGCCGAGCAGTGCCATGACGCGCGCCGGCTTGCTGCTCATCGGCATCACGTCTGCTTGTACGACCGGCGGGGCATCAGGTCACCCTAGGACGCGTGGGGGCGATGAGCCCCTCGAGGCGTCCACAACCTGACGGGCCGCAACTAAGCGCGAAGCACTGGTTTTTGAACCAGGGGACCACGTTCAGGACAGGTTGACACCTAGGAACACTAAGCCTAGGATATCTAGGTATGGCAAGCGAACTCATCAAGGGTCACCTCGACCCTCTCGTCTTGGCAGTCGTGGAGCAGGGCCCGCTGCACGGTTACGCCATCATCGAGGAGCTGCGGCGCCGCAGCCAAGGTGAGTTCGACTTACCCGAGGGAACCGTCTACCCAGCGTTGCACCGTCTCGAACGACAGGGTTACCTCTCGAGTCGTTGGAGCACGGAGCAGGGGCGCCGGCGACGGATCTACGAGCTGACCCGAGCCGGAACCAAGGCCCTCGAGGCCAAGCGCGGCGAATGGCGTGGCTTCCGAACGGCCGTCAGCTCTGTCCTGGAGGGTGCGGGTGGGTAGGAGGCAGCAGGCCTCCGACCCGATCGGCATCTTCCTGGCGCGATTGGAACCGGACATCGTGGGACACGCGCGACTCCGCCGCCGTCTGGTGGAAGAGATGCGAGGGCATCTCGAGGATTCGACTCAACGACATCTTGAGCAGGGTCTCAAGATCAACGAAGCCCAGCGCATGGCGATCAGCGACTTCGGTCCGCGGGAGGTCGTGGTTGGACTCTGGGCAGAATCGAAGGGAGTAGGAGTGCCTACTACATTCACACGTTTCGCAGGGCTGGCCGGCATCATCGGTGCCGCCGGCCTTGGAATAACCCTGCTCTACCACGACATGTCCGTGTCGTTCAGCCGCGGAGCGTTCGCCGAACTGGCTTTGTCGTTCCTCGTGTTATTGGCCATCAGCTTCGTTGCCCTTTACATGCGCGTCCGGGGCAAGCTGTTGCCATATGGACGCATCGGGTCCAGGTTGATGATCGCCGGTCTCATCCTCACTGTTGTCAGTAACTGGCTGTGGTTCGCGCCTACTGCCTTTGGGGGATTCATCGCGATGCCCGTGGGCCTGGGTCTTTATCTTCTTGGTGCAATGAGATCGGGCGTGGTTCCCCGTCGCCCTATCGCGATCTGGATCGGCGGTCTGCTTGCAGCCTTCTCCTTGGGAGCACTCGACCTCTTTCTTCAGATCGACGCCGGGCCACTCGCTCCGGCCGTAGCGATGACGGCGTTCGTCGTCGGGTGGATCTGGCTCGGCGCGCACCTGTGGTCCGAGACGCCCAACGTCAGCGACCCTCAAGCCGCCTAGCGCATCTTTGACCCCGGTGGGGATACGCGCCCCCGGGGTTGCTGCCCATCCATGGCTGGCCACTCTCCAGCCTTGGGTCTCGCGGGACTTACTCTGTGCGCCGCGGGTCCGTCGGGCGAGGGGGGTTTTGATGTCGCACAAGAATGTCGGGCTGTTCGTCGTCGCGGTGACGGGGTGCTTGCTGGCGGGGCTACTTGCGCCCGTGGCGGCGCAGTCGTCGCCCGTTTTCCAGATGCCCGTTCGTTGTGGCGAGATCTGGGGCGTGCAGACGTACGAGGGCCACGGGACCACTCCCGAGGACTATCCCGTCGATCTGTTCTACGAGGCGAACCGGGCCGAAGGCCGCGGGCGTCTGGTTCTGGCCAGCGCGGCGGGCCGCGTGACGCGAACGAGCGACAACGCCTCGACCGGCAAGCACGTGATCATCGATCACGGCGGTGGTTGGTCGACGCTGTACAACCACCTTGAAACCGTCCTGGTGAGTCAGGGAGCCCAAGTCTCGCAGGGCACACAGATCGGAACCAACGGCGATACCGGCACCGGACAAGGCGCCTACCACATCCACTACGAGCAACGTCTCGACGGAGCAGAGCAGCACGTCACGTTCAACGGAAAGCGCGTCAACTACTACGAGATGGACCACAAACCAACGAGCTACATCAGCTGGAACAGTTGTCCGGGTGGCGTCCTGCCGGCAAACGAGCCCGCGCCCACGTGCGAGCCCGGCTCCGCCCCCACTGCCGACTACCGTTTTGCCGACAGCCTTGCGTCGATAGTCGCCGGCGCGCCCGCCCTGCAACCCCTAGCCGCCACGACCTTTGCTACCGACACTGTCGAAGGGCGCTCGCGGCGAGTGTTCTCGTTCACCGGCAACAACGGTTTCAAGCTCGGCCCCATCGACGGTGTCATCGGCTCGCGCCACTACACGATCGTGGCATTGGTCCGGCTCGACGATCCCGGGCGCGCGGGCAAGCTTGTCGACTGGCGCGAGGGGCTGTCGGACCAAGGCCTCTATGTGGCCTCCAACAAGCTCGTTCTTCATCCGCACGAGCTCTGGTGGCAGCCGCCGACAGCGCCGACAAGTTTCGTGCGCGGTGCATACGCGCAGATCGCCATCACGCGCGATGAGACAACCGACGTGACGAAGTTCTACGTTAACGGTGTCCTGCAGTTCGGCCTTGACTTCTGGAGCGATATCGCGGTCGTAAGCCCCGCCGACACGCTTCACTTCTTCCGAGATGACGATGACACGATCAACTCGCCGGTAGAGAACGCGACCACGGCGGGGTCGATCGCACGCTTGCGCCTGTTCGGTCGCCCACTCACTGCGAGCGAAGTGCAGGCGCTGGATCGTCTGCCGGCAGATGACTCACAGGCGCCCTCCGGAACGACTTGCGGACCTCCGCAGCCGAGGCCGACACAAAGCGCCCCGCCTCCTCCGCCTCCTCCGCCTCCTCCGGACCCTTCGGCATCGCCGACACCAGAGCCTCAGGCCACGGAGCCCGCGCTCCTCTCGACCACGACCGAAGTATCGATGAGGTCAACGCGCCGGCAGATCAAAGTTGCCGGCGCAGTCTCGCCGTCGGGAGTGGGGGGAACGGTTCGGATCACGTTAGCGCGCAGTACCGGCGGTCCATTCCGAGGGGTCGCCTCGGCCACGGTGTCGGGGGCGGGGGCATTCGAAACGTCGTTCGCACGTCCGCGGCGTGGGACCTGTCGTGTGATCGCGCAGTTCTCCGGTGACAGCGAGCGGGCGCCATCGCGGGGCAAAGTCAAGAGACCCTGCTGACGGGGATCGCCGGTACCGAATGCTCCGCTGGCTAAGCGAACAGCTATGGGCGTTCGGGGACGGAGTCGACCACGCCCCAGTCCACGAGGACCGAATATGAGTAGGTGGTTTCCCTCCCATCGGGCTCCGTGAACACGTTGCGGAATCCGAGCATCTCGGCTTGCTCGGGGTCGAAGTAGATCTCATGGCGTTGCGATCTGCCCCCGTCCTCACCGATTCGGATCGAGGCCATGCTCGCAGGTCGTCCCGTCGGGTCGACAGCCTCTGACGAGATCTCAGTCCCCGGCACCCTCGACAGCACTTCGAAGAGAGCCGAGCGCAAGTCCGGACCGGCATCTGGGTGGTTCAGCAAGATCTCCGATGCTCTCCAGAAAACAGCCTCGTCCGGATCCTCTCCCGGAGGACATTGTTCGGGCTGAGGCGAAGTGGAGCGACAGCTCACTGCTTTGGCTTTGTCGGACAGGAAGCTGTACAGCTCATCTGGATCGGTTGGATACGCATCGAGGTCTTCGCGCGGATAGTCAGAGCTGGGAAGCACCTTCTCGAATGTGCCGACGTCGGCGAACGCCGGACTGCCGGCATCGATCCACCACTGCTCGTCCTCGGTGCTCGTGAACTTGGGCCCTTTCACATCTCCGAGGACGCGGCCACTTCCGTCGTCGTGGGAGATCCAAACCTCGATCGTGGTCGGCAGCAGTGCCGTGATCTGCCTGCCGTTCACATCCTGGGTACCTGTTCCCTGACCTTGGAACTTTCGGTAGACGAACTGACCGGGTCCAGCGCTGACTCCCTCGCGGCGGGCTGCGACGAGGGCGGCTCCGTGGAGGACATCGTGATCTTCGGTTCTGACGACCCGCGGGCCTTTTCGTTCCGGGTCGTCCGGCCATAGCGCCACAACACCGAAGATGACGACGACGGCAGCCGCAAGCGCCAGCGCACGTGCCGGGACCTTGGCTCCCCGCTGGCGTCTTGCGATTCGAGGTACTCCGACGAGTAACTCCTCGAACACCTGTCGGCCCTCCTCGGTGGAGGCCCAGTCGGCTACGTCATCGTCCGAGATGGGATCGGCTGCCACGAGTCGGGTCATGGTTTCGTTCGTCTTCATTTCGCCTCCTGCGGTTGGGATGAGAACAGAGCCCGTTCTGTGTCGGGGGGATCGTCGACATCGAGCTCCTGGGTCAACTTGCGGCGCGCCCGGTGCAACCGGATCTTGAAGACCGAGGGCGAACAACCCATGACGGCCGCGGCGCTCTTGTAGTCGAGGCGCTCCCAAGCCATGAGCATCAACGCCTCGCGATCCCAGCTTCCGAGCTTGTCGAGTGCTTCCAACGCTCTCGTCCGCTCCGAGATCACATCAGAGGGATCGACCTCGAAGGGATCGGCACTACTCAGCTTTTCCGTCAGCGCAGCGCGTCTGGAATCGGCACGATGTTCGTTCGCAAGGACGTTGCGTGCGACTCCCAACAACCAACCTGTGGGGTCCTCGGGAACGTCGTCGATCCGGCGCCACGCAACGAGGAAGGTCTGAGAGACGACATCGCGGGCGCTATCTCGATCGGTTCGCCGGGCCGCGTAGGCGAACACCCGATGCGCGTGGCTTTGGTACAGCTTTCGGAGTCGCTCGGTACTCGTCAGCCGGTCCTCCTTTGAGCAATCTGTCGAAGACAGTCTTCTCTAAGTAGGTGTCCGGCAAGCCAGGGTAGTTACACGGAGCCCATGGTCAGATTGTTGGTCCGATCGGAGTCACGTTGTTCTGCTCTGTTCCTAGAGTGGGTGTGAGCGTGGGGGAGCGCCAAGCGGGCGGCCTCCGTAGATGACTCGGCCCCGCGCGTCCTGGTAGGTCAACCACTCGACTGCGCCGTGTTGGTAGAGACCGGGTTTGCCGTAGTTGCAGACGCCGGTCGGGAAGGCAGCCTCGAGGCGCTCCCATTGCGCGTCGGTGAACTCGACGGGGTAGTCCTCTTTGTTGAGCGGCTTGAGCCTGCACTTCAGAACGTCGTCGGTGAACGGCATATCGGCCGCGAAGCGAGGCGTCCCATATGACTGGACGGTGACGTCACAGACCCATGCAGGGATATCGACCCCGCCGCCGTCGGTGCACCGATCGCCCAGATCGCTCGGCTTGTCCTCGATGATCTTCTGAGCAAGCGGCACACCTCGTTCATCAGCATCGACGCGCGCCAACCACTCATCGAGCGCAAAGATCGACTCGACGACGAAGTTGTAGTCACCGATCAGAGCGATCTGGCCGCGCCACAGCACCTGGTTCGCAGCCGTCCCGAAGTTCCGCAGCAAGCGCGCTCGCAGGGCGTACGTCCGGTAGACGTCATGGAAGGCGCCCGGGTCGGGGCCCCGCAAGTCGATGATCGCAACCTGATCGAGGTTGTTTGCCGAGTCCACCAGGCCGCTCCGGTACACACGCCGAAGCCCGATGAGGTCGGCCTTGCTTCGCATGGGCTGCTGGTTGCCGTCAATGTCGAGCCCGCCCAGATTCGTGTTGAGGTCGACGAATTGCGCCGCGGTCAGCACCCCGTCGCGCAGACCTTTGAGCCCGTACTGGATCCCGACGTTGTCGAAGGGACGGTTGGCGAAGCCATCCGCAGCTCTGCGTCCGAACACGTTGACCGTGTAGTCCTGAAGGGTGCAGCGGACGCCCTTCGGGTTATCTGCCGAATACACATCTTCTTCAGGCACACCGGGACAGCTTCGGCTCGGGTTCCCACTGTTCGGGATCACCGACGTGAAGCTGACCGGATTCCCGATGTTGGGGTGGTCGAGGACGGAGCTGATGTGGAGCGGGGTCCACGCTGTCCCCGCGTCCCATCGGCTCGGGTCATTGAAGTACTTGAGCAGCATGTAGTAGTCGACGTATTGCATGGCGGAAGACCACGCGTCTGTGAAAGAGCACTGCGGCGTGATCCCCTGGTACAGGCCGGGATACGCGTTGGCGACCTGGAGCTGAACCAAGGATCCACCCGAGCAGCCGCTCCCCATCGTCCACCGCACTGTTCCGTAGTGATCGATGACATACTCCTTGGTCATAACCAAGGCTTCTGCCTGCATCACGAGGTTGCACGCGTGCCCCGCGTTGTCGAGGGCGTGCGACATGATCATGAATCCCGCCCCGAGTAATTCGGTCTCCAAGACGTCGGGTGCGGCTCCGACCTCGTACGAGGTGTCACAACTCGCGCCATGCGTGATCACCAGGCGACGGTTGAACTGGGGCTGTGGGGCCCAAGGTGTCCACCCCATCGCAGGCTGCCACAGCGTCGCCACCGCGTACTGATCGCGGGCGATGTAACCCGTCTCCCGTCGCACGATGAACGGGACGGTGTGACCCTCGGTGGTGGTCGCCCGCGCGATCGCACTGTCCGGGGGAGGGCTTTCCGGGTCGTACGCCTGAAGTTGCCCGGTCGCCGCGTCTCTGTACAGGAAGTCGAACACCGGCTTCTGGTTGCACTTCTTATCGACCGCGCCTTCCTGACATGTCCACGGCTGTACCTGCGGCCCGAAGAAGACGGGACCGCCGAGCGGATGATTGGTGATGGTGAGGCGCGCGCCCGCGCCGCCGGGCATCGTCGCGGTCACGGTGTTGCGGCCGACGCGGAGCCCCCTCAGGAGCCCCACACCTTCGTCGTTGGAGCTCTTGAGGAACTCTCGGGTGACGTTCCTGCCGTTAAGGCGGACGGTCAGCCCAGGGACCCGACTCCCGCCGGCAGCGGAGATGCGGATGAGAGCGTCGCCACCGGATATGAGATCCGCACGGTTGGACAACGTCTCTATCGAGATCGAGTCCGCGCTCGATGCGGGGCCTGCTGCCGTAAGAAGCCCGGCACTCAAGGCGATGGCTAGGACGACGCGAACGATGGTCCGTGAGCGCACGGGCATAACGAGCTCCTCAATCGGGGATCCGTGTGGTGTGGCCGCGAGTCCACAATAATCGGAGCTGCCCCATTGAGCCAGAGTTAGACCTGTCAGCTCGCCGAATGATCAGCCGCTCAGCGTCCAGGGTCCTGCAACGACTCGATCGATACTGCCGATCGTCACCTCGAGTCGCTGCTCAAGGCTGCCGGTCACTTCGATGAACGGTACCGACCGCTCGGAGAGAACCTCTCTCAGGCGACCGGTCATCCACTCCCGGACCTCCTCACCGTCGCGGGTCCCGTCCTGCACCCAGGGGATGTCCGAGCCCGTCAGCACATAGAGGTCATAGCGGCGGCGCGTCGCCAATTCCACGAGAGCTGGTGCTGGAGCATTCATGTAACGCTCGTGCCAGACGCTGGTGGCGAGCGGATCGGTGTCGCAGATGAGGATCGGGCCCGAACGGCGCGCGGCGTCATCCTCGAGCCGCACCTGTCCCACCGCTATCTCGAGGAAGTGCTCGGTCTTCCACTCCCACTGAGGTTCCCAGGTGCGGCGCTCCTCGCAGTACTGCCGCCCGTATTCCGGGACGCACTCCGCCTCGTAGTGCCGCGCCAATGCCTTGGCGAGCGTCGAAGTTCCGGTTGATTCGGCTCCAAGGACGCACACGCGCTTGACGAACCAGGCGCGTACGCAGGGCTCCATGTCGTTCCAGTGCGCCGCGGGATCAGCACGAACGGCTGTGCCTGAGATGGGCACGACGGCGCGATTTGGATCGACGGGGACGTGTTCGGCGTCGAGCCGTCGTGCTAGCTCATCTCCATAGGACTCCGAGGAGAAGACAAGGTCGATGGGTTCAGGGCAGAGAGCGCGGATCTCCTTCTCCCACAGATCCCAAACGGACGCGTCGTCGTAATCGATCGGGTGGTCGGCAACCGAACTCACCACTTGGACATTGGGGTGGATCTCTTGAAGCCATGCGTGCCGCTCCCCGACGGGTATCGATTCGCGCGAGTTCGCAAGAAGAACGACTGTGACGCGATCCACGGTCGCTTCGGCTTGACCGATCAGGTACTTGTGCCCCGCGTGGGGTGGGTAGAACTTGCCGACGACGACGCCATGCACGTTATGGCCCCACCGCTGGACCCGCCTCGAGGACGCTTTGGGACGTTGCGGTCCACGTTTTCTTCCAGTGTCGATAGCCCACGACGCACATCATCAGGAAGATCCCGTACAGGAAGCTGGTTAGGAGCAGGCCCGTATTCGCGTAGAGCACGATGTAGATCACATCAGCCGAGATCCATACCCACCAGTTCTCGAGCCACTTCCGGGCGAGCATGTACTGCGCGACGAGGCTCAGCGCAGTTGTAAGCCCGTCCCACAGCGGAGCGGTCGAACCGGCGAGCCGGTCCAGGGCCGAGGTCAGGATGATTGTTCCTATAAGGCCGGCGGTGACGAGATAGGGGAGCGCGCGCCGCGGCGTTCGCGAGATGTCTAACTGGGTCTTCGCTTCGCCACCGCGCAGCCATGCGTACCAACCGTAGAACCCGATCACGATGTAGAAGATCTGGAGCCCGCTGTTCGCGTAAAGGCCGGCAGTGAAGAAGAGGAACAGAAAGAACAGGCTGTTGGCGATCCCGATCGGCCAGTTCCAGACGTTGTCCCTCGCCGCCAGCCAAACCGACGCGGCGCCCGTGACGAACCCAAGGACCTCAGTCAGGGACAAGCCGCTTCAGTTCCAGCGTGGCGGCGCGGCCCAGGAAGCGTCCGAGCTCCTCGACACCGCTCTCGATCGCTTCCCTGACCTTCGTTAGCGCCTCGTAGACGTGGACCTCGACATCGACCGAGGTCCTGCCGATAGTTCGTCTCCAGTAACCGGCGAGTCGCCCGTCGAGCTGCACGATGCCGGCAGCGGCTCCTCGGTCGCCCCAGGTCGCGCGCGTTTCCTGCGCGTGAGGGTCACCTAGATAGCGCGTCTCGGTGTATCCGACGATCAACTCGTCGTACTTCTGCAATAGATGAGCCCGTTGCTTCCTCCGTGATGTATTGGGGTGATCGGCCATCGCCCATAGCTCGACACCGTCGACCTGCTCCTCATGAACCTCGTCGCCGAGGAGTTCGAACGCCTTGCGGATATCGGCGACCTTCAGACTTGACCACCATCGGAGATCCTTCACCGAGGCGGGACCGTGACTCGCGAGGTAGCGACGGGCTAGCTCCACCAGTGCATCGTCATGATCGAGCGACCGGCCCTTAGGCACTCTTTCGTCTACGAGCGCATAGGTCTGCTGCTTGCCGTCGAGGCCGCCGCTGCAGATCACAGCTTCAAGCTCGCAGTACCCAAGGATGTGAGGAAGCCGTTGCCCTTCGCGATCGATCCCTGCTTCGTCGAGAACGCCCGCGATGGCATCCCTGCGCAGGGTGTTGCCGCCTCGCAGTGCGTCAACGATCGCAGTCTCACAACGGCTGAAAGTCCGTGCATCGAGCCCCAGTTGGCGGTAGCGCGATGCGTTGCCCTGTTGAACGCGCGGACCAGTCAGCGTGAGAAGCCAACGGAGATCCTCGCGTGCCACGAAATGCCAGGTGGGTCGCAGGACATGCGTTCGGATTATCGATCCTGATGCGAGCGCGGCGTCGATGTCCTTGGGGACCAGCCCGAGCGCGCGCTGCGCGATCGACCAACTGGCCGGGCTGTAATCCTGCGCCTGCATCGCCCCGTGCCACCTGACTACCTCCGCAGCCGAGCGGAAGGTCCTCGCTCCCAGCCGTGAGCTGGTGGCTCGACGGGGTCCAACCTCGAGTGCCTTTGTGGGGGTCATCGACCTGGTTCCTATACCAGCTTGTAGCGTTGACCCATGCAGAGCGTGAGGTTGCCTACGATTTCTACTGTGCGGGCGGCGGTCATCGCGTCGGTCGTCGTGACCGCTCTTCATTACACCGACAACTACATCTCGATCGAGGACTATCCGCAGCCGGACTGGATCCATCGCGAGACGATCCTCATCGCGTGGTCATTGTTGACTCTCATTGGGATAGGGGGATACATGATGTTCCGCGACGGCAGGTCCTTGTCCGCCGGCTTGTATCTCCTCGTCTATTCGTACACCGGGTTGAGCAGCCTCGGGCATTACCCCTATGGCAGCGCGGGAGAGTTCTCGGCCAAGATGCACGTCTTCATCTGGACCGATGCACTTGTCGGGGCACTCGTCGCAATCTGTGCCGTGTGGATCCTTCTCTCGCGTCGTTCAGGCGTCGAGCCAGAAATCGTCTCGACGACCTGATGCTCAAATGACCGACATGACGACGGTCCACCTTGGGCAGTTCACCGACGAGCACGCCAACGCTATCGCCGGCCAGCTCGAGGAGCGCGGCATCGCGTGGTGGTACAAGCAGCCCGGCTACTTCTCGCGGATCTGGGAACGCGGCACGCGCCTCTTCGTTGATTCGGCACACCTCGACGAGGCGCGTCTTATCGCGAAGGACGTACTAGAAGGCGTCGTAGGGGATCCCGGGCCTCCCGCGGACGGCTGAGTTACTTCGATGCCGGAGTGACGCGCACGATGCCTTGGGTCGCGACTGAGGGTGTCGAGTCTTTGCACGTTCCGTTGTGCGGGTGTACCCAGAGCTCGCCCGCGCCGTAAGCGTTGATGGGCGCGTCACTCTTGCCGCAGATCGCTCCGATCAATCCGGCGCCCGGAGCGTAGATCCGCGCAGCGGTCGCCGCTCCGGATGCGTCCAGTACCTCGATGTTCACCGACGTCGCCGGCTTCTTGAGGATCACTCGGGCGCACCCGAGTGAGACCGAGCAGTCGATGTAGTAGGCACAGGTGCTTTGCCCACCGGCATCGGCACAGCCACCCGGTGCGGCGATCGAGTACGGCGCTTCGGCGGTCCATCTCCGGCCGGCTGCGGCGGGACCGCTTCCGGCCACCACGGTTCCAAGGATCACGAACAAGACCAATAGCCTCTTCATCTGCGGCTCCCTTTCTGAGACGGTGAGGGGGACATCCCTCACGTCGACCACACGCACCGCCGGTCCGGGCGGTCACAGATTCGAGCGACATGTGACCGGAACCGGTCACCTTGCGTGTAGGTGGCATGTACGGAACAGAGGAGGGTCGCGGCTCAGGCGACATACCGGCGGAGCTCGACGATCTGCAGCTTGCGCTCCTGCGCTCCCTGGCCTCGGGCATGAGCCAGGCGCAGGCGGCCCGAGCGGCACGGGTTAGCGAAGCGACGATGAGGCGAGCGATAAGAGGAGCGCGCGAGGCTATGGGGGCTTCGACGACGATCCGTGCGGTTTATCTCGCGGCGAAGAGGGGGCTCATATGAACGTTTCCGGTCACGGGCGCGCCCAGGAGCGGACGACCGGTCCGGAGAACAGGTCGGCCATGAAGGACGGAGTCGAGTTCGAGCAGGCGTGGGCGGTGCTGAGGCCGCGCCTCTTTCGTTTGCTCATGGCCCGGGGCGCTCAGGCTGACGTCGCCGAAGACGTCCTCCAAGAGGCCGCGATCAAGCTCTACTCGAGCTGGTCGCGCGTAGACCTGACCCAGCCGGTATGGCCGTTCGCACGCACGATTGCCCTCAATTGCCTCATCGACAACTTCCGGCGGGTGCGTGCTGTTCCCCTCGCTGAGATTCCCGATACCGCCGCGGATGTCGACGTCGAAGATCACGCTCTCGCCAGAGCGCGCCTGACCGTCGTCGCGCGGGTGATGGGCACCCTTCGCCCGGCCGACAGGAACACACTCCTCGAGCTGGTCGAACCGACTATGCCCGCGCCTACCAGCTCGGCCGCCAAGATGGCACGCATGCGCGCGCGGCGGCGTTTGGCAAACGCTATGGAGAAAACCGCCTCGGCGTTCGGGTCGATCCCGTTGGGCTGGCGGCGCGTTCAGTTGTGGGTCGGATCGCCGGGGGTGGCGGAGATGCACGGAACCGCGTCCGCGCTTGCCGCGGCGGCGGTTGCTATCACGATCGGCTTCAGCCCTATGGGTGCAACACCGGCTGAGCCCGGTGCCGTCGCGGCGGGCCTGGATCGTTCTCGCGTGACCAAGATGTACGCAAGCTCGTTCTCCAGGGGCGAACGACCGACGGAACGAAGGCAGTCTCGCCCCGGCGGAGAGACCCAACGTCCACCAGCCGTCAGGCCGTCGTCTCAACACGAGCCGTCTGAGTACGACGACCCGGCGGCTCCGGTACATGTCGGGCCCGCGCGCGCCGACACCGACGAGGGCCGGGGCTACAAGGAGGTCTACGTATGCACCGGAGAGGAGTCGGCAGAGAAGGAGGACGATCAGGATCTCTCGGTGACGATCTACGACGGTGACCAAGAGGAAGAGGCCCCCGAACCTGAGGGCTGTCACTGAACGCGGAGGGTTTCAAACCGGCAACGCAGTGGTAGATTTTCGCCCGGTTAAGCCGCTAGCCGTCGAGCAGGCCAGCGGCTTTTTTCGCGGGACCTGCACGACACAGAGGGAGGGGGTCCCTTGTGCCGACCAAGACGATGCACTGCCGACGCTGTGAGCGAAATGTCTATCTCGACGCCGAAGAGCCGAGCTTCTGTCCCGTCTGCTCCGATCCGCTGTTCGAGGTTTCCACACCCACGAAGCAGGGTTCCACGGTTGCGACCGCGAGGCGCGTCGCTCCAAGCTCGAGGATCTTCGGTCAGGACTATTACCTGGGATGAGGGCCGCTCCTCTTGGCGCCGTCGGGATCGTTGCCGGTGTCGCCGAGTGGACAGGTGGACGACCCCGCAGACAGGAAGCCGGCGGTCCGCGCCGAAGCTTCGGCGATGGCTATCTACAGCAGGCTGGAGGTCTGATGAAAAAGCTCCTCGTGACCCTCGTTGCGGCATCCCTTGCGCTCACCGTCGTGGCCGCACCGTCGGCCGTGGCCGGCAAGAAGAAGAAGCCCCCTGCATCGAAGACCCGCACCATCACGTTCGAGGAGAGCGGTTCCATGTCGGTTCCGGGGCCCACCGGCGCGGTCCTCTTCGGAGTCACCGAGGGGGAGTTCCGAGAGGTCAACATGTGTGGATCGATGCCCGCATCGCAAGGTTTCGACGGTTGGGTCGTGGAGCTCCCTGAGGACTACCGCCTCGGAAGCGCCACGCTCACGGTCCTCGGTGCCGACGCGACCGGTGCGTTCGATATGGATGCCTACTTCTACGACGCCGGGTGCGCGTTGATGGGCGACTATTCGCTGACCGAGGGGCCGGACCCGGCCGGGGCTATCCCGCCCGGAGCCAGGTGGATCGTGGTCGACCTCTTCGCCGGCCTGAACGCGACGTTCGACCTCGCCGCGACCGCAACCATCACGGAGTAGTTCGGGCAACCAACCTGGTCGCGGTCTAGCGCGCGCCCGTGGGGTAGCTGAGCGACGGAGCCTCCTCGATCTCGAACCCGAAGTCGTCGACGTAGCAGTAGAACCAATCCTCGCCGGGCTCGAAGGATTGCACGATCGGATGCCCCACCGTGCGCGCATGCCCCGACGCATGTTTGTTCGGCGACGAGTCGCAGCAGCCCACGTAGCCGCACGTCATACAGACGCGGAGGTGGTGCCACTCGTCTCCGGTGGCGAGGCAATCCACGCATCCGTCGGCGGCCGGAGTGACCTCTCCGATCTGGTCCAGGTGACTGCATGAAGGTTCCTGCTCTTCGCCGTGTTCGTGCTCGTGCGCATGCTCGTGTTCGTGCTCCTCGCTGGAGCCTTTGTCGAAGAGCCGACTCAGGAATCCCAAAATGTCCTTCCTTATGGGTCGCAGGAGGGTAGGGCGCCGCTGATCAGGAACTCACTGTAGACGTCGACTGCAGCCTGACTCCAACCGAGTGAGAAGTGGTCCAGGTACGGCATCTCGTGGTTGCACGCGCCCTCGAGCCGAGGCGACCGCGCGTCGGGTCCTAGATAGAAGTCGTCGGCTACGCCGGTGCCGTCATAGATGGTGAGGTATTCCGGGCCTGGCGGTGTTTCGCCGATCGAGTTCAGCTCGTCGAGCCACCGCGCGCCGGGTGCGACCTCGTCGCAGACGTGGAGGATGCCGTGCTCCGCGGTCCCTCGGCATGTCGTCGTGCCCTGAGTCGCGCCGGCGATGGCAACGAAGCGCCTCATGTGCTTATAGAGGGACGGACGATAGAACGCGGCCTTCCGAACGACGGTGACGCCCAGCGAGTGTGCGACGACATCGACCTTCGGCACGCGCAGGTATCTCCGTACGCCTTCGATGAACCTGAAGACCTCGAGAGCGTTGACGTCGTTGTAGGTCGAGTAGCTGCCCGCACCGTCGTAGGACACCGCCCAAAGCTCGCGGGGGCAATATCCAGCCGCGATGAACTCCGCCCGGACATCGGTCCACAGGGGCTCCGCGCCGGCCAGGCTCCAGTGCCCGGCGGATCCACCGTTACCGTGCACGAACACCACCGGTGTACGCGGCGTGTGCCCTGTTTCGCATTCGTCGCTGCCCCAACCGCCGACGCGCGGATCGGCCCACGCGTTAGCCATCGCATTCGCCTGCCGGTCCTTCGGAAGCAGGTCCATGAACGCCTCGGGGAACTCGCGTGTGGGCTCCTCCGGACCGATGTACTTCTCCCAGTGGTCGGCGCGTGCCGGACCCGGCACGAAAAGCGCCAGGATCGCGATGACCGCGACGATCCTCTTCATGGCAGCTCCACGTCCGCGAGCTGCACGCGGATCGTCTTCTTGTCGATCTTGCCCACGCTTGTCTTCGGGATCTCCTCGACGATGACGACGTCGTCTGGAAGCCACCACTTGGGGAAACTCGGGGCGAGGAAGTCGCGCAGCGACTCAAGCGTGGGGATCCCCGCGCCATCGGCGACGATGATCGCGACCGGCCGCTCGTCCCATTTCTTAGAGGGGACTCCGACAACCGCGGCGTCGCGCACCTGCGGGTGCGCGAGTAGTGCTCCTTCGAGATCGACCGAGCTGATCCATTCGCCGCCCGACTTCACCAGATCCTTGGCGCGGTCGACGATCTTGAAGTAGCCGTCGGGCTCGACGGTTGCCATGTCGCCCGTCCGCAGCCAGCCGTCGTGGAACTTGTCGTCCGACGTCTCGTCCTCGTAGTAGGCGGCCGCGATCCAGGGGCCACGCACCTCGATCTCGCCGACCTGCTTGCCGTCCCATTCCACGACCGACCCGTCGGACGCGCAGATCCTCATCTCGATGCCCGAGAAGATCGTTCCCGTCTTGGCGCGCACGTCGAGGAGCTCATCGTTGCTCAGGCCGCGGTGGTGGCGTCGAGGACGGGACAGACACACGAGTGGGCTGGTCTCGGTCATTCCCCATGCCTGGATGAGATCGACGTCGAAGCCTTCGTAGGCTTCTATGAGCGAACGGGGGACCGCGGCGCCTCCGACCATGAGACGGTTGAGGGATGCCGCCTTGACGTCACCCGAACGGAGAAGGGGCAGGAGCTCCTTCCATACGGTCGGCACCCCCGCAGCAATGGTTACGCCCTCTTCGTCGATGACCTTCCCGACCGTGCCTGGAGAGTTGTCGGGGCCGTGGAAGACGAGATCCGCTCCGGTAAAAGGCGCGGCGTAGGGGATGCCCCATCCCGCCGCGTGGAAGAGCGGAACCACCGGCAGCACGCGATCCATCTGGGTGAGGCCCATGTGATCAGCCATGTTGAAAGACATCGCATGAAGCCACTGAGCGCGATGCGAGTAGAGCACGCCCTTGGGCATGCCGGTGGTCCCGGACGTGTAGCAGAGTCCGCACGCGGCGTTCTCATCGACATCGGGAAGATCGACGGCCGGTGACGCTCCGGCGATCAACGAGTCCTGGTCGTCGTGGCCAAGGTCCGCTGGGCCCTCGCCCATGGCGATAAGGCGCCGCACGGTCGAGAACTGCGGCGCGAGCTCCTCGATACGCTCCGACACCACCCCGTCGTAGAAGACGACAGCATCCTCGGCGTGGTCGACGATGTAAACGATCTGTTCCGATGACAACCGCACGTTGATCGTGTGGAGAACAGCTCCGATCAGGGGCACCGCGTAGTAAAGCTCGAGGTGCCGAGCGGAATTGAACGCGAATGAGCCGACGCGATCTCCCGGTCCAACACCGAGGTCGCGCAGCACCGTCGCGAGGCGCAGGACGCGTTCGGCGAACTCTCCATAGCTCATGCGTCGCTCGGGCGAGATGATCTGCGAGTCGGAGTAGATGGTGCGGAGCCGATCGAAGATCGAGCCGATGTTCAGCTGCGAGTCCTGCATCAGCCCCTTGAGTGTCATCGAGCGTCCTCGTGGGCACCCGCGAGCCTCAGGGCGAGACGCGCGTGGATCGCCGCAACCTCCTCGGATGTCATCCGTCCATCGGGCCGGAACCAGTCCGCGATTGCGATGCCCATGTTGAGGATCGCGCTCGTCGTCACCGTCGGCTCCGGTACGTCGAACTCGTCGATGCGGTCGCCTTCGATCAAGAGGTCCTTCAACAGCTTGCGCATGTCCCTGCGGAGCTTCACGATCTCGGCCCGTCCCGGCTCGGTGAGTAGTGAGATCTCCTGGTTCGCTACGCGTGCCTCGGTGCGGAAACGCGTGTGATACAGCGAGTGCACGTAGACGTACGCCTTGAGGCGCTCGCCCGGAGCGTCGGGTGCCGCGTCCAGCGCTTCAAGGATCTCGTCTTGGAGCTGCACGTGCACGCGGTGGATGATCGTGTAGAGAAGCTGGTCCTTCGACGTGTAGTGGTTGTAGAGCGCACCGGGCGTGAGACCGCAGGCGAGCGCGATCTCGCGCATCGTCGTCGACTTGAAGCCTCGCTCGTAAAAGAGGTCGATGGCGGCGTCCTCGATGCGCAGAGACGTGTGCCGAACCGGTGCCTTGTCGACATCAGCGCGTTCGATTGCCGTCATCGCTTCCTCCCTTTCTTCGCTGCGGCGACGGGTTTCGAGAGCAACCGCCCGATGCCGAGGTAGCCGGCGACCTTCTCGTTGTCGAGCTCGTCCACAGAGCCCTCGTAGACGATCTGTCCTCTCTGCATGATGTGGACGCGGTGCGCGATCTTGAGAGAGAGCGTCACGTTCTGTTCGACCATGAGGATGGTCACGCCCGAAGCGTGAACGGCGACCAGTGTGTCGAAGAGCTCTTGGACCGCGACCGGAGCCAGGCCCGCCGATGGCTCGTCGACGACGAGGAGCTTCGGTTCCGACATCAACGCGCGCGCCACAGCCAACATCGCCTGCTGTCCTCCCGACATCGTGCCGGCAAGCTGCGAACGCCTCTCGGCGAGAAGCGGGAATCGATCGAACGCGTGTTCCAGAGCCCCCGGATAGCGAGAGCGGTCGCGCCGACGCAGCACATAGGCGCCGAGCCGGAGGTTCTCCTCCACGGTGAGATCCGCGAACACTTGGCGTCCCTGGGGGACGTGACCCATTCCGCGTGCGACGCGCTCTTCGACCGACATCGACGTCGCGTCCTCGCCTGCGAACACGATCTTTCCGGACCATGCAGGGATGAGGCCCGCCGCCACTTTCAGAGACACACTCTTACCTGCGCCGTTGAGACCGAGCACCGCAGCGATCTCCCCTTCGTCGACGTGGTAGCTGCAGCCGTGAAGCACGGTGTTGGCGCCGAAGCCGGCGCGCACGTTGTCGAGCTCGAGTAAGCGGCTCATGCAACCGCCTCGCCGAAGTAGGCACCGATGACCTCGGGCTTTCGCCCGATCTCTTCGGTCGTTCCGTGGGCGAGAACCTTGCCGAAGTTGAGAACGTAGATGTAGTCGCACACGTCGAGCACGAGGGGGATGTGGTGTTCGATCAGAAGCACGGTGCGCCCGAGCTCGTCACGGATGTCGCGCAGGCGTTCGCCCAGGTTCTCGACGGCCGCCGGCGACATCCCCGCCGAAGGTTCGTCGAGTAGAAGAAGGTCCGGTGATGTCACCAGCATGCAGCCGAGCTCGACAAGACGCTGCTGGCCATGCGAGAGGTTACGGACCTCGGTGTCGGTGAACTGGGCGAACCCCAACGCCTCGATCGCCTCGTCGGCCCTGCGGTTCATGCGCTTCTCGGTGTCCGCCGCGCCCGGCGTGAGCAGCAGCGCACGAGTGATGCCGTAGCGCGCCGACACGTGTTGTGCGAGCAGGAAGTTCTCGCGGACAGACAGGTCCTTCGTCAGCCCGATCTGCTGGAATGTCCGACCGATGCCGAGCTGGGCCCGCGCATGCGGCGGGAGGTTCAACAGTTCTCGGCCGAGGTAGCGGATGCTTCCGGCTTCCGGACGCACGAAGCCCGAAACCGCGTTGAAAAGGGTCGTCTTACCCGCGCCGTTGGGGCCGATGAGCCCCACGATCTGTCCGGAGCGCACCTTGAGCGATGCGCCGTCGACGGCCTTGAGGCCGCCGAAGGAGACGGCAATGTCGTCCGCTTCGAGCATGTCGGTCCCGGTCAGGACCTCTGGTCTTTGTGCGAGCTCCTGAGGCCGGGGGAACTTCGGCAGGCGGGGCACCTCGGATTCGGAGACATCCTCGACCTGGGCGCGCGCCTTCTTCTCTCCGCGCTTCTCGCGCGCTTTGCGAGCCGCACCCGCAAGACCTCCGGGATGACGCGCCATGACGTCGATCAGCAGGAGGGATCCGATGATCAGCTCCCAGCCACGCAACGGCTCGAGGATCTGGGGGATGAACGCGTAGAAGACCGCTGCCGTCGCAACCCCACCTCGGCTCCCGAAACCTCCGATCGCGACGATGATTACGAGCAGCAGCGAGAAGTTGGGCTGCGACTTGAACGCGAAGCTCTCGGAGTTCACAAAGCCGATCAGGTGTCCGTAGAGCGCACCCGCAACCGCGGCCAGCGCGCCGGAGACGACGAACGCCAGGATCTTGTAGCGGGCGACGGGCACACCGAAACCCTGTGCGACGCGTTCGTCCCAGCGGATCGCGTTGAAGGCGCGTCCGATCTTTGTCTTGGTGATGTTCTGGTCCAGGAGCCAGAACCCCACCAACATGACGAGCAGCAACGCGAGGTAATCCGCGTGCTCGAAGAACACGAACATACCGGCGCGTGGGCGGGGGAGCTCGAGCCCGGCCGACCCCCCCGTGAGCGGACCCCAGCGGAACCACGACTCCTCCATCATGAAAGCGAACGCGATAGTGGTGATCGCAAGGTAGAGACCTCGCAATCGAAGGGCTGGGCCGCCGAGCAGCAGTGCGAACAGAGCTCCGCAGACGGCTGCGCCGGCGAGGCCCAGCATCACCGGAAGCTGCAGCTTGATCGTTAGGAGTCCACTCGCGAACGCGCCGACCCCGAGGAACGCGCCGTGTCCGAGCGAGATCTGTCCTGCGTAACCGAGGAGTACGTTGAGCGATAGCGCCATGAGCGCGTAACAAACACCGCCTCCGATGATGAGCGCCATGTGGCTCGACAACACGCCTGACCTGTAGAGAAGGGGAGGCAACACCACAGCCAGCACCAAGCAGGCGATCGCGATGCCCTTGCGCCTCGTGAAGGCGAACCGGAAGTCTCGGTCGTACGGCCAGCCGGTGATCTCGGTCACGCCGTCACCGCCTTACCGAAGAGACCTCGGGGGCGGATGAGCAGCACGAGAACGATGATCACCATCACGCTCACGGATTGGATCCCGGGGAAGGTGGACTGGACGAAGCGCTGCCCGGCGACCGCTTCGATGACGCCGACCGCAAGTCCTCCCGCGAACGCGCCGGGCAAGCTCGTCAAGCCACCGAGCAGCGCGCCGGCGAGACCTCGGACGAAGAGCGCAGTCATGAACCCTGCCGCGAAGAGGCCGATCGTGGGCTCGATCAACAGCGCGGCAAGAGCCGACACCGCGCCGCCCGCCGCCCAGGTAAATGCCGATACACGCGCCACCTTGAGGCCCACCAGACGCGTTGCGGTCGTGTCCTGAGATGCCGCGAGCAGGCCGAGGCCGAAGTCGGTGCGCTTCAGGAACATCGCGAGAGCGGCGCCGAGAGCGATGGCTGTCGCGAGGGCCAAGACCTGCGTTGGGCTCACGTAGAACGATGCGATCTTCATCCCCAGCCCTGCGATCGGAGGTTCGAGGATGCGCGGGCTTGGTCCGAACAGCTTGTATTCGATAGCTACGAGGAACAGCAGCAAGCCGATCGTTGCCACCGCCACCGAAAGCCTCGACGCGCCGGCCATGTTACGGACGACGACCCGCTCGAAGATGAGGCCGATCATCGCGACAACCGCGATCGCTCCCGCCCACCCGACGAACCATGGCAGAGCTTGCTCCTCGATCAGCCAGAAGGCGATGAAGAGCCCGAATGTCCCCATCTCGCCCTGCGCGAAGTTGAGAACGCGCGAGCCCTTGTAGACGAGCACGATGCCGACCGCCAGCAGCGCGTAGATGCCGCCGTTGGCGAGCCCCGAAACGATGGCTCGGACCATGATTCAGATGACCTTGATCGTCAGATCCGTACGCAGGTCTTGAACGGCGCCCATGCGGCGCCATAACCGTCGACATCGATCGCCTTGAAGATGTTGCCGGTGAGGCCGGCGACGTGGCCGTTGGCCGTGAAGTCGAACGGGCAGTTGGGGGATACAGCCTTGTGTCGACCCGAGATCATCAGAGCTACCAGCCGGTTGCGATCGCAGTCCGGCCCGCAATCGAGCAGAAGCTGGTGCATCTGCTTGTACGCGAGCCACGTCATGAACAAGATGTCGTTGCCTTCATCGGCGGTTGCGTATTCGTTGATCGCGGCCTCGAACTTGATGATCTCGTCGGTGTACGGGGCGTAGGGACCGCCGCGCACCCCCGGTGCGTACGGGGGCCAGAAAGCGACGCCCTCCATCGGGGGATCGAGCGAATCCTCCTGCAGAGTGTCGGTCTCGAGCTGGAAAGGGAACACTACGTAGGTCGGGTGGTAGTCCTGGCGCTTCGCTTGTGCGATGAACTCCGTCGCACCCAACGCGTTTTCCCACAGAAACACCGTTTCGACGTTCTGGGACTGCAGCTCGGCGATCTGCTGGGTGTAGACGGCCTGGTCCTTCTGCACGGGAAGGTCCGCGGCGAGCTCGAGACCTGCCGACTCGAGGGTGGATTTGAACGTCGTGTGGCCGGGTTCCCATGCCTCACTCTGACGCCACACCGCGCCGATCACGTCCCCGCTATGCGCGGACATCAGCCAGCGCGCCGCGAACGTTCCCGCTTGCTCGACCGACGGGAAGAAGCTGAAGCTGTACTGCTTCTCGAGGTCTTGTCGCGCCATGTGATGGATGTAGAGCAGACGATTCTGTGATTGCTCGTTCCACGCACGTACGGCGGGGATCTGGTCGAAGCCGATGCCGCCGAACAGGATGAACGGGTTCTTGGCTTTACATGCTTCGGCTGCCGTCACTGCCTGATCGGGCCGGTACGCGTCGTCTTCGTAGGTCATCTCGACACGACGGCCGTAGATGCCGCCGCTTGCGTTGACCATCTCCCAGTAGATGTTGAGGTCCTCGATCCGCGTGTCGAAGACCTGCGCGAACGTCAACGCGGCGTGGCTGCAGAACACGATCTTGTCGTCGGTGAAGCCCATCTGCGCGGTCGCCTCCGGCCACAGGTTCACCGGGGGCAGTCCCTTAGCGAGCTTGCGGGAGCGTTCAGCCTGTTCCTCGTTGCTGACCGTCTCGCCCGACGCGCTGACTGTCGTCCCGGTGGTGTGCTCCTGAGAGGTACCGGCGGGGGAGCCCTTCTTCGGGCCCTTCTTGGTCTTACCGGTCTTGGCGTCGACCTCAGGAGAGCTGGACGCGCCGGAAGAGGGGAGGTCCGCCACCGTGGCTCCAGGTGACGCAGTACCACCCGCGGTCGGCAGCGGGCCGCCTGAACAGGCCGCCGTCCCCACGAGCGCGATCATCGCCACGACCGAAACCCACCGGAATCCCCCCGTACGCTTCATCCCGTCGCCGCCTTTCTTTTTTCCTCGGGCTTGCATCTCGGGCGTTAGGTAAACTAACGTTCATATACACCGCTGAACCACGTCCGTCAAAGAGTTTTCGGCGAAAGGCGACCGTGACCCCTGCCGCTCCGACCCCCGGGGGATCTGCTTTTTCCAACGTCGGCGGCTGGCTCGCGCGGGCGTCGGCCCTCGCCGGAGGCCGCCCTGCGCTGGTCACGCGCGGGCGGACCTACACCTATGCCGAGCTGGACGACCACGCCGCTCGCTGTGCCTCGGTGCTGGCCGCGACCGGCATAGGTCTCGGCGATCGGGTCGGGGCGCTCCTCGGCAACGGGCGTGAGTATGTCGACCTCCTCACCGCTTGCGCTCGTCTCGGGGCAGTCCTCGTGCCGCTGTCCACGCGGCTCGCGGCCCCCGAGCTCGAGTACCTCTGCACCGACGCGGGCATCCGCACGCTCGTCTATGAAGGTGCCCTTTCGGAGACGGTCAAAGCGTTCGCTCCTGCGACGGACATCTCGACGGTGTTCGCCGTCGGAGAGTCGGAGGATCCGTCCTACGAGGCCGCGCTCACCGACGCGACCCCCCGCCGTGAGATGGCGGACGTCACCCCTGACGACGTCGTCGCGATCTTCTACACGAGTGGAACAACCGGACGTCCGAAGGGAGCGATGCTCACCCACGGGAACTTCTTCTGGACGAATCTCAACATGCTCGTGGCACTCGATGTGACCCGAGACGAGAAAACCCTCGTGATTCTGCCGATGTTCCATGTCGGGGGGTGGAACGTGAACACGTTGTCGGTCTGGATCAAAGGCGGATGCGTCTATCTCGAGGATTCCTTCGACGCAGACCGCGTCCTCGATCTCATCGAGTCGGACGGCATCACTAGCTTGATGGGTGTGCCTGCGATCTATCAGATGCTCGCGGACCACCCTCGTTTCGACTCTGCCGATCTCTCTTCCGTCAGGATCTGCGTGTGCGGCGGCGCGCCGCTGCCCGTCGAGCTGATCCGGCGCTATCACGCGCGCGGTCTGCCGTTCACCCAGGGCTACGGGCTGACCGAGGCCGCGCCGAACTGCCTCATCGTTCCGCCGGAGCTAGCTGAGGCAAAGGCAGGTGCGGCTGGCCGGCCCTATTTCTTCGCCGACGTGCGCGTGTTCGATGCGGATGACGCCGAGGTCCGTCCGGGAGCGACCGGCGAGGTCGTCGTTTCGGGCCCCTCAGTGATGAGGGGTTACTGGCGGCTCCCCGAGGAATCAGCCGCGGCGTTGCGGTCGGGGTGGTTGCGCACCGGTGACGTCGCGCGCGTAGATGAGGACGGATTCATCTACATCGTCGACCGCGTCAAGGACATGTTCATCTCGGGCGGCGAGAATGTCTACCCCGCCGAGGTCGAGAATGTCCTCGCGGCTCATCCGGGTGTCGTGGAGGCCGCGGTGATCGGCGTCCCCGACGAGCGCTGGGGTGAGGTCGGCCGCGCGATCGTGGTGCGCCGCGACGAAACCACGAGCGCCGATGACTTGACCGAATGGTGCAAGGAACGCCTCGCGTCGTTCAAGGTGCCCAAGAGCTTTGTCTTCGGCGATCCATTGCCGCGCAACGCCACGGGGAAGCTCCTGAAGAAAGAGCTGCGCTCCGAGCACGGTGGTTCGTCGTGACCGTTCCCGTCGGGATCGCCGACCTTTCGTTCTACGAGCCGGAGAGGTTCGTGACGTCCGCCGATCTAGCAGCAGGCACCGGCATCCCCGAATCGGTGATCGTGGAGAAGTTCGGGCTCTACGGGAAGCACGTGGCAGCGCCCGACGAGCATGTTTCGGATATGTGCATCAAGGCCGCAGCTCCGATCGTCGAACGCCACGGAGCCGACACGATCGACGCGGTCGCGTATTTCGGTTCGCATTGGAAGGATTACGCCGTGTGGCAGGTGGCGCCCAAGATCCAACGTGCTCTCGGGATCGAGGGGTTCGCCTTCGAGCTCGTGAACGTTTCCGCCGGTGCCCCAGTCGCCCTCAAGATAGTCGCCGACATGCTGCGCGCCGACGACCGTCTCGGGTCGATCCTCCTCGTTGGGGCGTCACGCGAGAGCTACCTCATCGATTACGAGAATGAGCGTTCGCGCTTCATGTTCCCGTTCGGGGACGGCGCGGTGGCCGTTTTGCTGACGCGCGGGCACGAGACCAATCAGGTCCTTGCTTCGAGCCTCTACACCGACGGTTCTTTCTCAGACGACATCATGGTCCCCGGGGGAGGCAGCCGGAACCCGACCACGGTTGAGACGGTAGCCAGCGGTATGCACGTGCTCGATGTGCGCGATCCCGCCGAGATGAAGCTTCGCCTCGATCCCATCACCGTCAAGAACTTCATAGCGGTCGCGTTCGATGCACTGGAGCGGTCGGGCTTCGATCGGTCCGACGCGGACTGGCTGCTTCCGATCCACACGAAGCGTTCGCTCAACGAGGCGATCCTCCTAGAGATGGGGATCCCGAGAGAGCGCTCGATCTACCTCGATCACCACGGCCACATGAGCGCTGTCGATCCGCTGTTCTCGCTCGCACTCGGCGCGAACGAAGGTCGCTTCCGCGACGGAGACGTGATCGTGATCCTTGCCGCCGGCACCGGGTACACGTGGGCGGCTTCGATCGTTCGATGGGGCAATCCCCGCACTGAAAGGTGAATTGATGGCCGGAGTGATCGTCGAAAAGAACGTCGAAGCTAAGCTTCGTGATGGCACCGTGTTGCGCGGTGATGTCTACCGTCCCGCAGAAGACGGGCCCCACCCCGTGCTGCTGATGCGCACGCCGTACAACAAGGACGTGCTGGCGTTGACGATCCTGCACCTCGACCCGATCAAGGCAGCTTCGAACGGGTTCATCGTGGCGGTGCAGGATGTACGAGGCCGATGGGCGTCGGATGGCGACACGTTCTTCCTCTATCGCAATGAGTTCGACGATGGCTACGACTCCGTGGACTGGGCGGCGAATTTGCCCGGTTGTAGCGGCGCAGTCGGAGCCTTCGGCGTGTCATACATGGGCGGTACCGCGTGGCACGCGGCCGCGACCGCACCGCCCGCGCTGAAGGCGATCTCGACATGCACGTCGCCGAATGACTTCATCGTCAATCATGTCCGCCGCGGTGGCGCGTTCTTGCTCGGGACGTTCGTGCAGTGGTCGCTGCTGTCGATCGGACCCAACGCGATGATGCGGGCGAAGGCTGGGTCCCCGGACTTCCTTCCGTCGCTGGTCCAACTCATCGACGACATCGATGGGTTCGAAGACCGGGTGCGGCACATGCCCCTTACCGAGTTCCCTCCGGCGCGCGTTGATGACGACACCTTCCTGCCGTTCTTCAAGGAGATACTGGCGCGAGACGTTCCCGATGAGCTCACGCGGTCCATGTCGGTCTCGGACAAGCACGACCGCATCGAGGTGCCTGCTTTGATCATGGCGGGTTGGTACGACCTTTTGCTCGCCTCGGACCTCGAGCACTACGCGTCAATGAAGACGGAAGCGGCTACCGAAGAGGCGCGCGCCAAGACCAAACTTGTGATCGCCCCCTGGTCGCACGGGATGTTCCTCAATGTCGTTGGGGAGCTCGATTTCGGTATCCGCTCGAGTGGGTTGCTGATGGATCTAAAGGAAGACCTCACCGCGATGCAGCTGCGCTGGTTCTCGCAGCGTCTGTCGGGGATCGACACGGGGATCGACGATGAGCCGCGCGTCAAGATCTTCGTGCAGGGAATCAATCGCTGGCGTGATGAGGATGACTGGCCGCTCAGCCGCGCGGTAGACACCCCTTGGTTCCTCGGAGCCGGCGACGCTCTGTCTCCTGCCGCGCCTGGGCCGGACGAGGAACACGACTCCTACGTCTACGACCCTTCAGACCCATGTCCGACGCTCGGGGGCAACCTCCTCATGCCACGCACTTATGTGCCTGGGCCGGTCGAACAGTCACCCATCTTGGGCCGGAGCGATGTCCTCACGTACACCTCGGAACCGTTCAGCGCAGACCTCGAGTTCACCGGCCATGTGAAGGCCGTCTTGTACGCGGCGACGGACGCTCCGGACACGGACTGGGTGGTGAAGCTCTGCGTGGTCTACGAGGACGGACGGACGTTCAACGTCGTCGACGGCATCATGAGAGGCAGCTATCGCAACGGCCCGGAGCGGACACTGGTCGACCCCGGTGCGGTCGAGCGCTACGACATCGATCTATGGGCGACCTCGATCGTCATAAGGGCCGGCCAGCGCCTGCGGGTGGTCGTGACGTCGAGCGACTTCCCGCGCTACGACCGGAACCCCAACAACGGCGAGCTCGGAGTCGAGGCCACCGCGACGGTTCCCGCGCGACAACGGATCTTCCACGACGCGGAGCGCGCCTCGCACGTGTTGCTCCCTGTGATTCCCTAAAGGGCCGGCAGATCCTCCCAGGTCGAGAAGCGCGACGATACGGGAACAAGGCGGGCCAGACGGCGTTAACGCCGGTGGAGGTGAGTGATGTTTTCGAATAAGAAGAAGATGCAGATGCCGGCACCGAGCGATGCGTTGCCCGGACGCGCCGAACCCGGGTTCGAGATCGCGGATACCCATGTCGTTCTGGGGGCGCCGGTCAAGCCCCCGTTCGAGGAAGGGCTCGAGGTCGCGGTGTTCGGGCTTGGGTGCTTCTGGGGCTCCGAAAGATTGTTCTGGAGACTGCCGGGCGTCTACTCGACCGCGGCGGGTTATGCGGGTGGATACACCCCGAACCCAACTTACGAAGAGGTGTGCACAGGTCGCACCGGCCACACCGAAGTGGTCCAGGTCGTCTTCGACCCGGCCAAGATCACGTACGCGGAGCTGCTCAAGGTGTTCTTCGAGGAGCACGATCCGACACAGGGGATGCGCCAAGGCAACGACGTCGGCACCCAGTACCGGTCGGCGATCTATTACACGAGCGACGAACAGAAGCGGATCGCCGAGGAGGCGCTCCGGGTGTACGACGACGCGCTGAGGTCCCAGGGCTACGAGCCCATCACGACCGAGGTCGCGGCGTCAGGGATCTTCTACTACGCCGAGGACTACCATCAGCAGTATCTGCACAAGGTCCCGAACGGGTACTGCGCCATGAAGGGCACCGGCGTCAGCTGCGCCATCCCCAAGCTCTAGTCATACTCGGCCGGTGGGCCACGACCATCATCATCCGCATGGGCCGGTCGAGGTCGCGCCGCGCGTAACCCGCTATCTGCTGCTCGCTCTCGCGCCGTTCCTGATCGCGACCATCGTGGGGTTCGCCTTGCTGTGGCCCGAGCAGCGGGACCTGAACGTTGATCCCGGAGGCTTCAACACTCAGGAGTTCAAGGCAACCGTGACCGAGGTCGTCCCCTCGGACTGCCCCGAGGTCCCAGGGCGGGGTGGGTTCGTATGCAGCCGAGTGACCGTCGAGCTCGAGGAGGGGCCCGATGCCGGCGATAGCTTTACTTTCGACTACTCGAACTCCGCGCGTACCAGGTCAGTCCAAGCCGGCGACGGACTGATCGTCGGGAGCATCGACGCGCCGGCGCCAGAAGCCCTTCCGCCCGGCGTGGACGCGCCTCCCAAGTACTTCTTTCTGGATTTCGATCGTCGCGTCCCGCTGATTGTGCTGGCGCTCGTCTTCTCGGTCTTCGTGATAGCGCTGAGTCGCCTCAGGGGTCTCGCCGCGCTCGCCGGGCTCGCGGTGTCACTTCTCGTCCTGGTCCGCTTCGTTCTGCCCGCCATCCTCCAAGGAGAGGACCCACTGCTGGTAGCGATAGTCGGGGGTGCGGGGATCATGTTTCTCGCGCTCTACCTTGCTCATGGATTCAACGCTGCGACGACGACCGCGGTGCTCGGGACCCTTGTCGCGCTCACACTCACCGGGGGACTCGCGCTCCTGTTCGTGAATATCTCGATCTTCACTGGGGCGGGGACCGAGGAAGCGGCGTTCCTCCAGATCAGCCAGCAGCAGGTGAACCTCCAGGGTCTGTTGCTGGCCAGCATCATCATCGGAACGCTGGGTGTCCTAGATGATGTGACGGTGACGCAGGCGTCCGCGGTGTGGGAGCTAAAGCGCGCCAACCAGGATTATCAGATCCGGGACCTCTACGGCGCGGGCATAAGGATCGGGCGCGACCACATCGCGTCGACGGTCAACACGCTCGTCCTCGCGTACACCGGCGCATCGCTGCCGTTGCTCATCTTGTTCTCGGGCTCCAACCGTGCGCTCGGGCTCGTCCTCAATACCGAGACCGTCGCCGAGGAGATCGTCAGAACGCTCGTCGGGAGCATCGGCCTGGTCGCGTCCGTGCCGATCACGACAGGTCTCGCAGCAGTCGTGGTCACCGCCGCGTCTCGCATCGGCGAGGACGAGGTGTGAAGGTCCCTCATCGGGCCGTCGAGATATACGGCCGCCTGACCGAAGGTCGCCTGGCGATCGTCTGGGTCGTCGCGTTGGCCCTCGCGGGTATCGCGTTGCGGGTTTGGGTCCTCGGGACCCAGCTAGGCGCTCTCGACTCCGACGAGGCCGTCGGGGCGCTGATGGCCCGTCACGTTCTCGACGGTGAGTTCCCGATCTTCTACTGGGGACAGTCCTACGGCGGCGCGCAGGAGGCATACATAACCGCGCTCGCGTTCGCGGTGTTCGGCTCGTCGGTGATCGTGCACAAGCTCGTCGCCATCGTTCTAACTGTCGTGGCGGCAGGGCTCACCTGGCGTGTCGGCAAGCGGACGATCGGCGATCGCGCCGGCGCGCTGGGGGCGCTCCTGTTCTGGGTGTGGCCTGCCACCGTCATCCTTAGATCGACCAAGGGGTACGCGTTCTACTCGTTCGGACTGATCTGCTGCCTCCTTGTCGTGTTGCTGGTCCTTCGCCTCGCGGAGAACGCCGAGTTCACCGACCTGGTGTGGCTCGGGGTCGCTGCGGGGATGGGGTGGTGGGCGACCATGCAGACGGTGCTCGTGATCGCGCCCGCATGTGTGTGGCTTGTCGTCCGGCGCCCGGAGATACTGAAGAAGGCATTTGTCCCGGCGGTCTTCTTCGTACTGGGCTCACTGCCGTGGATCGCTTACAACATCCAGAACGACTGGATCTCGCTATCGGTGGAGGTGCCGCCGATGCCGAACAACACCTACTTCGATCACATCGTCGGCTACTTCCGCAACGCGCTTCCCACGGCTCTTGGACTGCGAGTGATCGGCAATCAAGATTGGGTCTTGTTCGGCGGGGTCGTGGGATGGGTCCTTTATCTGGCCCTCGTCGTGGGTCTCGTGTGGCTGGTGCTGCGCAGACCCGAGCGCACGGCCCCGCTCATAGCGGTCGTTGCGACGTATCCGTTCATACTCGCGTTTTCGCCACTGTCGTGGTACGTGATCAACCCCCGCTACCTCTTCTTCATGATTCCGCTCATGGCACTCCTGCTCGCGTGGGCGATGGTCAGGTACCGCGCAGAGATCCCGGGAGTTGCGCTTTGCGTCGCGCTCACGGTGGCTGGGATCTGGCCCCACGCGCAGCCGGCGTACGGGCCTTGGACGGAGGACTATGTCCCACCGTGGCACCTCGGGACGCTGGTCGACGATCTCGAGGAGCGCGGGATAACGCGCGTGTTCGCCAACTATTGGACCTCGTACAGGATCACGTTCGAGAGTGAGGAGCGCGTCATCGCGGTTGCGATAGGGCACCAACGATATGAGCCTCACGCGACGCTAGTGCGGTCGAGCGGAAGTCCGGGCTATGTCATCGTCGCCGGATCGCTCACCGATGCGAGATTCCGCGGCATCCTTGATACGGGAGACATCTCGTATGAGCGGTTCGAGACGAGCAACTACGCGGTCTACGACCTCCACGAGCCACTCATGCCCGAGCATCTGCCGCCGGACCTCTGGTTGCCTCCAGAGGGGTGACGGCTGTAGCCCACACGTTCATCCCGAGCTCGAAGTAACCCGCCTCGATCGAGATGAACCCGGCGGACGCGAGTAGCGTCGCCAGCTCGGCCCTCACGAATGTCTTGTCGTGCTCCTCGATCTCCTGCTTGCTTACGAGACCTACACGCGCGATGACCTTGAGGAGGCGGTCGGTCCACGGTGGGGGAGTCGTCACGACGAATCGTCCTCCCGGCCGAAGCACACGACGAACCTCTCCGAGGACGCGCGGTAGATGTGCCTCTTCGATGTGCTCGAGCACCGCGAGCATCGTCACGACGTCGAAGGACGCGTCGCGGAACGGAAGGGCCGGAAAGCTTTCCGCGTCGAACGTGACCAGCTGCAGTGGTGGAACGAGGCCTACCCACGCCTCTGGATGGACCTGATCGATGCCGAAGCGTTCGGTGAAGTGCGTTCCGTCGAGGAAGGTGGGGAAGCTTCCGCACCCGATGTCGAGGACTGAGCCACTGCGTACATCGGAAGGGATGAGGCGATCAGCCATCGCGCATCTGCGGCGTGCGAGGAACCCTTCGAGCAGACCCTTTCCGCGCGTCGCGGTCGCCGGAGATGACACGCGGTCGGTCGTGGTCTTCAGTGTGAGGTGCGCCGCGGGAACAATGTACGGCGTCCGAGCGCCCGCACGAGGATGAGGATCCAGAATGCCTCGACGCCGTCGGTCCAGTTCAGCTTCTTACCTTCTTCCCGTGAGCGCGCTTTGTATGAGATCGGAACCTCGAAGATCCGGTGGCCGTTCCGTAGGAACTTCGCCGTGGCTTCGGCCTCAATCCCGAATCCGGCAGACGTCAGCTCTAACGAGCGCCACACTTCGGTCTCCGCGACCTTGAAGCAGGTCTCGATGTCAGACAGCCACGAGTTGAAAAGGAAACTCGCGAACAGCGTGAGCACGCGATTGCCGATCACGTACCAGAACGAGAACGCGGTGTGCGCACCGAACGAGCGCGTTCCGTACGCCACGCTGGTCTCACTGTTCAAGAGCGGCTCGAGCAAAGGCCCGTAGTCCGCCGGGTTGTACTCGAAGTCCGCGTCGAAGATCGTGAGCAGGTCTCCGTTGGCTTCGCGGATGCCCGTTCGCACGGCGCTGCCCTTGCCTAGGTTGCGGGGGTGCTTGAAAGTGCGGATCAGACCGTTGGCCTCATAGTCATCGATCGTGGCCAGGCTTCCGTCGGTCGAACCGTCGTCGACGACAAGGATCTCGACGGCTATCGGGAGCTCGGCCTTGATCAGCCGCTCGAGCGCGCCGCGCAGTGTCGCGGCCTCGTTGTAAACGGGCACGACGATCGTCAAAAGCTCGAACTGTTTGATGTGGCCTCCTGCCGCCGCTTCGCCGCTGTTCCCCGAGCATCCTAAGGATGTCAGACCGAGTGTGTCGGACGCGCTCAGCTCAGGACCGGATTACCCCCCAGCCAAACCTGATGGGGAGTCACTCCCCACGCCCACGCGAACGTGCCTTCGTGCTCGCAGTCCCACGCGACGATGTCGGCGCGCGCTCCTGTCTCGATGATGCCACGGTCGTCGAGGAGCAGCGAGCGCGCCGAGCCGGCGGTGGCCGCGGCGAGGGCTTCGGACACCGATAGGTCCGCGACCGAGACCGCCAGCGCCACTGCGATCGTCATGTCACCGAGCCCGCTCGTACCGGCGTTGTGGTCGGTCCCTAGCGCGACGGTCCCGCGGGCGTTCAGGAGAGCGCGCAGAGGGGGAACGCGCCCAACGGTCATCGCGGTCACAGGACAGAAAACCGCGACGACCCCGGCACGTGCGAGCTCCATAGCGTCGTCCTCGGTCATCTGATTGAGATGGTCTGCCGCCGCGACCCCAAGCTCTGCGGCGAGTGCTGCGCCTCCCGTCCGGACGAACTCGTCGGCGTGGATGCGTGGGTGGAGCCCCGCGGCTCGACCCGCCTCGAGGATCACTCGGCTCTGCTCGACCGTGAAGTAGCCCTCGTCACAGAACACGTCGCAGTTGCGGGCACCGAGCTCGGCGGCGCGCTCACACCACCCCGCGGCCTCCTTCGCGTAGGTCGTTGCATCACCCTCCCACTCCGGCGGGATCGCATGCGCGGCCAGGAACGTGATCGACAAGGATGGGATCCGTGGTGCGCCCTGAAGCTCGGCGAGCAGGCGCACTGCGTCCAGCTCACCCTCTCGGCTGAGGTGATAGCCGGTCTTGGTCTCCGCGGTCGTGGTTCCGCTCGAGAGCCATCTCGATAACCGTGCTGCCACGGTCGAGCGCAAGGCGTCGGGGCGCGCGGCGCGTGTCGAAGACACCGTCGCAGCGATGCCACCGCCCGCGGCGGCGAGCTCCGCATACGTTGCACCTGCGGTCCGCGCGGCGATCTCCGCCGCCCGGTCGCCCGCGTACACCGGGTGCGTATGTGCATCGACGAGCCCCGGGGTGACGAGGCGACCGTCGATGTCGATCGTGTCGGGCGATTCGGGGGCGTCCGATCCATGGCCCCACCACGCGATGCGCCCCGAGTCGATCACCATGGCGGCATCCTCGAGGACGCCTGCTTCGGTGCTCGTGAACAGGCGCCCGATGCCTTTTATGACTTTCACCACGCCACACCTTCGATGGCCGCGTCCAAGTACCGTCCGACGTCACCGATCATCAGGTGTTGGCCCTTCTTGACGATCGTGCGCCCTCCCACGATGACGTCGAGGACGTCGGCGGCCGTCGCGGAATAGATGATGTGCGCGATCGCGTCCCCGGGCGTCCACCCCGCGAGTCGTGGACTGTAAGGATCGAGCACTACGAGGTCCGCAAGCATCCCCTCGATGATCTCCCCCGCCCTCCACCCGAGGCTCGCTGCTCCCCCCCAGGTCGCGGCGCCCATCAGCAGTTCCGGCTCGATGAGTCCCCGCTCCCTGCGAACGAAGCGCTCGTCGAGCTCGGCGAGCCGCGCTTCCTCGAACACATCGATGACCGCGTTGCTGTCGGAGCCGAACGACATCGGTATGCCGTATTCCGCAAGGATCACTGCCGGCGCGATCCCGTCCGCGAGATCCCTCTCGGTCGTCGGACATACACAGACGCCGGTCCCGCTCTCGGCGAGCATGGCCGCATCGTCGGGTGCGATGCGCGTTGCGTGAACAGCTGTCGTCGCCTTGCTCAGGACACCTTCGGCGTGACACAGGGCGGTGGGGGACATCCCGGTCGCGGCCAGGCAATCGTCGTTCTCGGCTGCTTGCTCGGAGAGATGGATGTGCAGTCGAGCGTCGAGCTCGTCGCGGAGCTCCGCTGCGCGGGCCATAGAGCGACGGCTCACGGCGCGGACGCTATGGATCGCGAGTCCGATCTGAACGGTCGAGCGCTCGAACGCTTCGGACAGAGCGATGACACGCTCGCGCCACGCCTCGACATCGCCGTCCGAGAAGCGCAGCTGCTCAGGTGACAGCGGTCTGCCGTCGATCCCTCCTTGCAGATAGAGAGTGTCAAGCAGCGTGATCCGGATGCCCGCGTCGGTGGCTGCCTGGATGATGGCCTTGCCCATCCCATTGGCATCGGGATAGGGCGATCCGTCGGGCATGTGGTGGACGTAGTGGAACTCGCCGACACATGTGATTCCTGCTAAAGCCATCTCAGCGAAGGTGGCTCGCGCCAGTGCTCGATAGTTCTCGGGTCCCAGCCGCCCCGACGTCTCGTACATGAGCTCGCGCCACCGCCAGAAGTCCCCGCCGACCGAGTGGCTGCGGCCGCGCAGCGCTCGCTGGAACGCATGTGAGTGCGCATTCGCGAGACCCGGTATGACGAGGCCGTCGAGCGCGGTGTCGTTCGGCTCGGCCCGGGTATCGGCAGTCACGCTCACGATGCGCTCGCCCTGGACCTCGATGCGCACGCCTTTGCGCAGCGTCCCCCCGACGAGCGCGTGAGTGCAGTGGAAGGCCGTCATACCTCGGTCATCGGGAGACGAATGCCCGTCTCGGACGCGACCCCGAGAGCTCGTTCGTAGCCCGCGTCTGCGTGTCGCATGACACCGGTTCCCGGGTCAGACGTAAGGACGCGCTCCAGCTTCTGGGCCGCCAACTCGGAGCCGTCTGCGACGGCAACCATCCCCGCATGGATGGACCGACCGATGCCGACACCACCGCCGTGGTGAACGCTGACCCACGACGCCCCCGACGCGCAGTTCACGAGCGCGTTGAGGATCGGCCAGTCAGCGATCGCATCTGACCCGTCCTTCATCCCTTCGGTTTCGCGGTACGGCGAGGCAACGGAGCCCGAGTCGAGATGGTCACGGCCGATGACGATCGGCGCGCTCACCGTGCCGGTGGATACAAGCTCGTTGAAACGCGCACCCATCTCGGCACGCTCGCCGTAGCCGAGCCAGCAGATGCGCGCGGGTAGTCCTTGAAAGCTGACGCGTTCGCGTGCGAGCCGGAGCCAGCGGACGAGCGCGTCGTTGTCCGGGAACGCCTCGACTACCGCGGCGTCGGTCGCGGCGATGTCGGCAGGATCGCCCGACAGTGCTGCCCATCGGAATGGGCCCTTGCCCTCGCAGAACAGCGGCCGGATGTACGCCGGCACGAAGCCGGGGTAGCCGAACGCGTCCTTGACCCCGGCGATCTCGGCCTGGGCGCGCAGGTTGTTGCCGTAGTCGAAGACGTGGGCGCCGCGCGCCTTCATCGCCAGCATCGCCTCGACCTGCGCCGCCATCGACGCGCGGGCGCGCCGCACGTAGTCGTCGGGCGCGCGCCGGCGCAGCTCGCCGGCGTCGCCGAGGGTGAGGCCCTGCGGGATGTAGCCGTTCAGCGGATCGTGCGCCGACGTCTGATCGGTGACGAGCTCGAACACCTCGCCCCGGCGGACCAGCTCGGCATAGACGTCGGCGGCGTTGCCGACCACCGCGATCGATCGCGCCTCG
>DATLNM010000017.1:0-75685 GCA_035536775.1 Actinomycetota bacterium | reverse complement strand
TGGCAACCATGCCGGCACCGATGTCACCCTGTTCCGCAGCGTGGGTGGCAGCTTCGCCAAGGTTGCCAAAAAGCAGCTGAGCTCGACCTGTACCGCTAAGTTCACTCAGCGGGTCCGGAGATCCACAGTGTTCCAGACTCGTTGGTCCAAGCAGGACGATGACCACCTCGGTGGCAAGTCCCGCAAGAAGGCGGTGCGCGTCCGGCGCTAGATCCCCAGCGCACCGAGCAGTAAAGAGCGGCCCCCTTCGGGGGGCCGCTCTTCTTTGTGGTGCTTTGGATGGTGTGAGGGGGGAGGACAGTTGTTCGCTAGAGTCTTGCCATCATGCTGGACGCCCGCCTTCTTATCGCCCATGGCGTAACACCCGACTCGCACCCGGACGGCACGGCTTATGTGTTCGTCGCTGCGGGGGCGGCCGTTCTTCTCGCTGCGCTGGGATGGTGGGCACGCTCCAAGCACTTGGCCAAGATCTCAAGTAGGTCAGCTCGTCGAAAGAGAGAGGTCGCGATGATCGACCGTGCCTCCGCGCGCGTGGCTGCGATCGCGACCGTACTTGCCCTCGTTGGTGCCGTCGTCGTTGGTTACGGGGTGGTTCTGCTTCGGGGGACGGTGGCCGAGGCGGCGCCTGATCCAACCGAAGCCCCGCCCTCGCATGTCGCCGATCCTGACCCCGATGCCAGATATCCCATCGAGTTCCTGGTCGCACGCGCGAACGGCGTTTTCAAGGCGTCCATAGGCAACCGCACGAACGAGGATGCTCTTGTCCAGTGCACCATCAGCCCTCTATCGGCGTCAGGGGACCTCCTGACGATCCGTACGTTCGAAGCCGTTGACCGCAATGGCAATCTCCACCAGGTCGATGCGTACACGAACATCCTTCAGGTCCAAGCCGGCGCGGAGGCCACGCTCGACGTCGAGTTGCCGGTGGGTGACGACGTCGCTCGGTGGGAAGGGTCGTGCATCAAACTCCGGAAGCTTCCCCCCGAGTGGCAGATCACTGAGGAGAAGAAGTCGGGCTAGGACAGCCACACACCGTTGACCCAGGTCACGCCCGCAACCACCGCCGGGTCGCGACGGTGGCCCACAGCGCGACGAGCACGAGCAAGAGGTTGCGGACCACCAATAGGAACACGGGAACGGCTTCGAAGGCCTGGAGCCTGTTGTAGAAGAAGGGGAACAACAGGTGCGTGAGGAAGGCGGCCGCGCACATCAGATAGATCGGGGGACGAAGGGGCGAATCGGGCGTGCACAGTGCCACGGCTCCCAGCGCCAACAGCCATATGAGGTACTGCGGCGACAGGACCGTGCCGAAAGCCACGGCGAGCGCCAGGACCGGAAACGCAACTTGGCTCAACGCGATCGCCTGAGGCTGTTTGGTTCTGCGCAACACCAACGGGGCCGCGAGGACGGCGCCCACGGTTATCGCCGAGGCCGCGAGCTTCATCAGCGGCACGAGCGCGGTGTTGAAGTGATACGCGCCGAAGTCGGCATCGATCTCCAGGTTGTACCCATTCCGGATCGCCACGAATAAACCCGACCCCCATAGGCTCTCGATCTGGATGCCCCTCTCACCGTGATACCCGAAGACGTCGCTCAGGACATCGGGAAGCATGAGGACAAACGGCAGGAGGGGGAGCGCGATCCCGGCCGCCGCCCCGGTCAGCCACTTCGTCTGGTCGCGAGACGCGGCGGCCGCGCCGGGCATCAGTAGCGCGGGGTAGAGCTTCGTCGCGGCGGCGAATCCCAACCAGCCTCCGGAGAAGCCCCAACTCCCGACCGCTGCCCGCTCGGCCGCGACGATCGTGGCGAGGGCGGGCAGGAGATCCAGGCGAGCGTACGGAAGCGGCCCCAGCAGGGCGAGGCCGACTGTCCATGCCCACGGCCCCGCGAGAGAGCCCCATCTCACCGCGAGCCAGTACAGGAAGGCCAGCGCGAGGACATCGAGCAGCACCGCAAGCACGACGAAGACGGCGCGGTAGTCGGCGAGGTCGCGATCTGCGATCCCGGGAGGAAGCAGTTGCAGCAGAGACCCAGGCGGGTACTCGAGGTCCACTGTCTTGTAGGGGGGGGCGCTACCGTCGACGATCCTGGTGGCCCACTGCTCGTAGAGCTCGTAGTCGCGCGTCACCTTGATGTCTCTGCCGTAGCCTTCCGGACGCACGGACACCCAGACCCCCAGCCCTCTCGTGACGACGAAGACGAGAAGCAGGGTGATCAGTGCCCTCCGCGAGAAGGTCCCTTGCTCTGTCATGCTGGCAGAGTCTATGGATAGGACTATCGGGCTGCTGGTAGCGATGATCGCGCTGGTAGCGGCCGCCTCGGCTCCGCTCATATTCGCCCCCACGGTGGAGGAGTCGATCGACGACCCGATCCGCGACCTGAACTTCGTCGGGTCCAATCGGCGTCCGGACCTCAGGGCCATCGCCGACATCCGCACTGCCGAAGTGAGGCAAGAGGGCGACCTCCTCGTGTTCGAAGCCGAGCTCTCGGTCGAGGTTCCCCACGAGGTCAAGGGCGGCTATTACGACGTTGCCTGGCACGTCGACGGGACGACGGAATGGTCGCTGACCGTCAGCATCGGCCATGAGGTGGTGGGGTCGTACGTGTCGAAATCTACGGGGGGCGGGCGGTCCACCGTCACCGGCGGGTTCCCCGGAGAGGTGTTGGTCGAAGGGAGGTTGGTAACCATCTCGATCGACCCAGCCCAGCTCGCGGATTTCCCCGATGCCTTCCGGTGGAAGGTGACCACCCGGCTCAACATGGGCGCGACCGACTCCAGGCTCGCGGAGGTCTACGACTACGCCCCGAACGGCAGGTACGCGAACTTCCGGTTGTGAGTGCGGGGAGGCTCCCTCCCCGGCACGTCCTAATCTTGGGCCATGCCTGAGCTCCCCGAGGTCGAATCTGTTCGCCGGGGGCTCGACCCGGAGTTGAGCGGACGGCGGATCGAGGCCGTATGGACCGATCCCATACCTACGGTGCCCCGTCAGTTCCTGTCGCCCGAACGCGCCGTAGGCCACACCATCCAGCAGGTCGGCCGGCGTGGGAAGTTCCTCATCGCGCCGCTCGACGGAAGTCTCGAATTGATCCTTCACCTCGGAATGACCGGGGCCTTCCGTTTCGACGTCGAGGACGCCTATGCGAGGGCAAAGATCCGTCTCGACGATGGGCGCACGCTCGTGTTCCGCGATCCGAGGCGCTTCGGACGGATGGCGGTCGTATCCGCCGGGGACTACCGCTCGATCCCCACGCTCGCTGCGCTCGGCCCCGAGCCGCTGTCTGAGGACTTCGACCCTGAGGGTTTCGCACGCGACCTCGCGCGGACCTCGAGCCCCATCAAGCCTTTCCTGCTGAGCCAGAAGCCGGTCGCCGGCGTCGGGAACATCTACGCCGACGAAGCGCTATGGCGTTCCAAGATCCATCCGGCCTCGAGAAGCGTGGGGAGGTCCCGGGCATATGCCCTTCACGGAGCCATCGTCGAGGTCCTCGCCGGTGCCGTCGAGAGGGAAGGGACGACCTTCCGCGACTATCAGATGGTCAACGGCGAGGGGGGCCGCAACGCCTCGTTCCTGGTGGCCTATGGGCAGGCCGGCCGGCCGTGCCCCCGCTGCGGGAAGCCGCTCCGCAAGGTGACCCTGGGGGGCCGAGGAACCACCTATTGCGCCCGCTGCCAGCGCATCTAGGCGGTTCAGGGCCAGGAGCGGGCCCCGGGACGTCCAACCTTTAAGGGCGGCAGGTCGTTATTAGAACGGAAGCCCGGGCGGGCCCCACCGTTCGATGACTGGGAGAACGATGCTGAAGCAAGTCGTGTCGCTGGTCGCGGCACTGTTGACGGGCGCCACCCTGAGCGCCGGACCGGCCACGGCCCGAGACACCGCCCCGGGCGTGCCGGACACCTATCGCAGCTCTCAATGGGGGTTGGACAAGATCGGCGCGCCGGCTGCGTGGGAGGTTTCCGACGGGACGGGGGCCCTGATAGCCGTGGTCGACACAGGCGTTGACCTCGACCACCCCGACCTCGTCGACAAGCTCGTCGTCTACCCCGATGCTGATTTCGTCGAGCCCAAGGGCATCTGCACTGGGAGGCCTCCGAGGAGGACATGCGTCCAGGACGGCCCCCAGGACCGCAACGGCCACGGCACCCATGTCGCCGGGATCATCGGAGCCGCTGCCGACAACGGCATCGGGATCGCCGGCATCGCGCGCGGTGCTTCACTCATGCCGGTGCGCGTCTTGGACCGAGGCGGCAACGGCAACACCGAAGAGGTCGGTGCCGGGGTGAGATTCGCGGCCGACAAGGGCGCCACCGTCATCAATCTGTCGCTCGCTTTCGACCCCGGTCCCGGCGAAGTGAACAGGATCCTAGGCCGCATGGGCCCGCTGTACAGCGCGATCGACTACGCCGTCGATAAGGGCGCGGTCGTCGTCATCGCGGCGGGCAACGCGTCCGTGCCGGTGTGCGCGGAGCCCTCGGCGCATCCCCGCGCGATCTGCGTTGGAGCGACCGACGTCCGTGATCTGCGCACGTTCTATTCGAACTCCGACGCAGACCCGAGCCAGCCCTTCATGGTTGCTCCCGGTGGCGACGGCCTTACGTGCAACGGCGACATCGTCTCGACTTACCTCCGCAGCGCCAAAGGTTCTGCCTGCTCGCCCGAGGCCGGTTTCGACTTCGACTCCGGGACCTCAATGGCTGCACCCCATGTCTCCGGGACGGCCGGGCTGCTGGCCGCAACCGGTCTCGCGGGGCCAGACATCTTCGACTGTCTCCTCGCGACCGCCGAGGATCTCGGTGCTCCGGGATGGGACTCGATCTACGGGGCCGGACGCGTAGATGCTGACAACGCGCTTGCGACCTGCATCTAGCAGCTAGCTAACCCTTAACAACTCCGACCGGGCGCAGCCTCGCCACGATCTGAGAGAGTCCCGCGCCCTCACAGGTTTCCACCACTTCGGAGACGTCCTTGTACGCGTACGGGGCTTCCTCGGAGAGGAGCTTGGCGTTGGACGCCGCGATGAGGATGCCTTCAGCTTCGAGATCGCGCTTCAGGGTTCGTCCGTCCATCTGCTTCTTGGCCTGAGTCCGGCTCATCGCGCGTCCCGCACCATGACACGTGGAGGCGAAGGAGCGGTTGGCGCGATCTCCTGAACCCGTGAGTAGGAACGAGTGGGTCCCCATGCTCCCCGGCACGATGACCGGCTGCCCGATGGCGCGGTAGCGCTCCGGGATCTCGGGGTGCCCCGGCCCGAAGGCGCGCGTTGCCCCCTTCCGGTGCACGCATAGGGGAGTCGTGTGGCCGTCAACCTCGTGGTCCTCGATCTTCGCCAGGTTGTGCGAGATGTCGTAGATGAGCTTCAGTGATGCCCTCTCTACGCGGAAGATCTGCTTGAAGGTGTCCCTTGCCGCGTCCATCAACAGGTGCCTGTTTGCCCGTGCGTAGTTGCCGGCGGCGTTCATAGCCGCCAGATACCTCTGGGCTGCGGGATGTTCAACCGGTGCGCATGCCAGCTGCCGATCGGGCACCTCGATACCGAGCGTCGGCATAAGTCGATCGATGGTTCGAACGTGATCGGTGCACGTCTGATGTCCGATCCCGCGCGAACCCGAGTGGATCATCACGCACACCTGGTCGAGCTCGAGCCCCAGTACCACCGCCGCGTTCGCGTCGAGCACCGCGTCCACGACCTGCACCTCGAGGAAGTGGTTGCCCGCACCTAGGCTTCCGAGTTGGTCGGCGCCGCGCTCTTTCGCGCGCGCCGAGATAGCGCCCGCGTCTGCGCCCGGCAACGTACCCGCGTCCTCACAGAGCTCGGCGTCCTCGTCGGAACCGATGCCTTTGGACAGAGCGAACTCGACCCCTCGTTCGAGCACGTCGTCCATCTCATGAGGGGCGAGCGTCATGGCACCGCGACCGCCGGTTCCGCGTGGAACGTTCTGCCCGAGCGCCCTTACGAGATCGCGGATCTTCGGCCGGACCTCGGCCCAGGACAATCCCGAACTGACGAGCCGGACGCCGCAGCCGATGTCGAAGCCGACGCCACCTGGCGACACCACTCCTCCGCGGTTCGGGTCGGTCGCCGCGACGCCGCCGATCGGGAACCCGTAGCCCCAATGGATGTCGGGCATCGCGAGCGACGCGTCGACGATCCCGGGAAGCGTCGCGACGGCGGCGACCTGATCGACCCCCCGGTCCTCGACCGCCTTCGCCGCCAGGCTTTCAGACGCGAATATCCGACCGGGTACGCGCATCCCTTCGGCCCACCCGATGGGGACCTCCCATGTGAACTCGTCGATGCGCTGGAGCTCCATATGGGCGCCTTACCCAGGACCACTCCCCCAGACCCCCTAGACGTCGAGGTAGACCTCGGCGACCCAGCCGTTCTCACGCTCCTCAACCACCAGGCGGTGATACGTAGCGGCCTTGACGTGCGTTCCGTCCGTCGGAGCTCCGGCCCTGGGGCGCACGGCGAGCGCTCCCCGCGCGCTGTCGGTCACGGCGTGCTCCACCTCGACGTCGACCACGAAGACGTCATTCATGTCGATCAGATAGAGGATCTCCTCGAGCCAATCCACCATCAAGGCCGCGACGTCAGGCGCGCCAACGTCCAGCGCGAGGCGTGTGGTGGCCACGCCCTCAGCCCACACCCCCGTCAATTCGATGGTTCCTTTGGCTGCCTGTCGGAAGCAGGACGCGGGCGTAGGGCCCCATGCACGGATGCCGACGTCGGCGGTGTGCTCGAGGGCCTCCCAACCTTCTTGCATTTCCACATCCTAGGGACGCCGGTCCAGGAAGATGGTTTCGATGCGTGGTACTGAATCGCTCGTCCTATTCTTCGGGATCTTCTGGGCGGCCGTGCTTAACGGCGTGAGCCGCTACCACCCGTGGGAGACCCAACTCCTTCGGCGCGCCGGGCAGGCGAGGATCTGGGCGCGCTTCGCTGCCTCGGTCGCGATCATCGATCTGCTGCCCCTGGCGTGGCTGTGGTTCCTCGCCAGTCGATTCGTCTCCACTGAAAGGGATGGCTGGGCGATGGTCTCCGGCGCGGCCGCTGCCCTGTCGGTGTTTGGGTTCGGCCGTCTCCTGCATTCGGTCCTCATGACCGAGAGGTGGCCGTGGTTCTACACTCTCGAGGAGTACGAAGCTGCTTTGAGGCGCTGGGATCGTCTGCCCGGTTCGAACGATTTCCTGGACCACTTCCTCGGGGCGTGCTTCTACTTCGTGTTCTATCCCACCGTGGCTTACGTGATCGCTCGTCTGTTGTAGCGGCCACGTTCCGCCTCGGGGGTGGGAGAATCTCGTGATGGATAGACCTGCTGCGACGATGGCCGCTCGCTCTCTCATCGACAACGTCGAGAAGGTGATCCGCGGCAAGCGCCCCGAGATCGAGGCCGCAGCGACGGCCCTGTTCGCCGGCGGGCACCTCCTCATCGAGGACGTTCCAGGAGTGGGCAAGACGATGCTTGCGAGATCGATCGCCCGCTCGATCAGGGGTTCGTTCAAGCGGATTCAGGCCACACCCGACCTGCTTCCCTCGGACGTGACAGGGACGTCCGTTTACAACCAGTCGAGCCACAGGTTCGAGTTCATCCAGGGGCCCGTCTTCGCGAATGTCGTTCTCGTGGACGAGGTCAACCGCACCACGCCTCGGACGCAATCGGCGCTCCTGGAGGCCATGGACGAGGGCGCTGTGACCGTCGACGGCACGCGCCACGCGCTCCCGGATCCGCTGCTGGTCGTCGCCACGCAGAACCCGCTCGAGCACCACGGGACCTACCCACTGCCCGAAGGGCAACTCGACCGCTTCGCGATCGCGATGGGATTGGGTTACGTCACCCCTGACATCGAGCGGGAGGTGATCGTGGCGCAACTGCACTCGCATCCCATCGAGGAGCTCGAGGCCGTGCTCTCCCCCGACGAGATTGTTGGTGTGCGCGCCGCGGCGCGCGCCACGCATGTCTCCTTGCCCGTGCTCGACTTCGCGCTCGCGATCACGACGGCGACCCGCAACCATCCCGATGTGGAGCTCGGAGCGAGCCCGCGCGCGTCGATCACATTGGTTCGGTGCGCTCAAGCGCGCGCGTTGCTCCATGGACGCGACTTCGTCGTGCCGGACGACATCAAGACCCTCGCCGTTCCGACACTTGCCCACCGCATCCTGCCGTCGGCGGGCCTCCGCTTGGAGTCTGGGCGCGGGACCGACATCGTCCATTCGGTGATGGCACAGATACCGGTGCCGGTCAGCACCTAGTGCTCCGTCCCGTGAGTAGCGTCTTTGTCCAGAGCGGCCCTGGGCGGGGAGGGCAAGGCGCGAGGAGTAGGGCGTACCGGGGAGTACGTGCGTGACGAGCAACGCAGCCATCGTCGATGCAGGGACGCTCTGGGATGGCGGTTATTTGCGGGACGGGTCACTAGTGCCCGGGCACTCGACATGAGACCGCGACCGACGAAGAAGGCGGTCATGACCACCGGCGTCGGGCTCCTCTTACTGCTGTCGGGATCCACGGCGCAGGCCGGCTGGCTCTTCGTTCTCTCGGCGGGCGTCCTGGGCCTCGCCGGCGGTTCCCTGGCCGTGCGCCATCGGCTCAAGAGCGCCGAGGTCATCCGTAGCGTCCCGTCCCGTTTGAGGGTCGGCGATACGACGCGCGTCGGACTCACCCTTATCAATAACGGCCGCAAGCCCTTGCCGATGCTGAAACTTGCCGACGCATACCCGGCTTTCGAGCCCATCGGGTTGGCGACGGACCGAGTGCCGGCGCAAGGCCGAGTAGAGATCGAGTTGACGCGCACCGCGGCGCGGCGCGGGGTGTTCGATGGAGCGGACGTCGAGCTGACATCGGGAGCCCCCTTCGGCATGGCTCGATCGCGCCGCCGGATCGCGGTCGCGACGCGCACCGTCGTGGTCCCTCATTGGGTCGAGCTTCGCTCCTTCCCGATCCTCGAGCCGTCGTCCCTCCCTTCTGATCAGCTCCACGAGCGAGCTCGTACCGGTGCAGGCGAGGAGTTCCTCGGCGTGCGGGATTACCGCCCGGGAGACCCTCCGCGCTCGGTCCACTGGCGATCGACGGCGCGGGCGCAGCGGCTCGTGGTCCGAGAGTTCGAAGAGATGACCTATAGCCGCGTCGCCGTCGTCGTCGGGGGCCCCGACGCAGGGCTCCCACCGGATTCCGCGTTCGAGGCGGTCGTGAGCGCAGCGGCTTCCGTTGCCCTGTACGCGCTCACTACCGGACACCCTGTCGATCTCGTCCGCTCCGGGCGACCCGGCATGATCGATCGCCTGGGAGGAGCCGGCCGCGTGGGAATCCTGGAGTGGCTCGCGAGTGCGCATCCCTCCGAGGACGGGCTGGAGCCCCTCGCCGCGGCCGCGGCCAAGGCTGCGTCGCGCCACGGCACGGTCATCCTGTGCGCGACCGAGGGCTCGGGTTCTGCAGGAGGCCTACGCGCGTCGGCCCGGATCGTCCAGGGCATGGGTGCGAGGGCGATCGTGGTCGCGGCGGACGGCGATTCGTGGGTGCATCCGGAAGGCCGCCTCGATGACCTGAGGAGAGGCCTGACGGCAACAAGGACCACCCTGCGCATCCTTACCAAAGGAAAGGACCTCGCGACGTGTCTGGGGGCCTGATCGCGGCGATCCGCCGAGCCAACGCACCTCGTCCTCCCGAGGACTCGATCGCCGCGCGGGTGTCTGTGTTCGCGGCGGTGTTCACCGGGGCGGTCGCGCTAGCCTCGGTCCAGGCGATCAGTGGCCCGACGGCCACCTTGGTCCTGGTCGCCCTTCCGTTCGCGTACTGGGTGTCGTGGAAGCGCCGGCGCAAGGACAACTGGCACATCAAGATAGGGCTGTCGATCGGGGCGATCTTCGCCCTGATGCGCTTCCTCGGGCAGATCGGGGGGATAGCGACACTCGACGAGATCCGTTTCCCGCTTGCCGATCTGTTTTTGTGGGTCCAGGTCCTCCACAGCTTCGATGTCCCGGCGCGCAAGGACTTGCACTTTTCCCTGGGTTCGTCTTTGACACTGATGGCGGTCGCAGGCTCGATCTCGCAGAGCCTGAGCTACTTGCCGTTCCTCATCGTCTACTTCGCGTGCGCGGTGGCGGCCCTCTCTCTGGGTCATCGGTCCGAGATCGGAGAGGGCACGGACGGTTGGATGAAGACGCCCACCGCCCCGGGGGCCACCGCGAGGACCACTGGGCGCGTGTCCCGGACGACGGACATCCTGAGGGCAGCGGGGGTCACGGCTCTCGCCGCGGTCGTGCTCTTCCTAGTGGTTCCGCAACCGACCGGCGTCCGCACCTTCGCGCTCCCGTTCTCGCTAGGGAACGGAGCGGGGCTGGGAGCGTTCGGCAGCGATATCGCGAACCCGGGCGGAGGGGCTGGAGGCGGGATCGGCCGCAGTCGTCTCGGTGCCTACTTCGGCGTCGACAACGAGATGGACCTCCGCGTTCGAGGACAGCTTTCCGACGAGCTCGTGATGCGTGTGCGCGCGTCGGGGCCCGCGATGTGGAAGGGCGTCGTATTCGAGAAGTACGACGGCGACACCTGGAAGGTCCCCGAAGCCGAGCCGCTATCCCTTGGAGGCGACAGTCCGCACCTCTACCCGCTCCAATTCCGGAGCCTCGGGCCTCGGTCACACGTCAGCCAGACCTTCTACATAGAGGTCGAGCAGCCGAGCGTCTTGTTCGCTGCCGGCCAGCCGGACCAAGTGTGGTTCAGCGGTTCGCTCAGCATCGATGAGATCGGCAGCCTCCGGACCGCCGCCACGCTCACGCCGGGGACGGTCTACAGCGTCGTTTCGTCGCGCGGCGCTGCCGGCCCGAAAGAGCTTCGCGCCGCAGAGGGCGAGATCCCCGAGAGCATCACGCGCTTTTTGCAGTTGCCGGAGTCTCTGCCGCGCCGGGTCGAGGAGCTCGCACGCAGGATCACCCGCGGGGCGACTAATGCGTACGACAAGGTCAAGATGATCGAGGAGTACCTCGCCGACAACTTCGAGTACAACATCGCGTCACCCGTGCCCCCGCCCGGCGATGATGCAGTCGACCATTTCCTTTTCGAGACGGACGTTGGGTTCTGTGAGCAGTTCGCGAGCGCGACAACTGTGATGCTTCGCTCACTCGGGATCCCGGCGCGTGTTGCTGCGGGCTACACGCCGGGGGAGCGCAGCGCGTTCACCGGTTACTACGAGGTGAAGGCCAGTGACGCACATTCTTGGATCGAGGTCTACTTCCCGGAGCTCGGTTGGTACGAGTTCGATCCGACGTTCGCGATCCCTCCGTCAGAGGTCTCGGTCGCCGACATGATCCCTCTGGCGCGCGCGTTCAGATTCCTGGCCGAGAAGGTGGGCGCGCTGCTACCGGAGGGGATGGGCGCCATGGCTAAGAACGCCTTGACCGGCGCGCTCGTTCTCGCGATCGTTGGTGGGGCGTGGGTAGCGTGGCGGAAGCTCCGGCCCGCGCCGCGCATCCCCGGACCCGCACCGCCCCCGCCGGTGCTCGGAGGCCGAGTCACCAGAGCCTTCGGGCAGCTCGAAAGGGTGCTCGCGATGGCGGGTGCAGGCAGGGCACCTCCCGAGACGGCTGCCGAGCTGATGGCGCGTGCGGCAGACCTCTCAGAGCCCGCGACACAACATGCGCTTCACGCGTTCGAGCGGGAGCGCTACGGAGCCGCGCCTCCGCCTGAGCGGGAGGCCGACGCCGCCGTCGCGGAGCTTCACAGGCTGGCCGGCCTGCACCTCGAGCCGAGGTAGCGACGTGAGGGGACGTCACCCGCCGCGCCGCCGCCAAGCGCAGCCGCCGCCTCCGGAGCCCGAGCTCACTGAGGAGGGGGAAGCGCCGGTCCCACGGCGGCCCGCACCGCGGCCGCGCGGGGATTTGCTCGTTGGCCCGCTCGAGCCGGTCGGGCCTTCCCCGGAGGAGATAGCGCGACTCAAGGCTCAGCGCAAGGCCAAGGCGCGCGCCCGGATGATGGCGCGACGCCGGCGCAGCGTACTCATGCTCGTGGTTCTCCTGGGGGGCCTAGCCGCGGTTCCCGCGGTCCGCGAGGGCAGTTCGCGCACGTCCCCCGGGCTGCAACCAGGCGCCGGAGATGTCGCGTCGGGGGCGAACGGCGAAGTCGTCGCGCGCGAGCTTCCCATCAAGCACGTCATCTACATCATCAAAGAGAACAGGAGCTTCGACAACTACTTCGCGCGTTACGAAGGCGCGGAGGGCGCGACCTCGGGCCTCACGTCCGAAGGTGAGGAGGTGAAGCTCTCGGTCGCGACCGACGTCCTCAAGCCCGACCTGGGCCACAGCTTCTTCGATGGGGTGACGGCGATCAACGGTGGCCGCATGGACCAATTCGATCTCGTGCTGAACGGTGACAGCCTTGCCGGCTACTCGTCGTTCACTAGATCTGGCATCCCAAACTACTGGGCGTATGCCGACGAGTTCGTGCTCGGCGACCACATGTTCTCTTCGATGTACGGCCCTACGTTTCCGGAGCACCTGTATACGGTGGGCGCGCAAGCAGGCCGAGTCACGGGTAACAAGCTTGAAACGAGCGTGCCCGGTGGCTACTGCGGGGACCCCGGCGAGACCGTGTACCGGTTCCGGTTCCTCACACGGGCGGAGCGCCGAGAGGTCATGCAGGCCGAGGAGGCTGTCGACCTAGGGCGTATCGGCGAGTTCTGGGAGCGTGTCAGGGCGTGCTTCGACTTCGAAGTTCTGCCCGATCAGCTCAACGAAAAGGGCCTCTCGTGGCGCTATTACGCGGACGATGGGTCGTGGATGAACGCGCTCCTTGCCATCGACCACATCTACAACTCCAAGTACTGGGATACGAACGTTGTGCCCGAGGAGGAGCTGCTGGGTGACATCCAGAACGGAACCCTGAAGAAGATCTCGTGGGTGATACCGGGGCCTGGTTTCAACGAGCATCCGGGGGGTCCCAGCGTGTGTCTCGGCGAGAACTGGACCGTCCGCCACTTGAACGCGCTGATGAGGTCGAAGTACTGGAAGAACACCGCCGTTTTCCTGACGTGGGATGACTCGGGGGGCTTCTACGACCACGTCCCGCCGCCCCATCTCGACGAGATGGGGCTGGGCCCGCGCGTGCCGCTGTTGGTCATCTCGCCATGGGCCAAGGAGGGTTACATCGACCCCACGGTGTACGAGTTCTCCTCGGTGCTGAAGTTCATCGAGACCGCGTTCGACCTCGAGTGCATGACCGATCGTGACTGCGGCGCGAGCGACATGCTCAATGCTTTCGACTTCGAACAACCGCTACGCGCCAAGGAGCGACGTTTGATCCTGGAGGAGCGTGACTGCACGGGTCTGCCCGAGTACGTCGCGAAGCGATATCGGGAGCGGGGGTCCAACGCGTTCAAAGCGCTCGGGGACTAAAAGCAGGCGAGATCTGACAGGCGGTTACGAGCCTCCCTTCTCGTTCTTGAATACCACCGGCATCGATCGACTATCTGAGCGCGTGGTAACCAAAGTCTGATGTACCGGTGACATTGAGTTAGCGGGGCAAGTCGATGTTGACGAGCAACTGCGGATCATCTTCCCTGTGACTCGCGTCACAGGAAAGCGCTCGGAAACATTCGCTCAAGTTTTCTTGGAAAAGGTTCTCCATCGCTTGTGAAACAGACAGAAGTTGTCGTACCCGCCTGCCACAATCGCTAGTGCATGGAAGTCACACTTGTTGAAGACGCCGTCGAGTTACTCGAGAAGGCGAACGCCGGTCTCGAGCCGGAGCTGCTTAGTGCGAGCGCGGCCCAGAAGTTGCTCGAGGTCTACGACCGGGCTGGCCGGTTGGCCGCGTTCGGCGTCGCGGAGCTCGCTCGCAAACTCGACGACCCAGACAAGGTCGCGCGAGCTACCGGGACCTCGCTCGGGAGGGCGAGAGACATCGTCGCAACCGGCAAGGTGCTCGGCGCGGCCGATGATCTAAGCGACGCGTTTCAAAGTGGCGCGATCTCGCTCGACCAAGCTGCCGAGATAGCCAAAGCTGAGGAGTCGTGTCCCGGAGCAGCCAAGGAGCTCGTGGCGGTGGCCCGAACCGAGGCGTTCCACGTCCTCAAGGACAAGGCGCGCAAGATTAAGCTCGAAGCCGAGCAGCATCTTGACCTTGCCGCGCGCCAGCGTGTGGCCCGGTCCGCTCGCACCTATTCCGACGAGTTGGGCATGACGCATCTCCAGGTCACATGGGAGCCTCACGTCGGCGCCCCGATCGTGGCGCGCGCCGAAGCCGAAGCGGCGCGTCGCGCGCTGGCCGCGAAGAGGGACGGCGTCGAGGAGCCGTTCGAACGTCATCTCGCCGACGCATACGCGGCGTTGCTGTCGGGCTCGGGCAAGGGTCGCTCAAAGCGTCCTGAGTTGGTCGTGCTCGTGAGCCACCAGGTCGCCAAGAGGGGTTGGACCGACGTCAAGCCCGGAGAGCACTGCAAGATCCCAGGCGTCGGGCCGATCGCGCCGCAGGTGGCCAAGGGGATAGCCGAGGACGCGTTCTTGACCGGAGTGTTCTACGACGGGACCGACCTGCGTCAGATGCGCCGCTGGTCGCGCTCGATCCCCGTCGAGGTCGCGATCGCTCTAGAGCTGGGCGCGCCGCCCGGCTTCGATGGAATCTCGTGCGTCGACTGTGGCAACCGCTTCCGCACCGAGTTCGACCACGTCGAGCCTCGCGTTGCGGGCGGTCCGACGTCGAACGGGAACCTCGACCCCCGCTGCTACCCCTGCCACCGCGCCAAGACTGAGCGCGACCGGAAAGCCGGCAAGCTCACACCCCCCGAACCCTGACGCCGTTCCGCCCGAAGCCTCACGCGAACCGTCGTGGCACCGACCGTATCTTCATGATCAGCCTGCGCGTAAGTTCCCTGTCACTCGATCGCTGGCGCGAGTTGATTGCCCGCGCATGACCAGCGCGACGCCGATGACGGATAACGCACAAACCAGCAGTATCAATGCCAAGCCTTGCAGGGCACCCGTCGCCCAAAGCACAGGTGTCACGACGAAGAGCGAGATCGCGATGAGAGCGCCGCCAGCAACGGCAAGATAGTCAGTTGCGGGACGTTGTGTTGCCCGATCTTCAGAGTTAGCACCTTGAACCCAGGACCTCGTAAGGGGATGTATCAGGAGAATCAATTGGGCAGTCACGGAGGTTATCGCTAGCGCCGCGGTGATGGGCCTTCCGAGGTTGGCCATGACGAAGAGTGGGACAACGAGAACCGCTTCGAGAAATAGCGTCCCAAGGACGGCCGTAAACGCCCATCTCGCGCCCATCCATAAGGCGACCATCAGCCCGAGCGTCACGGATAGGTACGGCGTCTTGATCGCATCCCCGCCGGTCACAACGAAAGCCGCTACACAGCTCGACCCCTGTAGCACCAAGAGGGCCGGAATCGTCCACGGCCGCTCGATGTCCCGGCTCTCCTGCGAGCTACTCGTCGGTTTCCTCGGTGTCCTCAGTGTCCTCGGGCTTCGGCGGGATCGTCAGCTCTTGGCCGACGCGCAGTTGGGTGGGATCGGTGATGTCGTTGGCCTCGGCGATGAGGTCATCCAGCAAGGGATCGCCGTAGAACCGCTCGGCGATCTCGCGCAGCGTGTCGCCGGACCTCACTACGTAGGTCTGGCCTGCGGCTGCGGTGCCCTCGTCGGTGGGCGCCTGCGTAATCGCTATGGTGGGCAGGGCCCGGTCGGCCTGGTCTTCACGGGCCTCGAGACGCTCGACCTCAGCCTGTAGCTCGGCGTTGTCCGTCCGCAGAGCCGTCAGTTGCTCTTCAGGGATCCCTCCCGGCGCGGACGCCCGGCCGATGATGAACGCGAACAAGATCACTCCACCGAGCACCGCGACGCGTCCCCAGAGGACGTTCGGGCCTCGTGAGGGCTCAGGCTCGCCGTAGTCCCAGTCGTACGACGGCTCGGGCTCGTAGGGATCGAACGGCTGAGTTATTCGTTCACCCATGGCAAAGACAATAGCTTGAATCCCTCTGACACCGTTAGCCAGGGGAAACGGCTCATCCCGAGCGGAAATGCTCCAACATCTTGCGGTCGAGCGCCTTGACGAAGGCCCGGACGACCCTGCCTGTCCTCATGAGGTCCTCGGGGACCATGTTGGCCACGGTGTCATCTGGCGAGTGGTATTCCGGCACGGATCCGCTCCACAGGTAAGCAGCGGGGATCCCGGCGTGCTCGAAGGGGCCGTTGTCGGAGCAGTCACACGTCGTCTGGTAGCTCATGTCGACGCCGATCCGGGTGCCGATCTCGTCGACCGTTCGAGCCACCGTTTCGGCGGCGATGCCAGAGGTACCGGTTAGAAGTGGCCGTCCATCCGCGATCATGTCGACCGAGACCATCCCCGCAAGGCGCCTTCTCCCTTCCTCGCCGAGGCGGGCGACGAAAACCTCTGACCCGCGGTGATGGGAGCCATCCGTCCCGTACTCCTCGGAGCCGAATGCCACGAAGCGCACCCACCGTGTTTGGTCGCGGCCTGCCATAAGGCGTGCAACTTCGAGGATCACGGCAACGCCGGATGCGTTGTCGTTCGCGCCAGGTGCGCCCGGCACCGAGTCCATATGCCCCCCGACGATAACGGGGTAGCGCTTCGCGCCGGGCCACCACGCAACCACGTTGCGCGAGGTGCCGCCGTCCACCGCAAACTTCTGCATGTTGACGTTGTAGCCAAGGGATCTGAACTCGGCCGCGATGTACCGCGCTCCATCCAGCTCGCCTTGTGTCGCGCGCACCCGGACTCCGATATCGCTCGCGAGCTCGCGCACATGGTGCATCGCTCGCTCCTTGGAGAACGGAGGGACCTTGCCGGGTTCATCCTCGGCGGGACTGGTCGTCGGCTCGGGCGTCGCGGGTGGCGTCGTCGTTTGCAGTGCGACGGCAGAGGCCGTCGGTGACGAAGCGCTGTTCGCGGCGCAGGCTGTCACCGTGATCATGAACACTGCGAGGTACGAGGTCAGGCGTAGGTATCTCACTCATCTAGAGTAAGTCGAAATCTGACCAAGGGGACCGTGCGTTATGGGTGAGAAGCGCGATCGTCCGCCTGAGATTCCGACCGGGTGGGCTCAGAGGGGTGCCATGCTCGCGGGACAAACGGGACGATCCGCCGCGCGCTTCCTCGGGACAAGGGTGCGATCGTTCGCCACGCCCGGACGCGCCCAAGAACTACTCGACGGATTCCACAAGCAGACCGCCTCGCAGGTCGTCGACATGCTCGGTGAAATGAAGGGTGCCGCGATGAAGCTGGGTCAGCTCGCGTCCTTCTACGAGTTCGAGGTTCCCGGCGAGCACCTCGACGTCTACAAAGACGCTCTCACCATGCTCCAGAACTCAGCACCGCCGATCGATCCCGAGGCCGCCAAGCGTGTCATCAGCCAAGAGTTCGACAAGCCCGTCTCAGAGATCTTCGATGACTTCGAAGACGTTCCCGTCGCCTCCGCGTCGATCGGCCAGGTCCATCGCGCGGTCTTGCCGACAGGCGAAACGGTCGCCGTGAAGGTGCAGTATCCCGGGGTCGACGAGGCCGTGCGAGCCGACGTGAAGAACCTTTCAGCGTTGACGAAGTTGTCGCTCGCGATCGCTCCGAACCTCGACCCGAAAGAGATCGCCAACGAGGTCAAGGATCGAGTCTTGGAGGAGCTCGACTACGAACGCGAGGCGCGCAACCAGGCGCGCTTCGCATCTCTCTATGCCGAGCACCCGTTCATCTACGTCCCCAAGGTGTTCCCCGAGTTCTGCCGCACCCGCGTCATCACTCAGGAGTTCGTGAGTGGTGAGCACTTCACCTCGGCGTATGAATGGGCCCAGCCGGAAAAGGACAGGCTGGGCGAGATCCTGTTCCGGTTCTTCTACGGGAGCTTCGATCGCTTCTTGGTGTTCTCGGCCGATCCACACCCCGGCAACTACAAGCTCCTGCCCGATGGCAGGGTCGCGTTCCTCGATTTCGGTCTGGTGCGCGAGATCGACAGCAAGACCCTGCACCTCCTGCTTGACGTCGTTACGGCGTTGATCGCCGACGATACCGAGCGCGGCCGGGTCGCTCTTGAGTCCCTTGGGATCCTCGGCAGCAAGACGCCGGAGATCACCGCGGTCTGGGATCATCTAAAGATGCTCAACCGTCCTGTGCTCGAAGACCGGGACTTCACGATGGACCTGCGGCTGACGCAGGCGATCGCTGCGGCTGCATTCGACCCTCGTTCCTCGGCATTCCAAACCATGCGCAAGATCGGGATCCCGGGAGTGATGATCACCTTCAACCGGATGTCGTTCGGTGTCGCGTCGTTGCTCTCACGGCTCGGTGCCACGGCGAACTGGCACGCGATCGCACGCGAGATGTGGACCGGTCAGCCCTCCGATACCGAGCTCGGGAAACTAGAGATGGAGTGGCTGGCGCGTGTGCACCCCGACCACCGACCTCCCTTAGATTCGATCCCGAGCGGATAACGACTTAGGAAGTCTCGTATCCCACGATGAGAACTAGGGGGCCGAAGCGGGCGCGCGCCTTGGCTCCCGCCTGAAGACCTCCAGGCGTACCCTCCGACGAGGATCGCGCCCGGTGGCGGCGCGCGCAGCGGGCTTCGGTGACGACGGGCGCCGAATGGCATAGCGGCCGGCCCTTGTGCTCGCCGAAACGGACACCCATCCCGAGGAACCCTAGGTGGGCTTCGCCCTCGATGTACCCGTCTTCCCCTGCGACCGGCACGACCGGTACCGGCACTCGGTACGGGTTCTCCTTGGAGTAGGGCGACGAGCCTGTGATCGCCGCAGCATCGTCGCCATTCGGGGTCACGATGTCCAAGCCGGCGTCGCCGGCCGTGCCAGCGCTTCCGGCCGCGTCGAACGACATCGAGACGGCGCCCTTCGGGGCGGCAACGTTCTCGTCTGACGGGATCTTGTCGAGCCAGGCACCGAGGTCTGGCCCGCCGATCGCGAGGAACGCAAGTGCCGCCAGAACTCCGGCTGTCGCCGGACCCACGGCATGTTCGAACGGAGAGGACGTGAGATTGCGAAGAGGAACGAAGTGGTGCTCGATGCCGGTGAGTTTGCGCAGTCGCAGCCCCACGACTCCCACGCTTGCAGAGGCTGCATCCAGCAACGATGTGAGGCGACGGCGAGCGCGCATCCGCAACATCTTCACTGCGTTGGGGCCCCGTTCGCTGGAGACGCTCTCGTCGCCAACCTCGGCGAGGAGGACGGAACGGTGAGCTGGGGTCATTTGGGTCAATGCCTTCTCGACCGCACGCAACTCGACCCGCGCGAGCCCTGACCGTTCGACGTTCTCGGAGGGGGCTGCGATATCGGGCACCGCGCCGAGGATCTCTCTGCTCGCCTGACGGCGGGCCTCATCACGCACGAGGTTAAGGGCGATGGTTACCGTTAGAGCCCACAGGGGGCGCTCCGGATCCACCGCGTCCCACATCCTGAAGAGCCGGAGACCGGTCTCCTGCACGATGTCCTCACGCCGCCATGGCGGGATCCTCTTGGCCCCGAGCATGGAATGCAGCCGGCGCGCCAAGTCCGGCCATTCCTCCTCGAACGAACGGACACCCTCGTTCATATCGCCCCCCGTCGCAGCCCTAATGGGTACTTCTCTCAGCGGTAGCGCCCCCGTCGTTAGAGCTACTACCAGGCCCTACAAGATTGTACGTCCGGCGCTCGGTTCGGTCACAGGGCTATTTTCTTCCGGCCACGGGTGACGATGCCTTCGGCATCGCCGTGGCCGCCGGGGGTCGTTCGCCTCCGCTTCGCTGCGGCTCTCTACCCCCCTGGACCCCCCAAGGCCAGGCCGGCGAGGGTCCAGTGCCGGCTGCGCCCTTCGGTGCTCGCCGAGTGCGCTTTTGCCTACTTCAGGTTGATCCAGACGGATTTGGTCTCCGTGTAGGCCTCCATGGAATGGACGCCCAGGTCGCGCCCGAAGCCGGACTGCTTGAAGCCCCCGTACGACACCGAGGGGTCATAGTTCCCCGAGGTGTTGACCCACACAGTCCCCGCCCTCAGGCCCCGTGCGACCCGATGCGCCTTGGTCACGTCGGAGGTCCACACGGCCGCCGCCAGGCCGTAGATCGTGTCGTTGCCGACCGCGATGGCCTCCTCGACGTCTGCGACCTCGATGACCGCCACCACGGGGCCGAAGATCTCCTCCTGGGCGATCTTCATCGAGTTGCGGACCCCCGCGAAGATCGTGGGCTGGACGAAGTAGCCGTCGCCGAGCTCGGTCGCCCGCCCGCCCCCGGTCACTACTTCGGCGCCCTCCGCCTTGCCGATGTCGATGTAGCCGGTCACCCGTTCTAGCTGCTCCGCCGACACCACCGGGCCCATGCCCGTCTCGTCGTCGAGCGCCGGACCGAGCTTGAGGGTCTGGGTGGCCTCCGAGAGCGACGCTACGAAGTCGTCGTGGATCGAGCTCTCGACGAGGACGCGCGTGCCGGCCGTGCACATCTGACCGGAGTTGTTGAAGACGCCGAACATCGTGCCTTTGGTGGCGCGGCGCATGTCGGCATCCGCGAACACGATGTTGGGCGACTTGCCGCCCAGCTCCAGCGTCACCCTCTTGAGGTTGCCCTCCGAAGCGTGCAGGATCTTGCGGCCCACCTCGGTAGAGCCCGTGAACGACACCTTGTCGACCCCGTAGTGCTGCGCTAGTGCTCGTCCGGCGTCCTCGCCGAACCCGCTCAAGACGTTGACGACACCCTCGGGGACCCCCGCCTCGAGGCAAAGCTCTCCCAGGCGGAGCGCCGTCAGCGGAGTCTGCTCGGCGGGCTTGAGCACGATCGTGTTGCCGAACGCTAGTGCGGGTGCGACCTTCCACGACGCGTTGATCAGCGGGAAGTTCCACGGGATGATCCCTGCGCACACCCCGACAGGCTCACGGGTGGAATAGACGAACAGGGAGTCGTCTGTCGGATTCGTCTCGCCGAAGATTTTCGTCGGCCACCCCGCGTAATAACGGAAGCATTCAGACGCAGCCCACATCTCACCGGAGGCCATCGTGATGGGTTTTCCGGAATCGAGGGCCTCGAGCTGCGCGAGCTCGTTGAGGTTGCGTTTGATGAGGTCGGCGATCTTGAAAAGGACCTCGGTCCGCTTACCCGGTCGAAGGCCGCTCCACCTGCGATCGTCGAAGGCGGCGCGGGCCGCATCGACCGCGGCATCCACGTCGGGGATGCCAGCCTTGGGAACGTCCGCGAGGCGCGCTCCGGTCGAAGGGTCGAGGACTTCGAAGGTCTCGCCGGAGGTCGAATCGACGCTCCTGCCGGCGACGGTCATCTTCGGCGCGCCCTCGAGGAATTTGGTGACCTCGGGCAGAACGTCGACCTTTGCCATTCTGTGGGAACCTCCTACTCGGCTTTGAGAGGGGAAAAACCCAGCCTAGCCGCTGTGCCGCCGGAGCCTGCTGCGGTGACTCGAGGTAGGTGACCGGGGCCGGGCATCGCGTTTTCGGGTCGTTCTAGGCGCCCTGAGGTACCCTTAGTCTTGGCGGCGCCGAACGCGTGTTCGGAGCTAGCCGTCCGGGGGCGGTCAGTGGAGAACATCGCGTCATCTATCGCGGAACCACCTATCGAGCTTGAACCCGGCCGCGCTCGGTCGGAGGTCCAAGAGGTACGCGCGGGCGAGGCGGACGTCGAGTCGTACCGGCGTCTCGCGGCGATCTTCCACGACGTTCTTTCCGAGCAGGACCTGGATGCTGTCCTCGAGCGGATAGCAGACACACTCGGCGAACTGATCCCCTACGACACGCTGACGGTCTACCGGGCCGATGTAGGGAAGCGGCGCCTGCTTCCGATCCTGGCGCGTGACCCCTGGGAAGCGGAAGAGATCCTCAACTCCGCGGGCGCGTTCGGGGAGGGGGTCACGGGGTTCGCGGCCGAGACCCTCGAACCAGTGCTCGCCAACGACGCCCATCTCGATCCTCGGAGCAAGCTCATCGAAGGGACCGAGCTCAACCCCGAGAGCCTGATCGCCGTTCCGCTGATCGCACGCCAGTCGCTCAAAGGCGTGCTGGCGATCTATCGGTTGGGCGAGTCACGCTTTAATGACGAGGAGTTCCGTCTTGCGAAGCTGTTCGGCGACGCCGCCGCCCTTGCCCTCGACAACGCTCAGATCAGAGCGTTCCTCGAGCACCAGGCGCAGACCGATTCGCTGACAGGCGCATACAACCACCGCTTCTTCCAAGAGCGCCTGAGGTCAGAGCTCACGCGTGCGAGCCGCTCTCACGACGCGGTTGGGTTGTTGATGTTCGACATCGACGATTTCAAGAAGCTCAACGACGTCTACGGTCACGCGTTGGGCGATCAGGTGTTGATCCAACTCGCAGAGATGCTCAAGGCAACGGTGCGCGCCTCGGACGTCGTATGCCGGCTGGGCGGTGAGGAATTCGCAGTGATCATGCCGTCGTGTGACGCGGGCGACGCGTTGGGTCTCGCCTCGAGGATCGCGGGGCGGCTTGGCGGGATGGAATTCGAGCCCGCCGGCAAGGTCACGATCTCTCTCGGCATCGCACAGGGTCCGGAACATGCCGCGAACCCCCGAGAGCTATTGCACTGCGCCGAGGCAGCGATGATGACAGCCAAGGCTCGCGGGAAGAACCGCATCGTTCTCTTCGACGAGACGTCGACCGAACGGCCTGAAGTCGACACCACCAAGGTCGACGTCAGGTCGATCGCCCACCTCAAGATGCTCCAGAGCCTCTCGGGCAAGCTCAGCCGCTTGAACGACGTCCGCGCGATCGGCAACACGATCGCGACTGAGCTGCGCACCTTGATCGACTATCACAACTGCAGGATCTATACCGTGCACGACGACTACTGCGTCCCGATCTGTTTCATGGGCGAGTGGACCCTTGCCGAGGGGGCAGACGAGGTCGAGATGCTCCCGATGAAGGTCGGACAGGGGATCACCGGCACCGTCGCGGAGACCTGTAAGCCCGCGTTGATCCCGGACGCCCGGGAATGCGAGTTCGCGATGCAGTTGCCGGGCACCGCGGACATCGAGGAGTCCGTTCTTGCGGTGCCGATGTGTTTCGGCGCGCGATCGATCGGAGTGATCCTCCTCTCGAAGCTAGGCGTCGGCCAGTTCGACGAGGACGACGTACGGCTGATGGAGGTGCTTGCGGGCCAGGCGGCGGTCTCGCTCGAGAACGCGCGTCTATACGAAGAACAGACGCGTGAAGCGGACAAGGCACGAGCGTTGCTCGAAGCCGCCCAGATCCTGAGCAACGCCTCGTCGTTCGGAGAGGTCAAGCGTCTCACGGTCGATCTGGCGATGAAGTTGCTCGACGCCAACCAGAGCTCGCTGTGGCTGCAGAACGATTCCACCGGGATGTACACGTGCGCGGCACACTTGGGATACGAGGGCGACCCGACCGCTGAGGCGATCGTGCACGAGGTCGTCGACGGACCCACCGCGGCACGTTTCCTCGCCGGCCGCGACAGACCCTTCGTGTTCACCAACGAGGAGTCCGAGGAAGTCTTCAATGAGCCCCCCAGCGTTGTCTCTCGACGCGTGGTCGTGGCGCCCCTGGCCGAAGGCGATGGCGTCAAGGGATGGATCATCGTGCGCGAGCCGTCCGACCTGCACTCGGATTTCCTGGCGGCGGACCGGCTGCGGCTTTTTGCGGCCTACGCGCATCAGGCTTCCGTCGCCCTCCAGAAGGCCGTCCTCTACAAGGACCAGCGCGACACCGCCGAGATCGCCAATTCTCTTCTCGAATTCGGGCACTCTCTCGCCATCACGGAGACGTTGGGGGAGGTGCTGTCGCGCGTCGCGGAGCTTGCCGCGCGCGTGCTGGGAGGGGCCAAGACGTCCATCTGGCTCCAAGACATCGAGACGGGCGACCTCGTCCCTGAAGCGCAGTGGGGACATGACGACGTCGAGCTTGATCGTTTCGTCGGAGCCCGGTTCCCCGCGAAGCTGACTGCCAAGTGGTTGGAGCGCGAGTGGCCATTCATCCTCCGCCCCGAACTACTCGAGCAGGTTCACCAGATGACCGAGCATGGCCGCCAACGCGTTTATGCCGTCGCTCCCCTCCACCTCCAGGGAGGGCGGAACGGCTGCCTCGTCGCATCCAGCCACCCCGATGACGGCTACGAGTTCACCGACAAGCGCCTGCGCCTACTGACGGGCATGGCGCAGCAGTCCCGCCTCGCGATCAACAACGCGCTCAATTTCGAGAGCCTCGAGGGCACGTTCATCGCCACCGTCGAAGCGCTCGCCAATGCGCTCGAAGCCAAGGACGAGTACACGTCGTCCCATGCGCGTTCGATCACCGATATGTCGGTGGAGGTCGGTGCCGCGCTTGGCCTCGAGCCCAAGGATCTCAAGCGTCTAGAGCTGTCGGCCTTGTTCCACGACATCGGAAAGATCGGTGTCCCGTCGAACATCTTGCTGAAGCCGGGACCTTTGACCGAGGAAGAACGCAAGGCCATGGAGCTTCACCCCGAGCTCGGCGCGCGCATCCTCGCGCCGATCGACCGCCTTCGTGAGGTAACCCCGATCATCCGCGCCTGCCACGAACGCTTCGACGGCGGCGGTTACCCGGATGGACTGGCGGGCCACGAAGTCCCGCTCGAAGCGCGCATCATCTTCGTATGTGACGCGTTCGACGCCATGACAACGGACCGCCCCTATCGCAAGCGCCTCCCCACTGCCGAGGCCATCGCGCGCCTGCGCGAAGGAGCCGGCACACAGTTCGACCCAGATATCGTCGAGCTCTTCACGGGCCTGATAGAGGCCTCGAACCCGCCGGAGTAGCGCGCTATATCGGTTTGAACTGCTCGAACGGATTCGAGCACGCATCGCAGTAGTAAAGAGCGCGACACGGGGTCGGACCGAAACTGTTCTCAGGATGTGTCTCGGTGCTTCCGCAGAACGGGCATGTCGCGATCTTCGGAAGGCCTATCTCGGTTATGAGGACCGTGCCCTGACCGCTTGGAGGCGCGAGGCCGAATCCTGTGAGCTTCTTACGACCAGCTTCAGTGATGCGATCGGACGTCCATGGAGGTACCCAAGAGGTCTCGATCGCAGCATGCAGCACGCCGGGAACAGCGCGTACCGCCGACTCGATGTCTCTCTTGATGATGGGGATCGCGGGGCAACCGGTGAACGTAGGGAGCACCACCACGCGGGCCCGGCCCTCGTCCACTTCGACAAGACCGATCATGCCCATATCGACGACCGAAACGGCGGGAATCTCGGGATCGGGGACGCCATCGAGCGCGGCCCACACCGAGGCTTCGAGCGCTAGGTCCGCCTCGACCATGCTCACCATGTCGCTCCAGGATTGTCTCGGTACGTGACTGTCATCACGTCCCAGAGCTCATCGAACGAGGGGGTGTGGCGACCATAACGGCCGCCCGCGCCATCCGGCGGATCGGCCGCACCATCTCCATCTTCGTCGCGCGCTATCAGGTCTCCGGAGGACGACGCGATCAGCTCTGCGCGCGTGCCGGACGCGCCTATCCCAACTGCATCGGGCAAGCCGGCTGCCTCCAAGCCTTCGGCTGCGCTCGCCTTGAACCGTTCCAGTTGCTCACCGGAGGGGACCGGCAGGAAGCCCTCCTTTACGGCTTCGTCTTCGAGCTCGAACGGCTCGAAGAGCCCGGGAACATCGGCCATGACCAGCGAGAGCGCAGATGAGAGCTTCGTCCGCCCTTCGACAGGTCCGCCCGCGACGCGCTTCAGCCACATCGATGCGTGCAGCTGGTGGTAGCGCTCCTCGCGTCTGATCTTCGTCGCGAGACCGGCGAGATCTGCGTGCGCTGAGCCTTCAAGGGCCTCGAGCCGGATGTCTTCAGCGATGTCGTACACCCAGTGTCTGGCGAGTGTGTAGGCCCAGTCGGAATTAGGCCTTTCACAAAGGATCGCGTTGCGGTAGGCGTTCGCCGGCCGGCCTAGCGCGATCACGTCGGGGTCCCCACCGGCAGCGGCCGCGGCGATCGAGTAGTAGCCCGCCGCGTGCCCGATCTCGTCTTGGGCGATCGACGAGAACGCGACGTCCTCCTCGATGTGGGGGGCGTAGCCCGTCCATTCGGAATGACGGTGCCCGAGGATCAGCTCGTCGTCGCCGAGCGCGGTGACGAGAGCGACCAGCGCCTCACTCATGTCGACTTCTCCGCGCGATCAGTTACGGAACTCGGCGTTCCGGCCCCGGCGGACCCATGGCCCTCGCCGGCAAGGCCCTGAGCGCGCGTGCGCGCCCTCTCGCGTTTCGCCACCACGTCGCGGTAGGCCTCGGCGAACCGGTACATCTTGTCCGCACCCACGGTCAGCATGGATTCGTCCGAGAAGGAATGGATGTCCGAACGGCGCACGACCCAGAGGTGCTCGCCCTCGCGCCGGCGCAGGAAGCACTCTTTCGCCATCATCAGTGCCATGTCTGGGTCGGGGGCGATGACGCTGCCACTGTGCTCGAACGGCTCTTTGTGGCCGGACCGCCGGAAAACCTCGTAGACATCCACGGGAGGACCCCGGCCTCAGGCCGCGTGGATGGAAGGCTCGCCGAGCGCGTCGCGCACCCAGCGATGGCTCTCGTACATCTCGCGGCGGGCCGTCAGACGGCGTTTCGTCTCGGGGCCCTCGTTCCGCTTGACGGCTTCGAGTGGCTCCCAGTCGATGTCGGCGTCGTCGATGACCCAGTGCTCGCCGTCTTTGTGGGGGACCGGCGTCGGGAAGGTGAACCCGAGCTCGAGGATCTTAGGCACGTAGCGGTCGAGGAACTCCGCCCGCAGATCCTCGTTGGTACGGGTCTTGACCTTCCACTTCAAGAGCAGGTCCTTCTCGACGTTAGAGCGAGGGCCGAAGAAGTGGATGATCGCAAGCCACCAACGGTTGAGGGCCTCCTGGAACATCTCGCGCTGGGCGTCCGTGCCGGACGCGAGCTCGAGCGTGATGTCCTCACCATGGCGGAGGTGGAGCTGCTCCTCGGAGCAGATGCGTTTCAGGACCCTGGTGTACGGCGCGTAGGAGGAGTCCAGGAGCGCAGCTTGGGTCACGAGGGCCGCACCGTCGATGAGCCACCCGATGATCGCTACGTCGCCCCAGTGCTTCACCGGGTAGTGGAAGACGTTGTGGAACTTGGATCTCCCCTGCACGAGATCCTCGAACATGGTGTCGCGCGCCTTGCCGAGGTCCTCGGCGACCCGGTAGAGGAGCTGCGCGTGACCGACCTCGTCTTGGATCTTGGCGCACAGTGACATCTTGCGCTGCAGGGAAGGCGCGCTCGGGAGGCACTCACGCTCGGGGAGGGCGCCCATGATCTCGCTGTTCGCGTGCATCTCGATGAACTTGAGGACGCCGCGCCGGTAGTCGTCGGGCATCCAGTCCTGCGTCTCGACCTTCCCGCCAGACTCGATGTGCGCGTTGAAGGCGGCGAGCCGTTCTTCGTATGTCATGTAGGTATCTTAGTTGCCATGCCGCTCAGCAGGTCATCTCCACCATCCGAGCGCATGCCCAAGATCCTGGCCGCCCTGGAGAAGGCCTATCCGGACGCGAAGGTCGCCCTGAGGTTCTCGAACCCCCTCGAGTGCGTCGTGGCTACGGTCCTTTCTGCTCAGTCGACCGATGTGAAGGTCAACGAGGTCACCGAGCGCCTATTCGTTAAGTATCCGCGTCCTGAGGATTACCTGGCAGTCCCCGAAGAGGAGCTCCAAGAGGACATCCACGCGACCGGCTTCTTCCGCCAGAAGACCAAGGCACTCCGCGGTCTGGCGACGAAGCTGCTCGAGGACTTCGGCGGCGAGGTGCCATCCACGATCGCCGAGCTCATCACGCTGCCCGGTGTGGCGCGCAAGACCGCCAACATCGTCCAGGGCAATTGCTTCCCGGAGGCCGCATCCAAAGATCCCGACGCAGGGATGGCCGTCGATACCCACGTCGGTCGCGTCTCGGTGCGCCTCGGACTGACGGAATGGGATTCGAAGGAGGCCGTCCGCATCGAGCAGGACCTCCTCCCGATCGTGCCGGCGAAGAAACGGCTGCGGACGGTCAACCTGTTCATCGAACATGGCCGCCAGACCTGCATCGCGAAGAAGCCTGAGTGCGCCCGCTGCCCGATCGAGCCCCTATGTCCGTCCAGCCAGGAAGCCGGTCTCCCCGACCTCTTCCGCGTTAAAGCCAAACCGCGCGCCAAGCCACGGGGCGCTTAGGCCACCCGGGCAGCCGGTCCACCCGGGCAGCCGGTCCACCCGGGCAGCCGGTCCACCCGGGCAGCCGGTCCACCCGGGCAGCCGGTCCACCGGGGCAGCCCGCAGCCCGGCACGCCCGGCTGACCGGCACGCCCGGCTGACCGGCACGCCCGGCTGACCGGCCGCCCGGCTGACCGGCACGCCCGGCTGACCGGCACGCCCGGCTGACCGGCACGCCCGGCTGACCGGCACGCCCGGCTGACCGGCACGCCCGGCTGACCGGCACGCCCTCGGCGCAGTACCTTTACAACCCGGCGACCTTGTTGCCCGGGACACCCACTAGGCTGAGTTACATGAAGAAGGTGATCCTGGCGGCTCCGCGCGGGTATTGCGCCGGGGTCGACCGCGCCGTGCAGATCGTCGAGCGCGCCCTCGAGACGTGCGGCGCGCCCGTCTACGTGCGCAAGGAGATCGTCCACAACCGCCACGTCGTCAGCGAGCTCGAGAAGCGTGGAGCGATATTCGTCGAGTCGGAGAGCGACATCCCCGAAGGCGCCGTCTGCGTGTTCTCGGCGCACGGGGTCTCGCCGGAGGTTCGACGCAATGCCCAAGCCCGGGGCCTCGAGGTCATCGACGCGACATGCCCGCTCGTCACGAAGGTCCACCTCGAGGCGAAGCGCTTCGCGCGGTCGGGTCGCAAGATCGTGCTGGTCGGGCATCACGGCCACGAGGAGATCGAGGGAACCGCGGGAGAGGCACCCGACAGCACGATGGTGATCGAGACGCCCGAACAGATCGACGCGCTGGGCCTCGACCCGGACGAGCCCGTCGCATACCTGACCCAGACGACTCTCTCGGTCGACGACACGCTGAACGTCGTCGAATCGCTACGTGACCGGTTCTCGGATCTCGCCGGTCCCCGCTCGGACGACATCTGCTACGCGACCCAGAACCGGCAGGTCGCGGTCAAGGCGATCGCGCCCGAGTCCGACGTCGTCCTGATCGTCGGAGCGATCAACTCCAGCAACTCGAACCGGCTTGTCGAAGTCGCCAAGGTCGCGGGATGCAGGGCGTATCTGGTCCCCGATGAAACCGACCTCGACCCGGCCTGGTTGGAAGGCGCCGAAGTCGTCGGCGTGAGCTCGGGCGCAAGTGCCCCGGAGGTCCTGGTCGATCGTCTGCTGGCACGGCTTGCCGAGCTCGGTTACGCGACCGTAGAGACTCGCGAGGTAACGACTGAAGCCGTCACGTTCTCGCTACCGCCGTGGCTGAGGGAGGACGCGCCGGCACCTACGGGCTAGGACGACGGCTCGCGCGAACCAAACGTTTCGACGAGGGCCTGGTAGTTCTCCATCATCCGCCCGGCCGACGGTCCGTACCACGGGCCGGCGACCATCAAGCGATCGGCCAGTCCATTCCACCGCGCGACCTTGTCCTTAACCTCGCCGACGGGCCCGGCTACGGCGATCGCATCGCACAGCTCGTCGTCGATGAGCTCGATCATCCGGTCCTTGTCCTTGGCCCCGAACGCGTCGCGTAGATCGGGCACAAGGCCTTCCTTCCCGTGGAGAGCAAGGATCGGCGTGTAAGTGCGCGTCGTCGCGTAGAACGCGATCTGAAGCTTGACCTCTCGACGCGCGAGGTCGACGTCGTCCGAGATAGAGATCATCGGGCAGGCCGTGAGGTTGCACTCCTCGGGTTTGCGTCCTGCGCGTTCCGCGCCCTCTGCGATCGCGGGCTTGACGACCTCCGTTAGGTACAGGGGTGAGGCCAGAGGGTGGCCGAGGAGTCCGTCGGCGACCTCGCCGCACACCCTCGACATCACCGCGCCGACCGCTGCGAAGTAGATCGGGACGTCCCTCCGGTGGGGCTGGGGCGAGCCGTGGAAGGTCGGCATCGTGACGTTGTAGAAGCGGCCCTCGAACACGACGTCCTCGCCTCGGTTCGCCGCCCACACCGTTCGGATCGCCTGCGCGTATTCCTTCAGTTTGGGGGCCGGATGTTCGAACTTCACCGAGAATCGGTTCTCGTTGACCCTCTTTACCTGCGAGCCGAGGCCGAGGATGAAGCGGCCGCCCGACAGCTCGTCGAGGTCCCAAGCAGTCATGGCCGTGATCGTCGGCGAGCGGGGGAAAGCAAGGGCTATCGCCGTGCCCACGTTGATCTTGGAGGTGTGATGGACGGCCGTCGCGGCCGAGATGAACGCGGTGTTCGTGGTCTCGGCCGCCCAGCACGACTCGAAGCCGGCCTCCTCCACCATGTGGCCCATCGGGCCGATCATCCCCATCGGTCCGCCCACACCTATGCCGTAGTCCATGACAGCCTGGCCTTCCTTATTTGGCTCAGCAAGCAGGGCGAGTATAGGGAGGTTGTGCGCGCGGTATGGTGCGCCGCGAAGGCAGAATCCGGGCTAGAGCGTCATGTGAAAAGGGGTGAGTGTGGCCGACCTTCTGGACGAAGAGGAGATCGAACAACGCCTCGACGAGCTGGGTGACTGGGAGCGTGAAGGGGACGGGATCGAGAAGGTTTTCGAGTTCGACGACTTCACGACCGCGATCAAGTTCGTTAACGACCTCGCGAAGCTCGCAGACCGCTACGACCACCATCCGGACATCGACATCCGCTGGAACAAAGTCAGGCTACTCCTGACGACGCACTCCGAGGGTGGGCTCACAGCGCTCGATTTCGACTTTGCCGGCGAGATCGAGCAGTCGATCAACTAAGCGCGCTCCTGGCTCAGGATCTCTATGCGGTCTGCTTTCCAGCCGCCTTCCTTGGTTTCGAGCATAGTGATCTTCATCACGTAGATGAAGCTTTGGCCCTCGGGGTTCTCGGTCGACTGTGTCGTCTGACTCAGCCTGATGATCGCGATCGCTTCAGATGGCTCCCTGAAGAAGATGTCGGGTCCTTCGAGGATCTGGCCGCGCGATGAAGCCGATGCTTCCTTCAGCGCGTCGCTTAGCCCTCCCGACAACACGTCCTCGTAGTCCTCGCGGAAGTTGCCTGTGGACCGACTGAGGAGGTCCGCGCTCACCTCTTCGAGGTTCGTCGAGTCGTAATTCATCAGAAGCGTCGCCACTTCGGTCGCGGAACGTGCCACCCGCGGCGTCTGCTCCTTCATGAAATCGGCGACCTCGCTGCTCGACGCGTCGGTCTCGACGAGCGTCTTCGCTCCGAGCACGGCCGCGAGCGCCAGAGTGAACATAAGGGCGATCGACAGTGCGGGGACGAGTTTCGAGCTGCGCTGGCGCTCGGGGGACCCGCGACGCGCGGGGGGTGGGCGATCCCAGGAGGAAGACGGGGAACGCGCCGAGGAGCCTGCCTTGGCCGGGCGCGCCGCAACAGGCCGATCGCCTCTCTGTGTCGGGCGTCTCTCGCCCGACACCACCGAGCTGCGGGGGAATTCCTCGAGCGCCTCCTCTTCGAGCGAGGCCTCCTCGTAGATCTCGAACGCAGGCTCCTCGAAGTCGACCTCGTGGTCCGCGGGGGCCGGCGCATCCACGACGGGGTCCTCGATAACTTCCTCGTAGTCCACACCCAGCACGGGGTCGGCGCGGGACTCCGCGGCGGGGTCGTTCAGGGTCACGGTTCGGTCGGGGGACCCATCATCCTCGTCCTCGAAGTCAACGAGCAGATCTTCGACACCCTCGGGCACAGCCTCATCCGCCGCGTCGCCGGCGATCGGCGCCCCCTCGGGGCCGAGATCGTCGGCCGAAGCGTCGTCCTCTTCGGCGGGGGTACTCCCAGTCGATTCCATGGTGGCTACCTTACGTTCGTTCTCTTTTTCGGGCACGGAGGGCGATGCCGCAGGCCTCGCCCTGCCTCGCTACATAACGTTCAGGTAGAAGAGCGTCCACGACCAGTCGGCCATGCGGCCGGGCAGGGGAGCGTTCTCGAACGATTGCGATACCGACTCGAAGGTGTCGAAGACGGTCGGGCTCACCCTGCGACCTCGACGTTCGTCTGAGGATGACGCCGGGGCCTCGTCCTGCGGTGCGCCGACGGTGTCGCACGACGCGTTCTTTGGGATCGGCCGGTTGCCACGGTCCTCTGGACGCCTCCGGTCTGTTCCGTAACTGCAAGCATGACGGCCCGACTCCTGGATCAACCCGAACCGGATCATCCCGGTGTCGGGCTCGAAGGTGCTCGACACCGCATTCAGCGCCAACGGCAGGTTCTCGAACAGCCGGATCAGGTCGTCCGAGTGATCGGCCTGGAGCGCATTGACCTCTCCGAGCTCGGTGATGACCTCTTCGAGGGCAGGGCGGAACTCGTCGAGCAACGCGTCGATCTCCTCCGAGGAGAGCTTCGTTCCCTCTAGCAACCGCCGCAGGTCCTCGGTGCTCCCCGAGAGGGTCGCGCTCACGGTCACGAGGGTCTCGATCGCTTCGACGAAGTCGCGGCGAGACTTGATGAACTCGTCGCCCAGCTTGGTGCCCTCGGTCAGGATGCCGTGGATCTCTGGAGCGGCGTCGGCGAAGAGCTCGGCGAGCACGGCCGCGGATTCAAATATGCGTGCGAGGTCGGACCCTCGTCCGGTCAGTCCCTCACCCAGGGCATCCACTGCGCCCTCCAGAGCGCGAGGCGGAACCCCGCGCAAGACCGCCTCGACCGCGGACAGCAGCTCCTGCGTGCTGACGGGGATCGAGGTCTGAGCGAGCGGGATCTCGTCTCCGTCTTCGAGGAAGGGCGCGTCGTCAGATGCAGGGAGAAGGTCGACGAACTGTTCGCCGACCGCGCTCTTGAACATGACGCGTGCCTCGATGCCTTCTTCGGGGATCTCGAATTCATCGTTGATGAGCAGTTCGATGCTTACGCCTTCGGGAACGACCTTCATCTCGCCGACCTGGCCCACGGTCAGCCCGCGGTAGGTGACCTCCTGGTTGGTGAAGACACCGCCAGCATCCGGGAAGGTCGCGAACACCGAGTAGCGGCTCTCCAGCGAGGTCAGAACCTGCGTCGCCATTCCGTAGATGAGTCCCACCGCGAGGAGACCGAACGCCACCAGGTTGATGTTGATCTTGGCCTTGGGCGAGAGCTTCATCGCCTGCCCCCGCCCAAAGGTTGCTTCATGATGAGGTCGACCGCGTTCGCGGCGCTGCCGTCACGGCTCGACACCGGCGGTGCCCCCCCGGAGCCGAACGACTGTGGGCACGTGAGGCCTTGCCCGTACATATCCGGCGAGGCCTGGCAGACATCGAGCTGGAGATAGTCGCCCGGCATCGATTCGGGCCAGTACTCCGCGAACGTCGCGAGCGTCTGGATCGACTCTCGGACGTTCGCCGAATTCTCGACGAGCACCCGCAGGACGGGCCTGAGCTTCTTGAACTGTGTCTCGAACCCGCCTTGGGTCTCACGCAAGAGCTGCACGCTGACCTCCGTGAAGCGGTCGAGGCTCCTCAGCAGGCTTTGAAGTCCGTTCTTCTGGTCGGCGAGCACGCCGGACGCGCCGGCGAACGACTCGAGGAACTGTTCGAGGATCCCGGCGTCGGCCAGCGTGGTGCGTGCGACCGCGTCGAGAGAATCGATCGCCGCGCCGATCTGGTCGCGCCGCCCGTCGAGTGTGTCGGTGAACTTGTGCAGCTCCCTCAGGATGAGGCGAAGGTCGTCGGTGTGCTCGGAGAGGATCTCGGCCTGCGCCGCGGTGAACCGGTTCAGCTGCTCGAGGTTGCCGGCTCCGAGGATCGATGCGAGGCGGGCGAAGACATCTTCGAGTTCGGTGGCCTTGCCGGTTTGCTCGACCGTCAAGACGTCGCCGTCTTGGAGGAACGGCGGGCCTTCACTCAATGGCTTGAGGTCGACGAACTTCTCGCCGAGCAACGAGGTGGTGCGCACGACGGCCTTGACGTCGGCCGAGATCTCCTCGCCCTCGTTGAGGCACAACCCTACGCGCGCCTGCCATCCGTCGAGCTCGATGTCCTGGATCGTGCCGACCACTACGTCGGCCGATTGCACGTTGGCCGCCACCACGAGATCGCCTACCTGGCGGAAGTTAGCGATGACCTCGGTGCCGCCGCAGTTGCTAGGAAGACCGAGCGCATTGCACGACGTGCCGGCAAGGCACACGAGTGCAGCAAGGGCTAGGGCCCTGGTCCTGGACATCACCACGACCATCCGATGAAGTCGAGCATCCCGCTCATCCATCCCGAGAAGCCGCTGAGGATGTTCGTGTTCTCGCCCGTAGCTCCCGTGGGCCCGGCCGCGTTCCCGGTGAGACCGTCGTCATCAAGTGGATCGTCGAGCTCGGGAAGTCCTCCGACGTCGTCGAGGATCCGGTCCAGGAAATCTCCCGGCGCGCCCAGCTCCTCACCCAGGTCCCGGCACTTCTTGGCGAGCTTACGCAGCTGTGCCTTCATGGGCCGAAGGATCTCGTTCTGCACGGGGCGGGGGAGAGCGACACCCTCGAGTCTCTGAATCTGCCGCCTTACCTTGCGGACGCCGCGGTCGCAGTCGAGCTTCTGCTCCTGGGGCGCGGGTGGCGGTTCACCGGTCTGCTGGATGCACAGATCCATGATGATGTCCCGGATGGGTTCGGGAAGCGCGGCGAACGTCTCACACTCGAACTTGCCGAACGCGTTGTCGCGCACGTCGGTCGCCTGGATGGGCTCGGGGTGGTTGGCGTTCGTCAATCCGATCGCTACGACGGGCAGCCACGCCAGCGATTGCTCGACGGACTCGCGATTCTTGAGGATGACCGACGTCAAGCGGGCGGCGATCTCGAGGTCACGCCCCAACCGATGTCTGTTGTCTTTGATGAGGTCGCCAACCTCTTCGGTCGTCATAGCGAGGTTCGCGAGAGTCCCCTCTAGCTCGGAGCGGCTCTCGGCGAGCGTGGCCATGACGATCGCGAAGTTCTTGTTGAGTGTCCCGATCGAGTCGGCGCGCGTCGCGAGGGTTCCGAAGAGGTCTTCGAGATTCACCAGCAGCCCCGAGATGAACTCTTGGGCGTCGGCGAGGTTCTCCGTGAGCTGCGCCGTGTTGGTGATCGTGCCCTGGAGGTCGTCGCCGCGCGCTTTGAGTGTGCGGTTGAGCTGCACGATGAGGTCCCCCAGCGCTCCCGGCTCGCCGGGGCGGCCCGGCTCGATCGCGTCGAGCAGCTTTTTCAGTTGCTTGAAGACGTCGTCGAGCTCGGCGGGGATCTGCGTGCGATCGACGTCGAGGACGTCGCCGTCTTGGAGGTAATCGCCCGACTGATACGGCGGGGCGAGCTGGATGTAGCGGTCGGAGATGACCGAGATCGGGACGATCTGAGCGAACGCGTTGTCGGGGATCCTGTGCTCGTCGGAGATCTCCATGACGACCTTGACCTTGGTCCCCGCGGGCTCGATCGACTTCACCTTGCCGACGGGTACGCCGAGAACATCGACGTCGGAGTCCTTGAAGAGCCCGATCGCCTTCGTGAAGTAGGCGGTGACCTCGTACGTCCCCGAGCCTTTCCCCGACGTCGTCATGAGCGAGACCCCGCCCCCGATGAGAAGGACGACGAGTGCGTATGTGAGGGGTTTGATGAATCGCGTCATGGTCATTCGTCCTGCTCGCATCCTGCGGTGACCACGGTTACGCAGGTGAAGATGTCGGCCCACGGCCCCTGCTGAAGGATGCTCCCGAAGTAGCGCGACGAGCGTCCCGCGTACTCGAGGGCGACGTCGATATGTTCGATGTTGCGATCGAGCACCAGCAGTGCCCGGTGCAGCTTGAGGAAGATCGAGTCGAGCTCGCTGCGGTGGTCTTTGACGAGGTTTCCAAGCTCGCCTGCCATGAACTTGGTGGACTCGAGCAGCGACTGGATCTCCTCACGCTTGGCGGCGAGCGTGCCCAGGATGTCGTTGGACGCGTCGATCAAGCGGATGATGTCGTCGCCCTCGTCCGACAGGAATTCAGTGAGGTCGTCGGCGCCTACGAGGAGAGCATTGAGATCGTCCTCTTTGTCGTTCAGCCCGGCGCCGAGCTCATTCAAGCCCTCGAGTGCGATCCCCACCTCGCCTTGTGCCTCTTTCGTTAGCTTGGTGAGCTCGACGAGGAGAGCATTCAGAGCATCGCCGTCGATCTCCTCGACGATCGCCGTTCCTTGGTTGGCGGCTTGATAGATCTCGTAGGGCACTTTCGTGCGCGCGAGCGGGATCACGTCCCCTTCCTCGAGCAGGGGATCACCGCCGGCGGCCTCGAGCGCGACGTACTTCGTACCCAGCAGGGTCGCGAGCTTTATCTCGGCCGATGTCGCGTCCGGAAGCTCCACGTGGTTCTCGATCTCCATCGTCACGAGAACGCGATCGCCGGCGAGCTCGACCTTCGAGATCGATCCGACCTTGATCCCCGCGACGCGGACCTGGTTCTCGACCTGAAGTCCGGCTGCGTCCGCGAACTCGGCCTGGATGTCGTACGCCTTCTTGATCGCGGGGAGCTTGTCGATCGAGAACGACAGCGTCGTCAGGATCGTGATGGTCGCGATCGAGATGATTCCGATCAAGACAGGATTCCGTTCGCGGAAGTTCCTGATGCTCATGCTTGTTCCCTCATAGCCCGCCACATCCCGTGGGGATGGCTTCGGGGCAGAGGTTGACGACGTAGAGGTTCCACCATTTCCCGTACGACTGGGAGCGCGCGGTCCCGAGCAAGACCTCTTTCAGATTGCGCGCGATCCTGTCGAGCGGACCGAGGTTGTCGTCAACGATCCCCAGCAAGATGTTGAGGTCTCTGATCTCGTCATCGAGATTGGTGCGGTTGCGCTTGAGGATCCCGCCGAAGCGTTGGGACGCGTCGTCGAGCTGAGCGATCACATCCTCGATCACCGGCGTCACCTCGTTCAGTGATTCCAGGAATGTCGAGAAACGGTCGAGGGATGTCCCGATGTTCGAAGACTGATCGTTCAGCACATCCGTAACGCCCCTGAGGTTGACGACGAGGCGCGCGAGGCGATCGTCACGCGCCGAGAGGGTCTTGGCGAGGCGCCCGACGTTGCCGAGGATCCCAGCGAGGTCCTTCTCCCGTCCTTTGAACACTTCGAGGACGGCACGGGCCACGGTGTTGATGTCTTCGGGATTCGTGCTTTGGATCAAGGGCCGGAGGTTGTTGAAGACGATCGCGAGGTCGAGGGCTGCCTTCGTGTTGTCGAGCTCGATCGTGTCCCCGTCGGCGAGCTGGCCGCGCTCTGGGTCCTCTGGCTCGAGCAGATTGACGATGCGCTGTCCGAGCAGGTTCCGGTACCTGATGTCTGCCTCGACATTGGACGGGAGCTCGACCTCCTTTCGGATCTCGAGAGTCAACACCGCGGCGCCGTCCTCGACCTCGAAGTGAGTCACGCGCCCAACCTCGACGCCCGCGACCTTGACGGGGTCACCCTTCAGCACACCGGTCGCGTCGGAGAACACCGCGTTCACGGAGTACGTGTCCTTGAACAGCGACAGCCCGCCGATGATCGACGCGAGCCAGAACGTGACGAAGATCGTGAAGATCGTGAACGTCGTGAGCTTGACCCCGGAGCTCCTCATCGACTGGCCCCAGTCCCGAGTGAGTGCGCGTAGAAGATGCGTTCCGCGGCCGTCGGCGCGGTGATGCCGATCAAGAGGTAGTCGAGCGCGTCAACGGAGCCGCCGGGCTTCGGCTCCTCACCTTCGGCGTACGGTCCGCGGCTCTCCGAGATGATGTTGTGGACGCGCCAGCAGCGTCCCGGGACGAGATCGCCCTTCGCGAGCCCGGGCTCCGTCGTGATCTGCCTGACGGGGCAGCCTCCACTGAGGTTCCTGATCCAGCCGGATGTGAAACGGGGAAGAGCGGACAGGAGTCGTTCGACGTCGTCGGCGCGCGCGGCCACCAGACTGATCACCGTTGCGCCCTCGTTCGCCAGTTTCACGAAGTCGATGAGGTTGGTCTGGAACAACTTCGAAAGGTCACCCAAGAGCTCCGGAGCGGTGTCGAGGGTGTCGGCGATGAGCTGTGAGTTTCCCGCCGTAAAGACGTTCACGCGGTCGAGCTCGCGCAGCGAGTCGATGAGGTCTTCGTCGATCTCTTCCAGGATCGCCGCCGAGGTCTCGAGCTGATCGAGACCCTCTTCGAAGAGCTCCTTGTCGGCGTTCATCGGGCGCAGTGCCGCGATGCCCTCTTCGATGCTCTTGATGATCGCGTCCTCATGGCCCACGAAACCGCCGGACAGCGCGTTCAGCGCGCCTGAGAGCGCCTCGGGATCGACCGCGTCTAGCAACGGCAACGCGATATTGAGGATGGTCTCGACCTCGAGCGGGTCGATGGTGCGGGACTTGTCGATCGTGTCGTTCGCCGCGATGCGCTCATCAACCGGTGCTTCGGGGTACAGGATCTCGACCCATTTCTCGCCGAAGACCGTCTTCGCCCGGATCTGGGCACCGACGTTCGCAGGGATCTGATCGACCGTCTCGGGGACGAGGTCGAGGCGGATGCGGCACGGCGTATCGGATGACCGAAGCAGCGCGCCGATCCGTCCGACGAGCACGCCGCGCAGTTTGGCGTCTCCTCCTACACGGATGCCTTGACCGCAGCGCTCGAACTCGGCGTAGACGGGCACCGTTGCGGCGCGGACGCTTCCGGTCAGGAACAACGCGGTGAGCACCACCGCGCCTCCGGCGACGCCGAGGGCTACGAGCCCGATCAGTCCTTCGCGCAGCCTCTTGATCGTCGCCCCCTCAGCCGGCTATCCGCACGGTGTCGGACACGCCCCACATGAACGACGACATCATCAGGTTGAGCAGGTTGACGGTGACGATCGAGGCCCGGATCGCCTTGCCCACCGCGATCCCGACGCCCGCGGGGCCGCCGCTGGCGTTGAACCCGTAATAGCAGTGGATGAGAGCGACCGCTATCGCGAATACCCCGGCTTTGATGAGTGAGTAGACGACATCCACGGCCGGCAGGAAGGTTCCGAAGTAGTGGGTGTAGGTGCCCTCCGAGAGTCCGAGCAGGTCGACCACCACCCACTTCGTCGCGAAGTAGGACGCGAACAGCGAGATGAGATACAGCGGAAGGATCGCGATCAGCGCCGCGATGATGCGAGTCGAGATCAGATAGGGGATCGGCCGGACCGCCATGACCTCGAGCGCGTCGATCTCTTCGTTCACGCGCATCGCGCCCAACTCGGCCGTGAACCCCGCGCCGACCTGGGCGGCTAACGTCACGCCGGCTATCAAGGGCGTGATCTCGCGCGTGTTGGCGAACGCCGAGACGAATCCGGTGAATGCTTCTGCACCGATCAGCTGTAGGCCCTTGAATCCCTCGAGCCCTACCTGGGTCCCAGTGAAGAACGCCATGAAGAAGATGACTCCCGCAGTTCCGGCACCCAGCAACAACGCGCCTGAGCCGAGGGCGATCTCCGAGATGAGACGCTTGATCTCACTCGTGTGACGCATCCCGGGAACGACATCCACCAGAGATTTCGCCATGAACGAGACCTGGCGCCCGATGTTGACGAGTCCGTCCATGCTCCGCGTCGCGACGCGGCCGGGGACCCCGAAGCTCCGTTGTAGCCGACCCGCCGTCGCCATCAGTTTCGCCTATCCGAACTTCTGCGGGACGATGGCGAAGTACAGCGCGGTCAGGATGAAGTTGACGAAGAAGATCAGCATGAAAGTGACGACGACGGCGCGGTTGACCGCGTCGCCGACGCCCTTCGGCCCGCCCTTCGCGTAGAAGCCGAAGTAGCACGCGACCATCGCGGCCACCAGTCCGAACACGCCCGCCTTCATGATCGCGACGACCAGGTCTGCGGTCTGTGCGAGCAAGCTGAACGACGCGAGATACGCACCAGGCGTACCTCCTTGGATGATGACGTTGAAGAAATAGCCACCGGCGATGCCCGCGACCGACACGAACCCATCGAGGAGCATGGCGACAAAGACGGCCGCCCAGATGCGCGGGACGACCAGGGTCGCAACGGGATTGACCGAGAGCACTTCCATGGCCGCGATCTCGTCCCGGATCTTCCGGCTTCCGATGTCGGCGCACATCGCCGACCCTCCGGCTCCGGCGATGAGGAGCGCTGCAACGATGGGAGCCGCCTCGCGAACGACGGCGAGGACCATCGCCGCGCCGGTCTGGGATTCCGCACCGAGCTGCCGGGCGACGTTGCCGACCTGCAGGGCGATGGTCGCGCCGAAAGCGACCGAGACGAGCACGGCGGGAATCATCGACACACTCGCGATGAACCACGACTGCCGGATGAACTCCCGGAAGGGGTAGGGAGGCTTCCACATGATGCGGAAGGCCTCGAGGGTGATGGCGAACATGTTGCCCGTCTCGGTGACGAGCGACCGCATCGCCGCCATCAGTCCGTGCTCTTCCGCTTCTGGGTCGTCTTTCTGGTCGTCGTGCGCGTCGTCTTCTTGGCCGTCGTCTTGGCCCTCGGCGCCGACGTCTTGGGAGCCGCTGCCGTCGTCTTCTTGCGGCGCGGCGTCGCTTTGATCGGAACCGTCTTCCCGTCGCTACCGGCTCCGGCTGCGCGCTCCGCTTCCTCGGTCTCCGCGGCCGTCATCCCCGACGTGCTGATGATTCCCTTGGTCGCGTCCTTCTCTTCAGACATGCCGATGGGACCGTCGGTCGCCCCGGCGAGGAACTGCTTCACGACCGGGATGTCGGATTCGAACATCTCCTTCGCGGGACCGAACTTCACCAGGTTCCTGCGGTACAGCATCCCGATGTAGTCCGAGACCCTCTTCGCTGTCGCGATGTCGTGCGTCACGATGATGAACGTTGCTTGCAGTTGGCGGTTCAGGTCGAGTGTGAGCTCGTTGAGGAAGGCGGTTCGGACAGGGTCGAGTCCTGAGTCGGGTTCGTCGAACAGCACGATCTCGGGATCGAGCACGAGGGCGCGCGCGAGACCGGCCCTCTTCTTCATTCCTCCCGAGATCTCGCCGGGGAGCTTCTTCTCGGCTCCGACCAAGCCGACCATCGTCAGCTTCTCGGTGACGATGTCCTTGATCTCGGACTCTTTCTTTTTGGTGTGCTCTCGCAGGGGGAACGCGACATTGTCGTAGACATTCATGGAGCCGAACAGAGCGCCGTCCTGGAAGAGCACGCCGAACTTGCGGCGCACCTCGTAGAGCTCTTTCTCGTGAAGAGCGGGGACGTTCTTGCCGTCGATCCAGATCTCGCCCCGGTCGGGCTTCAGCAACCCAACGAGGTGCTTGAGGAAGACGGACTTGCCCGTGCCCGAGGGTCCGAGCATCAGCGTGATCTTGCCTTTGGGAACGTCGAACGTGATGTCTTCCAGGACCGTTTGAGGCCCGAATGACTTGGTCAGGCCTTTGATGCTGATCTCGGTCTCTGGCATCTTCCCCCCACCACGCCCGGAAAGCAGCCGAGGCGCACGCCCCGCCTCGTGGAGTGTATTAGGCCGGGCATCTGTATGTCCTGCTTCGACGGTTATCTGCCCTGCGTGTGGGGCCTCGAGCGGACCGAGCAGTCGGGCGCCGCGCCTGCACCGAAGCCGTAGGATGCCCGCTTCCCTGATCGAGTAAGGAACGTGTCGATGGATTTCCGTGACAGCCCGTTAGAAGCAGAGTTCCGCGCGGAGCTACGGTCGTGGATCGAGGCCAACCTCCCCGAGGGATGGCGGGACCGTCCGCCTGGTCCTGGCCGCGGTGACCTCGAGACATCGCGCGAGTGGAGCAAGAAGCTCTACGAGGCGGGTTATGCGGGCCTGACGTGGCCGAAGGAGTTCGGCGGCGCCGGCGCTCCCTACACGCACCAGGCGATCTTCCTCGAGGAGATGTCGAAGGCCGAGGCCCCGGATCACATCGGTCTGATCGGCCTCGGTATGGCCGGCCCGACGATCATTGCCCACGGGACCGACGAGCAGAAGTCTGAGCACCTTCCCAAGACGCTGTCGGGCGAAGAGGTGTGGTGCCAGGGGTTCTCCGAGCCTGGCTCGGGCTCCGACCTCGCGTCGCTTCGGACCCGCGCAGAGCTCGATGGCGATCACTTCGTCGTCAACGGCCAGAAGGTGTGGTCCTCGTTCGCGCACATCGCCGACTACTGCATCCTCATGGTGCGGACGGATCCGAGCGCGCCGAAGCATGAGGGGATCACCTATCTCCTCGCCGACATGCATGCGCCGGGCGTCGAGGTTCGGCCGCTCCGTCAGATCACCGGGGATCCTGAGTTCAACGAGATCTTCTTCACCGACGCGCGCGTCCCGGTCGAAAACGTCTTGGGCGAGGTCAACAAGGGCTGGGGCGTAGCGATGACGACCCTTCTCCACGAACGTGGGACGCTCGGGTTCGCGCTGACGGCGCGCATCGAGACCTCGGTCAGGAAGTTGATCGCGCTCGCGAAGGAGCAACCTCGCAACGGCGGCCGTGCCGCGGACGACGCATTGATCCGCGACGCGATCGTGCGCCAATGGGTCGGGCTCCAGGGTCTCCGGTTCACCAACTATCGCGCGCTGACGTCGCTCGTGAAGACGGGCATCCCCGGTCCTGAGGGATCGATCGCGAAGCTGTTCTGGTCCGAGTCCAACCAGCAGCTCGCCAAGACTGCGGTCGAGATCCTCGGCGCGCGCGGCCCACTAGATGGGCAAGACACCCCATGGAACGGCTACTGGCAATACGAGCAGCTTCGCAGTCGCGGGAACACGATCGAAGCCGGGACGTCCGAGGTACTGCGCAACATCATCTCGGAGCGTGTCCTAGGTCTCCCAAGGAGTCGGTAACAACAAGCGATTGTCTCGACAATCGCGCTGCAGTGTCCGCCGGCAGGCTGCCGGAGGCAGCGAGCCGGATGAGTGAGGGCCGGAAGGCCCGAGCGGGAGGACAATAGAAATGGACTTTGCCTTCTCTGAAGAGCAGCAGATGCTTCGCGACGGCGCGCGCGGCTTCCTCGCCAGCAAGGTGCCGTCGGATACCGTCGCGGAGCTCGCCGAATCCGATGCGGGATGGGACCGCGCGTTGTGGCCTCAGATCGCCGAATTAGGATGGCTGGGACTCTCGGTCGCCGAAGACGCAGGCGGCGCGGGAATGGGTTTCATCGAGGACGCGGTCCTCTTCGAGGAGATGGGCTACGCGCTCTTCCCCGGCCCCTTCTTCTCGACGGTCGCGCTTGCGCTTCCCGTACTTGCCGGCCGCAGCGATGCCGCGTCGGACGTGATCGAAGGACGGGCAACGGCGACGTTCGCGTGGGCCGAGGCCGGCGGGCCAACGGATCTGAAGGACATCCGCGATCTCGCGACCAAGGCCGAGGGATCCGACGGCGAATGGACCCTCACCGGCGAGAAGGATCTCGTGACCGACCTCGGAGCTGCCGACCTCATCGTCGTGGCCGCGCAGGGATCCGGAGGTGTCGGACTGTGGCTGGTGCGCGCAGACGGCGACGGCATCACCAAGACGGAGCTGTTGGGCCTGGATGGGACGCGCCGCATGGGCCGCCTGTCATTGAATGGAGCGCCGGCCGAATTGCTCGTCGAGCCCGGCGAAGCTGCTGAGGTCATCGGATCGGTGCGGCTGCGTGCCCTCACTGCGCTGGCCGTCGAGGCGACGGGGATCTCACAGCGTGTGCTCGATCTGGCCAAGGCGTACGTGAGCGAGCGCCAGCAGTTCGGAAAGCCGATCGGGACGTACCAGGCTGTGTCGCACCAGGTCGCGAACATGTACATGGATACCGAGCTGGCGCGCTCGACGGGCTACTGGGCGGCGTGGGCGGTCGCGGAGAACGACGAGTCGGCCATAGGCGCCGCGTCTGCCGCGAAGGCCGCGGCTGGACCGTCAGCCGTCCTGGCGTGTGAGCGCGCGATCCAGGTCCACGGCGGTATCGGCTTCACCTACGAGCACATCCTTCACCGCTACTACAAGCGCGCACAGTGGATCGAAGCGTTCGAAGGCTCGAGCGCGATGCACCGAGCCGAGTTGGCAAAGACCCTCCTGGACTGATGTCCTTCGCCGGCCCTAGCCGGCGATCAGCAGTAACCCGCGCTGGTACTCGTGCAGGGTGCAGAAGAACGCATACGCGCCGGGCTTAAGTTTGCTGACTCCGTCGACGGTCCCAATCTCGCCGGGGCCGAGCGTGTCGCTCGAGAACCTGGGCTCTCCGTCGCGACCGGTACGTGTCGAAGTGATGTTGTGCTCGGCCGCGTCTACGTTGACCAGAGTGAGGGTGGACCCCTGTTCGAGGTCGAGTCTGTTGGGGAGGAAGAGGCCGCTTCCAGCGAGGACGATCCCGTCCGCTGCGCGCGCAGGGACCACGCCGATGCTTGCCGCGATCGTTCCGATGAGGCCGAGGGCGAGCACTCGAGTCATCAGGCGAAGATCCCGGCGATCGGTTGCATCTTTCGTCCGTAGCCCGGGTCCGGATCCTCGAACCAGTCCTGCAGAAGTGTTTGGTAGACGCGCCTGAGGTCCATCGTGAGCATCAGGTTGTCGGCCGGCGCTGCCGGGGTCCCGAGATCGGGATGATCACCATGCAGCCCAGGTGTCAGGGCCCCGCCCGATGGGCCTATCAAGAACACCGGCGCCGCGGCGCCGTGATCGGTTCCCGCGACGCCTGCGCTGCCCGCTTCACCGATCCGACGCCCGAACTCGCTCGTCGTCATCACCAGAAGGCGCGACGCGAGATGGGGATCCATCGGCCCCACACCGAGGTCGGTGCCCGCCATGGTCCCGAAGAACATCGCTTCGAGCCCGCGGTCCAGCTGGGTGAGGAGCTCCTCATGAAGCGGAACCTGGCCCGCATGGGTGTCGTAGCCGGGCTGGAGCACGAACGCGCACTCAACACCGTAGTTGCCCGTCAGCAGTGTTCGTGCCGTGAGTAAGGCGTCTGCGAGTGAGTTATTGGTTACCGGTGGAGGTTTCTCGGCATGCAGGTTGTTCACGATGCGAACCGTGTTGCTCGCCTGTTGACCGGCGAAGCGGCGCAGGGGCTCGGTCGGAGGGTGGTTGCCGTAACGCGACAGTGCCCGATGCCTCGCACCCGCGGCGCGACTCCGCCCGTCGGCGAAGTCGACCGGAAGCGACGTGATCTCGTCGCCTTGAGCGACCCGCCCGCGCAAGCTCAGCGGCAGCTCATATCCGATACCGACTCCACGCATCTCTCCCTCGCCGATCCCTGCGCGGTCTAGGTGGCGTCCGAGCCAGCCTGAGTCGATGGAGATATCGGGCTGACCCGACTCCCAGATGTCGGCCGAATCGAAATGTGAATAGGAATGATCGGGATAGTCGACGCCCTGGATGATGGCTACACGATCGTTCTTGTAGAAGTCGTGCAGCGTCTGGAGCTTCGGATTGAGCCCGAGCTTGTGGTCTGCATCGCCGGCACGGTCGAGAGCGAGGACATCCTCGGGTAAGTAGGCGATGCTCGGTCGGACCTTTCGGTAAACGGAGTACCTCGGCGCGCCCGGAACGTCGTCCATCGGCACGACCGTGTTCAGTCCGTCGTTGCCGCCGTGCTGGAAGATCACGAGGAGCCGTCTGCGGTCGCGCGTCGACGGGTCGGGACCTTCCTGCGCGAAAGCCGCGCCCGCCCGGAACACCACGGGCGCGAGCAGGTGAGCCCCCGCAAGGGCTCCGCTTCCAGCCAGGAAGTCGCGCCGGTTGATCCCCATCAGATGACCTCCCATTCCGGGCTGGACAGCAGCAGGGAGAAGATTCCCGCCTGGAGCTCCTGCGGATCTGCGGTCTCCCGGGCCGCCAGATAGTCGGTCAGGGCGGCGCGGGTGTTGTCCGAGATCGAGCTGAGGCCCATGAACAGCACCCAGCCGTCGAGGTCCTCCGGGGCGGGGACGGCCGAGAAGTTGGGGAACGAGTTGAGCCACAGGTTGAAGACCGTGACACCCCAGTCGTAACGAGCAAGCGTCGTTGCCGACGACAACCAGCTTCGGCCCGGCGGCCATCCGCCAACGTTCGGCGGCTGGAACGGTTTCTGATTCATCCGCGCGAGCATCGAAAGGATCGTTCCGTCGCCGACGCCCAGGTTCAGGACCTTGCACGCGTGGACCACGAGCTCGATCGGCTGGCGGATCACCTGGTGCCCGCGTGCCAGGTTGGCGTGCCGGAACTCGTCGGCCAGCAAGAGCGTCCGAATCGCTTCGCGCAGGTTCCAGTCCGTCGCGCGCAACGTAGCCGCGACCTTGTCGACCAAGGGATCCGGATGCGCGATGAGGTTCGTCGTCTCAGGCACATAGGCGAAATTCATGACGAGCTTGTAGGCCAGATGCAGCGGCGCGATGTCTTGAGCGAGCGCGAGATTCACCAGGTCGACGTATTCCTGCGCGCCCTTGTTGGTGATCGTCCTCCCTAACACCGTCTTGGTTTCTGGGTCGTGCAGCTCCGGGATGAACGTTGCCGACTGACCGTGGAAATCCACGGTCCATCCGGTGAGCACGCGCGCGGCCTCTCTGACATCGTTCTCGGTATAGACCTGCGGAAGTACACCAAGCGAGAAGAGCTCGAAGAACTCGCGTGCGTAGTTCTCATTGACGGCGCCGACGCTGCTTTCGAAGCCGTTCAGCCAGTACAGCATCGCCGGATCGATCGTGATGTCGATGCATAGGTCGCGGAAGCTGCCCAATGAATGAGTCCGAAGGAGCTGGTTCTGTTTCAGGAGGTATCCCGGATTCACGATCTCGGTGACCGAGGTGGCGAAATAGTTGTGCAGGAACAACGTCATGCGCTCTTCGAGGGGATAGGGCGTCGTGCGCATCCGCTCGAGCCACCACAGCTGTGCTTCGCTGGGGTCGATCAATCCTAGTGCGGCGCTAAGCGCTGCTTCGGTAGCGACTCGTCGGGCATCGTCGAACATCGGTCCGCGGCTGCGCGGATCGGGGACGTCGACGAGCGAGCCGACCGCGTCCTCATAGGTAGTCGTTGCAAGTCGTTGCAGGTCCGCCGGGGTCGCTCCGAACGCGGCGCGGCCTAGTAGCCGAGACAGCTCTTCGATCGTTGCGATATCCGCCATGTCGCCGTGTCCCCCACCCCGCTTTGGACCGAATCGTCCCACGGGAAACTGGGAGAATCAACCAGACCGAGGCTCAGGAACCTCGCTTCCGGAGTCGAGGTGGGAGCTTCCCCCTACGTTCTGCAGAGCGGACGAGGTCGTCCGCGACGGTCGTCTCGTACCAGTGCGCGACCTCTTGTGACGGCGCTCCCTCGAGGAAGCGATCTCGCTCGTAGCGCAGGAACGGCACCTTCAGCTTGCCTGAGGTGATCGTGACGGTACCGAGGGTGTGACCGGGGTCGAACCACGTCTCGTCTGAGGCAGACAGGAACAAGCCCAGCCGGTGGCCCTTTGGCAGCGGCCAATCCTCCGGATACATCTCGAACTCGGCGCGTCCGGCTGCGGGAGCGAGAAGCCCTTCTCCCCTGAACTGATGCGCGCCGCGCGTGATGAGACGGGCGCGGCCGTCGGGCGCGACGTCATACATCAACGCGATGAGGTACGCCCCGCCTCGCGTCACGTCGACGTCGAGGTCGAGCTTCGGAATGCCGGCGATGTGGACGTCATAGGGAAGGCGCTGGGTGAACGTCCAGATCCCATTGGTGGCCGTGCCGGTTTCATTCGCATCGTTGCCCGTCATGTCCTCGAACGAGCCCTCGTTGAGCTGTAGCGCCACCGGCTTGGCGTCAGATGGCGGCCATTGCTCCTCCGCGCGCCAGCGTCCCGCCCCGTCCTGCACGGTTACCGGGTGCATCCCTTTGGTCGCAGCGCGCTCGCCCTTGAGGAAGTGGTCGTAGAACGCGATCGCTTCTTCGACGAATCCTTGACGCCCCACGGCCGGGCTTGGCAATTGATGCGAGAACTGGCCGAACCATGCGTAGAGAGGTCCTCGGAGCTTGGAGTAGACGGGGAGGAAGTTGTCCGGCTTCGTGTTGGCGTCTAAGAACCCATGCGTCCAGAAGATCGGGACCTTGATGTCCTTGGCCTTTGGGATGAGGTTGCGCTCGCGCCAGTAGGCCGCCGTGGGATCGTCTCCGTTGGTTTCTACGGTATTGGCGGCGTAGCACCCGGGATCATTGGGCGTGGGCTTTCCTACCGACGCTAGGTCGATCGCCGCATACGACGCGGGTGTCGAGTGCCAGCCCCCTCCGTAGTGGACGCCATCCATGTAGAGGCCGCGGTAGAGGCTGATCAAAGGAGACGAAACCACTGCCGCACTCAGTCCCTTCGCGCCGTTCGCCATCGCCATGACCTGGGTCCATCCGTCGTAGCTGATGCCCCACATGCCGACCTTGCCGGTCGACCACTCCTGGGCGGCCGACCATTCGACCGCCGCGACTGCGTCGGCCTGTTCACCGACGCCGCCGAAGTCCCCGCAGCCGTCGCTCTCGCCGTACCCGCGCAGGCTTACCTGGTGGATCGCATACCCCTCCAGGAGGAAGCGCTGGAACTCGCTCGGATAAGCCAATCCTGGGTTTCCGGTGGGGGCCGCGAGGAGGCGGTACGGGGTTACAAGAAGGATGACGGGTGCCCGCTCGACCCCATCGGGCATGAAGACGTCGGCATGAAGCATCGTGCCATCCGCTGAGGGAAAGAAGTGCTCCGAGGCGGTGTAGCTACCTTGAGCGGCCGACGGCGGCGCCGCGATCGCAGACAGCGCGACGGCTAGCAACGCGATCGTCGTAACAGCCCTTCGCATTCGGTGCCCTCTCCTCGCCGCCGGTTCGTCCGATGTTAGGCGCGCCCGGCGAGGACTCCTGCTAAACCGCGCGGCGGTCGGGCATGGCGCCGGGGGTTGCGGAGAAGAACCGCCCGAGCAGTTGGGCGGTCCGCATCGGGTGCTCGAGCTGCGGCACATGGCCGCAGTCGTCCCACATCTCTACGGTGGCCGTGCTCAAGGTCTTCAGGACCCGCTGGCCGAAGCGCGACGTGATCAGGCGATCGTTGTGGCCGTAGAGGTAGAGCGCGGGGACGCTCAACTCCTTGAGGCGCGTCCAGAAGCCGCTATCGCCGTCGGGCTCGTCGAGGTAGATGTTGCGGAGCGACGCGAAGAATGCAAGGCGCGCCCGGGGACTCCGCCATGTCACGAGGAAATCATCGATGGCCGCTTCGAACCACTCCGGGTCGATCCGGCTTGGGTCGGCGAAGAGATCCTTGAGTCCTTCGATGAGCTGCGAGCGGGGGAGCCGGGCCGCGACTACACCCAGTTCCGGCCGGGCGAGCTTCGCCAGGAGCAGCCCGGGTCGCTTCGAGAACGCGGCAGCGGGGCACAGACATGCGATCGCACGTACTCGTTCGGGCTCGAGCATCGCCATCTCCATAGCGACGCGGCCCCCCATCGAGTTGCCGGCGACGTACGAGCTCCCGTATCCCAGCTCGTCCATGAACGCGAAGACATGCTTGGCGAACCACGGCGCGGTGTATCGGCCCAGCGGTTTCGATGAGGCACCGAAGCCCGGGAAATCGATCGCGAGGACGCGGTAGCGGCGGGCGAGCGCGGGCAGCACCGTCAGCCATGACGAGTTAGTTCCGCCTAGGCCGTGAAGCAAGATGAGGGGCGGGGCGCCCTCACGGCCCGCTGCGATGTAAGAGATCGTGGAGTTCCGCGTTCGGGCCTTCTCGAGCGTGTACCGCATCCCGCCGGCCGCGGGACGTTCGAACATCGGCTCGAACCCGAGGACCTTCGAGATGCTCCCTCGCACGTGAAGCCTCCGGTCGGCGAAGGCTTCGATTCCCGAGATGCGGCCTTGATCGATCAGCTCCCAGGTGTCGGGGTCGGTGCGGATCTCTGCGTCCGGCAGCACGCCATTGGCTTTCTCGACGCGGCACGCGCCGCCCACGACGATGACGTCACGTCGGGTGCGTCCGATGTGGAGGCGATAGCGCCCATCGATGGCCGTTCCTGCTTCGGTTGTGAACCGGGAGGGGAGTTGCTCGATGAGCCCTGCGGGCCCTTCAGCAGTGCGAGCCATGTATCTCCGGACTATAGGGGGAAGCTGTTCAAGTTCCGTTCATTTCCAGCCCGCGGCTGGGCAAACTTGCCAGAACGGGCATCACAGGCCGAGCTGGGTGGCGATTACGCGCTGGTGGATCTCCTGGGTGCCCTCGACGATCGCGAAGTAGCGGGCGTCCCGGTAAAACCTCTCTATGGGGAACTCCCGCATGTACCCGTAGCCGCCGAACGTCCGGATGGCCTTATCGGTCACGTCGACGACGGCATCTCCTGCGAGGAGCTTGGCCATCGACGTCTCGATGACGGGGTCTTTGCCCTGGTCGAAGAGCCACGCCGCCTTGTGCACCGCGAGGCGCGCCGCCTCGATCTGGGCGGCCGCCCGCGCGAGTGGGAACGACACCCCTTGGTACTTGCCGATGGGCTTCCCGAACGCGCTGCGATCGGTCGCGTACGCGACCGCGGCATCGAGCGCCGCTTGAGCGACCCCGAGTGCGCCTCCGGACACGATGACGCGGCCGACGTTGAGCGTCTGCATCACCTTCTTGAACGCGCCGCGGTCACCCCCCAGACATGCCTCCTCGGGGACCTCGACGTTCTCGAGCGCGACGTCTGCAATCTCGGAGGAGAGGTTGCCCATCTTCTTGATGCGTGTGATCTCGACGCCCTTCGCAGGAAGGTCGACGATGAACAAGGCCATCCCATCGATGCCTGCGTCGGGATCGGTGTAGGCGACGATGATCATGAAGTCCGCGATCGGCGCGTTCGTGATGAACGTCTTGCGGCCTTTGAGGACCCATCCTCCGCCGGTACGCGTAGCACGCGTCTTGATGGAGCGGACGTCGGACCCTGCGTCGGGCTCGGTCAGACCGAACGCGCTGACCTTCTCCCCCTCGAGCGCGGCTCGAAGATAGCTCTGCTGCTGGTCGGGGGTGCCGAACGCATGGATCGGATAGGTCCCGAGGTGCGAAGAGACCGAGAGTGCCGACGCGAGGCCCGAGCAGACATAGCCGAACTCTTCTCGCTGGACGCACTCGGCGAGAACGCTCGCCCCTGCGCCGCCGACCTCCTCGGGATAACGGATGCCGAGGAAGCCCTGGCGTCCTGCGATCCGGAATAGCTCCCTCGGGGTGCGCTCGGAAGATTCAGCCTCCTCCACGAGGGGGGCGATCTCCTTGCGGGCGAACGCGCGCGCCGCGCTACGGAACTGCTCGATCTCGTCTGGGAGGGCGAAGTCCACCGGGTGAGGATAATTGAGCGATTGTCTTGACAATCGCGTGCAAAGGCAGCCAGTCGGGCTGCCGTCGCAGGCCAACCCAACCGTCAGGGTGGGTTGCCCGAAGAGGGAAGAATGGGCGTATGACAGCGACCCTGAGTTATCAGGACCGGTCCGACCGCGGGAAGCTGCGCTTCACGGGTGAGCAGCGCGCCTGGTTCCTCCACCAGATCATGACGCAGGCCTTCGAGGACATCGCTCCAGGCGAGGCGCGCGACACGTCGCTCATCACGGCACACGGCCGGATGGTCGGCTACCTCGAGACGGTCGCGACCGAGGAGGCCATCTACGCGCACTTCGAGCCCGAGCTCAAAGAGACTCTCCCCGAAGCCATCCGTAAGTACATCATCGCGACGCGCGTCGAGGTCGTCGACGCAGACGACATGAGCCTGGTCCTCGTTGTGGGGGAGTCTTGGCGAGAGGTTGCAACCGCCGCGGCGCCGGACGCCTTGCTCCATCCGACGGAGTCACTTGGAGCGCCCGCGGGATACATCTGGATCGAGGGCGACGCGGCAGTTGTGATCGCGCAACTCGCGGCGGCCGGCGCCGAGACCGCGACCGAAGACGACCTCGAGACTCTACGAGTCCGAAATGGTGTCCCGCGTTGGGGACGTGACATGAACGAGAAGACGATCCCGTTCGAGGCCGGCATCGAGGACCGCACGATCAGCTTCACGAAGGGTTGCTATGTCGGCCAAGAGGCGATGTCCAAGATCAACTTCCGCGGGAAGGTCAATCGCAAGCTGCGCCTGGTGTCGGTGTCCGGTTCGGCACAGCCGGGCGATGAGCTCACTTCGAGGGACGAAGTCGTCGGACGGATAACCAGCGTCATCGATGGGCATGGTCTGGCGATGCTGAATCACTCGGTCGAAGAGGGCGCTCGCCTTGGCGCGCCCGACGCCGAGGTCACCGTCGCACCATGACTCATCACTACGAGGGCGACGACCTCATCGTGCGCAAGATCGAGGTCGGCACGATGGAGAACAACGTCTATGTCCTCGAGTGCCCCGAGACCCACGATGCGTTACTCATCGACGGGTGCTTCGAGACCGACGAGATCCTTGCCGGCGCCGAAGGAGCAAACATCGTCGCGATCGTCCAAACGCACGGTCACATGGACCACGTTCAAGCGTTGCCGGAGTTGAAGGAGCGCCTTGGGGTCCCGGTTTACGCGCATCCTGCTGAGGACTACCCGGTTGCGATCGATCAGGAGCTGTCCGATGGTGATGTCGTCAAGTTCGGCCAGCGTGAGGTCAAGGTGATGCTCACGCCGGGACATACGCCCGGCAGCGTGTGTTTGCTCTATGGACGTCACCTCATCTCGGGGGACACGTTGTTCCCAGGCGGGCCCGGCAACACGTGGGGCGACGCCGCGAAGTTCGAGGAGATCATCGGGCACATCAAGACGAAGCTGTTCGTGCTTCCCGACGACACTGCTGTCTATCCGGGCCACGGCAAGGACACGACGATCGGCGCCGAGAAGCCGCAATTACAGGAATGGATCGACCGTGGCTGGTAAGTCGACCGCGCACGTGATGCCGTTGCGGAGGAGACGCAAGACCTAGAGGTCTGGGCTTTGTGGGTGCGGCGGGCGACAATGATGAGGTGGACGACACCCGCGCCGAGGCTGCCTTCGAGGAGGACAGACCCGATCCCCACGCCCTGAGGATCGCCGGCGCGTCCGGTGCGGCGGTGGCGCTGGCGGTGCTCTGGGTCATCTCGGGCTTCTTCGAGAGCGTTCCGTTCCCGCCGTCCGCGATCGCGTCGCGCGTCCTTCGCTCGACCCCTGGCGATATCGCGACCTTCTTCATCGAGCTCCTGGCCCACTGGGCGATGCGTCTGCTCGGCCTGGGCGCGTTGCTCGCCGCGGTCGTAGTTGGAGCGGAGGCACTGCGGCGCGTTCCGGGTTCAGGCCGAGCGCGTGGGGTGGGTGCTGCCTCGATCCTTGGTCTCTTCGCAGGCACGGCCGCGTTACTCGCCCCGGGCGTCGACGTCTCGATACCGCTCATCTGCATCGCGGTCCTCGTGGCGGGGGTGAGCTACGTCGTGGTCGCACGCGCGGCGCTCGTGGGGCGCGCCGAGGCTGCTCCGGATGAAGCTCCGGATACGACGCGCCGTGCCGTGCTCAAGATGGGAGTGACCGGTGTTGCAGGAGTCAGCCTCGCCGGTGGAATCGTCGGATGGTTTGCGCGACGGGCCGGCGGCCCCAACACCGACGTTGCGATCGCGATGCCCGGTACCAGCGCGGTCGTCCCACAGCGCGACGACTGGCCCGACATCCCCGGGCTCACCAAAGAGGTCACCAGCGCTGCGGACCACTACATCGTCGACATCAACCTGATCCAGCCGTCGGTCGAGGCCGATGAGTGGTCACTCGAAGTCATCGGCCAGGTCGCGACGCCGCTCGACCTAACGTTCGAGGAGCTCCAGTCGCGCTTCGAGGTCGTCGAGGAGTACTCGGTGCTGTCGTGCATCTCGAATGAGGTCGGTGGGAATCTCGTCGGGCATTCATTGTGGGGTGGCGTCCGGTTGGCCGACGTCCTCGACGAGGCGGGGGTGTCCCTGAAGTCAGGTGACGTGGTGTTCCGCGCAGCCGACGGTTACTCCGACTCGATCCCTCTAGAGCTGGCCCGCGATCCATCGACGTTGATCGCGATCGCGCAGAACCGTGAGCCCCTCAGCCAGGGACACGGCTTCCCATGCCGCGTGCGCATCCCGTCGATCTACGGGATGAAGAACGTGAAATGGCTCGAGACGATCGAGGTCACCAAGAGGAACTACGTCGGCTACTGGCAGAAGCGCGGCTGGTCCGATGTCGCCGTCGTCAAGACTCAATCCCGGATCGACGTGGTCGCGGGTGCGGACAACGTATTGAAGCGAGGTCGCCCCGCATGGATCGCCGGAGTCGCGTGGGCCGGAGACCGAGGCATCTCGAAGGTCGAGGTCTCGACCGATAGAGGAGAGACATGGTCCGAGGCGCGCCTTCGTGCGCCGATCTCCCGCTACTCCTGGCACCAATGGGCCTACGAATGGGTCCCGCAGTCGTCAGGCGAGGTCCTGGTAGTAGCGCGCGCAACCGACGGCACCGGCGAGCTCCAAGAAGAATCGGAAACCCCGCCCCACCCTCTCGGCGCGTCCGGCTGGCACTCGGTCTCAGCCGAGGTCTCTTAGTGCCCCACTTGGGGCGCTACTCAGAGGTAACTAACGGGTGGTGACGAGGAGCTTGCTCGGGTACGCCTTGGCGTGCAAGAGGATGTTGACCGCTGGCTCGAAGAGAGGCTCGTGGTTGGGGAAATCGGCGGACGAGATCGTTATCCGAAGCCGGTGACCCTCCAGAACCGTGTGCGCGATGTCCCAGATATCCACGCGATATTCGAGGGGCTTCCCCGCCGGGACCGCCGCGGGCGACGAGTTCGGGAGCCACGGGACGCCCGGTTTCGACAGCTTCTTGCTCCACTTCCGGTGTGAGGCCCGCACCGATCCCGTCGTGAGGAGCCTCGAGGAACCGTCGTCGGCGACATCAGTGACCTTCACGATCCAGTCCGTGTCCGACGCCGACGTGATCGCCCAGAAGTTGAGCTCCATCGGACCGGCTAGCACCATCGGCTTGTCCATCGGCGGGGTCGTGTAGGTGAGCGATTGCGCTTCGTCCGGGCGATTGTCTGTGCGCGCGTGTGGCGTCGCGGCGACGGTCCCCCACTTCGACATCGCCTCGGTGACCCCAACGAAGGGGTTGTAGACGAAACGGTCTTCGACGGCGTCCGAGTCGGGAATGTTCGCCACCAGCGACCCATCGTTGAGGGAAGAAGCCGAGCCACTCGGATCGCCGGAGAGATAGAAGGTTTGGAGTCGGGTGTCGCGCGGCGGCCAAGACGCCGCGCCGACCCACTCGTGGCTGCCGATGTCGTAGTACAGGACGGGAGCACCCGCCTCGACTCCGTTGTCGACCCCCTTCAGGAAGTGGTCCATCCATGCGAGGACGGGATCCTCGAGCCCTGGGATCGTCATGCCGTCGGGATACTCGCTGCCCGGGTCGAAGGGGCCGCCGCAACCCTTGTGCGTGCAGGGCATCATCACCAACCGCTTGTGTTCGCTGGCGATGCCCTGGTAGTCACGGACGGTCCCACGCGAGAAACCGTCGAACCATCCCCCGAGCAGCAGCGTCGGCACTTTGATCCGGTCGAACTTCGTGTAGATCGATCGCTCCTTATAGAAAGCGCCATCCCAGGGGATCAGACGCGACTCGGCGGCAAGGCGTTGTTCCGGGCGAGAAGCGGCATCACTCGTAGGACCGATACCGGTCTGCCCCAGGCCGAACTGGAGCGCGGTCCATTGAGCGACGAAGTTCAGGTTGAAGAGGCCGTTGTGCCAGACGATGTCCCGGTAGGCGTCGGCAAGGACGACTTGCGGAACGATCGCCTTGAGGTGAGGAGGCTGATGAGCTGCGCCCATCAAGGGGGTGATCCCTTGATACGACCCGCCATACATACCAACGTTGCCATCGCTCCATTCCTGCTTGGCGATCCACTCGACGACCTCATAGACGTCACGCTGTTCACGGACGCAGAAGAGACAGAGCTTTCCGCCCGACGCTCCCGTTCCCCGGATATCGACGTTCACGTGCGCGTAGCCCTGGCCACGATACGTATCGAAGTAGGTCGCGGGCCCGTACGGAGTCATATTCAGCAGAACCGGGAAGCTCTTGCCGGTGTCCGGCGTCAGCACCTCACCGGCTAGCTCGACCCCGTCCGACATCGGTATAGACACCTGCGTCTCGGCCGCGGTGACGCCGGCGACGGGGAGTTGGCTCAGGAACAGCATCGAGACGACGATCACGCCTGGGCGTGTCATGGGTGAGAGTCGTCCGCTAAGGAGCACTGGGGCGCTCTTGGGTCAGCCTCGAGCTACCCCACGTAGCAGAAGCGGAAGAGCGGCTCGGTGTACTTGTTGCCGGTTCCGACCTCACAGATGAGGGCGCAGGCGCCACCCAAGTCATCTACACAGTTCGCGCTAGCGGGCGGCGCGGATCCAACGATCATCGTGGAAACCAAGATTGCCGTCGCAAGGAAAACCCTGAATCTCTTCATCTCGACTCCTATGTCGGCCGCCCGATCGAAGAACGGACAGAGGATACCGGTCGGCAGCCGAAGCTGCGGGCTTGCACGGATCCGCGCACCCGTGCCGGCCCTGGACCAGGGGCTCGGTTCCCCGTGCGGTCGAAGACCCCGGTCTCCTAACCGGCTCGCTGGGCGGCTGCGGGGCGAACTCGCATCAGGCCCATGATGGAGGCGGCGCATAGGGCTTCGAAGGACGCATCGATGATGTTGTCGCTTACGCAGCCAGCGTCCCAGCGCGTGTGGCCGTCGGTCGCTTCGATCAGCACACGCACCTTGGCGCCTGTCGCGGCACCGGCATCCACGACCGAGACCCGGTAGTCGCTCAGGCGAACGTCTTCGATCTCGGGGAAGTCCTCGAGCAGGCATTTCCGGAGTGCGTTGTCGAGGGCGTGGACCGGCCCGACGCCCTTGGCGTCCTTCCGGACGCAGCGAGCGCCGTCGATGCGGACCTCGACGATCGCGTGCACCTGCGAGCTCCCGTTGCCGAGCTTCTCGCTCGTTACCTTGTATTCGCACACCGTGAAGAACGCATCACCTCTGTTCAAGCCGAAGCACCTCATCTCTCGTTCGGGGGACGTGGCGCTTGAGGTCGGTGTGGCGCCCTTGGATGTTCGATTCGTCGTGCAGCGCGTCGAGCATCAGCTCGATCGCGGCGACCATGCCGGAGTCGTCCGCGGTTCCCGTTCCTGCGATGTCGGGAGCGGAGCCATGCACGGGTTCAAATAGTCCGATGCAGCGCGTGGGCCGCGTTGCTCGCTTGGGGTGGAGGTTCGCGCTGCCGATCGCGCCGAGCCCGGCTCCGACCGCCGCCGCCACGTCCGAGAGGATGTCACCGAACATGTTGTCGGTGAGGATGACGTCGAACCGGCCGTGTTGGCGCACGAGGTGATACGCCGCAGCATCCACATGCTCGTACAGGACAGGAACGCCCGGGAATCTCTCGCCCATCGCATCGACGATTTCTTCCCACAGCCCCCCGGCATGCCGGAGCACGTTGGTCTTGTGCACGAGCGTGACGTGACCGCCCCTCTTGCGAGCGAGCTCGAATGCATACTCGGCGCAACGCTCTATGCCGGCGCGCGTGTTGACGCTCGTCTCGGTCGCGATGCCGCCCTCGCGCGTTCCCACTCCGGCGTAGCTGCCTTCGGTGTTCTCTCGCACGATGACGAGATCGAGTTCGGGGAACGGCCGGAGGTTGATGTAGAGGTCGAGCTCGGCTCTGAGTCGAAGGAGGATCCCGCGCTCCAGCACCCCGCTCTTGACGCGGGGATCCCCGATCGCCCCGAACAGGAGGGCATCCGACCGCCCGATCTCGGCGATCTCTTCAGTCGTCACCAGCTCTCCGGTCGAGAGGTAGCGGTCGGCGCACGCGTCGATGAATGTCACGTCGGCGTCGAGGGGCCGCTTCGAAAGCGCGGAGTGCACGACCTCCGGGCCGATGCCGTCTCCCGGAAGAACTGCGATCTTCGGCCTCATGACTTACCTCCACTTGCTTGGCGGTGAGCGACCCAGGGGACGAGTCCGCCCGCGGCGACGATGTCGAGCAGGAACGGCGGAAGGGGTTCGGCATCGTGCGTCGTCCCTTTGGTTCGGTTGCGGACGACGTTCTCCGCGAGATCGACCTGGATATCGTCGCCTTGATCTGCACCTTCCACGGCGGACGGGCTCACAGTTACCGCAAGCCCTGTGTTGATCGCGTTCCGGAAGAAGATGCGCGCGAACGAGCGTGCGATCACGACCGAGACGCCGGCACCTTTGAGCGCCAGTGGCGCGTGCTCCCGGCTCGACCCACAGCCGAAGTTCGTTCCTGCCATCACGACATCCCCAAGCTCGACGGCCGAGGCGAATGTCGGGTCGAGGTCCTCGAGGCAGTGCGCGCCGAGCTCCACGGGGTCGGCGGTCGTCAGATAACGCGCCGGGATGATGACATCGGTGTCTACGTTGTCGGGGACTACCCAAGCCTTAGGCAACGGCTGCCACCTCCTCGTACTCCACGCGCGGGGGAGGAGCTGCGCATACGTCTGCGGGATGCACGACCTCGCCAGCGACTGCGGCGGCCATCGCTACCCCAGGGTTCGCGAGATAGACCTGAGCGGTGCGGTGACCCATGCGTCCGACGTAGTTGCGGTTCGAGGTGGACACGCACACCTCGTTCGGTCCGAGGACGCCCATGTGCCCACCGAGACACGCGCCGCACGTCGGGGTCGACACCGTCGCCCCCGCCGTGGCGAATAGGTCTAGCAGCCCCTCGTCGTTGGCTTGCCGCCACACCCGCTGCGTCGCCGGAATGACCATGAGGCGGACCCCGTCGGCGATGCGTTGATTGCCAAGCACGTGAGCGGCGATCCGCAGATCCTCGATGCGCGCGTTCGTGCACGAGCCGATGAAAACCTGATCGATGCGCCCGCTACGAACCTCGCTCACCGGAATCGCACGCGACGGCAGCGACGGCTGCGCCACCATCGGCTCGAGGGTGTCTAGGTCGACATCGAGCTCTCGCTCGTAACACGCGTCCGGATCTGAAGAAAACACCTCGAACGGGAGATGACGTCCGGTCGAGGCCCGGCGCTCCGAGACGTATTCCATCGTCGTGTCGTCGGGTTCGATGATGGCTGACTTCGCGCCGGCCTCGATCGCCATGTTCGTCAACGTGAGACGCGATTCCATCGTGAGGTGTCTCAGCCCGGGACCCGTGTGCTCCATCGCCATCCAGGCAGCGCCGTCGTCGCCGATGCGCGCGATGACCGAGAGGATGACGTCTTTTCCGACGACCCACGGTCCGGGACGGCCGGAATAGCTCAGCCGCATCGAGGCGGGTACTCGGAGCCAGATCTCACCGGTAGCCCACACCGCGGCGATATCGGTCGAGCCCACTCCTGTGGAGAAGCATCCGAGCGCGCCGTAGGTGCATGAATGGGAGTCCGCACCGATCACGACCTGACCGGGGAGGACGAGCGCCTCTTCGGGCAGAAGGATGTGCTCGATCCCCCCTCGACCGACGTCGAAGAAGTGCTCGATGTCTTGTTCCTGCGCGAAGCGCCGCATCGCGGTGAGCAGGTTCGCGGACGCGATGTCCTTCGCGGGTGCGAAGTGCGACGCCACGAGAGCGATCTTCGAGCGGTCCCATGGGCCACAACCCATCTGCTCGAGCGCCCGTATCGCGGGAGGCGCGGTGATGTCGTTGGCCATCGCAAGATCGACCTTGGCCATGACGATCTCTCCCGGCACCACTCGTTCGCGACCTGAGTGTGCCGCGAGGATCTTCTCGGTGATCGTCTGGCCGCTCATGCTCGTTCCCTTCTCATGCGACCTCGGCATGGTTGGTCGCCGCGCCGGCGAGCGCTCGGAGGTCCTCTTCGGTGACCTGGTGCTGGGTGTCGGCGAGCGTCTTGAACGACTTGAACGCACGACGGGTCTCGTCCTCGTCCAGGTGGATCGAGAGCTCCTCCAGAGCGCGTGCGAACGCGTGGTGACCTGAGTGCTTGCCGAGCACCAGCCGGGAACCCTCCAGGCCGACGTCGTGGGGATCCATGATCTCGTAGGTCGTGCGCTCGACCATCACGCCGTGCTGGTGGATGCCTGCTTCGTGCGCGAAGGCGTTCGCTCCGACGACTGCCTTGTTAGGAGGCACGGGATAGCCCGTCAACGCCGATACGAGCTGTGAGGCGCGCGTGATCTCCTGCGTGTCGATGTTCGTGCGGATGTCACCACGAGGCCTGGTCCTGATGGCCATGACGACCTCTTCGAGCGCGCAATTGCCGGCACGCTCCCCGATGCCGTTGACGGTGACCTCTACCTGGCGCGCACCTGCGGCTATCCCCGCAAGCGCGTTGGCGACGGCGAGGCCTAGATCGTCGTGGGTGTGGACGCTCCAGGTCACGTCGCCGCCGACCTCGTCGATCAGGTACTTCAGGAGGGCGCCGAACTCGTCGGGCAGGGCATAGCCGGTGGTGTCTGGCAGGTTCAGTGTGGTTGCGCCGGCCGCCGCGGCGGTCCGGAAGACATGCGCGAGGAAGGTGGGGTCCGACCGGGTCGCGTCCTCGCACGAGAACTCAACGTCGTCGACGTAGCGACGCGCCCTCAGAACGCCACCCGCGGCTGCCGCCACAACCTCGTGCGGCGTCATCTTCAGCTTGGCCTTCATGTGCACGGGACTCGTAGCGATGAAGGTGTGGATGCGTGGATGCGCCGCCCCGAGGATCGACTCTGCCGCGACATCGATGTCGTGCCGATCGACCCGTGCTAGAGCAGCGATAACGGGCGTGCGCACATGCATGGCGATCGCGGCGACGGCGTCGGCCTCGCCATCGGACGAGATGGGAAAGCCGGCTTCGATGACGTCGGCGCCGAGACGCTCCAGCTGGCGCGCGATCGTTACCTTCTCATCGGTCGACAGTGCGATCCCCGGCGACTGCTCGCCGTCCCGAAGCGTCGTATCGAAAACGCGTACAACGCCACCTACATCGCCTACGTCACTTATCTCACCCACGTCTCATCCCTTCGGTCGGGCGTCCGCGAGTCCGCCCGACCTGCGCCGGCGTTGCCGTCTTTCGACGGCCCCGCCTTTGCGGCGCGTTCTTCGAGAAGAACGCTAGACATCAGTCCTCTCAGGCGGGCTCCAACGGCCTCGATGGGGTGCTCGGACTGCCGCCGGCGCTCTGCATCCAGGACCGGGGTGCCCGCCCGGTTCTCGAGGACCCACTCGCGCGCGAACGCGCCGGAGCGGATGTCTTCGAGCGTTGACTTCATCGACGCCTGGACGCGCTCGTCGATGATGCGGCTGCCTCTTGTGAGATCCCCGTACTCGGCAGTGTCGGAGATGTCGTGACGCATCTTCGAGAACCCACCCTCGTGCAAGAGATCGACGATGAGCTTGAGCTCATGCATGCATTCGAAGTACGCGATCTCGGGCTGGTAGCCAGCTTCGACGAGCGTCTCGAAGCCTGCCTGGATGAGCCGCGACACGCCTCCGCACAGCACGGCCTGTTCGCCGAAGAGGTCGGTCTCCGTCTCTTCCGCGAAGGTCGTCTCGATGACGCCAGCGCGCGTTGAGCCGATCCCCTTCGCGTACGCGAGTGCAGTCTCAGTCGCGCTGCCCGACGCATCCTGATGCACTCCGAGGAGCGCGGGCACGCCACTGCCGGACTCGTACACGCGTCGAACGAGGAGACCCGGAGCCTTCGGCGCGATGAGGACGACATCGACATCTGAGGGTGGCCGGATCTGACCGAAGTGGATGTTGAAGCCGTGCGCGAAGAGGAGGGTCGCCCCCGGCTTGAGGTTGGGCTCGATCGCGTCGGCATAGACGTCTGCCTGGTGCTGGTCTGGCACGAGCATCGCGATGAGGTCTGCATCTGAGGCTGCCTCGTGAAGCGATGCCACACGGGCTCCTTCAGATTCTGCCCGCGCGCGCGACGGCGAGTCCTTGCGCAGCCCCACGGTGACTTCGAGCCCGGAGTCGGCGAGGTTGAGTGAATGGGCGCGACCCTGTGAGCCGTAGCCCATCACCGCGATGCGCTTGCCCTCGAGCGGAGCGCTGGATGTCGTGTCGTCGTAGTGGATGACTGGGGGCATGTCTACATTTCCTTTCAGGACGCCGCGGCGCGGACGAGGGTGATGGGATGCGGGTTCGGAGCCTTGAGGCCGGACGGGCCACGGCCGAGAGCGATGCGTCCGGTTCGGACGATCTCGAGGATCCCGAAGGGCACGAGGAGCTCTTCGAGCGCGTCGATCTTCTCGGACGCACCCGACGCTTCCAGCACCATGGAGGTCGGCGTCACATCTACGACCTTCGCTTTGAAGATGTCCGCGATCTCAACGATCTCCGCCTTGGTAGGCCGGCTGCTATTGACCTTGACGAGCGCGAGCTCACGCTCGACTGCCGCGTCCTTCGGCAGCTCGCAGATGCGCAGGACATTGATGAGCTTGTGTAGCTGCTTGGAGATCTGCTCGATCGAGCTGTTTCGGGCGTCGACAACGATCGTCATCCGAGAAACCGCAGGATCCTCGGTCTCTCCGACCGCGAGCGAATCGATGTTGAAACCGCGCCGCGCGAACAATGCGGCGACACGCGCGAGGACGCCCGACTGGTTCTCCACGAGGACAGAAAGAGTGTGTGAACTCATCGGTCAGCGCCTTTCGTTTTGCCGGCGGAGAACGATGCCTGCGGCATCGCCGCCTCGGGGGGACGTTCGCCTCCGCTGCGCTGCGGCTCACTACCCCCCCGGACCCCCCTTGGGGTCGGGTTGGGTGGAGCCAAGATGATGTCGTCGTTGGACGCGCCGGCGGGAATCATCGGGAAGCACATCTCGCCCGGATCGACGCGGAAGTCGATGACGACCGGCCTGTCGTCGATGCCCATCGCCTTGTCGATGACGGTCTCGACGTCCTCCGGTGCCGTCGCGCGCAAACCGATCGCGCCGTAGGCGTCTGCGAGCTTCACGTAGTCGGGCGTCTCCTGAGGGAGGTGCACCTGCGAGTAACGCTCGTCGTAGAACAGCTCCTGCCACTGCCGGACCATCCCGAGATGCGCGTTGTTGAGGATCGCGACGGTGAAGGGAACCTTCTCGATCACCGCGGTCGCGAGTTCCTGCGCCGTCATCTGGAAACAGCCGTCGCCGTCGATCGCGACCACGCGGTCTTCCGGGCGCCCCACCTTGGCTCCGAACGCGGCGGGGACTGCGAAGCCCATCGTCCCCAGACCTCCCGAGGAGATGAAGGAGTACGGACGGTTGCACGGCATGATCTGCGACGCCCACATCTGGTGTTGACCGACACCTGTGACCACGAGCGCGTCGCCACCCGTGGCACGCGCGAGAGCGTCCACCACGAACTGCGGCTTTATCGGACCGTTCTCCTCTTGCGTGTAGGAGATCGGGTAGTCGCGCTTCCAGGTGTTGACCTCCCCGAGCCAAGCTCCGAGGTCCGTGCGACCGTGCTGCGAGTTGGCTGCAGCCACCTTGTCGTGGAGCGCACGGATAACGGGACCTGCGTCGCCAACGATCGGGACGTCGACCGCGCGGTTCTTGCCGATCTCGGCGGGGTCCGCGTCTGCGTGGATGATCTTGGCTCCCGGCGCGAAGCTGTCGAGGTTCCCGGTCACGCGATCGTCGAAACGGGCGCACAACGTGATCAGCAGGTCAGACCTCTGCATCGCAGTCACGGCTGCGTAGTTCCCGTGCATGCCCGGCATACCCAGACACAGAGGATGGTTGTCGCTGATGGCCCCGCGCGCCATCAGCGTTGTAACGACGGGCGCGCCGATGGCTTCGGCAAGCAGCAAGAGGTCGGCTGCCGCGCGCGCCTTCATGACGCCACCCCCGACGTACAGGACTGGCCTCTCCGCGTTGCGGATCAGTTCCGCTGCGGCCGCGATCTGGCGTGCGTGTGGCTCGGTCGTCGGGCGATAGCCGGGAAGGTCGACGCTTGACGGCCATTGAAAGCTCGTAGCGGCCTGGAGCACGTCCTTGGGGATATCGACGAGGACCGGGCCGGGACGTCCGGTGGTCGCGATGTGGAAGGCCTCCGCGATCACCGTCGGAATCTCGTCGGGGTCCATCACTTTGTAGTTGTGCTTGGTGCACGGCATCGTGATCCCGCAGATGTCGGCTTCCTGGAAAGCGTCGTTCCCGATGACAGCGCGCGGCACTTGACCTGTGATCGCGACCAGCGGGATCGAGTCCATGTACGCGTCCGCGAGCGGGGTCACCAGGTTCGTCGCGCCGGGTCCCGACGTCGCCATGCACACGCCCGGCTTGCCCGTCGCCTGCGCGTAACCCTCGGCGGCGTGCCCGGCACCTTGCTCGTGGCGCATGAGGATGTGACGGATCGACGACTCCAGCAGCGGGTCGTAAGCCGGCAGGATGGCACCGCCGGGGATGCCGAAGATCACTTCGGTCCCGGCGGCCTCCAACGCCTTGATCAAGGAGCTAGCGCCGGTTTCGGAACCCATCTAGCGAGCTCTCGGGCGTCGTCGGACGTGGACTCGGATCTGCCTCATGGCGTTCGTGCGCCGGGCGCATCATCCCGGCGCGCCTCCTCGGACATCTGAACGCGGTAGTTGTACGCGGCGAGCCGGAATCCAGCGTGTGCGAACGCCTCTTCGGAGGCGTCTCGGCGAGAAGAGGACATGTGCGAACACTCGACCGAACCGTCGAGATACGCGTCCTCGCCGTGGAAGTAGTCCTCGAACCACGTCTCCTGAGCGGGGTCTTCCATGTCGAGAACGACGACGCCCGGTCGCTGCCACTCCGCCGTCCCTACGTACTTGCCGTTGGTGATCTCGAGCTTCATATCGAGTCCTTTCGTAGATGGTGCCTGCGGTCTGTCGGGTGTTGCGGGCTTGGGGCTCGGGTCACCTCCTGGAAGTCCGGGGAAACAAAAAACCCCCCGGGAACCGGAGGGTCGGTGCACGCTTCTCCGCCGCTATGGCAGAGGGCGCGCACCTAGGTAATAAGTACGAGGGTGTGGAGAGCGGTGGCGCGCGTGGCGCGCAGGAACGAGTTGAGAGGTGTGGAGATGGTGCGGGGGTCTTTCATCTGCGTCGGCTCGGTCTCCGTCTTGATCGACTGAACCCCCGGCGACGCTGTCGAGGTGAAGGTACGAGTATACGCACGCCCTCAGTGACGTCAACCACTTTTCGCTCACTGGATCGCCGACTTTCCGACCCCAGGTGCGCCATATGTGCCGAAGGTCGCGGGCTACAGCCGCGCAGGCTGGGGATTAGGGTCGCGGGATGGCGGATCCGTATTCGGCCGCGAGCGACCCGGCCAAGCGGCACAGCTTCGCGCTGACCGACGGCCCCGAACGCGCCGCGGCTCGGGGCATGCTGAAGGGCGTCGGGTTCACCGACGATGATCTCGCCAAGCCCATCATCGGCGTCGCAACGACATGGATCGAGACGATGCCGTGCAATTACAACCAGCGCCGTCTCGCGACACTCGTGAAGCAAGGGATCCGCGCCGCCGGGGCGACGCCGATGGAGTTCAACACCATCTCGATCTCAGACGGCGTCACTATGGGGACCGAGGGGATGCGCGCCAGCCTCGTGAGCCGCGAGGTCATCGCCGATTCGATCGAGCTCGTCGCCCGCGGCCACCTCTTCGACGGTCTCGTGTGCCTGGTCGGTTGCGACAAGACGATCCCAGGTTCGGTCATGGCGCTGTGCCGTCTCGACATCCCCGGCGTCGTCTATTACAGCGGTTCCATCGCGCCGGGGAAGTGGAAAGGTTCAGACGTAACGATCCAAGATGTTTTCGAGGCAGTGGGAAAGCATCAGAAGGGTGAGATGACCTCGGAGGATCTGCATTCGCTCGAGGACGCGGTCTGCCCGGGCGCTGGAGCCTGCGGCGGTCAGTTCACTGCAAACACGATGGCGACGGCCATCGACCTCATGGGCATCTCCCCGATCGGCCTCAGCGGCGTCCCGGCCACCGACCCCTACAAGCTCGACTCGGCGGTTCAGGTCGGTCACATCGTTGCGCGTCTCGTTCAGAACGATCTCCGACCGTCGAAGTTCATCACTAAGACTTCGCTGTCTGCTGCGATCGCGTCGATCGCAGCGACGGGGGGATCCACGAATGGTGTCCTGCACATCCTCGCGATCGCGAAAGAGATGGGCATCGATCTCACCCTCGAGGAGTTCCACGAGATCGCGATGCTCACACCGGTGATCGCGAACCTGAAACCGGGTGGGGACTTCGTAGCGACCGACCTCTATCGTGCCGGCGGGACAGGGCTACTCGTGAGAGAGCTCCTCGCGCACGATCTCATCGACGGGTCGCTGGAGACGGTCGATGGCAGAACGCTTCAGGAGATAGCAGACGCGACCAAGGAGGCGAAAGACCAGAAGGTCGTCGTCTCGATAGAGACTCCGCTCAAGCCCACCGGTGGTTTGGCGATCCTCTACGGGAATCTCGCGCCGGAGGGGTGCGTCGTGAAGCTTGCGGGCCATGAACGCAGAAGGCACTCAGGTCCCGCGCGTGTCTTCGATTCGGAGGAGGCATGCTTCGAAGCGCTGTCGCAAGGTTTGCTGCAGCCGGGTGACGTTGTAGTGATCCGTTACGAGGGGCCTGCCGGTGGACCAGGTATGCGCGAGATGCTGTCTGTCACGGGTGCGATCGTCGGTGCCGGCCTCGGGGATTCGATCGCACTGATCACGGATGGCCGGTTCTCGGGTGCCACTCATGGGCTGATGGTCGGTCACATCGCGCCCGAGGCCGCGCGCGGGGGACCTATAGCTGCACTCCAGGATGGCGACACCGTCGAGATCGATGTAGACGAGCGAGAGTTGCGCGTCAAGCTGTCGGACGAGGAGATCGAAAAGCGTCTGGCCGATTGGACAGCGCCGCCGCCGCGGTACGCGTCGGGAGTGTTCGCGAAGTACGCGGCGTCGGTGTCTTCGGCGTCGGAGGGGGCGATCACTTCGCCAACCGAGCGGAGCTGACCGCTCAGACGAGCCGGAACACCTTCAACAGCCGGGTCTTGTTCTTTGCCGGATCAGTTGCGGTGATCCTTATCTTGTACTCGCCGTGCGATTGCCGCCGGTCCTTTCGGTCGCGCTGATCCCACACCCATGAGAGGTCGGACGCCTCGGTTACCTCTCTTGTCTTGAGCTTGCGGATCACCACGCGTCCCCTGAGAACCACGGCGCGCACGATCGCAGCGCCGTCAACGGAGGTCGAGAGCAGAAGTCGCCGTCCTCGGGCGCGGCGTTCGATTCCGATGTCGCCGAGTCCTGGAGGAACACGATCGACGACCACCGTCCCCGAGATCGGGCTCATCGCGTTACCAGCGTCGTCGCTCCCCCGGACGCGCCAGACATAGACGCCGTCGACGACCAACGTGCCCCCGCTGTGTTCGCCGCCCCAGGACACGGCCATCGACGACCCTTCCCCGGTGACGCTAAAGAGCGCCTCGACCCCGTCCTCCGGGCTCTCCTCAGGTCCGGGGTGGAGGACCTCGAAGATCCATGTGGTCGTCTCGGAAAAGACACCTTCGACTTCCAACAGGTCGGCTCGGCCATCGCCGTCGGGCGAGATCGCGGGTGGCTGGGCCTCGACTGCCCCCGAAGGAGCAGAGGTGTCGGGAGCGCTCGGCGAGGTCGACGGCGTCGATGTCTCCGAAGGGGCGGGAGAGTCGGACGTCGACGTCCCTGAGGGGCCCGGCGCGGGCGTTGGCGTCTCCGAAGGTGCGGGAGTCTCGGGCGTCGACGTCCCCGAGGCTACGGGCGATGGCGTGTCGGAGGTCGAAGGCGTCGCGGTCGCGGGGTCAGGGGAGCTCGTCTGATCGACCTGTCGGACCCCTCCGTGGTCCGGGCCGCCCCCGAGCGACGCGCGGGCTACTACCGGCGGTTGCGCTAGAGCCGCGATCGCGGCTGCAATGACCGACAACAGCGCGCACGCGGACGCTCTCGATGCGGAACGACGACCCCCCACGAGCGAAAGGTAGCTCACTCAGCGGGCTCGAAGTGGATAAGGACGGAGTCCACCTCAGGACGCGCCGCGTACACCTTCTGCTCGATCCGGTGCGACGCGTCGTGGATGCGATCGAGAGGGAGCGTGGGCTCACCTCGGACGTGAGCGACGATGGCGAGACGACCCTCGGTTTCCGTCACCACTACTTCGTGACAATCGAGGACGTCCGGCTCCGCGCCCGCGACGCCGGTAACGATGTCCACGATGTCGCCACGGTCGTTCGTTACATCCCGACCGGGCTGCGTGATGGTCATCGGCTCGATGTGGACGTCTACTCGCGCTTCGCCCCCCAGCTCTTCGCGCACCGCGTCCTCGACGCGATCGGAAAGCGCGTGGGCCTCTTCGAGCGACAGGCTCGATCTCGTCTTTGCGTGCAACGTCGCGTGCAGCTTCTCCTGCCCACCCTCCATGACGGAATGAACCAGAACGTTGTGGATCTCCTGAACGCCGGCCGTACGTGACGCGGAAGCCTGAACACGCTCGATGATCTCGGCGGTTTCAGCGGTCGGCTCGACGTGGACCACTACATCGATGCCGGGAGCGGCGCGCATGATCTCGATCTCCACGGCCTCGGCGATGTCGTGGGCGCGTTCGAGGGACGCGGTCCGCCCGGCGGCAACTACAACATCGGCGAAGAGCTTGTCGCCCTCGCCGCGCACCCGCACGCGGCGCGTCTCTTGAACTCCTGCCGTCGCCGAAGATGCCCGCTGGATCGTGTCTTCCAATCCGCTCGGTGCACGATCCATGAGGACATCTACTGAGCGCATCCCGAGACTGATGCCGATGATGAGCACGACCCCCGCCACGATCAGAGCCCCGATCGAATCGCCGTGGGGGAAGCCAAGGTGCAACGCGAGCTGGCTCGCGATCGCCACCATCGCGGTCCCGACATCGCCGGCGAGGTTGAGCGCACCCGCTTTGAGTGCAGGAGACCGCTCGGCTTTGGCGGCACGTGCGAGATAGGTGACTCGAGCAGCGTCGACGATCGCCGATATCGTCAGCACCCCGACGGTGGCCCACGACGCCTCGACGTTCTCTGCTCCTTGCCACAGACGCCGCATGGCCTCGCCGGCGATGAATGCGACTGCAAGCCCCAGGAGCACTGTCTCTGTGAACGCGACGAGGTTCTCGGCCTTGGAATGACCGAAGTGGTGCGACCGATCCGCCGGCTTGCGAGCTATCCGCACCGCGACGAGAACGAGGACCAGCGCGACGATATCGAGGAGCGAGTCCACCGCTTGCGATAGCAGCGCGAGGCTTCCCGTGGCCGCCCACACCGCCAGCTTGGCCACGGCGAGGAGAGCTGTTATCCCCACGGCCATCAGTGCCGCGCGCTCGGCCCGCCCCGTCGTGAGCTCCATCGGGCCAGGGTAGGCGGCCCCGATGCGTTCGGCTAGGCCCAACCCGAGGCGTACGAGCTAGGCTGAGGTAAGGTTGATCCTTGTTGTAGCCAAGACTAAATATCGAGGTTGGCGACGTGAAAACTTCTCCGGCAGCCCAGGATTACCTCAAGTCAATCCACCTCCTCGCGACCGGCGCGGCTCCTGGCGAGCCCGCTGAGGCCGTATCCACCACCGCTCTGGCCGCCCGCTTGGGAGTGTCGTCGGCCTCGGCCACCAACATGTTGAAGCGACTGGCGAGCATGGGGCTGGTCGACCACGTCCCCTACCGAGGAGCCTCGCTGACCGAGGCCGGCTCGAAGATCGCTTTGGAGGTCGTGCGCCACCACCGCCTCCTCGAGACCTACCTCGCCGAAGCCCTTGGCGTTCCATGGGACGAGGTTCACGATGAGGCGGAGATCCTCGAGCACGTGCTCTCGGAGCAACTCGAAGACCGCATCTCAGCGTTGCTGGGGCATCCCACCTCGGATCCCCACGGTCACCCGATCCCTTCCAAGGACGGCTCCGTCGCGGAGACCCAGGTGCGCAGGCTCTGGGATGTTGCCGACGGCGAACGTTCCGCGGTCGATCGCGTTCCCGACGAGCGCGGTGAGGTCCTTCGCTATCTGGGAGATGTCGGCATACGCCCCGGGTCCGAGGTCGAGGTTGTCGGGCGGGGTCCAGTCGGCGGCCCTCTGTTTGTGCGCGTTCACCCGGGACCTGATGGAGTGCACGCGCTCTCCAAGGATCTCGCGGAAGCCGTGTGGGTCGCATGAGTCCAAGCCCCCTCGATCGCCGGCGCTTCCTGAAACGCTTCGGCGCGGCCGGAGCCGCCGGAGCGGCACTCGCCGGCGCTCGAACGCTTGGCGACGGAAAGCCCCAGATCGCGATACCGCCGGTGCCGCGCGGTGGCGCCGTCCTTGCTGCCGCCGAGTCGCACACGCATGAAGGCCACGGAGGCCATGGGGGACTCGGGCCCGTGGGCACGGTTGACCATGCTCGGAATGGGTTCTCGCCACACGAGATCCTCACCGACTTCGATGGAGGCGAGGTGTCTCGGGACATCAAGGGGCAGACCGTCCGCGAGTACGACATCGTCGTAACGACGAAAGACATCGAGATCGCGCCGGGCCTGTTCTTCCCCGCCTGGACGTACAACGGACGCGTGCCCGGCCCCACGATCCGCGCTACCGAGGGAGACCGCATCCGCATCAACTTCACGAACACGACCCCTCACCCGCACACGATGCACTTCCACGGGTTCCACTCAGCCGGGATGGACGGGATCCCCGGAGCGGGGGAGGCCCGCGCGGGCGAAACGTTCATCTACGATTTCATCGCCGAGCCGTTCGGAACCCACCTCTATCACTGCCACTCGTTGCCCCTGCGCCAGCACATCCATCGAGGGCTCTACGGCGCGTTCATCGTCGACCCCAAGAAGGGGCGCCCGGAGGCGAACGAGATGGTGATGGTGATGAACGCGTTCGACACGAACTTCGATGGCGGCAACGAGGTCTATGCGATCAACTCCATCGCCTTCGCATACATGGTCGAGCCCATCCAGATCCGCGCCGGCGAGCTGCAACGAGCTCATGTGATCAACCTGACGGAGTTCGACCCGATCAACTCCATCCACCTGCACGCGAACTTCTTCCACCTCTATCGCACCGGGACGTCGCTCGTTCCCGACGAGTTCACCGACACGATCTCGATGGCACAGGCCGAACGGCACATGATCGAGTTCACCTACGACCATCCGGGGATGTTCATGTTCCATGCGCACCAGACCGAGTTCACCCAGCTTGGGTGGATGAGCTTCTTCGAGGTGAAGTGATGACGACGGTCGCCGAAACCTCGAGCGCGGGCGTGCCGCAATGGTTGCGGTGGCTGCTCCCGCTCGCCCTCGTCGGCGTCATGGCAGGTGTCTTGACCTTCCTCGACCCGATCGGTTGGTTGCGCGAGGCACCCCCGATCGAATCGGTCGCGATCGAGCGCACGGTCCTCGAGGAAGGTCACGTGCGCTTGTCCGTTCGTAACGATGGGCCGGACCCCGTCACGATCGCGCAGGTGCTCGTCGACGACACATACTGGAACTTCACCGCGACCGACTCTCAGCTCGATCGTCTCGAGGCGTCGACGATAGATATCGACTACCCGTGGGACGAGGGTCTGCCGCTCACGATCGGGCTGGTCACGGAGACGGGCGTCGTCATCGAGCACGAGATCGAAGCCGCCGTCGTCACCCCGCAGCCAGACGCGCGGATACTCGGGATCTACGCGCTGCTCGGCATCTACATCGGCGTCATCCCGATCGCCGTCGGACTGTTGTGGTGGCCCGCGCTCCGCCGGGCGGGGGACAGATGGATCGCGTTCTTCCTCGCCTTCACGATCGGCTTGCTCGCGTTCCTGCTCGTCGACACCGTCGCCGAGGGGCTCGAGCTGTCGGCCGCGACAGGCTCGGCGCTCGACGGGCTCGGGCTCTTCGCGGTAGGGGCCGCGCTCGCAGTGATCGCGTTGTCGGCGATCTCGGAGCGGCTACCCAAAGGCGCCGGGAAGGCAGGACTCGCGTTCGCGTATCTCGTCGCCGCGGGCATAGGTCTCCACAACCTGGGAGAGGGCTTGGCGGTTGGCACAGCGCTTGCCGTCGGCGAGCTCGGTCTCGGGACCTCCCTCGTCCTCGGGTTCGCGCTTCACAACACGACCGAGGGCCTCGCGATCGTCGCGCCGTTCGGCTCGAACGCCAAGCGACCGGCGATCCGGCATTTCATTGCGCTCGGCGCGATCGCGGGAGTCCCGACCATCGCCGGCGCATGGATGGGCGGCTTCGCGTACAACCCGGCGGTGGGCGCGGTGGCGTTCGGTGTAGCCGCCGGTGCTATCGCGCAGGTCGTTTGGCAGATCGCCACGTCGCGTCCCGGGATGCTGTCGAAGGGGCTTGGACCCCTCGGTTTCGTCGCCGGGCTGTTGACGATGTACGCGACGGGGCTGCTCGTTGCCGCGTAGCGCCTTGCTTGTCGGTCTCATCGTTGTATCGGCCCTGGCGGGATGCGCAGACAATAGTGTCGTCACGATCAAGATGGCTCCCGGCCATCGTTTCGAGCCGAAGAGCGTGGAAGTCTCCGCAGGCACAACTATCCAGTGGGTGAACGCGAGTGCGGAGTCTCACACCGTTACCGCCGCAGAGGGGGCGCTCCCGGACGGCGCCGAGTACTTCGCGTCGGGCGGGTTCGAAGACGAGGTCGAGGCGCTGGACAACATGGCGGGGGGTTTGTTGGACGAGGGCGATACGTACGAGGTCACATTCGACGTGCCCGGGAACTACGCGTACTACTGCATCCCTCATTCCGGCGATCCGATGACCGGGACTATCCGCGTCACAGAGGACTGATGCACCGCCAGGATCTCTCTGTTATCTGCGATGGGAGTCGCCTGTCCGGCGGTGCCTGGACCCCCGATGATCCCCGCGGGCTTGTCGTCCTGCTGCACGGCATCCCGTCGGTCGCACCTCCCGATCCCACCGATACCGGCTACGAAGGTTTCGCGCACATGGTCGCAGAGCGCGGCTGGATCACGGCGTGGGCCGACATGCGCGGGGCGCGCAAGTCCCAAGGCTTCTTCTCGATCGAGGGTTGGGTGCGCGACGCGCGCGCCATCGTCGATGCGGCGCGCTCGGTCGAGGGTGCGGCATCGTTGCCTATCGCGCTGGTTGGCTCGTCGACAGGGGGAGCGGTTGCCGCCGAGGTCATAAGACGCGGCGCACCTGCCGACGCGCTCGCGCTCTTAGGGACCCCAGCGGCGTGGGGCTCGTTCGCGTCCAACCCGCGCGCCGGAGCGAAACGGATAATCGAGGATGCCGGGATGCCTCTGGCCCCCGAAGCCATGGAAGATCCCACTTCATGGGCTGCCGAGTTCGACTCCGTCGAAGCGGAAAGCGCGATCGTGGGCGTCAAGGTACCCACGTTGATCCTGCACGGGACCGACGACAGTGTCGTCCCGGTGGACCATGCCAAGCGCATCGCGGAGCGCGCCCGGAGTGCGGAGCTGCGCATCCTCGAAGGCGCGGAGCATCAGTTGCGACGGGATCCCAACGCGATCGAGATCCTTCTCGAGTGGCTCGACCGGATACTCGCGTGAAAGCACTCGTCATCGTCGTCGTGACGGCGGGGCTGGCATTCGCCTTGGCGCTTGGTATCGCTCGGGGCTTCGATGCGCGGTCGTTGGTCGTTCTGCTGCTCGTCTCCGCGACGGGACTTCTCGCGGTCGCCGCGGCCGGACGTGTGGGCGTTACCGGCCCCGCGACGTGCCCCGAATGTGGCCAGACGATCTCGCCGCATGCCCCGTACTGCAAGCACTGCGGCGCCCGACCGGGAGGCTCGGCCTAGAGCATCGAGGATTGGTTGTCGGGTTTCTTCCGAGTCGCCCGCGCCGCAGGTTCCTCATCGACTGCCGGATGCTCGATCATGGCAACGACGCGTGAGGCCATGAAGCGGCCGCTCCTGATGACCTGACCGGTACGTGTCGTCTCAGACACCTCCACCGTCCCCCGGGCGCTCGAGATCTCGACCCTGCGACCGGCCTTCGTCGCTGCGATCTCATAGGTCTTGGTCCCGTCGCCGACATCGACGACCACCTCGACCCAATCACCCTTCATGACTCCATGCTGTCAGGGCGATGCCCTCGTAGCAACCCTTGTTCGGTCCGGCGAACGCTTCCTGTTCGGGGACCCCCCGTTGCGGCTGCTGCATATCCAGGTGATGCTCGGGCAAAAGCAAAGCGCCCAGCCCTTCGAAAGGAGCCTCCATGCTGAGCAAAGGCCTGCAGGAAGCGATGAACAAGCACCTCAATAAGGAGCTCTACTCCGCCTACACGTATCTCGCGATGGGTGCCTATTTCGAGGACGCGAACTTCCCCGGTTTCGCCGCGTGGATGAAGGAACAGGCCTCGGAGGAGTACGTGCACGCGATGAAGTTCTGGGAGCACATCTACGACACGGGCGGTTCGGTCACGTTGCTCGCGATCGACGCTCCGCGGACCGAGTACACCTCGCCGCTCGATGCGTTCCAGCAAGCCCTCGCCTCCGAGAAGGAGGTCACGACGGCGATCCACGATCTCTATGGGAGCGCCGTTGGCGAGAAGGACTACCCGAGCCAGGTCTTCCTCCAGTGGTTCATAACGGAGCAGGTCGAGGAGGAGAAGATGGCGACGCAGATCGTCGAGCAGCTGCGTATGGCGGGCGATAGCCCGGCCACGCTGCTTCTGATCGACCGGGAGATGGGTTCAAGAGGGGTGTCGCCCGCCGCGTAGGTCCCTCGTCCGGCCCTGTATCGTCACACCAAAAGGGCGTCAGGAGGCGTAGTGGCGGACAACGAGACTTTCGACGTAGTCATCCTCGGCGGTGGCAATGCCGGTTATTCACTCGCATTCCGCGCGGTCTCGCTCGGGCTCTCCGTGGCGATGGTGGAGCGCGACAAGGTCGGCGGCACGTGCCTGCATCGCGGCTGCATCCCGACCAAGGCGCTTTTGCACGCCGCAGACCTCATGGACGAGATCCGCGAAGCCGGCAACTTCGGGGTGCTCGTCCAGGAGCCACAGGTGGACTGGGGCAAGGTCCTGAATTTCAAAGACGGTGTCGTGGGTCGGATGTACAAGGGCCTTTCGGGCCTCGTCGCCCGCAAGAAGATCACGCTCGTCGAAGGTGAGGGTCGCCTCGCGGATGCGCACACGATCGAGGTGACCACCGCCGACGGCACCAGGAGGCTGCAGGGAACAAAGGGCGTCGTCGTCGCCCCGGGGTCCTACCCGCGCGACCTTCCCTTTATCGCGTCGGACGGGGACAAGGTCCACAACTCCAACCACGGTTTGGTGGCTCAGGACATCCCTTCGTCCGTGATCGTTGTGGGCGGTAACTACATCGGACTCGAGTTCGCCAGCGTCTACCGCTCGTTCGGCGCAGAGGTCCAGGTCGTCGAGATGCTCGAAAAGATCGCGCCGGCCGAGGACGACGACGTATCCGAGGCGCTGCTGAAGCTTCTCGAGAAGCGGGGGATCAAATTCCATCTCGGGATCACTGTTTCGGCCGCGACGTCTACGGACTCGGGAGTCGAGGTCGAGATCGATAAGGACGGCACCAAGCACACCCTGAGCGCGGATCGCATGTTCGTCGCGATCGGCCGCGGGCCCAACACCGAGGGCATCGGGTTGGAGGAGACCGGCGTTGCCGTCGACCGAGGTTTCATCGTCGTCGACCAGCAGTTCCGTACCTCGGTCCCCGGTGTCTACGCGATCGGGGACGCGATCCACATCCCCGATGCCAACTGGCCGCACCCGCAGCTCGCCCACGTCGCGTTCATAGAAGGCATCAAGCTCGCCGAGCAGCTGGCGGGCGAGAGCCCTGCGGTCATCGACTACAAGCAGGTCCCGCACGTCATCTATTGCCAGCCAGAGGTGGCCGCAGTCGGTCTGACGGAAGCCAAGGCGAAAGACGCGGGGATGGAT
>DATLNM010000016.1:0-32516 GCA_035536775.1 Actinomycetota bacterium | reverse complement strand
GGGGAGCCGGAGATATCGGAGGAAGCACCCCTCTTAGGGGTGGAACACGCCCAAATCTATCTGGGTACTTTCGGAACCCTCGACGGGATCGGCCGGACCTACCGAGGACGCGAGTGAGTTTGTGGAGATCTAGTTTTCTTGCGGGGTGCAGCGTCCAGGCGTCGGGGCTCCATCCTCGCTGTAGTAGTGCTGCCACCTCCTGGCTCTGCGGTGTTTCGCGTCCATGCAGTACGAATCCCTGTCGGCGTGGACAACGAGGAACCGAACCCCTCGCCGCACGACCAGCCCCTCCGCCTCCAAGGCCGCTCTGCTCTCCGTGTATGTGGGATGGCTGGTCCGGTAACTCTCCTGCGCGGTTGCAGCGTCCTTAAGGGTTTCTTCGGCTTTCTCTTTCTTCGTTAGTCCACCCTGAGCAGATGCCGGGCCGACGCTCGAAAGGGCTACTGAAAGAGCCAGCACGCCACCACCGAGAAACACTGATATCCGCCGCATCTCGCCCCCTTCTCGATCGACCGTTGACGCGGGTACCCGTCGGATGATCCGACGGCGCCGAGTGTGTCATACCTGTATCGAAGAAATCGTGCGGCAGCGTGAGAAGCTGGCGGCGTGTCTGACGTCGCCCGCGTGCCGCGCCGGAAACCGCTTGAAAGCGTGCAGGACGAATCCCGTTCGCTCGTCGCCGGCGCCATCGTGTTCCGGTGGGTCTGGCTGCTGTGGATGGCCGGCCTCGCGGTCATGGGGCGCCACGAGCTCATCCGTGTCGAGATCGCGTGGGCCTCGATCGGGGCCGCTGCGGCCTGGACCCTGTGGCTCACCCTGACTCGATCGTCGTGGAACGGCGCCATCATGGCTTTCGATGTTGCGCTGTGCGGCTGGCTGATCCTCGCTTCGGGACTCGTAGTAAAAGACGGCGACGTCATCTCCGGACGTCCGTTCTTCGCGACCGGCTATCCGCTGAGCGCGCCCCTCTTGTGGGGCGCATGGCGTGGCCCTGCGGCCGGAGCCCTGACGGCCGCGGTGCTCTCGATCGCGCACGTGCTCACCCGCCCACTCAACGGAGTGACTCTCGACGAGCTGTCGCCGGGACAGGTCCAGAACCTGACCGGGGCGATGCTGAACTACTTCGTCGGAGGACTCGCGGTCGGCTTCGTCGCTCGGATGCTGGGACGATCTGCCGAAGCGGTCGCGCTCGCCAACGAGGAAGCCCTACACGAGCGTGAATTGAGAGCCAGGCTTTCGGAACGCGAGACGCTGGCGCGCGCGATCCACGACTCCGTTTTGCAAGCGCTAGCTCTCGTGCACAAGAGGGGGAAGGAGCTCGCCGCGTCGGGTCACATCGAGCCATCCGCAGTAGCCGAGCTCGCGGCTACTGCAGGTCGGCAGGAAGAGGAGCTCCGAGCTCTGATCTTGCGCACGCCGCAGGACGCGCCGTCGGGGCGCTCGTCGCTTCGCGATGCCGTGGAGGAGATCGCGCGCGGCGTCGAGTCTGTCGAAGTCGTGGTCAGCGCGACAGGGCCACTGTGGATGGAGGCGTTCGCGGTAGAGGAGATCACGGCGGCGGTCCGCCAAACCCTCGACAATGTCGTCGAGCACGCCGACGCGACCAAGGTCAACATCTTCATCGAAGAGGATGGCGGGGAATCAGTGGTCAGCATCCGCGACGACGGCGCCGGTTTCGACTATGACGAGGGCATGCTCGAACGCGAGGGGAAGGTCGGCATGTTGAAGAGCATGAAGGGTCGCATCGTGGACCTCGGCGGTTCGATGTCCGTCGCGACACAACCGGGGCGCGGCACCGAGATCGAGTTCAGGGTTCCGGTATCGGATGGCTGACGATCCGATAAGGGTCCTCGTGGCCGACGATCACCCGATGTGGCGCAACGGCGTCAAGAACGACCTCGAGGGGTCCGGTGTCGCCGAGGTCGTCGCCGAAGCGAGTGACGGTGGCGAAGCTATCGAACGCGCCAAGGAAGCGATGCCCGAGGTCGTGCTGATGGACCTCCAGATGCCCAACGTCTCGGGCGTGGATGCCACACGCGCCATCATCGGTGACTCACCCCACGTCCGTGTGCTGATCCTGTCAGCCTCGGGTGAGGAGGGAGACGTCCTCGAAGCGATCAAGGCCGGCGCGTCCGGATACATGCTGAAGAGCGCCAGCTCCGCCGAGCTGATCGACGCGATCCGAAGGGTCCACGAAGGCGAGCCCGTCTTCACCCCCTCGCTGGCGGGCCTCGTGCTGTCGGAGTTCCGGCGCATCGCCACGGCCGACCCGGACGAGCCTGAGCTGACCCCCCGAGAGAACGAGGTCTTACGTCTCGTCGCGAAGGGTTACGCCTACAAGGAGATCGGCGAGCAGCTCTTCATCTCGACAAAGACCGTCCAGAACCACGTCCAGAACATCCTCACCAAGCTCCAGCTAAAGAAGCGCTACGAGCTGATGCGCTACGCCATCCGTAAGGGTTTAGACCGAGCCTGAACACATACATCCGTAGGGTGATGCCCCCGAGGTGCAAAGCAACTAGCGTTTCGTTGTGAGCGCATCCTCGCCGGCGGCGCCCGGCCACAGCGACGTTCGGTCTTGGGCATTCGACGTCCTGATCGCAGTAGCCAGCGCCCTACTGAACGCGAGCATCGTCCTTTCCCTGACGAACAGAGCGCGTCCCGACCTAGGTGGCTTGATCCTCGCTCTGGCAGTCGTGCACTCACTGGTCCTCATAGGACGCCGGCGCGCTCCGTGGCTCTCTTTCACGCTCAACGTCGCCACCGGGCTGGCGGGACTCGCGCTCAGTTACCCGATGGTGGTCCTCGGACTGGCTCCACTGATATCCGTCTACTCGGTTGCCTCCCAGGTCCGGCGTGAGCGATCGGCATTTGCGCTTGCGGCGTCGCTGATCTTCTTGCTGGTTGCCACCCCGCTTACCGATCAGACCGAAGACATCGGCACCATCGCCGGCAATGCCGTGGGCCTCGGCGGAGCCTGGCTCATCGGCACTTTCGTCTACGCGCGCCAGTTCTACGTACGCCAGCTCGAAGAACGCACCGTCCAGCTCCAGAACGCACGAGAGGAGCTCGCCGAGCAAGCCGTCACCCAGGAGAGACTGCGGATCGCGCGCGAGCTGCATGACCTAGTCGCGCACTCCTTGAGCGTCATCACGTTGCGCTCGGGTGTGGCAGCCCATGTGATGGATGAGCAGCCCGAGGAAGTACGACGTTCACTCGAGACGATCGAGGAGGTCAGCCGCAACGCCCTCGATGAGATGCGACGGATACTCTCGATGCTGCGTGACGGTGACGCAGAGAGGCTCCCGCTACCGGGACTTCGCGATCTCGAGAAGTTGGTAGCCAGCTTCGAGGACTCAGGTGTCCGGGTCGACCTCTCTATGCCGGCGGGTGAGACGTCACTGCCACCGACCCTCGAGCTCACGGTTTACAGGATCATCCAAGAATCACTGACCAACGTACTCAAGCACGCCTCGGCGGGCACGGTCAGGGTCGTGATCCAGCGCGTCGATGGCTCCATGACGATCGAGGTCGTGGACGACGGCGTCGGCTCTAGCGTTGGCGCCAATGGGCGCGGTCACGGCCTCGTCGGGATGGCCGAACGAGTCCAACTCTTCGGCGGAACCCTCGAGGCGGGCTCGCTGCCAGAAGGTGGCTATCGGGTCCGTGCTGTTCTTCCCAGCGCCGAGGAGACGACTTGATCACCGTCCTCATCGCCGACGACCAGGAGCTGGTCCGAGCAGGCTTTCGGGCACTCATCGAATCGGCCGGAGACATCGAGGTCGTCGCGGAGGCAAGCGATGGGTCAGAGGCCGTTCACCTCTCCGCAGAGCATCAGCCCGATGTCGTGCTCATGGACATCCGGATGCCGAACATGGACGGCATCGAGGCGACCAGGGAGATCTGTGCGGCAGGTGGCGAAAGCAAGGTGCTGATATTGACCACGTTCGACCTCGATGAGTATGTGCACGACGCGCTTCGCGCCGGAGCAAGCGGGTTCATGTTGAAGGACGCGCCCGCGACTGAATTGCTGGACGCGATCAGGGTGGTCGCCGGGGGTGAGGCTCTGCTCGCGCCCACTGTGACCAAGAGGCTGATCGAGCAGTTCATCAAACAACCGGCCCCCGGGCGCACGGGCTCCCCCGAGATCGCGTCGCTCACCGACCGGGAGCGCGAGGTCATGGCGCTTGTTGCCGAGGGGTTGTCGAACGCCGAGATCGCCGAGGTGCTCGTGCTCTCCCCCGCCACAGCGAAAACGCATGTGAGCCGGATCCTTGCCAAGCTCCACGCGCGCGACCGGGCGCAGGTCGTCGTGATTGCTTACGAAACCGGTCTCGTCACTCCTCGCAACCCGTAGTCCTGGAGGAGTAGCCCTGGGGGGCAAGGCATCCGCCGGGTGTACTCACAAGTGTCACTCCTGGGCCGATGTGTAGACGGCCCCCTCTCTCTAACTTGAGCACAGGCTCTGCAGATGGCGGAGCCCTGAGAGTCAAGGAGCCATCATGAGATGGAAAGCGGTCCTCGCGAGCGCGGTTGTCTCTTCGAGCATCGCCCTCGCTGGTTGCGGGTTAGGCGTCGATTCCCATGAAGAATTCCAGGCCAGCATCAGAGGCGGTGCATCCTGCAGCGAGCTGTTCGACCAACGTTCGAACTTCAGCGACAAAGGCATCTTGGACAAGATCGATGCAGACCTTGCCGACATCGGCTGTGACGATCCAGACTCCGAGCGGACCGATCGATGAGCGCACCGATCGAGGTCTCGGGTCTCACCAAGGTCTACGACCAGCCCGCGGTCGACGATCTTTCTTTCGCGATCGAATGGGGCCAAGTCAGCGGCTTCCTCGGGCCGAACGGGGCGGGCAAATCCACGACGATGCGCATGATCCTAGGGTTGTCGCGGCCGACAAGCGGGGTCGCGACCGTCGACGGGATGCGTTTCGATCAGCTCGAACGACCCGCGTCCGTCGTAGGGGCGCTGCTCGATACTCAGCAGTTCCACCCCCAACGATCGGCCCGCAACCATCTCCGGGTCTACGCCGATGCCGCGCGGATACCCGCCCCCCAGGTCGAGGAAGTGCTGGAGCTCGTCGAGCTCACGGATGCCGCCGACCGTCGCGTCGGGGGCTTCTCTCTCGGAATGAAGCAACGGCTCGGCCTCGCGACAGCTCTTCTCGGCGAGCCCAAGATCCTCGTGCTCGACGAACCTGCGAACGGCCTCGACCCCTCCGGCATCCGCTGGCTCAGGTCCTTCCTGCGTGAGTTCGTCAGCGACGGGAAGGCGGCATTCGTATCGAGCCATCTGCTGGGCGAGATGGCTCTCATGGCCGACGACGTCATAGTCATCGCAAGAGGGAGTCTCGTGGCCCAAGCACCGATGCACGAGCTCGTCGTTCACTCTGATGCGGGCGTGAGGGCCAGGAGCGAAGAGCCCGAGCGCCTTCGTTCGGTTGTCGAGTCCCTTGGCGCACGAGCCGAGCTGGTCTCGCACGACACCATCCTCGTGAAAGGGATCGCCGTCGAGGAGGTCGGGCGGGCCGCCGCTCGAGACCAGATCGTGCTTTACGGCCTGGCATCCGAAGAGGGCTCGCTCGAAGACGTGTTCCTGCAGCTAACCGGATCGGAGGTGTAGTGATGCCCGGCCTGTTCATCTCGGAAGTCCGCAAGATCACGACGACGTCAACCTTCTACTGGTTACTGGCAGGAGGAGTTGCGTTCTCACTGCTAGCCGTTTCGTCCTTGTCCGGGGCAGACGACGCCGCGATGACACAACCGATCACCGAGCAACTATTCCTCTTTCTCGGAACGTTCGTGAAGCTCGGCTTTCTTATCCTTGGGATAAGGATCGTCACCGACGAGTTCCGCTTCGGTACCGCGACTCCGACCTTCTTGTTCACGCCCGCCCGCCGGAAAGTGCTCTTGGCCAAGGTCGGGGCCGCGGCGATGTGCGGGGTCTTCATGGCGGTAGTCACCCAAGTCGTTCTATTCGGCAGCGCGGCCGGCTTCTTTGCGATCAAAGGAGAGGTTCTTCACATCGGGAGCGCGGGTACCCACGCGTTCTTCGGCGGGATCGTCGCGGGGACCTTCTGGACAGTCATAGGGCTTGGTGTAGGGGCGGTGATCCGCAATCAGATCATCGCGATCGTGGGGGTCGTGGTCTGGTTCATGGGCTTCGAGGACATCATCGGAAGCCGCCTGGGAGATGCCGATTGGTTCTTGCCAGGCAGAGCAGGGCTGAGTCTGGCGCTTGCTCCCGACGGACGCGCATTGTGGAACGGACTAACCATCGTCCTTGTCTATGCGGCGCTCACCCTGGCGTTGGGCGCGATAGCAGTACACCGCAAAGACGTCGCGTGACGTCACCCTCGATGCCGCCACGAGCTGTTGCGCGACGAGATCCGCACACGGCTCGAGTTCGACTAGAGCTGGCTCCTCAAACGGGTGGAGGAGGTGGCGCGGGAGGTGGCGCCTGCCGGTTGGTCTGAGGCGGCGGATAGACCGGTGCCGGTGGATAGACCGGAGCCGCCGCGGGAGCCGCCGGATACGCGGCCGGCGGCGGGTAAACAGAAGCCGGTGGGTACACCTGCGTCCCCCCGATGCCGGGCGTCTGTGGATAGACCGGGGTCTGCGGGACGGATCGAGCGGGAGCCGTCGCCGGGGTGACCTTGTTGCCGAAGTAATCGAACTCGCCGGCGGGAGCGGACGACGGCATCCCGGTACCGAAAGAGATGGTGGGTTGCACCTTGCTGCGCGAATCCTCCCCCTTCATGGTCAGCCCTATGACAGACCCGCCTGCGCACAGAAGCCCACCCAATACGGCGAAGAAGAAACCTATGCCGACCGACGACTCGAGGACTTGAATCTGGACGCCTCCAAACGTCAGCGACTCGCCTGGCATGGTCGTGGCGAAATCGGATGTGTTCATGTACAGGTGGAGCGACCGACCCAGAAAGAACAGGCTCCCGATCAGGGCGAAGATCGATTCGCGCGTGCGCTTGCTGCGATCGTTCGAGTTCCACAGCGTCACGCCGGCCGCGGCTAAACCGAGCACCCCGAGGGTCAACCACAATCGGCCGGGGACATCCCATATCGCCAGCGACTCGCTAACCGTCACCGACTGTCCCGAGCCCGGGTCAATGGCATTCATCGTGAAGGAGAAGGCTGGGAGGAATAGGCCGATGAACGCAAACCCGGCCCCCGCCCACAGGAGCCATGGTGCCAAAACCGTGCCTTCGGTGTTTTCCCGCGCCATACCGCCCCCGCCCCGCTCAAGATCCGCCTCGCGAATAATCCCACGCCAGGAACCCAATGTCAGCCCCGATTCCCGGCTATCTGTCGGCCACCATCGGTAGGGTCTCCCGGATGGAGCTGGATGCGATCTTCCAGGGGTTGAACGACGAGCAGCGGCGCGCCGTGGAGGCGACCCGCGGACCGATCTGCATCCTCGCGGGGGCGGGTTCGGGCAAGACGACGACGATCACGAGGCGCATCGCGCATCAGGTCGCTACGGGGGTATTCGAGCCCGCCGACCTCATGGCCGTGACGTTCACCGACCGCGCCGCGGGCGAGATGAGGTCCCGGCTCGCGACCCTCGGCGTGGAGGGAGTGCGCGCCCGAACGTTCCACTCCGCCGCGTTCGCGCAACTACGCCACCTCGGTGCCGACGCGACGCCGCAGATCCTTGCGTCGAAGGCGGTCGCGCTGCGCCAGATCGGCAACACGCTTCCGAAGCCATACAAGTTCCGTCCCGCCGGCGACCTCGCGACCGAGATCGAGTGGGCCAAGAACCGCCGCATCGGACCACACGACTACATCGCGAAGCTCGGAGCGCACACTCCCCCCATCCCGCCCGACCTCATGGCGTCGGTCTACGACCGCTACGAGAGTGGCAAGCGGTCGCGCAACCTCATCGACTTCGAGGACCTCCTCGAGCTGACGATCCAGATGTTCCAGACCGACGATTCGGCGCGCGACCGATTCTTCTGGCGCTACAAGGCGTTCACGGTCGACGAGTACCAGGACGTCAACCTGCTCCAGGAGACGCTCTTGCGCGAGTGGATCGGCGAGCGCGACGACCTCTGCGTCGTCGGCGACGACTATCAATCGATCTACGGATTCACCGGCGCGTCGCCTGATTACCTGCTTCAGATGCCCGGGCGGTTCCGCGACACGAAGGTCATCCGACTCGAGACCAACTACCGCTCGACCCCCGAAGTACTCGCCGTCGCGAACAAGCTCGTGCCCAACCTCGGTGGCGCAGAGAAGGTCTTGCGTGCGGCACGTCCGTCTGGACCGAAACCGATGCGGCGCGCGTTCCGCGATCCATCGGCCGAGACGGGCTTCCTCGTCGAACAGATCAAGAGATTGCAAGGCGAGGGCGTTCCGCTCGAAGAGATGGCGATCCTTTACCGCGTGAACTTCCGCTCGGAGGACTACGAGGAAGTTCTCGCGGCCGCAGGCATCCCCTATCGCGTCACCGACGGCGCGTTCCTTCAGCGCCAATCGGCGCGCAATGTCCTGAGCGCGCTACGAAGGTCGAGCTCGACAGGGGTCGCGGAAGAGGTGCAGCGTCTCGCCGGACGCGCCGGATACGTGGAGGAGCCGGCCGAGGACCTCGGTGAGCAGGAGCTCACGCGCCAGAAGGACCTCGCTCGCCTGATACATCTCGCGCTCGAGTTCGATGACGGAAGCCGCACCGGCATCGAATTCGTCGCTGAGATCGAACTGAGGTTCGGCGGTGGCGGAGAGGGTCGCGGGGTCAACCTGCTGACGTTGCACCGGGCCAAGGGCCTCGAGTTCGAAGCGGTGTTCCTGCCGCGTGTCGAAGACGGCGAGCTGCCGTTCAAGCGCTCGAAGACCGACGAGGCGATCGCGGAGGAGCGCCGTCTTTTCTACGTCGGACTCACGCGCGCCAAGACGCATCTGGTCGTCACCTGGGTCAGCGACGGCCGCCGAAAGGCGAGCACGTTCGTCGGTGAGATATCCGATGGCGGCCGTCCCGGGACCCCCATGGATAAGAAGCCCCGGCCCGTCGAGGAGATCCAAGCGCGCGAAGGGCTCAAAGTGTCTCTCTCGGGTGGATTCTCCGGGACATTGGTCGAGGTGCGCGCCGACGGCGCGACCCTCGCGATCGACGGCGGCGCCGAGCTCGAGGTGCGCTACGGCGACGTGGTCACGGCGGGCGATCGCACACTCCCACTGGGCCCGCCCGAGTTGCCCGACGATCCCGTCCTCAAAGCCCTCAAGGCGTGGCGCGCCCAACGCGCCAAGGCCGACGAGGTCCCCGCGTACGTCGTGTTCCACGACAAGACCCTCGAGGCCATCGCGGCTGCCGGCCCGAGGTCCCCGGAAGACCTGAGTCTCATCTCGGGGATCGGGCCAGCCAAGCTCGAGCGTTACGGCAGCGAGATCCTCACGCTCATGACCACGGGATAGCCGATCAGGGGTCCTCTTCATCCTTGGGTTCGTCTCGGCCGGCGCGGTCATTGCGGTCGCTGCAGTCGGAGCGCTCCACGATGCGCGGCATCGCCGCGTAGTGGGTGTGGAACTCCTCGGTCTCGGTGTCGCCATCTGGATAGGTAAAGACACGCTCCACGACGATGTCGAAGCCCTCGAGGCCTTCCTGGATAACGACCTCTTCGTCCCTGCCGAGGTCCTTGTTGACCTCGCACTCCTCCTCAGGTTTCTCGACGTTTGTGCGTTCCCCGGTGAACGACTCGACCTCGACCTCTTGGAAGCCGTAGAAACTGACGGTGATCGACGTGTCGCTGTAGTAAGTGTCGATGAAGATGCCTGCGTCCGAGTCGTTGATGAAGGCCAGGTCAGGCGCCGGAGTGGATACGGTCGCCTCACGCCCCACGGGGTAGCGCGAGATGTAATACGAGTGCGCCTTGTACTCGATGAAGTCGTAACCGCCGAAGAAGATCGCGTTGAACGTCGTCGTTGCCAACTGGCTGATCCCGCCACCAACCTGCTCGACAAACTCACCGTCCGAGATCGCCGGTGCACCGACATAACCCTTCTCCGTCGTCCTCGGACCGAGAACCTCATTCAACGAGAAAGTGTCGCCAGGCTCGACGATCGTTCTGTCGAGTACATCCGCGGCACGGTGGATGTTCTCGACGCGGGGCTCACAGCACGCGTGATACGTGGTGAAGGACGAAACCTGCTCGCGCACGCCCAACGCGCGCGCATCCTCCGTCGTGAACTCAGCCTCCACCTTCTTGCTTCGCAGCGGTCCGACGCGCGTGCCGCCACCCGTCGCGAGCACGATGATCTGGCGCGCGGTGCGCTGAGGATCCACCACGAAACCGGATTCCGAAGGCACCACGTCCACCCCGTCGCCCGCAACCGCAAACGTCGCGTCCTCCGGCTCAGACTCGAGTGGCGCGAACACATCACCGAGCTCGGCGTGAAGCCGCTTCGGGCTCACTATCAATCGGAGGCGCGCCGGCTCTGAGGAGGCAACGACCTTGGTGTCGAGCAGGGTCGCGAGCTGCTCTGGCTCGATCGTGACTTCGAGCCCGTCTCGCTCGAGGACGATGGGGGCGGCCAGCGCATCCTGGGCGCGCCGAACGACGAGATCGACGGCGTCGTCGTCGGTGCGCGGCAGCGCGTCGACGGCAGGTACCTCGACGGTCTCGCCACGCTGACGGACGGCCTCGAGACCTGATGTACGGAGAGCATACTGGTCGACCCCGATACCGGGGCTCGGGTACACGGGCTCAACATCTGTGCCCACCACTCGGATGTCTCCCTCCTGAGGTGGATCGGTCAATGCCTCCCCAGCGTCGGCGAGCCAGGCCGACATCGCCCTCCCATCAATGTCCTCATACAGCTCGACGGTGACCTCTCTGAAGAGTGCGAGGACATGGTCGCTCAGCGCGGCGGCGGGGTTGGATTGACGACCTCGGTCCATCGCCGCCTCGAGGGTCGCCTCGACATCGATCTCGTACCCGAGGTCCGCTCCGTTGGCGCTAAAGGACTTCTCGCTCCCGGTGCCGGCGCGTCGCACGACTATCGACGAGCTGCGCATCTCGTTTTCGATCTGCCCGAGACGGTCTTCGAGCTCGCTCTCGGACAGACCTCCGACCTCGACGCCCGCGACCACCACACCGGGCAAGACACCTCCGCGTGCAAGGCGGAACCCAACCAGGAGCAACACGCAGACGCCGAGACCGATACCGCCCCATCGCAGACCTTTGCGCACACCGGGATGCGCCAACCAGACGAGGGGCGAGCTTCGCGGTGCCGAAGACGCGTGCCTGCCGGGCCGTTGCCGCGAGCCCTCCGAACGCGAACGCGACTCACGATTCCGAGCCGACGTGGGGGATGTGCGCATCGACGTCAAGCTAACAAAGCCCACGTCAGACGGATGACACTCCTGTACGCTCCCCGCCATGAGTATCGGCACACCGGCCCCGGGCCAGACCACATGTCGAAACTGCGGATTCCCACTCAACATGGAAGCGTCGGTCTGCGGCAAGTGCGGAACGTTGCAACGCGGAAAGTTGGGTGGGCGCGGCTCTACGTTTACCGCGAGCCCGATCTCGGGCGACATCATCCGTCGGCTCGTGAAGATCGCCTTCATCGCCGCGATCTTCCTCATCTTTCGAGGCCCGGTGACAGGCATCATCGACAATGTCAGGGACAGCTTCGAAGACTCCGGCGGCCCGGGGATCTTCTCGACGGATGACGACGATGATGGTGGCTTCGGTTTGGACGTGCCCGGCGCACAGGGACCGGAGAAGACCAAAGGCTTCTCGGGGGTGCGCGAGGTCGTGAATGCTCTGCAAAAGAACGGTTTCAAGTGCGATCAGACGAAGGTCGACTCGGAGGACGAGTACGTCTCGAGCGGTTCGTGTCAAGGCTACGGCGCGCATGTGCAGATAAACGTCTACCTCGCGCAGAACTCTCTCGACGGCGCCGAGAGCTCTTTCTTCGACGACGACTACGCTTTCAGCTATGTCCACAAGGACAACTGGTTCGTCATCACTCAGCACGCAGTGGCGAAGAAGGTCAAGGGCGCGCTCGGCGGCAAGCTGTTCAAGGGAACCTCCGGGATCTGACGCGAAAGCACCTTCTTCTCGGGTTAAGTTCATCAGCAGGGGTCACCCAATAACCGACCACCGCTGCCGATCCGAAAGGACACCTTCATGACCTACCGCGCGCTGATCGCGGCTGCCCTCGCAGGAGCGCTGCTGATCTCCGGCTGTGGGAACGAGTCCGACGACTCACCCACGGGCACACCCGAGGAGATGACGTCAGAGGAAGCTGCTCCGCCCCCCAACGTGCTCAACGTGACGCTGACCGAGTTCGCGTTCCAGCTCGAAGGTCAAATCTTGGGGGGTCAAGCGACCGCCGGCGACCTGTTGATCAACTTCACCAACAAAGGGGTTCAGCTACATCACGCCATCATCGGCAAGCTCGAGGAGGGCAAAACCCTCAAGGACGTTCGGAACTATCTCGCAAAGACACGTGGCGAAGGCAAGCCCCCGCCATGGTTCGACGACAAGCCGCTGGATATGACGCTCGTGAGCCCGGGCCGAACCGCAGGGCTGATCCTTGATGCCGAGGAAGGCACCTACGTGATGCTGTGCTTCATGCCCGATGCCGAAGGCGTGCCCCACTTCGATCACGGGATGAGCCAGACGTTCGAGATCGGTCCGGGCGAAGCGCCCGCCGTCGAGCCGGACGTAAGTATCGGTTTCACCGAAGAGGGGCCGGACGCGCCGGAGCTGAGCGCCGGGACGTCCGTTGTCGAGGTCACCAACAACGCCGACAAGCCGGGCGAGGTCTTCTTCGTGAAGCTCGCGGAGGGCGCCAAGCTGAGTGACGTCGGGAAGTGGTTCGAGAAGGGCCAGAAGGGCAAGGCGCCTGCGGAGTTCCTCGGCGGGACCCACTCCTACAAGCCGGGTGAGACGGCAAAGCTCACGCTCACCCTCGAGCCCGGGACCTATCAGATCGTCGCGACCTTCGAGGGCAAGAAAGGTCCGGAGGACATCCCGGTCGAGTTCACCGTCGAAGGTTAGGTCAGAGAAGCTCGCTGGGTTCAAACCCCATGACGCGAACAGGGCCGCCCTTTCGGGGCGGCCCTGTTGCTAAGCGTTATCGCGTTCGGCGCTTCTCGATGACCCTGAAGTAGACGTTCGGGTCGTTTCTGGAGTAACGCGCCCGTTTCAGCCGTTGTCGCGTTCGGCTCGTTCGGTGATGTAGATGTCGAGGCGGCGGTGGACCTCGACCGCGCGCCGCTCGAACTCTTCGTAACGGCCGTCGGCAGCGATGTCCGGGTCGAACACCGATCCGGTCATGCCCACGATCTCAGCTCCGGCGTCGAGGTAGGTCATGTAGTTCTCTGCCGTCACGCCTCCCGAGGCCCAGATGGGTGTGCCGTCGAGCGGCCCGAGGATATGGGTGAGGTACTCGGGGCCCCCGAGGCTCTCGACCGGGAAGACCTTGACCCAATCGGCGCCTGCGTTGCGGGCCGCCATGATCTCCGTAGGAGTGGTCGCTCCGAGGGCGACGGGGAGCGAGAGGCCGTGGGCCGCGTCGACGACCTCGGCCACCATCGTCGGGGTCACGATGAACTCGGCCCCGGCGTCGTAGGCCTCCTTGACCTGCGCGGCGGTGAGGACGGTCCCGGCCCCGACGAGCGCATCGCCTCGGCGGGCGAGCTCGGCGAGGGCTTCCGGCGCGTCCGGTGTGTTCATGGTCACCTCGACCGCCTCGAAGCCGCCACGGATGGCCGCAGCGGCCCCCTCGATGGCGTGCTCGGCGGCGCGCATCCGGAAGACGGCCACCACGGTGGCGTCTCGGAGGCGGTCTGTACGCGACGACTTGAGCTTCGTATTCATCTTTTCAAGGGTACCCGTGCCTGTGACCAGCGGATATTCAGGCCTCCGGGATCTTGTCGCACCCCCCCTTTAAGCTGATTCAGACCAGTCGGGGGAACTCTGCGGGAGGGTGTGCCGGACTCATGAGCAACGAGACCGGGGGGATGGTCGGGCGGGTCCTAGGGACCCAAGACTCGACCCCCCTCCAATTCTGGGTTGGCCTTCAAGAGGGCAGCTTCCTCCAGCTCGACGACATCGTGGTGACCGAGCGAACACCGCCCGGCAGCGAGCCGATCAGCATCTACGGCGTCGTCACCCAGGTCATCGCCCGCCACGAAGGGGCGCGCTTCGATAGCGACGTCTTCCTCATCGAAGAAGGTGTGCTGCCCGGTGACCTCATCGAGACCGCAGAGGTGACGTCGACCCGGGTCGAGCCCGAGCTGTTCGTGCCGCCACTCCCCGGCGCGGAGGTTCGCAAAGCCGAAGGCAAAGAACGCGATCAGGCGCTGTTCTTCGACAACATGACCAAGAAGCTGCCTGCCGGGCTTACGCGCGACGACGAGCCGTTGTTCATCAATCTCGAGTTCCTCGACGGGACCCGCGGCGCGCACGTCAACATCAGCGGGATCTCAGGCGTGGCGACCAAGACCACGTACGCCACCTTCTTGCTCTACAGCCTGTTCAACTCTGGCGCGCTCGGCGCGGACGCGATCAACACCAAGGCTCTGATCTTCAACGTCAAAGGCGAGGACCTCCTCTTCCTCGACCATCGCAACATCCAGCTTTCGGCCGACGACGAGCGGCGCTACGGACACCTCGGTTTGACGCCGGGTCCGTTCGCGAGCACTTCGTTCTTCGCTCCCCCGCGCGTCGGGGATCGCAACGCCGTGCCGGATGTGTCGACGCGATCCGAGGGTGTGACCTCGTTCTTCTGGACCCTCGAAGAGTTCTGCACTGAAGAGCTTCTTCCGTTCGTGTTCGCCGATGCCGAAGACGACCGCCAGCACTACACGATGGTCGTCCACAACGTCGCCGCGAAGCTCAGGGACGTCACACCACTGCGGGACGGCGGCGTTCAGATTGACGGCGCCGAGGTACGCACCTTCCGCGCACTGGCAGAGCTCATCGCGAAGAAGGTTCAAGAGGAAGACTGGGCGGGACCCGTCATCGGCGCGGGAACCATCAACGCGTTCGTTCGCCGTCTGCTGGCCGCGATCAAGCCCTTAGAGCGCCTCATCCGGGGCGACATCCCCAACGCGGGCAAGCACCGCGTAGCGCTCGACAAGCAGGTCACGGTCGTAGACATCCACAATCTCCCCGATCGCGCGAAGCGTTTCGTCGTCGGTGTCGTCCTGCGGCGCACCCTCGACGAGAAGGAGCGCACCGGCCAAGCACGCCCCTTGCTCTTCCTCGTCCTCGACGAGCTCAACAAGTACGCGCCGCGCGACGGCACCAGCCCAATCAAAGAGATCCTTCTGGACGTCGCCGAACGTGGCCGCTCGCTCGGGATGATCCTCATCGGCGCGCAGCAGACCGCCAGCGAGGTCGAGGGGCGCATCGTCGGGCAGTCGGCGATCAGGGTTGTGGGGCGTCTGGACAGCGCCGAGGCAGACAAGGGTCAATACGGCTTCTTGCGCGGCAACCATCGCGATCGAGCCACGATCATGAAACCCGGAACGATGATGATGTCTCAGCCCGAGATCCCGGTTCCGCTCGTGCTCGAGTTCCCGTTCCCGGCGTGGGCCAGCCGTCCGAGCGAGGCCGGATCGAACCCCGCCGCGATCGAGCAGCCAGAGGACCCGTTCGAGGGTCTGCCGAAGCTCTAGATGAGGTTCCTCCACACCGCCGACTGGCACGTCGGAAAGACCCTGCAGGGACGTTCGCGCGCGGAGGAGCACGAAGCTGTGCTCGCGGAGATCGTCGATGTAGCGCGGCGCGAGGAGGTCGAACTGTCCATCGTCGCGGGTGACCTCTTCGATACGGCCGCGCCTTCGCCCGAGTCGGAGCGCATCGTCTTCAGCGCGCTCCTCGAGCTCGGTCGCGTCGCTCCGGTCGTTGTCTTCCCCGGCAACCACGACAACGAGCGGCGGCTCGCGGCGCTCATGCCGGTCTTCGAGCGCGCCGAGGTCTCCATCGTCCCGAGCGTCAAGCCCGAGTGCATGAAACTGGAGATCGGCGGTGAGAACGTCCGCCTCGGCGTCATCCCGTGGCTGTCCCAGCGTTACATCGTGAAGGCATCGCAACTCATGGCGCACGACGCGGGCGATCTCGCTCAGCATTACGACGGACGCATGAAGAACATCGTCGCCGCGCTCGCATCGGGCTTCGACGGGGAGTCAGTCAACATCTTTGCCGCGCACATGACGATCGCCGGTTCCGAGCTCGGCGGCGGCGAGCGCACCGCGCAAACGATCTTCGACTATTACGTCGCCCCGAACGTCTTCCCGTCTAACTGCCACTACGTCGCGCTCGGGCATATCCACAAGATGCAGGCGATGCCCGCGCCGTGCCCGATGCACTACTGCGGCGCGCCGCTGCACCTCGATTTCTCGGACTCCACCGATGCGAAGAACGTGTTGGTGGTGGATGCGTCGCCGGGGGCGCCCGCGAGCGTGCGGCCGATCGAGCTCGCAGCGGGACGACGCCTGCGAACGATCAAAGGGCCGTTGGCGACCCTTGCCGGCCTGACCGACACCGTCGGTGACGATTACCTACGGGTCATCGTCGAGGAGCGGGCGCGGATCGGTCTCAGCGACGAGATCCGCGAGATGTTCCCGAACGCGGTCAAGGTCATCGTCGATCGTGGCGATGAAGGACGAACGGAACACGTCGCTGACCGAGCGGGGCTGTCGCCCGATGAACTGTTCACGCGCTACCTCGCCGAAAGAGATACCGAAGACCCCGCGCTTGTCGCGCTCTTCAACGAGCTCTACACCGAGTCTGTCGATCGCGGCGCCGGCCGCGAGGCGGAGGATCATGCGCCCGCTTCGGCTTGAGCTCCAGGGCTTCACCAGCTTCCGCGAGCCGACGGTCGTCGACTTCGAAGGAGCCGAGTACTTCGCTCTCATCGGGCCTACCGGGGCGGGGAAGTCCACGATCATCGATGCCATCTGCTTCGCGTTGTACGGGTCGGTCCCTCGCTACGGCAACAAGGGCCTAGTCGCGCCGGTCGTCAGCCAAGGTCAGATGGAAGCCAAGGTCCGGCTCGACTTCGCTATCGACGAGGACCTGTACACAGCTGTTCGGGTTGTGCGCCGGGCCGCGTCGGGAAAGGGGGCGACCACTAAGGAGGCTCGCCTGCAGAAGGGCGAAGAGGTCCTCGCGGGCAACGCAGACGAGCTGACCGCGGCCGTGGCGGGGCTCATCGGACTCAGCTTCGAGCACTTCACGAAGTGCGTCGTTCTTCCACAAGGTGAGTTCGCCCGCTTCCTGCACGACAAGCCGGCGGACCGCCAGGATCTACTGGTCAAGCTGCTCAATCTCGGGGTGTACGACGACATGCGGCAAGCCGCTCGCGCTCGTGAGGTCGCGTCGAAGAGCCGCATCGCATCTATCGAAGACCGCCTGGCCGGCGACCTCGCGTTCGCCACACCGGAGGCATTGAAGGAAGCGAAGGCCCGGATCAAGTCGCTGAAGGCGCTCCGCAAGAAGGTCGATGCAGAACTGCCGAGGCTCGAAGCGATCACTCAGCAAACGGCGGCGGCGGAAAACGAGGGCGCGGCCATCGCGGCGCAGATCCGCCTGCTCGGTGAGGTCCGGATCCCCGACGATATGGGGGCGCTCGCCGATGAGATCGCGGCGGCCGCGAAGCTCTTCGCCGAGGCCGAAGAGGAGCTGAAGTCGTCACGGACGCACTCCGCGGAGCTGGCAATCTCCAGCTCGTCGCTGCCTGAGGCGCGCCCCCTGATAAAGGCGCTCGACGGGCGCCGTCGGGAGATAGACCTCGGACGCAGCATCGCGGCCGAAGGGGTTCGGCTCTCGGCAGCGCGGACTGCCACCGAAGAGGCGGACGCGGCACTGGCCGCAGCCGAGCTGAAGGTCGACGCGGCCAACCAGGCGCTCGAGGCACTCGCCCATCGCCACCTGGCTCACCAGCTCGGCGGCACGCTTGTGGAGGGACAGCCATGTCCCGTCTGTCTGCAGCCGGTGACCGAAGTCCCTAAACACAAGAAGCCCAAGGCCCTAGCTGCCGCGGAAGACGATGTCGCGCGCGCTGCTATGGCCCGCGCAGCTGTAGTCGAAGCCGCCGGCGTCGCGCGCCAGGAGCAAACCGCCATAGAGGCGCGCTTCGAAGCGATGACCGTCGACCGCGACAAGCTCACTCTGGAGCTGGACGCGTTCGCCTCCGCCCCGGAGCTGCAATCACAACTGGATGTGATCGAGGCAGCCGCGCATGCGCTCGAGGCGGCTCGCTCTGCGGAGAGAAACGCCGCCGAGGAGGTCGATAGGGCGCGTGCTGCGCTCGACACCCTGAAGAACAGCGAAACCGCATTGCGCGGGCGGTTCGAAGATCACCGCGTGACGCTCTCGGAGCTTGGTCCCCCACAACCCGAACGCGCCAATCTCGCCGACGATTGGGCTCACTTGGTGACGTGGGCTGCCGGGCGCATGACTGAGCTGGAAGAGGCGCTGGCCCGAGCGCAGTCATCCGCGGCTGCGATGCGCACGGAACGCGACAGCCTCATCGAGGCACTAGGACAGTCCTGCGTTGAGTGCGATGTCGAGCTCGTCGGCGGCAATGTCCTCGAGGCAGTGATCGCGGCGCACACAGACGCCACTCGAACCGCCGACACGATCATGTCGGGTATCGAAAAGGCTGAAGTCGCGCGTGCCGATCTTGCCCGAGAAACACTCGATAGCGCCCGCTCTCATGCTCTCGCCGAGCATCTCTCGGGGAAGGCCGGCCGCTTCGAGAGTTGGATCGTCAACGAAGCTCTGCACCAGCTCGTGATCGGCGCCACCGAAGTGCTGCACCGGCTCTCGGGTGACAAGTACTCGCTCACGATCGACGACTCCGGAAACTTCCTTGTGATCGATCACGACAACGCCGACGAAACCAGATCGGCGCGAACCTTGTCTGGGGGGGAGACGTTCCTGGCCTCTCTCGCATTGGCGCTCGCGCTCGCCGATCACCTCGCCGAGCTGGCCGCCGAAGGGGCTGCTCACCTCGACGCGATCTTCCTCGACGAAGGTTTCGGGACACTCGACCCAGGATCGCTCGACACTGTCGCCGCCGCGGTCGAGACGCTCGCCGCGGGCGGAAGGATGGTTGGGATCGTGACCCACGTCGCGGATCTCGCTGAGCGAGTACCACTTCAGTACCGCGTGACCAAGACCTCGAGCGGGTCGCGCGTCGAGAAGGTCGCACTCTGATGCGGTTCTCGGTCGAAGCGTGGGCGACTGAATACGGGGCACCGCTCGAAGGCGACGAGCTCGAGCCCACCGCCGGCGAGATCGATCCGTTCGTCGAGCGCGACGCCAACGCGTGGGAACCCATCGACCCGCCGGTGGGAGAGGTGCCCGGGAAGGTCTTGTTCACCGACGGAGTCCGGCGCATCGAAGCGCGCGTGTGGATCGAGGACGCCACTGGCCGGTTGCGTCCGGGAGTCTGTGCGTCGTACGCCGCTGGGGTGATGTGCTGTGACGGGCGAGCGACCTTGCTCGAGGCGCGCGTGGAGCGCGGCTTGTTCTCTGCCGTTATGGACGCCGAAGCCATCTCGTGTCGCCATGCGACCTACGAGGTTCGTCGGGCGACGGGTGAGTCGCCCCAGGATCTTTGGCTCGCGATCCAGGAACGGATGGGCATGCTGGAAGCGGAGCTCGCTCGCGGTCACGATCCGGATCTCGTCATCGTCGATGGGCCGCTGCGCGGGCTACACGGGCTGACGAATGTCGTGGGGTACGTCAAGACCCATCATGTCGGTTACCTCCCCGAGCCGCTCGACTCCGTTGTGGGCGAGCTAAAGCCCGGGCAGCGCACCCCCATCTTCCTGACGCTGGGACGGTTCAGCCGGTTCTCCTGGTACCTGCGTCTGCCCGGAGCAGAAGGCCACACATGGGCGGGCATCGTTCGATGCGAGTCAACCGCCGACTCAGATATCGCGGACGTCATCGTGCGCGCCGACCAAGTAACGGCGCTGCTACCGCGCTTCGCGTCGGAGGGCTACAAGGATCCACGCGCTCCGCAGAACCTCTATCCGATCGCGGGCCTCGAGCGAGCGCTCCGTCGGCGTCTCGGCGATCCTGGTCTGATGTACCGCTCGCTTCGATCGGCTGCAGCGTGTGTTGCCGACGCCGCTAGTTAGGAACGCGCCAGCGCGGTTTCGATCGCCCCAACGACTCGGTCGACCATCTCGGGCGTAGCGGTTCGACCCATCAGTCCGATGCGGATCGCCTTGCCCTGGGTCGGGATCAGGCCACCGGAGATCATGATCCCCTCGTCCTCGAGGACGCGCTTTTGGATCGCAGCGGCGTCGTCGGTCCATGCGGCCACGACGAGGTTCGCTTCGTACCCCGGTTGCGGCACGGGCTCGAGGCCGAGTCCCCTCAAGCCTTCGCGGCAGCGTTTGGCGAGATCGGCGCGTCGTCCGACCCATGACTCCAAACCGGCGTCAAGGATCCGGGCGATGGACGCGCGCAGAACCATCACGAGGTTGGTCGGCATGGTGACCGGGTGCGGGTGCCACGACGCCCACTCCGTCCGGTACTTGTCCCAGTTCGCAAGGTCGAGGTACCACGATGCCGGCCGACGGGTGCGAGCACTTACCCGCTCACGTCCGGACGCGCCGAGCGCCAGGATGCCTAAGCCCGGCGGGGTCTCGAGACCTTTCTGGGTTCCCGTCACTAGTGCGCCGATGCCCATGCCATCGACATCAGCGAGCTCTCCGCCGACCGACGCGATGCCGTCGACGACATAGACCGCTCCCGCGTCGCGCGCGACCGCGGCGATCTCCTCGATCGGGTGGCGAACGCCGGTCGCCGTCTCGACATGAACTGTCAGGATCCCGTGCGCGCCGGAGGCAACCTCCGCGATCCGGGCCGGATCGATGGGGGCGCCAGGCTCAACGGGGACCTCAACGATCTGGAGTTCGTGCTGCCCGGCGATCTCCTGCAGGCGGATCCCGAAGAATCCGGTGTTGGCGACCACGACCTTCTGGCCGGGCTCGAAGACATTTGCGATGGCCGCGTCGAGACACGTCGTGCCCGTCCCCGGGATCAGATAAGGAGCTTCGGACGCGCCCAGGAGTTCACCGAGCGCCGCGATCGTCTCGTTGTGAAGCTGGGTCCAGACGTCGCCGTAGTGGGCGATGACCTGGCGCCCTAGGAGGGCGAGATCCTCCTCGTGCAGCTCGCCAGGGCCCGCGATCATGAGCTCGGGCATCTTCGGCAGTTTGCGTGGGTCGATGGACAACGCTGTCCTCCTCCTAGTCCTCCGGGCGGCCCACCTTCGGGTGGCCACCCTGCGCCGGTTCCGCTTGCGCGGTACCTCTGCGGCGCGATCGTCCAGATGATCGCTGGTTGTGATTGCCTCTCATGCTAATTGCTAGTCGCGGGCGGGGTCGTCACAGGCAGTTTCCCAGAGGTTCCCAGGGGGCATGTACCCCCGAGATGCAACCAGGTGACTTACTCGCGGGCAGATACGACCTGCAGCGCCCCCTAGGTGAGGGCGGAATGGCGCAGGTCTGGGAGGCGCGCGACCGCCACCTCGATCGCATGGTCGCCGTGAAGGTCATCGACGACGCCCTCACGCGCGACCCCGGCTTCCTCGTGCGCTTCTTCTCAGAAGCGCAAGCCGTCGCCCGTATCAACCACCCCAATGTCATCGGGATCCTCGATTTCGGCGAGGTCGACGGACGCCCCTACCTCGTCCTAGAGCAGGCCGAGGGTGGCACGGTGTCGGACATCGTCGAGCGGGCGCCTGTGGCGCCCGCGACCGCGGCTCGTTTGATCGCCGGCGCCGCGGCCGGGGCGGGCGCAGCACATGACGTTGGGGTCGTGCACCGCGACATCAAGCCCTCTAACGTCCTGGTCGACCAGCGCGGCGAGCCGCAACTCGCCGACTTTGGCATCGCATCGACGACCGGCGGCGAGGACCTCACCGCGACGGGAGCCGCCCTCGGCTCCCCCCACTACATCTCGCCGGAACAGGCCCAAGACATCGAGACGACCCCGACGTCCGACGTCTATTCGCTGGGCATCGTCCTCTATCAGCTCCTGACCGGCCGCTTGCCGTTCGACGGGAGCAACGCGACCGCGATAGCGATCGCCCACGTCGAGAAGCGTCCCGACCCGCCCTCGATGATCGTCGAGACGGTCCCGCCGGACCTTGAAGCCATCGTCTTGAAGTGCCTCGAGAAGGACCCGGCAGCTCGTTTCTCTGACGGACGTGCGCTGGCGATCGCGCTGGCAGCGTGGCTGACGAGGAACGAGGTGGCCGCGGTGACACCGAATGCCGAATCCCGTTCGCCGTTCCGCGTGACCACCAAGAACACTGCCGTCGCCGCTGTTGCGGTTCTGCTGATCGTTCTCAGCGCGTTCGCAGTCGCCGTCCCGTCCGATGGGGGCTCCGAGGTATCGCTGCCTCAGGTGGGCTTCGAAGGGGGCTTGCCTGAGGGCGCATCGAAGAGCCCTTCGCCCACGCCCACCGACGAGGACGCCACGGCCGAGATCGCGCCCACGGCGTCCATCGACGATGTAACGGAAGAGGAACAGGACGACGCGCGCTCCGAGCAAGACCGGGATCGCCGCCCGCGGCAGCGGGGGCGTCCTCACAGGCCGACCAACGACAACGACGAGCCCGAGCCCGAAACATCACCGACGCCCACCGAGACGGAGCCCGCCGACGCGTCCCCTCAGCCCTCTCCGTCTCCGACCGCCGAGCAGTACCACTCTGCAGAAGAGCAGGAGTCCGAGCCCGCCCCGCCCGAGGCTGAGCCGCAGCCAGCTCCTTCGTCTTCTCCCTCCGGAGGGCCCTAGCGACCTACTGGAAGCGGCCACACCTGAGGACGGGGCCAGGTCTCGATAGCCTCTTTGAGGTCGTGACGCAGGCGCGCGCGATCGAGCGTTACGCCCATCGCCGACGCGAGCTCTTCGCAGTCGTCAAGCCATGCGTTGACCGCGCGCGGCTTGGGCGCGCCGCTCCACTCGATCTCAATACCTGAGACCCAGGCACGCGCCCGATCCGCGAGGACGGGACCCGCGCCGCCGTCGCGCCCGACAGCCATCGCAGCCGCCGCGGTGTCGAACGGCTGAGGGCCCCACCCAAGCTCCTCAGGTACGAATCTGCAGTCGAATCCCTCGATCGAGAACACGATCGGGCTGGTCTCCATCTCTCCGCCTTGCTCCTCGAGGAGATCGGCCGCCTCACCCTCGGTAAGCCCCCCGAGGTCGAACGTGCCGAGGCGGACCCCCGCATGGATGCGCCCGGCACTGACGCCCATATCGACGACCACGATGTATGCGGCCACGCCGATGACCACAAGCAGCGCGAGCAACGCCTTCCCGGACGCCGAAAGATTCACGCCCTCATGCTAAGGCGCGCCCCTCCCGTCAGGGAACCTCCTCGAAGTCCAAGCGTCCGACCTCAGGGCTGGGCTGTTTTGGTTGTGCCCCCAGCGGGAACCATCTGGAACCCCTCTGCTTCAAAGTCCACATCGAACGCGAAAGCAACGTCTAGCGCCAGCTTGCGAATCATTTCGAAACTCACGCGATCGACGAACGACACCCCGCGTTTCGAGAAGGATGCCATGTAGGCCGCTGCTGCCCGCTGGTGAAGGTCTTCGTCCACGTAAAGAACCGAAAAGCTCGGTATGAACGTATCCAGAAGGACACTGACGGCCTCTGGCCCGAGCCGGCGCTGCACGAGCGCGCACGATTCGACGATGACGTAAGAGTGCGTGGCGAGGATCGTTGAGGGAACTGACGCCTCGCTCGTGAACCAGTCCCGAGCCGGTGCATGGTTCGCGTCGTCCTCGTCCAACAGCGCATACAGCGCAGAGGTATCTACCAAAGCCCTCACTCGGCGAAGGCCTCGGCTAGCTCGTCGTCATGTGATGCGCTGACGTGGCTCGTCCCGGACCGGAAACCCCCGATAGCGGCGATCGCTCGAGCTCGCCGGTCGACACCCGCTACTGCTCCAAGTCTGTCAATGGCTTCCCGAATCAAGTCGGCCATGGATCTGCCGGTCGACGCCGACACCTGCTTCAGCATCCGGAATTGCTCCTCGGTGAGCTGCACTTGGGTTCTAATCATGCCATCATGATAACGCATTTGCCTAAATGCTGTATCCCACTTAGAGCACCTTAGCTAGTCTCCGGGAGGCGCTCGAGGCGCTAGCTGAGTCCATGACACGTGTCGGGGGCCCATAGGCCTCGGTTGTTCTCGCGGGCTTGGCGCTGAAGCTCGACGAAGAGATCGGCATGGCGGACGTCGGGGGGGTAGGTGTACGCATGCGCGTAACCGTTCGCGACGAGGCGCGCGTTCGCCATCTCGGCACCGATGTAGACGTAGCGCAGCAGGCGGTCGTAGCGATCACGGTCTTCGACGTCTTTGACCATCCGGACGCGCCGGCCTTCGAGAAGTGCGGTCGCGGCGGACGAGGCCTCATTGCCGAAGCATTCGACTGGACTACCGGGCTTCACGGACTCGGGAGTGTCGATCCCGATGAGCCGGACCGGGACCTCGGGTCCGATCGGCGCCGCCCCCCTACCCGGACCGTCTACGGCTTTCAGGATGACGACCCGGATCGTGTCTCCGTCGACGACGCGGGTGACTCGTGCAACCTCGTACCCGCCCGGCTCGGAGCCCCACGTCGCGGGGGCCTGGTGGGTGAGGAGCACGCTATGCGAGGCGCACCCAGCTGCCGTGAGCACGACGGCGGCGATCCAGAGCGCCCAGGAAAGTCGCCGGACTTGGGGGGGAGCAGACATCAGCCCAGGCTATCGAGGTGGTACGACATTTCCGGTGTGACCGGCCACGGCGGTAGGCTTCCCGGCCATGGACGAACGACCTGACCCCGCGGTTCTGGCGGAGGCCGTCAAGGGCCTCTCGGACGACGAACTGAAGGCCCAGATCTCCGGGCTCGGCACGGACCTCGTGCTGACCCAGATCTTCGAAGGCATGAGGGACGCTTTCGACCCTGGACGCGCCGGCAGCACCAGCGCGGTCATCCAATACGAGATCTCGACCGACGAAGGTCAGAAGCAGTGGATCGTCGAGATCGCCGACGGAGGCTGCTCGGTCAGGGAGGGAGCAGCTGAATCCCCCCGTCTGACGCTCTCACTCGCGCTGCAGGACTTCGTGCGGCTCATCTTCAACCAAGTCGAGGGTCCGCAGCTGTTCATGAGCGGGAAGCTCAAGTTGAAGGGCGACATGATGTTCGCCATGACGATGCAGGGATTCTTCAAGCGCGATTTCTGATTGACCCCCACTAGACCTGACGGTCAAGTAACTAATCGCTATCTTGAACGTCGAAGAAGGAGCCCGCGTCCTCAACGATCCTTGGACGGCGTGGGCCCGGCAACATCGGTTTGGGGTGGGAGGTGAGAGATGTCAACTGTGATGGACGAGCGTCTGGCGGGTCTTCTGCCAGTCCCCTCCGAGCTTCAGCTCACCGGATGGGAATGGTCGGGAGCGCTGGAAGAGACCGCTCCGTCGCAAGACTTCTCTTCGGATGAAGACATGGTCTTGTCGACGAACGGATTGTTCCGCTAGACGACATTCAAGATCGATCAAAGGGCCCCGCAACTGCGGGGCCCTTTCCTTTGTGCGTCCATCGATGCACGCCGCTCCCGACCTCACCATCGCGTTAGGCTCGCTTGCTTAGATCCCAATACCAAGGAGCCATCACATGCCCGAAGCCGTCATCGTCGCGACCGCACGTACTCCCATCGGACGCGCCAAGAAGGGTGTCATGGCCGACGTCCGTCCTGACGACCTCGCCGCGGCAGCGATCAAGGCCGTGCTGGAGAAGGTTCCGGCGCTAGATCCGGGCGAGATCGTCGACGTCATGATCGGCTGCGGCTTCCCCGAGGCCAAGCAAGGGATGAATCTCGGTCGCAGGGTCGCCTTGCTCGCCGGGTTGCCCGAGCATGTCCCCGGCACCACCGTCAACCGCTTCTGCGCGTCGAGCTTGCAGACCATCCGGATGGCCTTCCATGCGATCAAGGCCGGCGAAGGCGATGCATTCATCGCCGGCGGAGTCGAGTCGATCTCACAGGTCGACGGCTACCCCAAAGACATGGAAGAGCTCCACCCGCGCCTGTTCGGCGACGACGCCGAGATCGCCAACGTCTACATCCCGATGGGCATGACTGCGGAGAACGTCGCCGAGAAGTTCGATGTCAGTCGCGAAGACATGGATCGGTTCGCGCAGCAGTCTCAGGAGCGTGCAGTCGCCGCGCAGGCGTCCGGCTTCTTCGATCGCGAGATCACGGCGTATACGAAGGAGGACGGAACCGTTGTCTCCGCAGACGACGGACCGAGAGCATCGTCGACCCTCGAGAAGCTCCAGACGCTTCAGCCGGCGTTCAAGCCCGACGGCAAGGTGACCGCGGGCAACTCGTGCCCCCTGAACGACGGCGGCGCGGCAGTCGTGGTCATGAGCGAAGAGCGCGCCCGCCAACTCGGGATCACACCCTTGGCGCGCATCATCGCGTCGTCCGTCTCGGCCCTCGCCCCTGAGATCATGGGCGTGGGTCCGATCGAGGCCGTCCGCAAGGTTCTGAAGCAGACGGGGATGTCGATCGACGACATCGAGGTCATGGAGCTGAACGAGGCGTTCGCAGCACAAGTCATCCCGGTCTGTCGCGAGCTCGGCGTGGATCCCTTCTCGGACAAGCTCAACCCCAACGGCGGCGCGATCGCACTCGGACACCCCTATGGGATGACCGGTGCTCGCATCATGGGGACCCTCCTGAACGACCTCACGAGCCGCGATCAGACCATTGGCCTCGAGACCATGTGCGTGGGCGGCGGGCAGGGGATGGCGATGATCATCGAGCGCCTCAAGTAGTCCTCCGAAGCCCCCGAGGGAGGAGCATCACGGCCGGGCGGAGAACCCGACCGGAGAGGCAGCGATGTTTCTCTCAATTCTGGGGGCTCAATGAAGGTAAGACGTTCATTCAAGGCTGTCGCCTGTGTGGCCGCTTTGGCTGCGTTCACGGCGGGAGCGTTGAGCGCAGTACCGGCCGGCGCCGCGAAGTCCGACGGCGATGGATCGGGCGGGAAAGCCGTGGCTCATTTCGCCGGGGCCCGCGAGGTCAAAACCGCAAAAGTGCGCGCGCATGCCCCGGACGCCAAGTTCCACCCCATCGGCCTCAACGGATCCGAGCCAACCCTCGGTCTCACAGATGACGGCTCGGTCTTCTACACGGCATTCCAGAGCAACACCCGGATCGAGGTCGTCAGATCGAGTGACGAGGGTGAGACGTGGGACATCGTGTCCCCACAGTTCGCCGGCGCGCGTAACGCGCAACTGCTCTCGCTCGACCCCTACCTATTCGTCGACAAGAGAACCGATCGCATCTTCACGATCGACCTCACGGTCGCATGTGCCTATCTCTCCTACACCGACGACCAAGGCGAAAGCTGGGTGACGAACCCCCTCGCGTGCGGTCGGCCGGTCAACGACCACCAGACGCTCTTCGCCGGTCCCCCCGCCGTAAGTCCTACTCCCGTCTACCCCAGCGTCGTTTATTACTGCTGGAACGACATCGCCAGCTCCTCGTGCTCCAAATCGCTCGACGGTGGGATCACGTTCAGTCCTACCGGATCACCCGCGTACCCCAGCTACCAGGAGGGAACCGATCGTGGGGGTGTCGCCGGCCAGAGCGTTCCGGGCATGTGCGGCGGGCTGCACGGCCACGGCCATGTAGGTCCCGACGGCACTGTGTACATCCCGCGCGGATGGTGTGGACAGCCGTGGCTCGCACTTAGCCACGATGAGGGTCTCACGTGGGAACGCGTTCAGGTCGCGAACATCGGTATCGAAGGACATGAAGCCGGGGTCACGACCGACGACAAGGGCAACATCTATTACACCTGGGTCGGCGAGCAAGACCGGCTGCCCTACCTCGCGATCTCCAAGGACGGTGGCACGAACTGGAGCAAGCCGATGATGATCGGGCCTCCTGGGCTCACCGAGTCGAACATCCCCAATATCGACGCCGGCGCCAAAGGCAAGGTCGCCATCGTCTACATGGGGAGCGAGAACGCGCCAGGGCCACCGTTCCAGGACCCTCCCCCATGCATCTCGGTGCTGCCGTGCAGGTTCATCCCCGACGGCTACGAGGACGTCACGTGGAACGGTTACATCACGATGACCGACAACGCCCTGTCGAAGCGACCGATGTTCTACACGGGCTCGATCAACGACAAGAGCGAGCCGCTTGTGCTCATGGACTGCGGACCGGGTCGGTGCCAGGACGTTCTCGACTTCATCGATGTCGTCGTGGGTCCGGACGGCATCCCGTGGGGCGCGTTCGTCGATTCGAACCGCAATGACGCCACGATCGTGGGCAACGGCGTGGTCGGTCGTCTCGTCGGAGGTCCGAGCCTCCGCTAGCCACTTTCCAACGAAGTTGGGATCTACGGGTCAGGCGAAGTAAGGCGAAATCTTTTCGGGGTCGATCTCGTACGTCGCGATCGCTTCGGCAACCGCCTCTGGCTTTATCTCGCCGGCTTCGGCGAGGCCCGCCAGCACCGCGACGACGGTGTGTTCCGCATCGATCTCGAAATGCCGGCGGAGCGCCTCACGATGGTCCGAACGCCCGAAGCCATCCGTGCCGAGCGACATGAAACGACCGGGGAGCCAGCGCGCGATCTGGTCGGGCACTGCCTTGATCGAATCCGACACGGCGACGATCGGTCCCTCGTGCGGTTCGAGGGTGGCGGCGACGTAAGCCTGCCGGCGGGCTTCGTTCGGGTGGAGGCGGTTCCAACGATCGGTCTCGAGCGCGTCCAGCCGAAGCTGCTGGTACGAAGTTGCGCTCCATAGAGCCGCGGCAACGTCGTGGTCTTTGGCAAGCATGTCTTGCGCTCTGATGGCTTCCTGGATCAACGATCCCGACGCGAGCAACTGCGCCTTGTGCTTTCGCTCGCCCGGCGCCTCCCTGAACAGATAGAGGCCTTTGATGATCTGTTCCTCGACGCCGTCGGGCAGTGCGGCCATCGGGTAGTTCTCGTTATAGAGGGTGACGTAATAGAAGATGTCCTCATCGTTGTCGACCATCCGGCGCAGACCTTCTCGGACGATCGCCGCGACCTCGTAAGCGAACGCAGGGTCATACGCCTGACACACCGGATTGGTCGTCGCCATCAGCAACGTGTGCCCGTCTTCGTGCTGCAGGCCCTCTCCGTTCAGCGTCGTGCGTCCGTACGTCGCGCCCATCAAGAAGCCACGCCCGCGTTGATCGCCGAACGACCAGATCGAGTCGGCGATCCGTTGGAACCCGAACATCGAATAGAAGATGAAGAACGGGATCATCGGCTCGCTGTGCGTCGCGTAAGACGTCCCCGCAGCCGTGAACGAGCCCATCGAGCCCACCTCTGTGATCCCTTCCTCGAGGATCTGACCCTCACGCGACTCGCGGTACGCCAAGAGGTGCGCCGCATCGACCGGCTCGTAGAGCTGACCGTGCGCGGCGTAGATCTTGAACTCGGGGAAGAGCGACTCCATACCGAAGGTGCGCGCCTCATCGGGGATGATCGGCACGACACGCTTGCCGAGGTCGTCGTCACGCATCAGCTTCCTCATGAGGCGGACGAAAGCCATCGTGGTGGATACGGATTGCTTGGAGCCGCCCTGGAATTCCTCGTATAGGTCTGGGGTCGGCAGTTCCAGCTTGCGGCGCGCGTAACGGCGCTCCGGCACGAAGCCCCCGAGCTCCTTGCGGCGCGCGAGGAGGTATTCGACCTCGGTCGATTCAGGACCAGGGTGGTAGTAGGGCGCCTCGCCCTCTTTCATATCGGAGTCCTTGATCGGGAGATCGAGACGATCCCTGAACGTTCGGAGCTCCTCCATGGACAGCTTCTTCATCTGGTGGGTGACGTTGCGGCCTTCGAACGCCTGGCCGAGAGCCCAACCCTTGACGGTCTTGGCCAGGATCACGACCGGCGCGTCCTTCAGCTCGACCGCCGTTGCATACGCGGCGTAGAGCTTGCGGTAGTCGTGACCACCACGCCTCAGGTGCCGCAGATCGTCGTCGGAGAGGTGCGTCACCATCTCCCGCAAGCGCGGGTCGGGACCGAAGAAATGCTTGCGGATGTAGTCACCAGTCTCGACCGCATATTTCTGGAAGTCGCCGTCGAGCGTGGTGTTCATCTGGTTGACGAGGATGCCGTCGGTATCGCGCGCCAAGAGGTCGTCCCATTCCCTACCCCAGACAACCTTGATCACGTGCCACCCCGCGCCTCGGAAGATCGACTCCAGCTCCTGGATGACCTTGCCGTTGCCACGCACCGGACCGTCGAGCCGCTGCAGGTTGCAGTTGACGACGAAGATGAGGTTGTCGAGGCCTTCCCGCGCCCCAAGCGACAGCGCCCCCATCGACTCCGGCTCGTCCATCTCGCCGTCGCCCATGAACGCCCACACCCGCTGCTCGGATGTGTCCTTGATCCCCCGGTGCTGGAGGTAACGGTTGAAGCGCGCCTGGTAGATGGCGTTCAGAGGCGAGAGCCCCATGGAGACGGTCGGGAACTCCCAGAACGTCGGCATCAAGCGAGGGTGAGGGTAGGAGGACAATCCCCCTCCGCCGGCCTCGCGCCTGAACTCGTTGAGCTGGACCTCGCTAAGCCGACCTTCGAGGTAGGCGCGGGCATAGATGCCCGGCGCCCCATGGCCTTGGATGAAGATTTGATCGCCTCCGCCGGGGGCGTCCTTGCCCTGGAAGAAATGGTTGAAGCCGACCTCATAGAGAGACGCCGACGACGCGTAGGTCGAGAGATGGCCGCCGATGCCCTCGAAATGCTTGTTGGCCCGGGAAACCATGACCGCGGCGTTCCACCTGATGATCTGGCGGATCCGGTGCTCGACCTTCTCATTCCCGGGGAAATAGGGCTCCTCCTCGGGGGAGATGGTGTTGATGTAGTCCGAAGAGACCATCGGGGGAAGGCCGATCCGACGAGACCGAGCGTGATGGAGCACCCGGTGCAGCAGGAAGCGGGCCCGGGCGGGGGACGCGCTGATTACGTGATCGAGCGATTCGATCCATTCAGCGGTCTCGTCCGGATCGATATCGGGGAGCTGATCCTTGAATGCGTCGTACATCCCTCATCACCCCCCTTGAGCTGGACCTAGAAGAGTAAACGCCACTTCTTTCCCCTTCGGCCAGCCGCCCGGCCGGTGATGACGGGCGGCACCTCGGATCCGCCCGATCTGAGCTCTCAACCTTTCGGGGAGGCCTGCCGATACCCAAGGAGACGTGGGTGCAGGCGCGCCTCTATGGCGGGCCACACCCACGCCCAGAACGACGACAGATGGGAGCGACGGATGCTTGGTGGAGTCATCTCTCTCCTGGTCGAACTCGGACGTGAGCTCGATCTGGCCCTGACCCCGGGCTCGGTCAAGAACGCGAGGCAGGCCTTCGGCGACGCTGGACAAGGGGCTGACCTTCCGACCTTCATCTCAGACGACGGCCTGGCGGTCGCAACCGACTAACGGATCGCCCTAACCGGCAGCGGCGGCCTCAGGGTGCTCGCGCCGGTCGATCTCCTTGAACTCCGCTTTGAGCTCGGCGACGAACTCGTCGTCCCCCGGGAACGTCGCGGCTCGCCGATAGAGGGGGGTCCCTTCCTCTTTAGCGCCGACCTTTTCCCGGATGTACTTCCCCATGTTGTCCGCGAGCCGATTCGTGAAGATCTCCGCGCCGTCGTTGCCGGTTTCGGGCAGCACGACCGCGAACCGGTAACGGTCCCCGTCGACTGCGTGCGCCGCTCGGTCCACGGTTCGGACGCTGTCACGCAGTAGTCGCCCAAGCTCCGTGAGTAGCCCTCTTTGCGCGCGCCGGCTCATCCCTGCGAATGCCGACGCGGGAACGTCGACCAGCGTGATCGAGAAGAGAGTCTGGTAGCGCGTCGAGCGAGACATCTCGAGGTCGAGATCCTCCGCGAAGAACCGCGCGTTGTAGAGGCCGGTGGCGTCGTCGATCTGGTCGTAAAGCTCGAGCTTGGTGAGCGACGCCTCGAGTTGCTTCGTGGCCCACCCGCCGATCGTCCCGAACGCGAGGAACCCCACGGAACGAGACGCTATCAACCCCGCGAATTGCTCGAATCCGACCGCCTTGATCGCGGGGTAACGAAATGCGGTGTAGGCGAGTGCGGCGCAGATCCCCGCACCGACGCCTCCCTTGAGACCACCGAGCACCAACGCGATGAAAACCGGGATGAATAGCAGGGTCGCGCCGACCTCGATCTTGTCTACGCCTCGCAGAGACATGACCCCCGCGACGAGGAGCAGCAAACCCAGCCCCGCTCCCAGAAGAAGGAAGCGGGCCTTCGCGTATCCAATGCGACTGAACATGCCACCGGAGGCACTCATCGCGACCCATCCTAGTCCGGTGCATCGCCGTGGCGGCTTAGTCTTCTCTGATGCCTCCTATCCTCAGGTCGCGCGTCGCCATGCTTGGTTTGATGCTGGCCTTCCTCATCCCCATCGGGATGTCCTCGTTACGCGGCCTCACTCACGTCCTT
>DATLNM010000015.1:0-36037 GCA_035536775.1 Actinomycetota bacterium | reverse complement strand
CGGATGCGCAGATCGGCGATGAGGTACTCGCCGTACTGCTTCTCGGTGAACCAGCGCGACTTCCAATCGGTGTGGATGCCGAGGCGGAACCCGTAAGGATGAACCTTCTGTCCCATCAGTCGTTCCCTTCCGAGCTCGGCGCGTCAGGCGCGGTCTTAGAGGTCTTCTTGGGTGCTGCTTCAGTGGACTGGGATGCGGGCGACGCGGCGGAGGACGTCTTGGTGCCGCCCGTCGTGTCTTTGCGGACGCGCTGCTTGGTTTGTTTGGTCGCGGGCCGCTCGGGCAACCTCTCGACCATCTCTTCGGGCCTTCCAACGACCAGCGAGATGTGACACGTGCGCTTGCGGATACGAGTGGCCCGACCCTGTGCGCGCGGCCGGAAGCGTCGGAGGGTTGGGCCTTCGTCGACCCACGCCCTCACGACCACGAGCTCGTCACCCGGAAGGCCGCGGTTGTGCTCGGCGTTCGCGATCGCGGACTCGAGCACCTTCGCGACCGTGACCGAGGCGCCCTTCTGCGTGAACTTCAACACGCGGCGTGCGTCGTCCACGTGTCGGCCCCGGACGAGGTCGACCACCTGACGGGCCTTGGTCGGCGAGATCCTGATGAACTTCGCCGTTGCGATGGCCTCCTGGACGGACGGATCGATCTTGTGAGCCATGGTTAACGCGCCCTCGAAGCTTTCTCGGCGCCGCCGCCGTGGGTCCGGAACGCGCGTGTCTGGGCGAACTCGACCAGCTTGTGGCCGACCATGGACTCGGTGATGTAGACGGGGACGTGCTTACGCCCGTCGTGCACAGCGATCGTGTGGCCGACCATGTCCGGGATGACCGTGGAGCGCCGTGACCACGTCTTGATGACCCGCTTCTCATTGCGCGAGTTCTGTGCGTCGACCTTGAGCAGCAGGTGCTCGTCGACGAACGGACCCTTCTTCAAGCTGCGCGGCATCAGCGACCCCTCTTCTTTCCACGCCTGCGGATGATCTGCTTGTCCGAGGCCTTCTTCTTTCGGGTTCTTCCTTCAGGCTGGCCCCACGGGCTGACCGGATGACGTCCACCGGACGACTTCCCTTCGCCACCACCCAGAGGGTGGTCGACCGGGTTCATCGCGACACCCCGAACCGACGGACGCTTGTTGCGCCACCGGTTACGTCCGGCCTTGCCCCACGAGATCAGCTCGGCTTCCGCGTTGCCGACCTCGCCGACGGTTGCGCGGCATCCGATCGGAACGGTTCTCATCTCGCCCGAGGGGAGTCGCAGCGTCGCGCTGGGGCCCTCCTTGGCGATGAGCTGCACCGAAGATCCTGCAGAGCGGGCCATCTTGCCGCCGGCTCCCGGCTTCAGCTCGACGTTGTGAACCACGGTACCGACCGGGATGTTCCGCAGCGGAAGGGCGTTGCCCGGCCGCACGTCGGCACTTGGACCGGATTGGATGGGATCGCCGACCTTGACCTTGTTCGGCATGAGGATGTAGCGCTTCTCGCCGTCCGCGTAGTGAAGCAGCGCGATGCGTGCGTTGCGGTTCGGGTCGTACTCGACGTGCGCGACCTTCGCGGGTACTCCGTCCTTATTCCGCTTGAAGTCGATCACCCGGTAGCGAACCTTGTTGCCGCCGCCTTGGTGACGGGTTGTGATCCGGCCATACGAGTTGCGGCCCGCCTTCTTGGGGCGCGGCTCGACCAGGGTCTTTTCGGGCTTCGAGCGCGTGAGGTCCGAGTAGTCGGAATGGGACTGGAACCTGCGTCCCGGCGATGTCGGCTTGGACTTGCGGATCGGCATCTCTACCCCTAACCCTGCTGCTCGAAGATCTCGATCTTGTCGCCGGCGGCGAGCTTCACGACTGCACGCTTGGTGTCGGAGCGCCGGCCTTCCACGAAGCGGAATCGCTTCGTCTTTCCCTTACGGTTGAGCGTATTGACGTTAACGACCTTGACGCCCCAGATCGCTTCTACCGCCTGGCGGATCTCGGTCTTGTTCGCGTCCGGATGGACGATGAACGTGTACGCGTTGTCGTCCAGCAACGAGTACGACTTCTCGCTGACGACGGGAGCGATGATCACGTCACGATGGCCTGACTTGGTCGAGCCGCTCATGCTGTTGCCTTCACCTCTTCCTTCTTCTTATCTCCGGCCTCGAGGGCAGAGATGGCGTCGGAGGTGAAGATGAGCGCATCGGCAACGAGCACGTCGAAGACCGAGAGACCCGAATGGAACGAGAACGCCGCCTTTTCGAGGTTGCGGAACGCGCGATCAACATTCTCGGCGTTGGACGCCGATGGGTCGAGAACGATGAGGAGTCGACCGGAGACGCCCGCCGCCTTCATCGCAGCAGCAGCAAGCTTCGTCTTCGGCTCGGTCCAGCCGTCGAGCACCCACACGAGACCATCGGCTGCCTTCGACGCGAGCGCCGAACGGATGGCCGCCTTGCGCATCTTCTTCGGCACCCTCACCGAATGATCCCGGGGCTTGGGGCCGAAGACCGTCCCACCACCGACCCAGATCGGGCTTCGTGTGGAGCCGTGCCGCGCGCGTCCTGTGCCCTTCTGACGCCACGGCTTCTTGCCTCCGCCGCGCACCTCTCCCCGCGTCTTGGTCGACGCGGTACCGGAGCGCGCCGCAGCGAGCTGCGCGGTCATGACCTGGTGCATGAGAGCGGTGTTGATCTCGCCGCCGAAGACGGCATCGGGCAGTGACTTCTCGCCCGTGACGGCACCGGTTGCATCGATGATCTTGGCGGTGGCCATCAGCTGGCCTTCCTTCCGGTCGTGCGCTGGCGCAGCCGGACGGCCGAGCGGATCATGAGCAGGCCGCCTCTGGGGCCGGGGACCGCACCGCGGATCAACAGGATGTTGCGCTCAGGATCCGCCTTGATCACCTTGAGGTTCAGCGTTGTGACACGGATGTGGCCCATGTGCCCGGCCATGCGCGTGCCCTTGAAGACGCGCGCCGGTGTCGCGCATGCACCGATCGAACCCGGTGAGCGGTGCTTCTTCTGAGTTCCGTGCGACGCGCTCAGGCCCTTGAAGTTGTGACGCTTCATGCCTCCGGCGAAGCCCTTGCCCTTCGTGACCCCGACGACGTCGACGAGCTCGCCGGCCTCGAAGACATCGGCCTTGATCTCGGCGCCGAGGTCGTAGGTGCTGGGCTCGCTCAGGCGCAGCTCCACCAGGTGGCGCGACGGCTCGACCTTCGACTTGGCGAAGTGACCGGCCATCGGCTTCGTTGGCTTCTTGGCCACGCCGAACGCGAGCTGGACGGCGGAGTACCCGTCCTTATCGGTGGTCTTCACTTGGGCGACGCGACAGGGTCCCGCCTCTACGACGGTCACCGGTACGGCGCGGCCTTCGTCATCGAAGACCTGGGTCATCCCGATCTTGCGACCTAGGATGCCTTTCACCTCAGCCATCAGATCCTCGCCTCTCCTCTTAGAGCTTCAGTTCGATGTCGACACCCGCGGGAAGATCGAGCCGCTGGAGTGAATCGACGGTCTTGGGTGTGGGGTTCACGATGTCGAGAAGCCTCTTGTGCGTGCGCATCTCGAAGTGCTCGCGTGAGTCCTTGTCCTTGTGCGGCGAACGGATGACCGTGTAAACGGACCGCTCGGTCGGCAGCGGGATAGGACCGTTGACGCTCGCGCCCGTACGGGTCACGGTCTCGACGATCTTCTTCGCCGATTGATCGATGACCTCGTGGTCGTAGGCCTTGAGCCTGATCCTGATCTTCATGCCGTTCGCAGCCACTTATTGCCTTTCTCTGTATCTAAAGATGAGTTGAGTTACTCGATGATCTTGATGACGCGGCCTGCGCCGACGGTGCGACCGCCCTCGCGGATGGCGAAGCGGAGACCCTCGTCCATGGCGATGGGCTGGATCAGTGTCACGGTCATCTCGGTGTTGTCACCGGGCATGACCATCTCGGTGCCGCCGGGGAGCTCGACCGAGCCAGTTACATCCGTGGTGCGGAAGTAGAACTGGGGACGGTAGTTGTTGAAGAACGGCGTGTGACGGCCACCTTCGTTCTTGGACAGGATGTAGACCTGGGCCTGGAACTTGGTGTGCGGGGTTACCGACCCGGGCTTCGCGAGCACCTGACCGCGCTGAACCTCGTCCTTCTTGGTGCCGCGGAGCAGGATGCCGGCGTTGTCCCCGGCCTGGGCCTCGTCCAGCATCTTGCGGAACATCTCGATACCGGTGACGACGGTCTTCGAGGTCTTGGGCTCGATACCCACGATCTCGATCTCCTCGCCGACCCGCAGCTGGCCCTGCTCGACACGACCGGTCACGACCGTGCCTCGCCCGGTGATCGTGAAGACGTCCTCGATCGGCATGAGGAACGGCTTCGCCACGTCACGCTCGGGCTCGGGGATGTATTCATCTACGGTCTTCATGAGTTCCTTCAGACCCTCGGCAGCCTCGGCGTCACCGTCGAGCGCCTTGAGCGCCGACACTCGCGTGACGGGAACGTCGTCGCCCGGGTACTCGTACTCGCTGAGGAGCTCGCGTACTTCGAGCTCGACGAGGTCGAGGAGCTCGGGGTCGTCGACCATGTCGACCTTGTTCAGAGCGACAACGATGTAGGGAACGTTGACCTGACGGGCAAGCAGCACGTGCTCACGCGTCTGGGGCATCGGACCGTCGGCCGCGGACACGACCAGGATGGCGCCGTCGATCTGTGCGGCACCCGTGATCATGTTCTTGATGTAGTCGGCGTGACCCGGCATGTCGACGTGGGCGTAGTGCCGGTTATCGGTCTCGTACTCGACGTGGGCGATGGCGATCGTGATACCGCGCTCCTTCTCCTCAGGAGCCTTGTCGATCTGATCGAACGCGGTAAACGACACGTTGGGGTTGCCCTCGGACAGGACCTTGGTGATCGCGGCGGTCAAGGTGGTCTTGCCATGGTCGATGTGACCCATGGTCCCGATGTTCACGTGCGGCTTGCTGCGCTCGAACTTTTGCTTAGCCATCGCCTCTCCTCTTTCTTCGATCCCCTTGATGAACTGGTGTTACTTCGGTGCCGGTTCGCCTCGAACCGTGGCTACGATCTGCTCTGCGATCGACTGCGGTGTCTCTTTGTACGAGTTGAACTGCATCGTGTAAGTGGCACGACCTTGTGTGCGGCTACGCAGCTCGGTTGCATAACCGAACATCTCAGCCAGTGGGACCTGGGCCTTGATGATCTGGTCGCCACCACGTTTGTCGTAGGTCTCGATCCGGCCACGACGCCGGGACAGGTCGCCGACGACATCTCCCATGTACTCCTCGGGCGTCACGACCTCTACGTCGAAGACGGGCTCGAGCAGCACGGGTTTCGCCTTCTTGCACGCCTCTTTGAACGCCATCGAACCTGTGATCTTGAAAGCCATCTCTGACGAGTCGACGTCGTGATACGAGCCGTCGATGAGCGTCACTCGGATGTCGACGACCGGGTAGCCGGCGAGCACGCCGGACGACATCGCTTCTTGGACGCCTTGATCGACCGCAGGGATGTACTCGGTCGGGATCTTGCCGCCGGTGATCTTGTTGATGAATTCGTAACCACCGCCGGGACCCGTGGGCTCCATCGCGATGACGACGTGACCGTACTGTCCCTTACCTCCGGTCTGCTTGACGTAGCGGACCTCAGCCTTGGGCACCGTGTCGCGCACGGTCTCGCGGTAGGCAACCTGCGGCTTACCGACGTTCGCACCGACCTTGAACTCGCGGATGAGGCGATCGACAAGCACCTCGAGGTGGAGCTCGCCCATCCCCGAGATGATCGTCTGTCCGGTCTCGTCGTCGGTGTGGACCCGGAACGTCGGGTCCTCCTCCGCGAGACGCTGCAGCGCGGTCCCGAGCTTCTCTGAGTCGGGCTTCGACTTCGGCTCGATCGCGACGTCGATGACCGGAGCCGGGAAGCTCATCTCTTCGAGGATCACCGGGTCCGAGGGATCGCACAGCGTGTTGCCCGTGAGGGACTGCTTCAGGCCGACGACGGCGACGATGTCGCCCGCGAAGACCGCGTCCTTGTCCTCGCGGTGGTTCGCGTGCATCTGAAGCAAACGTCCGATGCGCTCTTTGCGGCCGTTGGTCGAGTTGAGGATCGTGTCGCCGCTCTTCAAGGTGCCTGAGTAGACACGGAGGTAGGTCAGGCGGCCGACATAGGGGTCGCTCATGATCTTGAAAGCGAGGGCCGAGAAGGGAGCGTGGTCATCGGGCTTGCGCTCGACGAGCTCACCGGTCTCCGGACGCTTGGCCTCCATCGGAGGGACATCCAGCGGGCTCGGAAGGTAGAGGCAGATCGCATCGAGGAGCGGCTGGACGGCCTTGTTCTTGAACGCCGTTCCACAAAGCACGGGAGTGATCTCGCCTGAGAGCGTGCTGCGACGCAGCGCCTTCTTGATGGCGTCGGTGTCAGGCTCCTGCTCGGCGACGTAGAGCTCCATGATCTCTTCGTCGTGGTCGGCCAGGGCCTCGATGAGGTCGTGGCGGTACTTGTCTGCTTCTGCCTTGAGCTCGTCGGGGATCGGACGGTCCTCCCACTGCTCGCCCATGCCCTCGGACGGCCAGTAGTGAGCGATCATCGTGACGAGGTCGACGACGCCGTGGAAATCTGCCTCGCGACCGATCGGCAGCTGGATGACGACGGGGGTTCCGTTGAGACGGTCCTCGATCATCGAGACCGTGCGATAGAAGTTCGCGCCGGTTCGGTCCATCTTGTTGACGAAGCAGATGCGGGGGACGTTGTATCGATCGGCTTGACGCCACACCGTCTCGGACTGCGGCTCGACACCGGCGACCGCGTCGAACACCGCGACCGCGCCGTCGAGCACGCGCAGGCTGCGCTCTACCTCGACGGTGAAGTCAACGTGTCCGGGAGTGTCGATGATGTTGATCCAGTAGCCCTTCCAGTGGGCCGTGGTCGCCGCGGAGGTGATCGTGATGCCGCGCTCCTGCTCCTGGACCATCCAGTCCATGACCGCCGCGCCCTCGTGCACCTCACCGATCTTGTAGGTCTTGCCGGTGTAGTAGAGGATCCGCTCGGTTGTCGTGGTTTTGCCCGCGTCGATGTGGGCCATGATCCCGATGTTGCGGGTATGGGACAGCGGGTACTCACGGATCACAGGCGAGCCGCCTTTGACCTCGCGGAGCTGAGGGCGACCCTCCTTCTGCTTCTCTGCTGCTTCAGCCATGATCTCTTTCGTCCTTACCAGCGGTAATGAGCGAACGCCTTGTTCGCCTCGGCCATCTTGTGCATGTCTTCGCGGCGCTTCACTGCGGAGCCGGCGCCACCGGATGCATCCAGGATCTCGCTCGCCAGCCGGTCGGCCATCGAACGCTCCCTGCGCTTGCGCGAGAAAGTGACGAGCCAGCGGATCGCCAGCGTGGTGCCACGCCGAGAGATGACCTCGACGGGGACCTGGTAGGTCGCACCACCGACACGGCGGGAGCGAACCTCGAGGAGGGGCTTGATGTTGTCGACGGCCTTCTTCAACGTGGGAAGAGGATCCTTCCCGGTCTTGTCGGCGACCTTCGCGAGAGCGTCGTAGACGATGCCCTCGGCGAGGGTTCGCTTGCCTCTCTCCATGATCCGGTTCTGGATCTGGGTGACGAGAAGCGAGTTATAGATCGGGTCAGGCAGGAGCTCGCGGCGTGCCGCCGGGCCTTTGCGTGGCATCAGGCACCACCGCCCTTCTTGGCGCCGTATTTCGAGCGGGACTGCACCCGGTCACGGACTCCCGCAGCATCGAGAGCGGCGCGCACGATCTTGTAACGCACGCCCGGGAGGTCCTTCACTCGACCACCACGAACGAGGACGATCGAGTGCTCCTGGAGGTTGTGGCCGATGCCGGGGATGTAGGCGGTTATCTCGATCCCAGAGGTGAGGCGGACTCGAGCGACCTTGCGAAGAGCCGAGTTGGGCTTCTTGGGAGTCGTCGTGTACACACGCGTGCACACGCCGCGACGCTGTGGCGACCCCTTGAGGGCCGGCGACTTCGACTTGTCCTGCTTGCTCTGGCGCCCCTGGCGAACCAGTTGCTGGATAGTCGGCACCTGTTGTTAGTCCTTTCGTCCTTCGCGTCGTACTCGATCTGCTGTGGCGCACCGCAGTAACGGCGTGGCGCCGCCCGGCGGTGTTCCCTTGCCTCACCTCTATGGGCCTGCCGGACAGGCGAAAAACGCGCGCCACGGATGGCCTTTTCTGTTCCGGTCGAGACGAGAGATCGAAGCCGGCCCCCTGCGCGATAGCGCGTTGCCGGGCTGCTCTCGACGACTGGCGTTCGGCGATCTACCCCAACCTCGAAGGTTCCCGGGGCAACCGGGCCTGCCGAGGCTCACCGAACTCGGGTTGTTGCGTGGTACTTGGGAGTTTCCGGACGCGTCCTTAGACGCGCACCGCGTCCCCTGAGGGACGCAGGCCGGTAAGGATAAGCGCGCTCCTCCGGTCGGTCAAACGACCGTCAGGCGTAGGAGTTCACCGGGAGAACGGAGAACGTCACCCTATCGATAGGGGTGCAGCAAACGGGGTGCAGCTTCTTCTTAGGGGAGGGCGCAGTTGAATAGATCTCATCTTCGTCGCGCGAGCGGCGTCATCTTTGCCGGGCTTTTGGTAGCAGTAGCGCTCGTTCCCCAGGGCTCGTGGCTGGCCGCGAAGGAGAAGTGGGCGCATCCCGAGGCGAGTGGCGGACCAGGGGTTGCTCACCGGGCCGGCGGCATCAAGATCAAGGACAAAGGCCTGGATATCCCCTCCGGCAAGGTCTTCGATATGGGGTTCGACTCCGCCGAGCCCACCATCTCGATCCTGAAGAACGGCGATCTCTACGTCCCCGCCGCCGACCTCGACGCCGACCCCGCCCAGCTCGACCCCGGCAACCAAGTCGACGTCGTGATGAGCAAGGACAACGGCAAGACGTGGACCAACACCTCGCCCCGGATCGGCCCCCAGAAGGCGCACTTCATCACCCTTGACCCCTACATCTGGCTCGACGAGTGGACCGGCAGACTGTTCACGATCGATCTCACCGTCGCGTGCAGCATCATGTCGTACAGCGACGACGGCGGGGCGACGTGGATAACGAACCCCCTCGCCTGCGGCCGGCCCGTCAACGACCACCAAACCCTGTTCGGAGGTCCGCCGGCCACGTCTACGATGTCGGTGTACCCCAACGTCATCTACTACTGCTGGAACGACGTCGCCTCCTCCTCCTGCAGCAAGTCGCTGACGGGCGGCCTCACATGGGCTCCTACCGGCACGCCGGCGTTCCAGGGCATCCAGCAAGGAGAGCAGGGTGGTGGCGAGTTATGCGGCGGACTCCACGGCCACGGTGTGGTCGGCGAGGACGGCACGGTCTTTCTCCCTCGCAAGTACTGCGGGAGCCCTTATGTCGCTATCAGCCACGACGAGGGTGTGACATGGGAGCAGGTCCAGATCGCCAACATGAAGGCGGAGGGCCCCGACCCCAGTGTCGCCGTGGACAAGAAGGGCAACGTCTACTACACGTGGGTCGGCGCCAAGCGCCTTCCGTACCTCGCGGTGTCCAAGGACAACGGCGAGACGTGGGGGAAGCCGATGATGATCGGCTATCCCGGCGTCAACGAGGCCAACTTCGCCACGATCGACGTCGGCGACCCCGGCAAGGTGGCGATCTCCTACTACGGCACCGAGAACTCTCCCGGCGGCAAGTTCAACGAGCCCTACATCGACACGACCTGGAACGCCTACATCACGACGACGGTCGATGCCTTCGGGAAAGACCCGATCTTCTACTCGGCCCGGCTGAACGACCCACGCAATCCATTGGTCCGAGACCGATGCGGCCCGGGACGGTGCAAAAGAGTGTTCGACTTCATCGACGTCGAGATCGCGCCGAACGGCCAGCCATGGGCGCCGGTCGTCGATCACTGCATCGAGACGGTGTTCCCCAACGACGTCGCAGAGAACAACTGCGTGACCAAGCCGCTCGGGAGCCAGAGTTACGGCGACCGCGGCCTCGTCGGCACGCTCATCGGCGGCCCACCGCTGAAATAGCTCCTTGATAGCGAAAAGGCCCCCGGAGGGAAGGGATCCCCGGGGGCCTTTTCACATTCGGGGCTTTACCTACTTTGAGGCGTGGTCCCTCGAGAGACTGGGGCGACGGGCGACGTAGTCGGAGCGGGTGAGCTCGACGCCGTCGGCGATGGAGATGGTGCTGGAGCTCCGGTCGGTCCGGAGGTTGGAGTCGGGCGTGGGGGTGCGGTGGGGATACCGCCGCCGGCGCTGGCCAGGACTCGGCCGAAGCCGTCGTAGAGACCGCGGCCCGGGTGCTCGAGGCCTTGGTTGGCGAAGGACCACAGCGCACCTTGCCTCACCAGATACGCGACATGCGGTCCGTCGCTGATGAGCCAGGCGTCTGCAGGGCCGGCTTCCGTCCACCTCTCGGGATCGCCGAGCCCCGGTGGGAGGAGACCGTCCATCTGGACGAGGGACATCGCTTCGCCGATGCCCGCCTCGGTCAGCTCCAGCTCGGGCACGAAGGGCCGGCCTTCTGCGACGAGGTCGATGTAGCCGAACTCGTAGATCGTCTCGGCTCCGGGGTTCGGACAACACGCGCGCACCACGTAGAGGCGGTTGCCGTCGGGAGCGGCGACGGGGTAACTCGCGCCGAGCGGCTCGCCACCGGGCACCAGGACTTCGGCAGCACCCACCGTCCCGTCGGCCGCGATTTCGATCCGGTACGGCAGCTTCCTCTCGCCGTTGGCCCCAACGAAATACAGCGTGTCGCCGTCCGCGTCCCACGTGAGGTGCGACGGGTTCTCGACCGTTTGCACGAAGCGCGTCCGGTCGTTCTGGACGAAGCTGATGCCATAGATGCCACGTCCGCGTGAGACATAGGCGAACCGATCGTCGGGACCGTAGGTGGGCCAGCCCCCGTGTCCGAGGAAGCGCTCACGGCCGGTGGACAGATCGAGGAAGAAGATGCGGCCGTCTCCCGCTCGGTCCCGCTGGAATGCGATCGTGCGGCCGTCGGCGGACATCGAAGGCCGGCGGTCCTCGTCACGGTGCGCAACGAGATTGACGTCATCACCGTCGACCTGTTCGCCCCAGAGGTCGCCGTCCGCGGCGTACACATAGACGAGCCGATCATCCTGCACGGGCTGAGTGAGCTCGAGTGCCTCGGGGCTCATCGAGATGCGGAAGATCTTGCCGCCGTTGGCAAGAACCCATGCCGATCCGTCGGCGTACGCGACGCGCAGAAGGTCCTCGTCGACGTTTATCGAGCCGATGGAAACGCCTGAGCTCGACAGGAACAGCTCGAGCTTGTGCTTGTCGACGGTCCACAGGAATCCGTCACCGACCGCTATGTCCCTTACTGTCATGTCGATCTCCGACACCGCGCGCGACCTCGGATCGACGCGCAGGATCGAGTCCTTCTCCAAGAGCCACGCGGCGTCGTCGTCGACCGCGATCTTCCTGACCTTCGGATCGCCTTCGATCCGCTGGTCCCACTCGACGCTCCCATCGATACCAAGGCGTGCGAGACGGTCGTCGAGCGTGATGCCCCAGACCTGCCCCCCGTTCCCCCCGATCGCATTGAAGTTCGTGAGTGAAGTCGCGGCGATCGCCGGTGGATAGCCGCCCACGGACTCCGCGTCGAGCGCGACCGTGGGCCGTTCGATGCCCGCTGCGACCCAGAGGCGCTCATCCTCAGCGTGGATGCTCAGGAGGCCTTCGTCGTTCGCGGCGACGCGGCGGGAAACGACGTTGAAGCGACGGAAACCATCCAGCTCGCCGGTCAGTGGCGACGTCGTCACATGGCCTGTCCCGCGAGACACCGTCCAGACGCGGCCGTCCGCGATGGCGAGGCCTTGCGAGTCCTCCTCGGTATCGATGACGCGCCCGATCTCGTTGGTCGTCGTTCTAATCTCATAGGTCGTGCCGGCCGCGCCGTTGAGCGCCCAGATGCTGTCGCCTCCGGCAGCGAGCTCGCTGATGTCATCGTCGTCGATCGAGATGACAGTTTCGATGCGAAGTTCCTCGGGGGCGTCGGTATTCGAGCCCGGCGGATCGTCCGCGAGAACGATGCCAGCTCCTGCGAACAGCACCGCGATGCAACACACGACGGCGATCATGATCTTCTTGTCCACATTTCCTCCCACGCTAGGTATCAAGGCCTAAGCGCAGGTTGTGTGACAGCCGCGTTTGTGTCTGTGGACTTTTACCGGTTCGAGAAACAAAAAGAAGAGGCCCCGGGAAACCCGGGGCCTCTCTGTTGAAGCTTGGTTCGAGTGCTACTCCGCAGCGCTTGTGACCTCTTCGTCGGTCTCGGCCTCGGGCTCTGCAGAAACGAGACCCTCGAGGTCCTCGTCGTCGGGCACGGCGCTGAGGCCGACCCCGCCGAGGAGCTCGCGAGCGGCCTCGACCGCATCGTCCCCAGAGGACATCTCGGACCTCGGGGGAAGACCGAGGAATGCCCTCGCCTCATCGTCGCTGACGCCACCTTCACCGTCGCTGACGATGCGGATGGCACGGTAGCGACTCATCCCGGTACCGGCAGGGATGAGCTTCCCGATGATGACGTTCTCCTTGAGACCAAGGAGCGGGTCCGACTTGCCGCGGATCGCGGCCTCGGTGAGCACCCTTGTCGTCTCCTGGAAGGAGGCTGCAGACAACCACGATTCGGTCGCCAGCGATGCCTTCGTGATCCCCATGAGGATCGGTCGGGCGGTGGCCGCTTCGCCACCGTTGCTCACGATGACCTCGTTGGACTCCGCGAAGGAACGGGCGTCGACGAGCTCGCCAGGTAGGAACTCCGTGTCGCCAGGCTCGATGACCGTCACCTTGCGGAGCATCTGGCGCACGATGATTTCGATGTGCTTGTCGTGGATCGGCACACCCTGCGACCGGTAGACGCCCTGGACCTCGTCGACGAGGTAGAGCTGAACGTCGCGCGTTCCGAGGACCTCGAGGATGTCATCGGGGTCCTTCGAACCATCGGTGAGAGCCTGGCCCGCGGTGACCGTCTGGCCTTCCTTGATGAGAGGGCGCACGCGCCGGGACACCTTGTAGGCGATCGGGTCGGAGCCATCATCGGGGATGAGCTCGATCGTGCGTGTGCGCTCATCCTCGTGGATCTCGACCCGGCCTGTTGCACTCGCAATCTCGGCCTTGCCCTTCGGGGTTCTCGCTTCGAAGAGCTCGACGACACGAGGCAGACCGTGGGTGATGTCGGCGTGGACAACTCCACCGGTGTGGAACGTACGCATCGTGAGCTGAGTTCCGGGCTCACCGATCGACTGGGCGGCGATGATGCCGACCGCCTCGCCGAGCTCGACGAGCTCGCCAGATGCGAGTGATGCGCCGTAGCAGAGCTGGCACACGCCGTAGCGAGCCTCACACGTCAGGACCGAACGCATCCTGACCTCTTCGACGCCGGACTGGTCGATGTGACGTGCCATCTCGGCGCTGACGACCGTTCCCGCCGGCGCGATCACGGTGCCGTCGGGGGTTGCAGCGTCCTCGAGGAGCACACGTGCGATGAGCTTCTGCTTGAGGTGCGCACGCTCTTCGGTGATGTCCAGCTTGATGCCGCGATCGGTGCCGCAGTCCTCCGCGCGCACGATGACTTCCTGCGAGACGTCGACGAGGCGGCGCGTGAGGTAGCCAGAGTCGGCGGTCCTCAGTGCCGTGTCGGCGAGACCCTTACGTGCACCGTGCGTCGAGATGAAGTACTCGAGGACGGTAAGTCCCTCGCGGAAGTTCGACTTGATCGGGCGAGGGATGATCTCGCCTCGTGGGTTGGCCACGAGGCCTCGCATACCGGCGATCTGACGGATCTGCATGATGTTTCCTCGGGCTCCAGAGTTCGCCATCATCCAGATCGGGTTGAGGTCGTCGAAGTTGTCCTCCATCGCGACCTTGACCTCTTCGGTTGCTTCGGTCCAGATCTCGATGAGTTCCTGACGACGCTCGTCCTCGGTGATGATGCCTCGCGTGTACTGCGTCTCGACCTTCGAGGCGTCCTTCTCGTGGCGCGCCAGGATCTCGCCCTTCGTCGCCGGTGTGGTGACATCCTCGAGACCGATCGTGACTCCGGCCTTTGTGGCCCACGTGAAACCGATCTGCTTGACGTGGTCGAGCATCTCCGCAAGGTCTTTCATGTCGTATGTGCGCGCACAACGGTCGACCAGAGCCGAGAGCTCCTTCTTCTTGACGAGGGAGTTCTGGAAGGGGAAGTCCTCGGGGAACGCCTCGTTGAAGATGACGCGCCCGACGGTCGTCTCCATGAGACGGAGCGGGTTGGCGTCGTACTCCTCTTGGGTCTCGTCCTGGAAACGCTTGAGACCACGGACCTTGACCTTCGCGTGGATGCCGACCACCTTGGCGTCGAACGCCTTGAGGAGCTCCTCGGCGCCCGAGAAGATGCGGCCCTCACCGGGCTCGCCGTCGTGGGCGACCGTGAGGTAGTAGACGCCGATGATGATGTCCTGCGTCGGCGCCACGATCGGGTCGCCGTGGGCCGGCGACAGCACGTTGTGGGCAGACAACATGAGGATGCGCGCCTCGGCCTGTGCCTCCGACGACAGAGGCACGTGCACGGCCATCTGGTCACCGTCGAAGTCGGCGTTGAACGCGACACATACGAGCGGGTGGATCTGGATCGCCTTGCCCTCGACGAGGACCGGCTCGAATGCCTGGATACCCAGACGGTGAAGCGTCGGAGCACGGTTCAGCAGCACCGGGTGCTCGTGGATGATCTCTTCGAGGACGTCCCAGACGTGCGGGCGGCTGCGCTCGACCATGCGCTTGGCGCTCTTGATGTTCTGCGCGTGGCCGAGGTCGACGAGACGCTTCATGACGAACGGCTTGAAGAGCTCGAGCGCCATCTGCTTAGGCAGACCGCACTGATGCAGCTTGAGCGTCGGGCCGGACACGATGACGCTTCGTCCGGAGTAGTCGACGCGCTTGCCGAGCAGGTTCTGACGGAACCGTCCCTGCTTGCCCTTCAGCATGTCGGACAGCGACTTCAGCGGACGGTTGCCCGGTCCGGTGACCGGACGGCCGCGCCGGCCGTTGTCGAAGAGCGCGTCGACAGCCTCTTGGAGCATTCGCTTCTCGTTGTTGACGATGATCTCCGGGGCGCCCAGGTCCAGAAGCCTTTTGAGGCGGTTGTTCCTGTTGATGACGCGGCGGTAGAGGTCGTTCAGGTCGCTCGTCGCGAACCGGCCACCGTCGAGCTGCACCATCGGACGCAGGTCCGGCGGGATGACGGGGACGCAGTCGAGCACCATGCCCATCGGCGAGTTCTTCTTGGTGTCGTCGGTGAACGGCGCGATGACCTTCAGGCGCTTGATCGCGCGCTGGCGCTTCTGGCCCTTGGCGGTCTTGATCTGGTCGCGCAGGAACTCCGCCTCGCCCTTGAGGTCGAGTGATGCGAGGAGGTCCTTGATCGCCTCGGCGCCCATGCCACCGCGGAAGTAATCGCCGAAGCGATCCTTCAGCTCACGCCACAGGATCTCGTCGTCGACGATCTGCTTCGGCTCGAGGTCGCGGAACGAGTCGAACGCGGCCTGGATGAGGCCGATCTCGCGGTCCGCACGCTCGCGGACCTCCTTCTGCTGACGCTCCGACTGGTTGCGTGCGGCGGTCTTCTCCGAGGAACGCGCCTTGCGACCCTCCATCTCCTCTAGGCGACCTTCGGTCTCCTTCAGGATCTGCTCGATGCGCTCGTCACGGCGACCCTCGACCTGCTTGATCTCCTCGATCACTTCCTGCTCGAGGCGGGTGATCTCCTTGTGGCGCTTCGGGTCGTCGACCGACGTCACGATCGACGCGGCGAAGTAGATGACCTTCTCGAGCTCCTTAGGAGCAAGATCGAGCAAGTACCCGAGGCGTGACGGGACGCCCTTGAAGTACCAGATGTGAGTGACCGGAGCTGCGAGCTCGATGTGACCCATGCGCTCGCGCCGCACCTTGGCGCGCGTGACCTCTACGCCACAGCGCTCGCAGATGATCCCCTTGAAGCGGACCCTCTTGTACTTACCGCAGTAGCACTCCCAGTCCTTGGTGGGCCCGAAGATCTTTTCGCAGAAGAGTCCGTCCTTCTCGGGCTTCAAGGTTCGGTAGTTGATGGTCTCCGGCTTCTTGACCTCGCCGTTCGACCATGCGCGGATCTGGTCTCCCGTTGCGAGACCGATCCGAAGTTCGTCGAAGTAGTTGACGTCTAGCACTGTTAGATCAGACCTCCTCGACTGACGATGGCTCGCGGCGGGACAGATCGATGCCGAGCTCTTCCGCGGTGCGGAAGATGTCCTCGTCGATCTCCTTCATCTCGATCTCTTCGCCCTCCGCCGAGAGAACCTCGACATTCAGGCACAACGACTGCATCTCTTTGATGAGGACCTTGAAGGACTCGGGGATGCCGGGCTCGGGGATGTTCTCGCCCTTGACGATGGCTTCGTAGACCTTGACGCGTCCGAGGACGTCGTCCGACTTGATCGTCAGAAGCTCCTGGAGGCAGTAGGCCGCGCCGTAAGCCTCGAGCGCCCACACCTCCATCTCGCCGAACCGCTGCCCACCGAACTGCGCCTTACCGCCGAGCGGCTGCTGCGTGATCATCGAGTACGGACCGGTCGACCGTGCGTGGATCTTGTCGTCGACGAGGTGCGACAGCTTCAGCACGTACATGTAGCCGACGGTGATCTCGTTGTCGTACGGCTCACCGCTGCGGCCGTCGTAAAGCTGAGCCTTGCCGACCGCGTTTACGAGTGGGTACTCGGTCGGACGCGCCGCGGTGGTCGCCAGTGCGTCGAGGATCTCGCCCTCGCGCGCTCCGTCGAACACCGGCGTCGCAACCCACGTCGGGTCCTGGGTACGCCACGCACCAGGCGTGAGGTCCAGGTCGTCGAGGTTGTCCTCCCAGCGCTGCTTGGCGGCCCATCCGAGGTGCGTCTCGAGCACCTGCCCGAGGTTCATCCGGGACGGCACACCGAGCGGGTTGAGGATGATGTCGATCGGCGTTCCATCGGCCATGAAGGGCATGTCCTGCTCGGGCAGGATCTTGGAGATGACGCCCTTGTTGCCGTGGCGCCCGGCGAGCTTGTCGCCCTCCGAGATCTTGCGCTTCTGCGCCACGAACACGCGCACGAGCTCGTTCACGCCCGGGGGCAGCTCGTCGCCGTTGTCGCGTGAGAACTCACGGACACCGATGACCTTGCCGCTCTCGCCGTGGGGCATCTTCAGCGAGGTGTCTCGCACCTCACGCGCCTTCTCACCGAAGATCGCACGCAGCAGACGCTCCTCCGGCGTGAGCTCAGTCTCGCCCTTGGGCGTGACCTTGCCGACGAGAACGTCGCCGGGACCGACGTCGGCCCCCACGCGCACGATGCCGCGGTCGTCCAGGTCCGCGAGGACCTCCTCGGAGACGTTCGGGATGTCCCGTGTGATCTCCTCGGCACCGAGCTTGGTGTCACGGGCGTCGACCTCGTACTCCTCGATGTGGATCGAGGTGAGGACGTCGTCCTTGACGAGGCGCTGCGACAAGATGATCGCGTCCTCGAAGTTGTAGCCCTCCCAGGACATGAACGCGACGAGCAGGTTCGCGCCGAGGGCGAGGTCACCGTTGTCGGTCGAAGGACCGTCCGCGAGGACGTCGCCCTTCTTGACCTTCTGGCCTTCCCTGACGATCGGGCGCTGGTTGATGCACGTCGACTGGTTCGACCGGCGGAACTTGTCGAGCCGGTAAACGATGCGCTCGTTTCCGGTGGCCACTACGACGACGTCGGCAGAGACCTCCTCGACGGTGCCGTTGGCCTCACAGATGATGACGTCGCCGGCATCGGTTGCCGCGCGGTGCTCGAGCCCGGTGCCGACGAACGGCGCGGTCGGCCGCAGGAGAGGCACGGCCTGACGCTGCATGTTGGCGCCCATGAGGGCACGGTTCGCGTCGTCGTGCTCGAGGAACGGGATGCATGCAGCGCCGACAGAGACGATCTGCTTCGGCGACACATCCATGTAGTCCACGTCCGAGGCGTCGACGTAGTCGACCTCGTTGAGCTTGCCTCGCACGAGGACATGGTCCTCGGTGAAGTTGCCGGCGTCGTCGGTGATTGCGTTTGCCTGAGCGATGACCGCTCGGTCTTCCTCGTCTGCGGTCAGGTACTCGATCTTCGTAGTGACCTTGCCGTCGACGACCTTGCGATACGGCGTCTCGATGAAGCCGTAGGGGTTCAGACGCGCGTACGTCGACAGCGACCCGATCAGGCCGATGTTGGGGCCTTCAGGGGTCTCGATAGGACACATGCGACCGTAGTGGCTCGAGTGGACGTCACGGACCTCGAAGCCTGCTCGCTCACGCGACAGACCGCCGGGGCCCAGCGCCGAGAGGCGGCGCTTGTGGGTCAGGCCTGCCAGCGGGTTGGTCTGGTCCATGAACTGGCTGAGCTGCGACGATCCGAAGAACTCCTTGATCGACGCGACCACCGGCCGGATGTTGATCAGGGTCTGCGGCGTGATGGCCTCGACGTCCTGGGTCGTCATGCGCTCACGCACGACACGCTCCATGCGCGAGAACCCGACGCGGATCTGGTTCTGGATGAGCTCGCCGACCGGACGGATCCGGCGGTTGCCGAAGTGGTCGATGTCGTCGGTCTCGTAGTCGGGCTCGCCGGCGTGCAGGCGGACGAGGTACTGGATCGTGGCGAGGATGTCGTCCTTGCGAAGGACGCTCCCGTACGCCTCGATGGTCTTCTCGTCGTGCTTGAAGCCGAGCTTCTTGTTGACCTTGTATCGACCGACCTTCGCGAGGTCATAACGCTTGGGGTTGAAGAAGAGGTTCTCGAGGAGCGAACGGGCACTCTCGACGGTCGGAGGCTCGCCCGGGCGCAACTTGCGGTAGATGTCCATGAGGGCGTCTTCCTCGGTCTGGATCGCATCCTTTTCGAGGGTCGCCTCGATCGACGCCGCGTTGTCGAACAACTTGAGGATCGCGGCATCGTCGCCGAAGCCGAGCGCCTTCAGAAGAACGGTGACGTTCTGGCGCCGCTTGCGATCGATCCTCACGCCCACGGTGTCGCGCTTGTCGGTTTCGAACTCGAGCCATGCGCCGCGGGCCGGGATCACCTTGCAGGCGAAGATGTCCTTGTCAGACGTCTTGTCGATCGACTTGTCGAAGTACACGCCCGGCGAGCGGACCAGCTGCGACACGACGACACGCTCGGTGCCGTTGATGATGAAGGTGCCCTTGTCGGTCATCATCGGGAAGTCGCCCATGAAGACCGTCTGCTCCTTGATCTCGCCGGTCTCCTTGTTGATGAAGGCGGCGGTCACGAACAGCGGACGAGAGAAGGTCATGTCCTTCTCTTTGCACTCGTCCTCGTCGAACTTGGGCTCCTCGAAGCGGTGGCTGAGGAACTGGAGGGCGAGGTTCCCGGTGAAGTCCTCGACCGGGGAGATGTCCCGGAGGGTCTCGCCCAGTCCCACGTTAAGGAACCAATCGAACGATTCCTTCTGAACGGAGATGAGGTTGGGCGGGGGGAGGACTTCAGCGAGTTTGGCGAAACTGCGGCGTTCGCGCAAAGCGTTTAACGACAAGCGGGCCTCCTGTGAAATCGCTGCGGGGGGAGGTCTGGCGCGTCCCGAAGAGGTTCCCCTTTAGCCCCTCCGGGCCTGACTCGATCCCCTCGGTTCGCGATGGGCGGTTCTTAGCCGCGCGACAAAACGAGTGCACGAAGGGGTAGGCAAAGCGAACAGGCAGTATAGGGCCGAGGCCGTACTGCGTCAAGCCACCCGATGGGGCGGCCGAGTTGCTATATGTACCCGAAGGGCTGTGGCCGAAACCCTAGCCTCCCGGTGGGACCGGGTCAACCTTTTAACCCCGCTCGCGGCGGGCGCCTTTGGCGCCCTTGCTCAGCGGTGCTGCCGCCTCCGGCGGCATCACCTGCGGGTAACCCTTGAGAGCCTGGGGGGGCGTTCGCCTATCGGCTCACTACCCCCCCAGACCCCCCCTGGGTTGATCAATACCTTGCTTCAGCTACTTCAGTTCTACGGTGGCGCCGGCGCCTTCGAGCTTGGACTTGGCCTCTTCGGCCTGCTCCTTGTTGACCTTCTCGAGGACCGGCTTCGGCGCCGAGTCGACGAGGTCCTTGGCCTCCTTGAGACCGAGGCTCGTAAGCGCGCGGACCTCCTTGATGACCTGGATCTTCTTGTCGCCGGCTCCGGTCAGGACGACGTCGAACTCGTCCTTCTCCTCTTCGGCTGCTGCACCGTCGCCACCACCGGCTCCGCCGGCTGCGGGACCTGCGGCGAAGGCCACGGGCGCGGCTGCGGTGACACCGAACTTGTCCTCGAACGACTTCACGAACTCCGAGAGCTCGAGAACGGTCCAGCCCGCGATCGCGTCCAGAACCTGGTCCTGCGTGAGTGTGTCAGCCATCTCTATGCCTCCTCGTCGGTTGCAGTGCTTGGTGTCTCTTCGGATGCTGCCTCGTCTGTGGTCTCTTCGGTCGTCGCGGGAGCCTCTGCGTTCGAGGCCTCGACCTCAGCGGTCTCGCCAGAGTCAGCCTCGGGAGCAGCTGCCGCTTGATCCACGGCCTCCGGGACCTCGGCCGGTGGCTCGGCAGCTTCAGGTGCCTCCTCGGGCGCGGCCTGTGGGGTCGCGTCGGGCGCGGCCGGAGCTTCTTCAGCAGGTGCATCTTCCGCGGGAGCAGGAGGCTCCTCGGCCGCTGGGGCCGGCGCCTCCGACTGCTTCTGCTCAACGACCTGGGCGAGCATCGAGCCGAGGTCTCGCAGAAGCGCAGCGAACACGTTGACCGCTTGCTGGGCGGGCTGGTTGAACAGCATCGCCATCTTGGACAGCAGGACCTCGCGGGATTCGAGCTTGGCGAGCCGGCGCGCCTGATCGGCGTCGATGACCTTGCCTTTGAGGACTCCACCCTTGATCACAAGCACGGGGAAGCGCTTGGCGGCCTCGTCTAGAGCTTTGGCAGCGGCCGCGGCGTCGCCGCGGACGAATGCGATCGCCGTCGGACCTTCGAGCATATCGACCAGCTCTTCAAGTCCCACCTCCCGCACCGCGATGCGCGCGAGCGTGTTCTTCAAGACCTTGTAGTCGGCGTCGGCAGCGCGCAGTGAGTTCCGGACGTCGGCAATCTCCGCGACGGTAAGCCCTCGGTATTCGGTTAGTAGAGCTGCGTCCGATCCACCGAACCTCTCGGTGATCTCCTTGACCGCAGCGACCTTCTCTGGTCTCGCCATAAGTCTCCTCGTGCTCTCTCGATGTTGCGCTGCAAATTAAAAAGCGGTTGCCCATGACAAGGCAACCGCAAAGCGAAACAGCGTTCGGTCACCTGCGCCGGCTGATTAAGGGCGAACCCCCCGGCGGTCTCGGGCTGTCGACAAGATAGCAGAACTCCCTAAGAGGCCTCTCCGTCCGCGTCGAGCCCGATCTCCTTCCAGCGCACCGGGTCGATCCGCACTCCGGGCCCCATGGTGCTCGAGATCGTCATGCTCTTGAGGTAGCGGCCCTTTGCCGCGGCCGGCTTGGCGCGTACGACCTCGTCGATCGCCGCGCTGTAGTTCTCGGCCAGATCGGCCTCGGGGAAAGACTTCTTGCCGAGGATCAGGTGCAGGTTGCCGTGGCGGTCCGTGCGGTACTCGACGAGACCGCCCTTGATGTCGCGCACTGCCTTGGCGACGTCGTCGGTCACGGTTCCGGACTTGGGGTTCGGCATAAGGCCACGAGGCCCGAGGACGCGTCCCAGCTTTCCGACAACGGGCATCATGTCGGGGCTGGCGACGACGGCGTCGAAGTCGAGCCATCCCTCTTGGATACGCGTCGCCAGATCGTCGTCACCGACGACGTCGGCACCGGCGTTCTCGGCGTCCTTGGCCTTCTCACCCTTAGCGAACACCGCAACGCGCATGGTCTTGCCGGTGCCCTTGGGAAGGGAGATCGCGCCGCGCACCATCTGGTCCGCCTTGCGGGGGTCGACGCCCAACCGGATCGCGATCTCGACCGACTCGTCGAACTTGGCGTCGGGGAATGTCTTCAGGATCTTGAACGCCTCTGCGGGCGAGTAGAGGTGATCCCGATCGACGAGCTGAGCTGCTTGGGTGAAGCGCTTACCTGGCTTTGGCACGTGGAACTCCTTTTCGTGGTGTGAAACGGCAGCCGTGCTGCCTCCCACTGACTGCTGAACTAGTTGACTGAGATGCCCATACTGCGCGCCGTGCCTTCGATGATCTTCATCGCTGCATCGACATCGTTCGCGTTCAGGTCGTCCATCTTCTGCTCGGCGATCTCGCGCACCTGGTCGCGCGAAACAGATCCGGCCTTGGACCGGTTGGGTTCGCTCGAGCCCTTGTCGATGCCCGCCTTCTGACGAAGAAGTACCGCCGCGGGTGGCGTCTTGGTAACGAACGTGAACGAACGGTCTTCGTACACGGTGATCTCGACGGGGACGATCGTCCCCGTCTGTGCCTGCGTCGCCGCGTTGTACTGCTTGCAGAACTCCATGATGTTGATGCCCGCCTGGCCCAACGCGGGCCCGACGGGCGGCGCCGGTGTTGCCTGGCCGGCCGAGATCTGCAGCTTCAAAACCTGCAGGATCTTCTTGCGGCGACCTCCGCCGTTTGCCATTTTCGTTTCCTCCCTTAGAGCTTTGCGACCTGGTCGAACCCGAGCTCGACCGGCGTCTCACGACCGAAGATGTTCACGAGGACCTTGAGCTTGGACTGGTCAACGTTGATCTCGGAGATCGACCCTGTGAAGTTGGCGAACGGCCCAGAGGTGACTCTGACGCTCTCCTGCTCCTCGAACTCGAGACGCGGCTTGAGCTTCTTCTGGTCCGGCTTCACCTGCAGGATCTTGTCGACCTCTTTGGCCGACAGCGGTGTCGGCTTGGCCCCGGAGCCAACGAATCCGGTCACGCCGGGCGTGTTGCGCACGACGTACCAGGAATCGTCATCGAGGTACATCCGGCATAGCAGGTAGCCGGGGAACACCTTCTTCTGAACGACCTGCTTCTTGCCCTGCTTTATCTCCATGACGTCTTCCATGGGGATGACGACCTCGAAGACGCTTTCCTCGACGTTCATGGAGGAGATCCTAGAGAGCAGGTTCGCCTTGACCTTGTTCTCGTAACCCGCATAGGTATGGATGACGAACCAGTCACCGGGTCTCTCGTTGGGAGGGATCACGCGGTCGGCCTCGTCCACGACGGGCTCGGCGTCGGCTTCTTCGGTGGGCGCCTCTTCTGCGCTAGGTGCCTCCGCAGCGGGAGTCTCATCCGCGACAGGTGCTTCGGCAACCGGTGCCTCATCCGAGGTTGCCTCTGCTAGGGGCGCCGGCGCGGCATCGGCTGTCGGTTCAGCGGGCGCCTCGTCGGGAGTCGCCACCTCGGCGGCCGGCTCCTCGGTTTCGGTCGCGGGCTCTTCGGCTGCCACCGGGGACTCTGTGGAAAGGACCTCCGAGGCGATCTCGGTTGTCGTCTCTTCGACGGCGTCCTCATTCGTGGAGTCGGTCGCCATCGGGGTGTCGGTGTCGGTCTCAAATGTCATGCGTCAACTCCGTATAGAGCGAGGATCGCCTTCGAGAACACATAGTCCATCCCAAAGATGAGCGTGGCGATCACGACGACGCTAACGAGGACGACGACCGAGTAGGCGACGACCTCTTGCCGACTCGGCCACGCAACCTTCTTGAGCTCTGCGATCACCTCTTTGAGGAAATCGCGGGGCTTGGTGCGCTCCTTCTTCACCGGCGCGCCCGTTGGCTTTGCAACCGGTCTCGGCGCGCTGCGCTTCTGGTTCTCTTGCTTCTTGAGCGCCCGCTTGTACTCCCTGTTCACGGTGAACCTTTCTGTGTCACTGATCGATGCGTCGCTCCGAAGCCCTGCCGAGGAGTTCGCCCGGGACGCGGTTCGTAAAGGGTCCGGGCTTCGGGGGGAGGAACGAGCAGTCAGATTAGCACGAAGAGCAGGTTCGCCTCAGCCGACGAGGTCCTCGTTCGGCAGGGCATCCGGCGATCGCGGAGCCTTGTAGCCGGCCATCGATGAGACAACCCATCCTGCCCAGATGCCTGAGAAGGCCAGCCCCATAGGCGTTGAGTATGGATAGTGGTCGAACAACACGAAGGGGAGGAAGGCGACGAACCCCGCAAGGGCAGCTAGGTGTACGTCGCGGGCCCGCAGGGCTAGCACGACGAGGAGCGCGATCGTGAGCAGCCCCGCCGCGACGCCGGCCTCCGCCGCGATGTACAGGGGCACGTTGTGGGGTGGTCGGAGTGCCGCCCGCTCCTGCTTATTCACCACGCCCAGGTGGTCCTCCAGCTCGAACATGTACCGGCCCGGCCCCACCCCCAGTAATGGGTGGGACGTGACGAAATCGAGGCCCTGCCTGTAATTCGTCAGCCTCCCCGAGGTGATCGCATCGGCATTGGAAACGTCCGTCGATCCTTGGGCGCGCCCCAACCATCCGTCGTAGGTAAGTGCCGCCGGTAACGAGAAACCGAGGATGACGACCACGAGTGCCGGCAGCCACGAGCGGTCCCGTCTTGTCATCAAGGTGAGGACGGCGACCACGAGTGCGAGGGCGAGTGCGCCCATCCTCGAAAACGTGAGGGCGATGGGAACCACCAACAAGAAGGTCGCTGCGAGCCAGGGACGTCGCCGGGGCCGGGAGGCAGAGAGCGCGAGGGCAATCGTGGCAGCGACCAGGGAGAAGCCAGCCAAGAGATAGGGGTGCGTAAAAGTCCCCTTCGCTCCGAGTTGGTCGCCGAAGGGATACAGCGGCGGGTACTCGCCGAGGGCGGTTAGTCCGAGGGTCGTCCCCCTGATGACCTGCACGATCGCGAGGATGCTCTCGGCGCACATGACGCCAACGAACGCACCCACCACGAGCGTTCTCTTTCGCGGCTCCATCGATGCGAGAGCGACCCCTGCGGCGATCGCGGCGACGAGTCTGAGAGCGGCTTGTGCCCCCCGCATGGACGGCTCGGCGAGTGCTGCGAGGACGATGAAGAGAGCAAGCCCGGCGGTGCACATGGTGAGGTAAGAGGCGCGCCCGCCGAAAGCGCCACGGGCCATCCGGAACATGCGCGGCAGCATCATCAAAGTGAGTAACCCAAGAGGGAAGTCGAACAGGAAGTACGACACTCGATGCTGGAGATCCGAAGGCTCGACCAGATGCGCGATCACGAACTCGACGTTGAATGGCAGCAGCACAACGGTGAGAAGCAGCAGCAGAAGCGCTAGATCCGGCTGCTTATGCACAGCCATGGCCTCACGTTTAACGTCGTCACTCTCGGCTGACGACGCAGCGATCACCTCGGCCATCGACCGAACCTACTCCCCTGGGGTTGCGGCCAGGCGTCTCGCTACGGCTTCGGTGAGCTTCGCTGCATCGGCGATAGTCGAGGTATCCGCGTTCTCGGGCGTGTCGCTCATCAGGTGGTAGTTCGACAGCATCTTGTACTCGTCGAACGACGCGAGAAGGACCGTGGGGAACCCGGCCCGGCTGGGGATGACCGAGTCGGTGCTGATCCGAGCACGCAACCCACGGATCAGTGGGATCCCCTCCGCGGACGCGACGTCCGCGACGAGATCCCTTAACGATGGATCCGCGTAGTCCTGCATCCTGAGCGTCCCCTCGCCCTCGACCATGATCAAGTGAGGCGATCCCACGGTGTCGAGGTTGATGAACCAGGTGTTCCAGGGATCAAGCTCGCTGAAATGCCTCTGCGCGAATGCCCTGATACCGCCTTGTAAAGATTCTTCTGATCCGCATGAGACGAGCAGGACACGAACCCCTTCGATAGGCCGGTCGTTAAAAGCCTGTGCCAGACATACCAACGCCGCGACGCCGCTCGCATTGTCGTTCGCGCCGGGTGTAACTCGACGACGCGCGATGTCGGCGAGCGCCAGCGACGATCCGATCGACACCGTCGCTCCGACCCTGGTTAGAACGCGCGCCCCGATGAGCGATCCGACCGCCACCGCGGCGGGCCCACCAACCACAGGCCACCACATCGGAAGCGAGGCCTGGGTACGCGCTATGAGGTCCGGGAAGCGGCGCGCCACTGCCCGCTGCAGGGTTGGGTCGAACACCAGACCCGTGGTCGGGGCGTCATGGTGGGCGAGAACCACGACCGTCTTGGTCGCGCTGGGGTCGCCGGTGCGGGCTACGACGTTCCACGTCGGATGCCTACGAGCTAGAAAGCGGCGTGCCAACTGGCGTCCATTGGAGACATCGTCTGCGATCGCGGCGGCGGCTATGACGGCCGCCAGCGCAGACCACTTCGAACGCGGGCGTGCCGACACGAGCCCTGCGTTGCCGGCAACCGCACAAAGCATCGCGATCGCCCCCGCGAAATGCCGGTAGGCGACTTCCTCTTCGATCTCAACCTTGCATCCGAGCTCACCCAGGCGCGCCGCAACCCAATCGGCAGCTTCCTTCTCGCCGGTCGATGCCGAGGGACGATCTATCGCGCAGAGCGCGTGAAGTGTGTCGGCGATCAGGTCATCGCTCATCGTGGGCTCCACCTATTAAAGCGGGTCAAGTTGCAGGGCGGGAGGGACTCGAACCCCCGACCACTGGTTTTGGAGACCAGCGCTCTACCAAACTGAGCTACCGCCCTAAGCGGCTCCTCGAAGTCTAGCGTCAGGCGGTGGCGACGCGGCCTCGGTGGCTGCGCCATGCGAGCGCACCCAGCGCACCCACAACTGCGACTGCGCCGCCGACGTAGACGGTCTTGTTGCGAACAACGTGGTGGCGCACGTCCAGAACGCGAGAGTCACGACCGGGGATCCCCGATATCGCTCCGAGGAGCCCGGGGGGCGGTTCGGTGGGGACGACGGACATCGTTGCGAGCGAGCGACGAAGAGTGTCGTAGCGCGCCAACTCGTCACGACATCCGGCGCACCGGCTGAGGTGGCGGCGAAGGTTCAGCTCGGATGTGCCGTCATCGATCAACGCGGGAAGCTGTTCTCTGACCTCTGCACAGTTCGTCATCCTTGTTCCCCTCCGTCGGCCCCGTCTTCGGGCCAGACCAACTCCTTGAGCTTCTTGCGTCCTCGATGGATCCGGACCTTCGTTGCAGGTACCGAAGCCTTCATCTGTCGTGCGATGTCCTCGATCGGATAGCCGTACACATCTCGCAGCAGAACGGCCGTCCGGTAATGCTCCGGCAGGGTCGCAAGTGCACGCTCCAGGAGATCGACCTCCACACGCGTCCCCGCGGCTCCCTCCGTCGAAGCCTCGCCGGGCCGGGTCGAGAGATCGAGATCCTCGGACGCAACCTCATGATCCTGGCGCCTTTTCCTGCTCCGGTAGCGCGATATCGCTGCGTTACTGGCGATGCGGTAAAGCCAGGTGCTGAACTGTGAATCCCCTCGGAACGACTTGAGTCCTCGCCACGCCTTGACGTACGCGTCCTGCGTGACCTCGGCAGCATCATCTGGATCGCGCAGTATCCGAAGACAAAGCGTGTAGACCTCCCGGTAGGTGAGCTCTACGAGGCGGCCCCAGGCAAGCTCGTCACCTCGCTTACAGCGATCGATGAGCTCGTCGGACACCGGCTCGCGCGGAGCCTCCTGCTGGGTCTGGTTTAGACGTCCCATGGGGACCGAGGTTACAGAGGGTTGGGGCGGCTATTCGCCGAAGAACGACTCGAGCTGGGAGAGGAGGCGGGCCTTGTCTCTTTCCTCTTCGCGGCGTTCACGGAGCTGCTCTTTGGAGAGAGTCAGGATCTCGCGAACGGTCGCCACGAGCTCCTCGGGTTCGAAAGGCTTGTTCATGTACTGGTCGGCGCCGAGCTGGAGGCCGAGCTCGCGATCTTGCTCAGAGCTCTTAGCGCTGAGGATGAGGATCTTCGTCGAGTCGCTGGCGCCGTACGCCGCCAGGTTCTTCAGCACGGTGTAGCCGTCGACCTTCGGCATCATGATGTCGAGTATCAGAAGGTCCGGGGGATCCGCGATCAGCTTCTCGAGCGTCGCCTCACCGTCAGGGGCCGCAGAGACCTCATGGCCCTCCTCGATGAGCCAATACGTGACGAGCTGCCTGATATCGGCATCGTCGTCAACTATGTGGATGCGAGCCATCGCTGCTCCTGGCCTCCTGACCTCTGCCCCGGCCTAGTCCAATCGGTCCCCGTGGCCACCCGCTTGAGGTTGCCCCTGCCCCCGTAGGTCTAACGCACGCCCGAGCCCCCCGCCACAGCGGGGATTATCGAGATGCTCGCCCCCTCCGGGAGGCTCGACTCCAGCCCCTTGAGGAATCGCACATCTTCATCGTCAACGTAGATGTTGACGAACCTCCGGATGGACCCAGACTCGTCGAGCAGTCGCTCCCTGAGCCCGGGATGCTGTGCTTCGAGGTCGTCGATGACCTGTCCAACCGTCTCCCCTGAAGCTTGGACCTCCGCGCGGTCGCCCGCAAGGGGGCGGAGCTGCGTGGGGAGCTTGACTATGACTCCCATAAGCCCTCCAGTACACGCTCGACCTCAGCCAGCGATGGGCGAACGGTAGCAGTTACGGCCGCTTCCTCCAACGCCTCGAGGGTCTTCAATCCGACCCCAGTTATGAGGGCGACCGTCTCTGCGGCGGTGTCGATGGTCCCTTTGCGCACCATCTGCTCGAGTGCGGCGATAGTCACTCCGCCTGCGGTCTCCGTGAAGATGCCCTCCGTACGGGCGAGAAGCCGCATCCCGTCCGCCACCGACGCTTCGCCAACCGCGTCGATGTGACCACCCGATCTACGCGCTTCCTCGAGCGCGTAGAAGCCGTCGGCAGGGTTCCCGATCGCAAGGGACTTCGCAACGGTTCTGGGCTTGACCGGTTGAACCTCGGCGGCTCCCTCGCGCCATGCGGTCGCCACCGGCGAGCACCCTTCTGCTTGTGCCCCGAAAAGCGCCGGCTCGTCACCCTCCACCAGTCCCACCTCGAGCATCTCTCGCACACCTTTGGCGATCTTCGTGAACAACGAGCCTGAGGCGATGGGGATCACGAACGCGTCGGGGATACGCCATCCGAGTTGCTCGATGGTCTCGAACGCCAGTGTCTTGGAGCCTTCGGAGTAGAACGGCCGAAGGTTCACGTTGACGAATGCCCAATCCTTCGTGCCCGCAAGCTCGGCACAAAGGCGATTGACATCGTCGTACGAGCCGTCGACCGCGATGACCTTTCCGCCATAGACGACAGTGGCGGCGATCTTCCCGGCCTCGAGGTCGGAAGGGATGAACACGACGCTGTCCATGCCCGCCGCGGCTGCGTGCGCTGCGACCGCATTAGCGAGGTTGCCAGTCGAAGCGCACGCCACAACCGAATATCCGAACGAACGAGCGACAGACACAGCCAGAGAGACGACGCGGTCCTTAAAGGAATGGGTGGGGTTGCCGCCATCGTTCTTGAGCCACAATCTTTTCATGCCGAGCTCGGCGGCGAGGCGTGGGGCCGGTCTCAGCCTGGTCCACCCTGCGCCCATGTCCACGAGGTCCCCCTCAGGGGCGGGCAGGAGATCGGAATACCGCCAGAGACTCGATGGTCCACGTTCGATCCCGGCGCGGTCCACGGACGCGCGGATCCCTGCGTAGTCGTAGGCAACCTCGAGCGGACCGAAACAGAACTCACAAACGTGGAGCGCAGCAACGGGGTAGGTCCGAGCGCATTCCTTGCATGCGAGACCGGTCACGTTCTTCATCTGGGAACAATAGGCTGCCGCGGTGAACCCTGTAGCGGCACGGTGGTTCGATTCCCGCACATTCAAAGGCGGGATCCCCATCGGCGAAGTCCAGGCGGCAAAGGATGCTGCAGGGGTTTCTGTGACCGTCTGCCTGCCGGCGCTGAACGAAGCCGCGACGATCGGCCCCATCTGTCGCTCGCTGACGTCTCGGCTAATGGTCTCGATCGTGGATGAAGTCATCGTCATCGACTCCGGATCCGTCGATGACACCGCCGCGGTGGCGCGCTCTGCGGGCGCCGACGTTTACGACGCGAGAGACATCCTGCCGGAGCATGGGGGCGGGGGTGGGAAGGGGGCAGCCCTCTGGAAGAGCCTCTGGGTTGCAAAAGGCGACCTCATGGTGTGGGTGGACTCGGACACGCGCAATTTCACCGAGGACTTCGTAACCGCGCTGATCGATCCGCTGCTCCTTCACCCTGACGTGGTGCTGTGCAAGGCGTTCTACGAGCGCCCGCTCGATGCCGGCGACGAGCTTTTCGGCGGGGGTGGGCGCGTGACCGAGGTTCTGGCGCGCCCACTCATCAACGCGTTCGCGCCTGACCTCGCCGGGATCATCCAACCGTTGTCGGGCGAGTACTGCATGCGCCGCGATGCTGCCTTGGCGATGCCCTTCCTCACGGGCTATGCCGTCGAGATCGGGATGTTGCTACACACGTATCGACACTGGGGAGTTGATGCGATAGCGCAGAGCGATCTCGGCGTACGCATCCATCGGACGGCCGACCCACTCGCGTTGGGGAGGATGGCGGCTCAGGTCCTCGCCGGGTTCATGCACGCAGTCGAGCCTGGATCTCGGTCCGAAGTCCCGGGTGAGCTCACTCAGTTCGACCGAGACGATGGAAAGTGGGCTCCGACCAGGGCGGAGGTCGCGATCCGTGAGCTCCCTCCGATGGCATCCGTGCTCGCCGACCTAACCTGAGTCGTCCTCATCGAGATCGTCCGCGGGCACGACTGACGGTGGAGTCGAGGAGACGTCGGGGTGGCCGAAGGGCGACACTTCCACTCCCAGGATCCGGGTCGCCCAGAGGTGGCCCAGCAAGAGCTTGCCCACCGCCACGAACGGAACGCCTAGCAGGACACCCCAGAAGCCGGCGAGCGTAGCTCCGGCCAGGATCGACAGCATCACTGTCGCGGGATGCAACTGAACGGTTCGCTTCATGATGTTGGGGCTGATGATGTGGTTGTCCACCTGCTGGACAACGAGCGCGACCAGTATCGCTCTGAGCCCGAGGCCCACTCCGCCGCTCACCGTTCCGATGAGGAACCCGAGACCGCCTCCGATGAAGGGACCGACGAGGGGGATGAGGTTCGTAAGCCCGGCGATCGCCCCGATGACAAGCCAGAACGGCAGACCGATCAGCGCGAAGCCGAGGGAGGACATGACGCCCACGACGATCGCGACGAGGAACTGCCCCCTGAAGAACCCTCCTACCGTTCGTCCGATCTTCGAGCCGAGGTCGGCGACCTCTTCTCGGTGGGTCTCAGGAAAGACGTTCAGCATGTCGTGCTGCAGTTGCGGAAGGTCGATCAGCAGATACAACGCGAGCAGTGGCGCAAGAATGAAGATCAGGATCGCCTCCAAGACCGAAGATCCGATCTCTGTGAGTCGACCTGCGTGTTCGGTGATCGTCTCTCGGAATTCCTCGTCGACCTCGTCGCACCGGCGGTCCGATGGGATGTCCACCGACGGGTCTTCCTGCACATCGAGCAGACAAGCGATCCGTGTCGTATCGATCCGCACACCCGCTCTGTCCTCGAGTGTGACCGCGAGATCCTGTGAAACATTCAGAAGCTCGAGGCGGAATTCCGGCCACTCGGCGCTGAAGGATTCGATCTGGCGGGCGATGGGTGGTATCAGCACCGCGACCACGAGCGTGACTCCACCCAAGACCACAACGTAGGACAGGATCGCTCCAACCGAGCGCGTGACGCCGCGCTGTTCGAGGCGGGATACCAGCGGGTTCAAGAGGTAGATGATTAGAAGCGCGAGAACGAGGGGCGGGAAGATGATCCTGACCTTGAAGAGCACCCAGACGCCGACCGCACTGAGGATGAGCAAACCGATGATGGACCACGCCACGATCCCAGCCCGACGAACTCGTTCGACGACGGGAAGGCGCGGTGGAAAGGGGGTAGCCACGCCGCAAGTATCCCGCGCCGGCCTCCAACCGAGACGTCTATCCCGTGGCATATGCAGGACCGCGTGACCGACGGCCGGGTCGTGTTCGTCTCGAACCGAGGACCCGTCTCGTTCACCCGCGCCGAGTCCGGTGATGGATACACGACCAAGCGTGGGGCGGGCGGGCTCGCAGGAGCGCTCGATCCCGTAGCGCGCGGCCTGGGTGCTCGCGCGGTGTGGATCGCCGCTGCAACCTCGGTCGAGGATAGAGAGGCACTGAAGGTCGGGCTTGGCCCTTCACTGAAAGACGAGCTCGGATACGACGTCCGGCTTCTCGACATCGATCCGAAGTTGTACGAGCGGTACTACGACGAGATCTCGAACCGCATGCTGTGGTTCGCGAATCACTGTCTGTGGGACGAGATCGGGATCGAAGCGTTCACGGACGCAGATGTCGCGTCGTGGCACGAGGCGTACGAACCCGTCAACGGGACATTCGCGGCCGCTACCGAGGAGGTGTCCGGAGAGAGGGCGTTGATCCTCGTTCAGGATTACCACCTCGCGCTCCTCCCTCTCATCCTTCGGAAGCGGACCGGAAACTCGACCATCCTTCACTTCACGCATTCATCGTTCTGCGGGCCCGCCGGTTACGAGCGGATCCCTCCGCCGATCCCGGAACGGTTCATCCGGGGGATGCTCGGAGCGGACCTGTGTGGCTTCCATGTCTCGGCATGGGCCGACGGGTTCATGAGGGCCGCCGAGAGCCACGGGGCGATCTGCGATCGCGAACTCGGAACCCTAGAGCTCGACGGACGCAAGACGTGGATCAGGACGTATCCGATCCCGATCGACCCCGCTGAGATCATCGACGAGGCAGCGCGGCCTGAAGCACGGGCCTGGTCCGAACGCTTCAAGTCGGAGAGTCCCGGGCAGTTGCTCGTGAGAGCCGATCGCTGCGAACCATCCAAGAACATCATTCGGGGCTTCCAAGCATTCAGCCGGTTGCTCGAACGTCGAGAGGACCTACGAACAACGACGCGGTTCATAGCGTGCGTCTATCCCTCTCGGCAATCGATGGGGGAATACCAGCGCTACGCGGCCGAGGTCATAGCCGCAGCGGACAGGGTCAACGCGCTCTTCCCAGGCAGTGTGCAGCTTTTCTCAGACGACGATTTCTCGCGCACGCTCGGAGCACTGCGCGTGTACGACGCCCTCATCGTCAACCCCATCATGGACGGGATGAACCTCGTCTCGAAGGAAGGTGCATGTATCAACGAACGGGACGGGGCGTTGATCCTCTCAACCGGAGCGGGATCGTTCGACGAGCTCGGATCACATTCGATCGCCATCCGCGAACCACTCGACATCGACGAAACATCCGTAGCGATCGAACAGGCGCTTTCGATGCCTGCGGCGCTCCGAAGTGAACGAGCAGCGAGCCTGCGATCGATCGTGACGGAATCGACTCCGCGCGAGTGGATCGATGCTCAGCTACACGATCTTGCTGCGATCGGACGAGGAGAGCCACCCCTGACAGCGGCCCCGTGATGCTCAGTCGATCAAGCGCCGGAGGAGCGGGAGGAGTCCACGCGGCCCGTCGACCACGATGTCGGCACGCTCCAGCAGCTCGGCCGGCGCTTCGGAGGAATCGACCGCAACGCGCACGGTGTGCATACCTTCGTCGTGGAGCTGGTCGAGAGCGTCGAAGCCCGGAAGATCGACCCTGTCGTCTCCCACGAACGCGACCGAACGTAGGTGGGCTTCACGGGCGCGCTCGAGGACGACGAGCGACTTAGATATCTCCATCGGCGGGCGCAGCTCGAATGCGAGCCGGCCACCTGCGCGCGTCAAGCCGTAGCGTTCGACGAGGTCGTCCGCAACCGCGCGCAGTGCAGCCTCGGCAGCCTTGACGTCTTCCGCGGCCCGGAAATGCAGGCCGACCATCACTCCCTTGTCCTCGAGCACGACGCCGTCCATGCCGAGCGCCTCGACCAGGATGGCCGCCTCCTCCCGCACGTTGTTCATCAGCGGCACGAACTCGCTCGCTCGACTGGACGTCGTGACTTGCCCGTCGATGGCCCGCTGAACGCCGTGCACGCCCCAGATCTCGACCTCGGGACCCAACCACTCGAGGAGCTGCCCGGCGGAGCGGCCTGAAACGATCGCAACGACGTTCAGGCGCGCGCTCAACAACGTCAGGAGGTCCGTGACGCCCTCGAGTGGACGCGCCTCGTCGGGCACGTGGACGATGTCGGAAAGGGTGCCGTCGAAGTCCAAGAAAAGCCCGGCCGATCCAGGGTCGGCGACGAAAGGGGCGAAGAGGTCGCTCATCGCACGAGGGTAGCCTCCTATCCTGTCGCGATGCTCCACCGAAGAGTTGTCGCTAGGACCGTCCTGGTAACGATGCTTCTCGGCGCGTGCAGGCCCGACACCGTGGCGCTCGTCTATCGCTTCCCGCAACAGACCACGAGCTTCGAAATGACGGCATCGGCACGGGCCTCGTGGGAGATCCAGGGTCTCGGTAGCGGATCCGGTGCATACACCGTGAAGTTCCTCGTTACAGAAGAGGTCGTAGAAACCGACGGCCCGGGAGCGGTGATCGCGGTGACCATGGAGCCGACCGAGATCACCGAGGAAGGGCTCCCATCTCCCGGGGGTGACATAAGGACCTTCACGCTGCAGGTCGGCGAGGTCGGCGAGGTCCTCCAAGTGCTGGAGATCGACGGCATCCAGGCTGGCGATCTCGACCCCGAGACCCTCGCCCTCATCGGAACGTATCGCCCGCCATTGCCGCGCGCGCCGGTGCGTCTCGGAGATTCATGGCAACCGGCACGGGCCGCCGGTGAGGAACCCTCGCTCCAGAGCCTCGTGGCCACCGGCCATCTCGACGAGCTCGGCCGGGACCCGGACGGGGCCTATGGGCGCCTCACGTTCGAGGGCGACGGTCCGCTCATCTGGCAGACGCGCCTGCCGCAGGGCGCGGCGACGCTCACCGGCGCAGCGCATACGACGACGGCCGCGATGCTCGATCTCGATTCGGGGTTCCTTAGGAACGCGACCACCGCCATCCAAGGGGAGTTCGAAGTCCGCGTTACTCCGGAGGAGCGGGCGGGCTCACCGTTATCGGGAACCCTTCGACTTCGTCTCGAGGTAGAGCTGGGAAACGTCGAGAGCTAGGGCGTGGGGGTCGCGGAGGGAGAGGTCTCATCCTCGCCGACCACGACGTGTATCGACACCTCGGCGGCAAGGGATTCGGGTTTTGGCTCCACGATCCAGTCGAAATGCGCCGCAAGTGCCTCTGCGGCGGGACGATCCTCCTCCGTCGAATAGAAAACCGTCGTCTCGGCGTACGGACGCGCGGCCTCCTGCACAACGACGACTTCATATCCGAGCTCTTCCAGACGGCCTGCCATGCCCTCGCCGGCGGTCTCGTTCGAGCTCCCGTTCAGGACCTGAACCGTGACGTCCTCAGTTAACAACGACGGGGATGGTGATGGACCCGGATCGCGCCCCTCGAGGACACCTTCGTCCTCGTCGAGCGGGATCGGCGTGAAAGTAGGGCTGGGCGTCGGCTCGGGGGACGGGGTAGGAGTCGGCGCGGTCGTAGCAACTGTCTGTTCCTTCCCGCGATCGACCGTCTCGATCGCACGCCACACCGCGAACCCCACGACTATGGCGATGATGATCCACGGCGCGGACCAACCGATCATCGATCGAAAGAAGGGCAACTTCCGCTCAGACGAATGACGTCCCACAACAGCCGTCCTCTAACGCGTCGGGTAGGGCCTTTACCGCTCCCCGGGTGAGTATTGCGCGCCGAGCAGCCTAGCGACGCGCTGACGCTGGCGGTAAGTACGGAGGCGCACGAGCCTCTTGACCAAGATCGGGTCATAGGCCATCGCCTCGGGCTTCTCGAGAAGCTCGTTCAGAAGCTGGTAGTAGCGGGTCGCCGACATGTCGAAGCGCTCCCGGATGGCCTGCTCCTTGGCCCCGGCGTGCTTCCACCACGACCTCTCGAAGTCGAGTATCTGGATATCGCGCTCACTCAGCTCAGCCATGCCGCAAAGGTTAGTGGCGAGACCCGTCCTGGGCCTGGATTTGCTACGGGAAGAGACCACGAGTGAGGTGGGCTTCGGCGACGCGGCCGACGCCGATCCAGTGCGCCGCTTGGCGCAGGGTGAGGCCCTTGTCTTTCGCCAGATCCTCGACCTCGGCGAACGCCCTCTCCA
>DATLNM010000014.1:0-111509 GCA_035536775.1 Actinomycetota bacterium | reverse complement strand
AGGTCGGTGACCGTCCGCGAGACGGCGATCTCCCCCGCTCCGGCGAGGCTCATCACTCGCGCTGTGAGGTGAACGGCAAGGCCACCGATGTTCGACCCGCGTAGTTCGATCTCGCCAGTATGGATGCCGGCTCGGATCTCGATGCCCAGGTCCTTCACTTCGGCGCTGATGTCCGTTGCACAGCGGATCGCGTGAGCGGGACCCTGAAAGGTGGCAAGGACGCCGTCGCCGGTGGACTCTATGAGGCGCCCCTCGTGGCGTTCGATGTAGATCCTCGACGCGCGCTCGTGGCCGTCGAGGATCGTTCGCCAAGCCTTGTCGCCTACTCGAGCGAGGTGGTCGGTCGAGCCGACGATGTCCGTGAACAACACCGTCGCAAGCGCGCGGTCCGGATCGACGAAACTACGCGCGCCGGTGACGAATTCCTGAATCTCGTCGATCAATCCATCTTGGTCTCCCGCCCATTCCAAGTGATCCTCGCCCTGGAGCTCGACCAGGCGTGCGTCCGGTATCGCGGCAGCTAGACGTGCGCTATGGGCCGCGTGGACAGCCCTATCGCCGCGCCGCACGAGGACTAGCGTCGGTACGCGAAGGACCGGCAAGACATCGCTCACATCCGTATCGAGAACCATCCGAAAAAGCGCCCTGGCAGCGCTCGGGCTGACGGAGGTTCGATTGAACCTCGCGAGCGCTCGGTCTGCGTTGGGGACGTCCGCAAGACTCGGCGCCCAGGTGTCGATGCCGGGGAACCCCTCCGCCCATCGCTCCTCGAGCCTCGCCTCGAATATCTCCTGTGTACCCCCGTTGGCCGCGATCAGAGACTCATCCGGCGACAGGGCAGCGAAGCTACCGAACAGGACGAGTGCTCGGGTCCGTTCGGGGTAGGTCGCCGCGAACAGGATCGCCATCGGCCCACCCTCCGAGACGGCGAAGAGGACTGCGCGCCGCGACCCTGCAGCGTCCAGCACAGCTTTCAGATCCTCCATGCGCGCTTCGAGTGATGGCAGGTCGGCGAGTGCCACGCGGTCCGACGCTCCGGTACCGCGCCGATCCATGAGGATCAGGCGGGAGAAGGAGGAGAGGCGCCTCCAGAAGCGTTCGACGAGCGGGTTGTCCCACAGCAGCTCGATGTGTGAAACCCACCCGGATATCTGAATGAGATCGATGGATCCATCGCCCACCACCTGATAGGCGATATGAGCGTCGCCACTCCTTGCATAGCGGGTCTCCGGCGGCATAGGTCCGGACCCTAAATGACGGGCCGTTACGCTTCGGTTCCTTGATAGCGATGGGCGGCTACACCTTCGTAACCCATTGCGCTCGCCAGTCGGGCGGCTCGGTCGATTCGGCGAAGTACCCGGTCACGCGGGCGACCTTGCCGTCGAGGAACTCGTAGATGTTTGCCCAGAACCAAGTGCTTCCGTCCCCGTAGCGCAGCTTTACCTCAGATACAACGAGGTCCCCTTCGCCCCGTACGCTGAGCAACTCGCCCGAAGCGCCGTCATCGGGAACGTTGCTGTGGAGTTCCGTCGCGGTGTCACGGCCCTCAACCCGCTCGCCCGACTGAGGCCAATCGATGACGAGATCCTCGTGGAAGTGCTTGGCCCACTCATCCCAATCTTTCGTCATCGCCGCCTGAAGGATCTTCTGGACCGTAGCCTTGTTGTTGGTTTCGCCCATCCCAGGCTCCTTTCAGAATCGTGTCGATCTTCGGGAGCCATCCTCACCCGCGGCCTGGATCTTCGCGAAAGGTCAAGTGGTTCTAAGTGGACGGCTCTCGAACCACGACTTTCGCAAGTCCTTCAGGGCTTTGACCAGGAGAAACGGCCATAGAAGAACGTTCCAATCGGTCCCATCCATGGAGGGACTGGGGGCGGGCTGAGTCTCACAATCTGCAACCTGCTCGCCGTTGACGCAGTTGTCATCGCCGCCGCCTCCGTCCAGAGAGTCAGTTCCCTCGCCTCCGTCGAGATCATCGTTGCCGTCAGGCCCAGAAATATCACCCTCTCGTAGTCGGGAGCTCAGCGGAGCCGGTAGTGGAGCAAACACATCGCCGACGAGCCGGTCGTCGCCTGCTCCTCCCGAGATCGAGTCATCGCCCGGCCCCCCGTAAAGCGCGTTCGAAGCATCGGATCCGATGATCGAGTCCGAGTAAGCGGTGCCCTCAGCATTCTCGATGCTGAGGAGGGTGGCCGATCCCCCGCCTGTGATCGTGCCGGAGACGAGATCGATGGTGGCGCCTGGTCGAGGGTCTGGCCGGCCGTTGCCACAAACAGAGCCATTACCTGAGAAGTGCCCGCACAGCCGGACAAGGTCTGTACCAAGCCCGCCGTCCACGACATCGCCACCGAATAGCCCAGAGAAAACGTCGTCACCGTCGCCGCCTCGCATCACGTCGGCGCTCTCGTAACCCTCGAGATAGTCGTTGCCGCCCCGCCCGCGGATAGTGTCCCCAAAAGAATCGAACCCCCCGAACAACACGTTGGGCTCCTCGTCGCCAAGGATCCGGTCGGCATTCGGGGAGCCGTAAACGGTCTCGAAGCTTTCCGGTGCGATCCTTTCCTCACGTTTCCCGATCCGGAAGAAACCTTGTTGGAGGTCAACTACGACCCGCGCCTCGGCCTTGTTGAAAAAGAGGAAGTCGTCCCCATGGCCTCCGTCGAATGAGTCTCTTCCTTCGTCGGACGGAGGGTAGAAGAAGTCCATCCCTGCGCTGCCCCTGAGGGCATCTGCTCCTTCGTCACCAAGCAGGTTGTCGGAGCCCTTTCCCCCAATCACCACGTCTCGTCCGGTGCCGCCGCAAAGGACATCCCGTCTATCGAGTCCTGCGATGTAGTCATCGCCTCCGAGGCCGACGATGACATCGTTTCCGGAGGTGCCGAGGAGTTGATCGTCGCCTTCGGTTCCGACGATCGTGGAGGCTTCGCCCAGGCAAGTTGGCGTCGCCGCAGTTACTGAGCGAGGAGAGGCGAGCTGCAAGCAAACGCTCGCGACTGTCAAGACGAGCCTGGTCTTCTTCATCACATTCCGCTTCCCACTGGGTGAGTTCATTGAACTGAGAATGGACTAGTGATCAAGCTGTGTTTGAAGCGATGGCTGGACGCTCGAATCACCCAAATCCCTCTGGATAGTTCCACCCCGGGTGTCGGATTCCGTTAGCCGGATGGAATCATCGGCCGAAGAGCTAAGTGGACCAGAGGAGATTCGAACTCCTGACCTCACCCGTGCGAGGGGTGCGCTCTACCAACTGAGCTACTGGCCCGCGGTCGTGGGGACCCACTCCACAGAGCGGGCATCCTAACGGCCCCCCAGGGCCGGGGAACGCCCAGCCAGGCATACTTATCGGATGGGCGGGTCTCTTCTGGTTTTGCTCCTCATCGCGCTCGTCATCGTCGGCGGGATCCTTCACTACCGCCAGAAGCGGCACCGCCAGCTCGGGATAGTCGCGACTGCCACGAAGTTCGGGTTCCAGTATTCCAATTACGACGTCCTGGGCCTCGTCAGCCGTCCTTTCGAGCTGTTCAGGCGCGGCGACGACCGCGGGTGCGAGAACATCATCTGGGGCAATTGGGGAGGCGTGCCCGTAATCGCGGGCGACTACTGGTACTACGAGGAGAACCAGGACTCAGACGGAGGAAACAGCAAGACCTATTACCGCTTCACCGTTGGCGTCATCGACGTCAACGCGACGTTCCCACGCTGCCACATCCGGCGCGAGAACCTGCTCACCAGGCTCGCGGACCACCTCAGCTTCCACGATCTCACTTTCGAATCCGAGCAGTTCAACAAGACATTCCAGGTCGAGGCCGACGACAAGAAGTTCGCGTTCGAGCTGATCGACCCACTGTTCATGCACTGGCTCCTGTCCACCGACCACAGGTTCAATTTCCAGACGTGCGGAACGGGTCTCCTCGTTTACAGCAAGCCGCTGAAGCCGACTGAGTTCGTGATGACGATCGGGTTCGCGAAAGAGATGCACGCGCGCATCCCTCATTTGGTCTGGGAGAAGTACAGCGGAGTGGCTACTCCTCCACTTCCGACCGCGGCGCAGACTCCAGCGGCCTCACCCTCGCCGGGGCCCGCTGTGCCCACGACGCCGGCCATGCCCACGATGCCGGGCGCGCCGATAACGCTCGGTGGAGTTCATGTCCAGCACCCCCCGCAACGCTCGGGCTCGGCTTACCCGGGAAGTCTTGACCCGCCCGGCTCGCCGTCCGAAGGCATGACGGGATAGGGATGGCCGGCTCGATAGAACCGACCTACGTCATCGCGGGAGGAGTCCTTCTCCTACTTCTGGCGATAGGCATCTCTTACAACCGCTTCGTCACCCAACGCAACCTCATCGAATCATCGTGGTCGAACATCGACACCGAGCTACGACGTCGGTACGACCTCATCCCAAATCTCGTTGAAACGGTCAAGGCTTACGCGGCTCACGAACAGGCGGTCCTCCATCAGGTGACCGTTGCGCGCACAGGCGCCGTCCGCGCTACCGGGAGCCCTGCGGATCAGGCCCGAGCCGAAACACCTCTCGTGGCAGCCCTTCGGCAGTTGATGGCGGTTGCCGAGAACTACCCGCAGCTCAAGGCGAGCACGCACTTCCTCGCTCTACAGAACCAGCTCACCCACACAGAGGACCGTATCCAGGCCGCTCGCCGCTTCTACAACTCGAACGTCCAGGGCTACAACCGCAGGATCGGGTCGATCCCCTCGAACCTGATCGCCGCGATATTCGGATTCAAGCTCGCCGAGTATTTCGAGATCGAACCCGCGATGCGTCCCGTGATGGAAGCAGCGCCGCAGGTGAAGTACTAGCCCTCGACAACCTCGGCAGTGCCGTTATCCGGCGCGGTGTCCTCGGCGCGTCCGGAGGTCGGGTCTCCTGGGTTCCCGTCGATACTGGTCGTCAGTTTCCATTGGAAGTCGTCGGGGAAGTCGTCGACGTCGTCAGCTTGCAGCGTGATGATCCACACATTGCCCTCGATCTGCGAGGTCCCCTGCAGTGTGTCGTCAAGCGTCGATGTGCCGAGGTTGTTCTCGACTCCGACGAGCGAGACGTTGGGACCGACGTCAAGGTTTCCAGACAAGATGAACTGACCCACATCGGTCGTGCCGGTGATATCCCACCGAAGGTCGAACGTACTGCCCTTGAGCTTCTTGGGGATGTCCGTCCCCAAGCGCGCCTCGAAGGTGATGGTATTCCCGTCCCGCCGCACCTCGGCGAACTCGATATCTGCGAGTGCCGTGTCGGTTGGGGCCTTCGGGCCCTCGATCATCGTCACGTCGCCGGCGTCTTCGGGGGGAAGCTTCACCCCATCCTCACCGCCGGTAACGAGGAGGATCACGATCGCAATGACTGCGACCGCAACGGCGCCAAAGACCGCTGCCAGCTGCTTCTTATTCATGGGATCTCCTATCCTTCAGTCGCATCGTGGCGATCGGTTGCCACGAGCGCATCTCTTAGCGCGCTCTGGATCTTCGCTATCGAAAAATCACCCCGTGTGCGCTCGATGATGGAGCGAGCAACGTCTGTTAAACGCCGCAAGCCGTGGGTGATGCCATCAGGGTAATCCATGGAAACAAGTACGTAGTACATGTCGTCCATCGAACCAAGCAGCTCCTCGCAACGTTCGAGCTCACCCCCCCGCATGAGATCCAGGATGTGTCTGCGTAGCTCACCTATCGATTCCGCCATCCCTTTAAGGAACGCGGAAGGAGGCACCTCGATGGCTGAGGGATCGGGCATCGGCGCAGACGTAACCAAAGCAAACGTGATGTGGGCTTCCGCAAGCTCCTTCTGGGCGTCATGGATGAACCCCGCGTGAAGGATGTCGTCGTGGCCCCTCAACGTGTCGGTAGCAGCCTCGAGATGCCCTTCGGCCTCGCGTAAGAGGGTCGATGCAGTGTCCAGCTCGAGGCGGTGCATCGCCCGGATCGCATTTCCGCACGAGCGGATGGCCGAACGCCCCGCCGATAACGCGACATCACGCGCCGACGTCTTCGCATCTAGGTCGGCACGGATGACCTCGGACAGCTTCGTGAGCTCCATCCGGCCGATTCTAGGAGTTGTGCCCTCCTGCCTCCATCGGCGTATAGAACCCGGCCTCGGAAGCCGTTATGTGACGCTGGATCCGGCGGACCTTGGTTTTCCGTTCGATCCTGCGCTTCTTAGCCTCTAGAAGCAGCGACACATAGAGCGCGAGGGAAGCGTCGGCCATGAGGTGGATCTCCCACAGGCTGCCGCCACGGATCCACGCCGCCGTAGCCGACCCGACTACCAGCGCTACCAGTGTCAAAAGGATGCGCTTACGACGGCGCTGTCCGCGTAGGAACGAAGCTCGCGCCAGCTCCTCGTAGGACTTCGGGACGACTACCCATCGGCCCGTCGTCGACCGCGGCGAGATGAGGTCCAGTCGCATGCGGAAGCGCTCCGCGGTTGAAAATGGGGACGCTTGTCTGGCCCGAAACGTAGCCGGGAGGAAAACGAGCAACCACGCTGCCCCCAGAACCGCCAGAAAAGTACCGGTCAAGAGCTCTTCCCCAAGCTCGTGTCGGATTTTCGTCACGCTAACCTCCGGGGTAGCGCGTCTTCGGGATTTCCACACATCCACGCCGATAAAAGGAGAGTTATGCCAGGCCTAGAGATCGGATCGTCGACCGACGCAGCACAAGATGCGACCGCGGATGTCTTGATCATGGGCGCGTGGGGAGGGGCCTCGCCCTCGATCGCAACCACTGTCGGTGACCCCATCGACGCCACGCTCGAGGCTCAACTCGTAAAGGTTGGATTCAAAGCCAAGACGGGCGAGACATGTCTGCTGCCTGCCCCCGAGGGCATCTCGGCCACCGGCGTGCTCATCGTGGGGCTTGGGTCGCGCGACGCGGCCGATGCCGCGACGGTCAGAAAGGCAGCAGGCGCATCAGTCCGCCGGGCGTCGTCCTTCACACACGCTGCCTCCCTGCTTCACTCGCTTCCCGTCGAGGGCGCCGCCGAGGCGGCGGCAGAAGGCACCGCCCTCGGGGGGTACTCGTTCGACGCATACCGATCGAAGCAGTCCGATCGGACGCTTACCGCAGTGACGTTCGTCGGAGGCGACGATCCTTCGATCGGTCGAGCGATGGCCTTCGCCGGAGCGGTCAAACTCGCGCGGGACCTCATCAATGAGCCACCATCGTCGCTGACACCGAAAGCGCTCGCCGCGGCGGCAGAGGCCGCATGTCCCCCCGGCAGCGTGAAGGTGAAGCAGGTCGATGAGCTCCAACGCGATGGCTTCGGAGGGATCGTCGGGGTCGGCCAGGGGTCCAGCGAACCCCCTTGTCTCATCATGATCTCCTACGCGCCCGCGGGCGAGGCGCGGGGGCGCGTCGCCCTGGTGGGCAAGGGCATCACATTCGATTCGGGGGGACTGTCGCTCAAGGACGCCAAGGGCATGGAGACGATGAAGACGGATATGTCGGGCGCTGCCGCCGTCATCGGTGTCATGAGCGCGCTGCCCGCCCTCGAGCTTCCCATCGCGGTGGACGCGTTCATCCCCGCGGCCGAGAACATGCCGAGTGGTACCGCCATCAAGCCCGGCGATGTCATCACCCAATACGGCGGACGGACCACCGAGGTTCTCAACACCGACGCAGAGGGCAGGTTGGTGCTCGCCGATGCCATCGCCCTTGCCGCGGAATCAAAACCGGACGCGATCATCGACGTCGCCACCCTGACGGGTTCGATAGTCGTGGCGCTCGGCAAGAAGATCACCGGACTTTTCGCGAACGACGACCCCCTGCGGGATGCCCTCCTGGAAGCAGCGCGCCGAGCCGGCGAACCACTTTGGGCGATGCCGATCTTCGAGGAATACCGCAAGGACCTCGAATCGGAGATCGCCGACCAGAAGAACATCGGAACCCGCTACGGGGGCTCGATCATCGGCGCCCTGTTCCTGTCGGAATTCGTTCCGCAAGGTGTCCCGTGGGCCCACCTCGACATCGCCGGCACGGCGCGGGCCGAAACCGATTCGGACGAGTCACCCAAAGGCGGAACGGGCGTCGCGACCCGCACATTGCTGCACTGGCTTCGCACCTTGAGCGGAGGAGGCGACAACTAGACTGCTGTGATGGAGATGAACGGTCACCCAACTCAAGACATCCTCGACGAGTTGGTGAAGCGAGGCGCAGTGCGGATGCCAGGGGACGAGACGGGCTCGTGGCTGTTCCTTCCCGATGAGATCTTTATGACCGGCATGGACGACCCCCCACCCGCCCCGCGGTGACCTCGGAAGAAGACTTCAAGAACGCGCTTCGCAAGTTCGCGTCCGGCGTCACCGTCGTGACGGTCTCATCCGAGTCAGGGCTCCATGGCATGACCGCGTCATCGTTCGCGTCTGTGTCTCTTGCCCCTCCTTTGATCCTGGTGTGCATCGATAAGACCTCGCGCACGCGGGAGCTACTGTCGGAACGCGGGGCTTTCGCCGTGAACGTTCTTGCCGCGGGCCAGGAGGTGGTCTCGCGAGGGTTCTCGCGGCGGGGCGAGAAACCTTTCGAGGACAGCGGATACGCGATCGGCAAGAGCGGCGCCCCCTTACTCAGTGGCACGATCGCGTGGCTCGAATGCGATACACACCAGATCTTTGATGCCGGAGACCACGAGATCGTCATCGGCGCGGTTCGAGCGTGCAGCTGGGTCGATACCGACCCGCTGATCTATTTCGACGGCGCGTATCGTTCGTTGACCTGATCCTCCTGATCCTCTTGGTATACGAGGACGTCGCCGAGGTTGAGCGTCGTCGCCGCCGAAGCCCGCAGCTCGATCACATAGGACGATCGGACATAGCGCGAGATACGCCAGGGGCGCATCACCCGAACCATGTGGTGGATCTCCCATGACGCGTCACAGAACAGTGCATCGATAGGAAAGGTCATGCCGATGGTGTGGATCTGGGAGACCCCGGGTAACACGATCGCCTGCCGGGCCTCGAGCTCTGCTGTCCCGACCAGCCCTCTGAGCCGGGATCCGAACGAATCCGCCCACCTCACGTCATCTGCTAGAACTGCGCCCGAATGGGCATCGATGATCCGCCCGTGACCCATCCGATCAGGTTAGTCGCCCGCTGCCGAGGGGGCTCTGGGTGAGACGAAAGGAATGAATGCCGCATGGAGAAATGGGAGTACGCGACTGTGCCGCTGATCTCGCACGCCCTTCAGGAGATCCTCAATCAATGGGGAGAGGAAGGTTGGGAGCTCGTCCAAGTGATCGAGAGCAATGCGACCGGAACGACGGCGTACCTGAAGCGTCCTAAGAGTCCGGTAACACCCTCTACCTGAGCCGTTGGTCGGCGTACCTCCATACGCCGGACGCGCCGCCTGATTTCTCGATCAGCCTTACATCCTGTATCGAGGCGCCTCGTTCTTCGCCCTTGATCATGTCGTAGATCGTCAGTGCGGCGACGGTAACCGCGGTCAGAGCTTCCATCTCGACACCGGTTCGCTGCACGGCGCTGACCGTCGCCGTCACACGCAAGCCGCCCTCGACAGGATCGATCGCAACCTCGATCGCATCCAAGACGAGTGGGTGGCACAGCGGGATGAGCTCCGGGGTTCGCTTGGCCGCCATTATCCCGGCGATGCGCGCGGTCTCGAGTGCATCGCCCTTGGCGAGAGCGCGCTCCAGCACCAGCGTGCGCGTCGCATCACTCACCGCGACAAGGGCGGAAGCGATGGCCCGGCGCGAGGTGGCATCTTTCCCACCTACATCGACCATGCGGGCGTCAGTCTCGGGGTGTCGCATCTCAAGCCTCGGCGATCAGAGTGCGCAGCCATTCGGCCAGGTCGGTGCCCATGTCGGGCCGATCCAGGGCGAGGCGAACCGAAGCTTTGAGGAGATCGAGCTTGCGCCCCACGTCGAAGATAGGCCCGTCGTGCACATATGCGAGAACGCCGCCGAGGCGGGCTTGCGCATTGACCGCATCGGTCAGCTGGATCTCTCCGTTGACTCCCGGCGGGGTCTGCTCGATGAGCTCGAAGATGTCCGGGGTGAACACGTAGCGGCCCCGTGCTGCGAGGTTGGACGGTTCTGTACCGGGCGCCGGCTTCTCGACCATTCCCCGCATCGGCACCAAGGCTCCATCCTGAGGGCCCGCCGGGTCGACGACCCCGTATGAGGAGAGCTCGTCGGCCGCGGTCTCGAGAACGGCGATGATGCTCGCTTCCTTCTCTTCGTGTGCAGCCATCATCCCCTCGAGCAACGACGGCCCGCCATCCGCCCGTTCCGGGACGATCTCATCGGGAACGAGGCATACGAATGGCTCGTCGCCGATAGCATCGCGCGCCATCAAAACCGCATGTCCGAAACCCTTTGGCTCATCCTGGATGACGTAGCGCATCTGCGCGAGCGTCGTCGGGTAGCGCACGAACTCGAGCTCCTCGGTCTTGCCGGCCGACCGCAGATGCTCTTCCAGGCCCGGGGAGGGCGCGAAGTGGTCTTCGATCGCCGCCTTGTCCTTGCTCGTCACGACGACGATCTCTTGGATACCTGCACGCGCGCATTCCTCGACCACGTATTGGATGCCCGGGCGATCGATGACGGGGATCATCTCCTTGGGGATCGCCTTGGTCGCGGGCAGGAACCTCGTGCCGAGACCGGCCGCCGGCACGAGAGCCTTCCTAATGGCAATCGTCACTGAGCGAGCCTTAGCCCACTTGTCGGCGGGGGCGAGTCATCTGCGAGTACCACTCGATTGCGGCCGTCTTGCTTCGCGCGGTAAAGCGCTCGATCGGCTGATTCGATCAACGTCGTCAGCGTGGCGCCGTGCTCTGGGAAGCTCGAGATACCGATCGACACGGTGACCTCGACGGTTCCGGTCCCCGGCACGACGAAGGGCTCACGACGCACGGCCTCGAGGATCTTCTCGGCGGTGATCAACGCGCCTTGGGGATCTGTTTCCGTGAGCAGACAGATGAATTCCTCCCCGCCATAACGAGCGAACGTGTCCACCTCTCGCAGGTTCTTCCGCACGCGCTGCGAGAACTCCACAAGGATGGCATCGCCTGCTTGATGCCCGTGCTGGTCGTTGATGCGTTTGAAATGATCGAGGTCGAGCATCAGGACTGTAAAGCTGCGGTCGAACCGCATCGACGTTGCAAGCACTTGCCTGAACTGCATAGTGAAGTAGCGGCGGTTCCACACGCCGGTGAGGCCGTCCGTTATCGATAGACGCCGCGCCTCCTCATGCAGAAGGACGTTCTCGATCGCGACCCCGCCTTGCTGCGCGAGGAAGACTGCGGTGTCCATATCTCCTTCGGAGAACGGCGCCGACTCCTCGCCTCGATAGACCGCCATGACGCCAAGCATCCGATCCTGTCCGTAGACGGGTACTGCCATTACATTCGGGAACTCTGGTTCGGTACGACTCGCGCGCAAGCCATCGGGGTCGGGCAAGAGAACCTTGGTCCCACGCTCGGCAACGAACCCCACGGCGCCCTCACCGACCTTCACGCGCTGAAGTTCCTCGACGTTCTCGCCGGCGGTACGCGCCGGATAAAGCTCGTCGCGACCCGGACTAAGCATCCACAAGACGGCAGCATCCGCTGTTACGGCATCCGCCGTCATATTGATGATCGAGCTCAGGATGCGCTTCATATCGTGCGTCGAACGGAGAGTTTCGCCGACCCGACGGATGGCGCGCTGCAGTTGGTCGCGCGACGAAGAGAGGTCACTGATCGTCTGCTCCAGCTGCGCGGACATCTGGTTGAAGACGATGGCGAGCTGCCCCACCTCGTCGCGCGAGCGGACGGGGATCTTGTGCGAGTACCTCCCCTCGGAGATAGCGCGCGCGCCCTCAGTGAGCTCCTCCAAAGGCTCGGTAAGGAGGCGGGCGAGGATGTATGCCAGAACTCCAGTAAGCAGCAACACGACCGCCATCACGAGCGCCATCAGTATGTTGACCCTCTGCGAGAGCTCCCGGATGGGTGCCGTCGGTGTAACTGCGACAACGGACATGTTTCCTGGAAGCTTGTGTGCGCGGGCTTTCCCCGGTTCTCCTACCTCGACCTCGAACACCTCTCCGAGCGAGATCGGGATCCTCGGCTCACCTGAGAACCGGGCGGTCGATGCGAGGATGCGCTCGTCGCTCACCAGCGACAGCGACACGTCCGCACTGGCAGCAGTGGCGAGGAGGTCGTTGTCGATCCAGAACCCCCCGAGGGCATGTCCGATGACTCCGCGACCGCGGATACGGATCGGTATCTCCGTCGTACGGTTGAAGCCGGGCCCCGAGGTGCCCTCCGTCTCCACGATCTGGCTCAAGGCCGGCGGCTCGACACCCGTAATGAAGGCTGATGGACCCCGCGCCGATGCGATGACCTCGCCCTTGTCATCCAGCACGATGAGGAAGTCGGCGCCGTCGACATCGCTCAATCGATCCTCGAGGAAGGTCTCGAGGGGGCGGGTTCGACGGTCCCCGAGGAGCTCGCCGAGGCGCGGGTGCGCGATCGCGGCCAGAACCTGCTCGTCAATGACGCCGGCACGATTGTTGTAGACGACGATCCCGGTGTCGAGGACAGGTGACAGCGCGCCGATCGCCCGTCTTTCGACCTCGCCCACGACCACCCGCTGAAGGAAAAGACCCGCCGCTCCGAGCGGCAGGACCACTATGAGAACGAAGAAGAGCGTCAGGCGCCGCTGGAGCCGCATCCGTCCCTCATTTCCAGTTCGGGGGCTCTTACTCTAAGACCTTAGGATTCCAGCACACGTTCGTTTGGAAGAGGAAAAAATGCCGACCTACGAGTACGCATGCACCGCGTGCGGTGAGCGCACGGAGCAGAAGGCGCGCTTCGAGGATCCACCCCTCGACGTATGTCCCCTGTGCGGTGGCGTCCTCCGCAAGCTCTACTCACCGGTCGGCATCGTCTTCAAGGGCTCCGGGTTCTACTCGACCGATGCCAAGAAGGGCAGCTCGAAAACGAAGACCTCCTCGGAGGGCTCGAAGTCGTCGGGCTCCGAAGCCAAGTCCGAATCGAAATCCGGGTCGAAATCCGAGGCGAAGGCCGCCCCTAAGGAGAAGCCAGCAGCGGAGAAGTCCGCCTAGCGGGCGCCACCTCTATCTTCGGTCAGACCTTGGTCAGCACGACCTGGTGGGTGAACATTGCGACGGTCGGGGAATCCTGACTTGCGATCTCGGCCAGGAACGTCACCTTCCCGGGCTTTGGGCGGTTGGTGATCAGAGGGACGCCCGACTCGGACTGTGCGTTGATGGTGATGTCGACGACCAGCGGGTTACAGGTGTTGTCGCTGGGGGTCGGTGCCCCTTCGACCGTCCACCCGGTCAAGGGACTGCCCTTGACGAGCAACCTCACTCGGTTGAGCGGCTCGATGTCGAGGAACCAGACCGCATGGACGCCCGCGTCGATCTCGTCGTCGGTGCGCGTCCGCTCGTAAAGCGTGGCGTCGATGTTCACTGCGGTCGAGAGCGGAATGCCACCCTCGGGACCCGGCCGACATGCAAGACCGCCTTCGATCGTGATGGTGCCACTACCGATCTCCTCGCCTTCTTTTCCCAGAGGGGCAGGAGGAGAGGCGGGCACCTCAGGGATCTGGTCGTCACCCGCGATGATGAACCCCTTCGGGATCGTCATCTTGAAGTTGCCGATCTCCTCGTCTTCCTCGTCGAACTCCATGTGGATCTTGACCTCGGGGTTGCCGTTGATCACGGTGTTAGAAGTCTCCAGCGTGAACACGGGAGTGAAGTCGGCGTAGGCCACGTTCGCGAAGACCAGCACGGTGAGTAGGCCCAAAGCCACGACCGTCATGGATCGCTTGATCATCAGATGCCTCCCGGGATTGATTGTCTTCGCCGCGGTCCAGGTTCGCTCTTGGGCGGCCGCCTCCTGCTACCGTCCTCGCCGTGTCACTCCTCGAAGCGGTCATCCTGGGCACGGTCCAAGGGCTCACCGAGTTCATCCCGATCTCGTCGTCGGGGCACCTCGTCGTCGTTCCGGAGCTTTTCGGGTGGGATCACCCCGGCCTCGCATTCGACGTTCTGCTCCATGTCGCGTCGTTGATCGCGCTGGTCGTCTACTTCGCACGCGACCTCCTTGGAGTCGTGGGTGGCGCGCTGAGGCGCGAGCGTCCTGCGTTGAGGCTCGTTGGCCTCCTCGCGCTCGGGACCGTTCCCGCAGCCCTCGCAGGTTTCTTGTTCGGTGATTACTTCGAGGAGGCGTTCACCGAGGGCCGGGTCGCAGCCCTGCAGCTGCTGATCACGGCGGCGATCCTCGTCGCGGGCGAGCTCGCATACCGGTTCCATGTCGACCGAGCTTCCAGGAGGGATGGCCTCCGCGAGGTCGAGGACCTCGGGGTGTGGGACGCGCTGGCGTTCGGCACGGCGCAGGCGATCGCGATATTTCCCGGCGTGTCCCGCTCGGGCGCCACCATCGCGGCCGGACTGGCCGGGGCCGTGTCGCGCGCAGCAGCGGCCCGCTTCTCATTCCTTCTTGCGATCCCGGCACTTGCAGGAGCAGCCGCGCTCAAGGTTCCCGAACTCGGCGCATCGACGGTCGGGTTCGGAGCGGGCGTTGCCGGATTCGTCGCATCGCTCGTCGTGTCCTACGCAGCGATCGCCGGATTGCTCCGGTACCTCCGCAACAACACGCTCTATCCCTTTGCGGTGTACTGCGTCATCGCGGGTGTCGTGTTCTACGTCGCGTTGGGATAGCGCCCCACTAGCTGGGCGGGTGGGTTAACTGCCCGCTACCGTCATCTCCGCGATCAGCGTCGTCGCTCCGCCATAGGAACCCCCGAAGGGGAGCCACCGAAGGTCGTCCGCGACGGCCTCGATCCCACACAGGATCTCGAGCATCGGAGCGGCGATGGTCACTTCCTTCACGGCCTCGCCGACTTCACCCCCAGAGACGAGACGACCCGTCGCGCCGACCGAGAAGTCGCCGGAGATCGGGTTGGCGCCCGAATGCACCCCGTGGAAGTCCTGCACCAGGAACGCCCGGGCCCCGGCTGCGGCAAGAACATCAGCTCGGCTGTGCCCGGTCGACTCGATGGTCAGGTTCGTCGCAGACGGTTTCGGGGCCGACTTGAAGCCTGCACGCGCGGCGTTGCCGGTGGAATCGCGCCCGGCGCGGCATGCCGTGGTCGAGTCGTAAAGGAACGAGTTCAGGCGGCCTGCCTCGATCACGACGGTACGCGTCGTCGGCACGCCTTCTGCATCCCAGGGCGCGGAGCCGGGCGCGCCGGGAACGCGCCCGTCGTCGATCAACGACAAACTGGCCGCCGCGACCGCTTCGCCTTCTTTCCCGGCGAACAGCGAACGTCCCTTTTGAACCGCCTCCGCTGTGATCGCGTTGCCGAGCACGCCGAGGAATTGCGCCGCGGTGTAGGGGTCGAAGATCACAGGCATCCGAGCCGATGGGATCTTGTGCGCGCCCAGGACTCCGACCGCTTTCGCGACGGCGCGCGCGGCCACGTCTGCGGGATCGAGCCCGTCTAGGGCTCGCGCGAGGTCAAAATCGAACGCGACTTCGGTGTCGTCACCCTCGGTCGCGATCGCGACGACGTAACACCACGCATCGGTCCGCCGGAACGATCCCTCCGCCCCGGCAGAGGTCGCGATCGCCAGCGACGTATCGGTGTCTGCATAGACGGCATCCTCGACCGTCCGGACGCGCGGATCCAGGGCGCGCGCGGCGCGCTCGAGCTCCAGGGCGAGACTTACCTTGTCGGCTGGTGTCGCATCGCCAAACGCGGGGGACGTCAGCAGGAGCAGTGACGGATCGGTACCGGCCGCCGAGATGGTCCCGATGCGGGCGCATTCGTCCGGCGTCGTCCAGCGCGCGTTACTCCGCGCTGCAGCGAGGACGGCATCGACACCGCCCTCGGTCAGATCGGTCGTGAAAGAGAAGCCCATGCGCCCGTCGTCGATAATCCTGACGCCGATCCCGCGCGGCTCGGATACCGAGATGGACTCCACCTCACCACCGTGAACCTTGACCTCGAACTCGCGTTCGTGACTTGCCCACGCCTCGAGGGCTTCTCCTCCTTCGGCGCGTCCGGCGATCGATCGGACCGCATCGAGCAACCCATCGGCGCTCACGCCTCCGTGCCTCCAACCGTCATAGTGCGGAGCAACACCGTCGCCATGCCGTTGGTGACGGGAGCATGCTGGCCGTCCTTGCCACAAACGCCCTCTTTACGTCCGAAGTCCGAACCGATCGCCTCGATCGCACCAAGGACCTCCGGACCATTGCCGATCAGCGTCCCGCCTTTCAGCGGATATGCGATCTCGCCATTCTCGATCCAGTACGCCTCGGACATCCCGAATACGAAGTTGCCGGTTGCCGGATTCACCTCGCCTCCCGCGAAGGTGCCGGCGTAGACACCCTTTGCAACCGACCGGATGATCTCGTCCGCATCGTCGGGGCCGGGGAGGAGATCGGTGTTCGTCATACGCACGATCGGAAGATGCGCGTAGGACTGACGGCGGCCGTTGCCGGTGGGTGGATGATCGATCTTCACCGCGGCACGTCGATCGCTCATGTGCCCGACCAGGACGCCGCGGTCGAAAAGGACGGTGCGCTGCGCGACGGTTCCTTCGTCGTCTACAGCAAAAGATCCCCACGCCCCCGAGATCGTTGCGTCATCGACGATGGTCACCATCTCGGAGCCGAAGCGTTCCCCTTGCCGGCGCGCGTACACGCTCGCGTCCTTGACGAGGGTGTCAGCTTCCAGCCCATGGCCGCATGCCTCATGGATGAGAACGCCGCCGGAACCGGGGGCGAGCACAACGGGGAACTGACCTGCTGGAGAAGGCCGTGCGTCGAGCATCCGGACCGCCTTTGCGCCCGCCTTCGCCCCGAGCTCGGCCGGAGTGAAGACGTCGAGCAACTCGTATCCGCCCGAGTGGCCGGGAGCCTCGAATCCGGTCGCGATGGTGCCGTTGCGCGCGGCAACGACCTGCACCGCGAACCGCACTCTCGTGCGGTCGTCCTCGGCGAGCAGGCCTTCGGAGTTGGCCACCATCACCCGCTGGCGGATGTCCATGTACGAGGCAGTCACCTGTGCAACCTCGCCGCCTGCGTCGCGCGCCGCTGCATCGGCGGTTTGAAGCGCTGCGACCTTGTCTCCGGGATCGACCTCCTCAGGTCTTCGCGTGACCGGGTGCGATGCGGCCTCTCTCTTCGTGAGATCCAGGGCGATGCCCCTCGTCGACGACAGGCCCGCGCCGGCGGCGCGCGCAACCTCGACCAGCGACTCTTGGGTCAATACATTCGTGAAGGCGTAGGAGGCCCGGTCGCCGGCCATGACCCGGATCCCGGCCCCGGCGTCGCGCCCCGAGGAGACGTCCTCGACCCTGCTCTGCTCGAGCCTCATGGACGAGGACGTCCGCTCCTCGAAGAAGATCTCCGAGACCTCGCCGCCGCCCTCCAGGGCCGCGGCGAGGGCGGCTTTCACGACCCCGTCGGCGAGCATCGCCACAGGATAGGGGCGAATACGTCCGCCCAGACTCCCCACTGCACGTCGCGGGACGCTCGTGCGTTTGTGCCTCTCAGGAGGTCGATGTACCCTCGGCTTCTAGCCTCGGTTGAGGACCCCAGCGATACCAGCGTCATTCTTTTCCGCGACGACCGACAAGGAGCCTGCTCTGAGCGCCCCTGGGCCCACTCCCGATAGGGAAGAGAGACTTCGAAAGATCCACGAGCGGCTCGTCGAGGCTCGGCGCGAGCTGGATGCCCTCATCGGCGACGCCTATCTCCGCCCGCGTGCGTCGATCGTCCCCGTGCACTTCCTGGACCTCGCGTCGGCGGTCGAGAAGCTCCGGTGGGCAGAGAAAGAATGGCGCGATCTCGACCGGGAAGCGGCCGAGAGGGCCGCCGACCGGGACATGGCTCCCTCCACGGTCTGACCTTCTGGTCGGGCCTCTTTACTTTATTTGGGGGGCATGCGGAGGGCGCCGTCGAGGCGGATCGTCTCGCCGTTCAGCATCTCGTTCTCGACGATGTGACGGACCAACGCCGCGAACTCAGAAGGGTCGCCGAGGCGGTGCGGGTGCGGAACGTTCTCGGCCAGCTTGGTGCGAGCTTCCTCGGGGAGCCCAGCCAACATCGGCGTGTCGAAGATGCCCGGCGCGACCGTGACGCATCTGATCTGACGGCTCGCGAGGTCACGCGCGATGGGGAGCGTCATACCGACCACGCCGCCTTTGGACGCTGAGTAGGCCGCCTGACCGATCTGGCCGTCGAAAGCAGCGATGCTCGCGGTGTTCACGATGACACCACGTTCGTTCCCATCGAGCTCTCCTGCGGCCATCCTCGCGGTAGCGAGCCGAATGACGTTGAAAGTCCCGATCAGGTTGACGCGCACGACGAACTCGAAGCGCTCGAGATCGATGGCGGCCCCGTCTTTGGTGAGGACGCGCCCGGGGAAGCCCACGCCCGCACAGTTAACGGCGATGTGAAGGCCGCCGAACTCGGCGGCGAGATCCACAGCGGCACCGACCTCTGCCTCTGACGTCACGTCCGCAGGCGCGAAACGAGCTCGCTCACCCAGCTCCTTCGCCACGACCTCGCCGTCGCTCGATGGCAGATCGACGATGACAACAGATGCTCCGGCCGCCGCCAACTCCTTGGTGACCGCCAGGCCGAGGCCCGACGCGCCGCCGGTGACGAGCGCGACCTTCCCTTCGATCTTCAAGATGCCTCCCCTATCGCCGCCTCTTGCTCCCTCTCTGAGGGGACCTCGACGACTTCACCTGTGGAAAGAACGAGGCCATCTTCGCACCTCGTTTCGACCTGGCCATCGGAGAATTGCTTGTGGTAGAGCGCCGCGTATGCACCGTCGCGCGCCAGCAGCTCGGCGTGGGTTCCGCGTTCGATCACGCGGCCCCGATCGAGATAGAGGATCGTGTCCGCAGCCAGGATGGTCGACAGGCGGTGCGCGATCGCAAGGGTCGTGCGCCCTTTCATCAGCGGGGACAACGCTTCTTGCACGAGGCGCTCGGAGTGGGTATCGAGAGCACTCGTGGCTTCGTCGAGGATCAGAACGCGCGGATCCTTCAGGATCACTCGTGCGATCGCGAGACGTTGCTTCTCGCCGCCGGACATCTTGTAACCCCGCTCGCCGACGACGGTATCGAAGCCCTCAGGCATCTCCATGATGCGGTCGTAGATATGCGCTGCCTTGGCGGCTTCGGCGAGCTCCTCGTCGGTCGCGTCTGGCTTGCCGTAGCGCAGGTTGTCCCGGACCGAGGAGTTGAAGAGGTAGGTCTCCTGGGTGACCATTCCGAGGATCTCGCCGAGAGACTCCAGACGGATGTCGCGTACATCGATGCCGTCGATCTCGACCGCCCCGCGGTCGACGTCATACAGGCGGGGGATAAGGTAGGTCATCGTGGTCTTGCCTGCACCGGAAGGACCCACCAGCGCAACAAGCTTGCCGGGCTCGATCGAGATATCGATGCCCCCCAAGGTCCACAGGCGGTCGTCCTGTTCCGAACGCGCCGGACGCGTACGGTCGTAGCGGAACCAGACGTCCCGGAAGTGCACGGATCCGACCACTGCATCCGGATCGAGCTCGATCGCACCGTCGCGGTCGGTGATGTCGCGTTCCAGATCGAGGTACTCGAAGATCCGATCGAACAGAGCCAGCGAGGACTGGATCTCGACGTTGACATTGAGCAGCTGCCCCATCGGGAAGAACAGCCGGCTCTGCAGCGTCGTGAACGCGACGATCGTGCCTACTGGATTGCCCGAGATGCTGCCCTCGAGGAACAGATAACCGGCCAGGAAGTAGACGAACGCCGGCGTGATCGAGAAGAAGATCTGAACGAGCGCGAAGAACCCTCGCCCGACCATCGTGCGCTTTATCTCGAGGCCCGACAGCCTTTGATTCTCACGCTTGAACCTGTCGACCTCGAACGCCTGGCGCCCGAAGGACTTCGACAACAAGATCCCGGAGACCGAAAGTGTCTCCTGCATGATGGCCGTGAGGTCTGCCAGCGACTCTTGGGTCTTGCCCGATAGCTCGCGTCGGACCTTGCCCACCTTGCGACTGAGCATCAGGAACAGGGGCAGGATCGCGAGGGACAACACCGTGAGCTGCCAGCTGAGGATCGCCATCGCCACGACAGTGGACAGAACGGTGGTGATGTTCGACAGGATGCTGGATGCCGTATCGGTTAGCACTCCTTGCACGCCACCGACGTCGTTGGAAAGCCGCGATTGGATCTCGCCGGTACGCGTCGAAGTGAAGAACCGCAGAGGCATGTTCTGAAGATGGGCGTACAGCGAGTTGCGCAGGTCCTTCATCACGTTCTGGCCCACGAGGTTGTTCGTATACGTCTGCCACAGGCCTAGTGCTCCACCGATGATCGGGGTGACGATCATGATCAGCGGGACGACCCACAGGATGTAACGAGCGTTCGACGGATCGTCCGTCTGAAGGAAGACCTCATCGAAGAAGACCTTGATCAGAAGCGGGTTGATCAAGCCGAGACCCGAGGTCACCAGGATGAGGACCCCGACGAGTGCCACCTTGCGCCGGTATGGGCGGAATGTCGTGACGATCCGCCTGAACGTGCCGGGGCGCGCCGGCCTCTCAGGTTCCGAGGGCGGCGTCATACGGTGGTAGGGCGGCATCGTGTGGAGCAACAGTCTGCCGCGTTCGATGATTCCCTGCCCCTGTGCCCCGAGTCACCAATCAGGCCGCATTCGAGCGACCCTGCATCGACGATGGCTGCGTTGCTCGTCGCGTCCGTACTCACCGGTACGCCCGACTCCTCGCGCCTTGCCCTCGCCGCCCAGGGTCGCTCTCGATGCTGGCGGACTAATAACTCGGGACACTGGGGGAACCTTTGAGGGCCCTTTTCCGTCATTACAGACGTAACTCAGAGCGTCCTAAGGAAAAGGAGTCCGACCCATGCTGCGGATCCGTTCGATGAAGCTGATCTTCGCTGTCGCGGCGATCGTGCTTCTGACCGCGCTCCCCGCGAAGGCATGCTCTTGCGCGTACTCGGACCCCCGCGACCGTCTCGAAGAGGCCGACGGCGCGATCATCGGCACCTTCCTCGACCGGCGCCCAGCGACCGAGCCCACTCCCGGTGGGGAGACCAACAGCTTCGAGGACACGATCTATCGCTTCTCGGTCGACGAGGTATTCAAGGGCGAGTTCGGCAATGAGGTCGAGGTGCACAGCGCATCCAACGGCGCAAGCTGTGGCCTCGAGGTGCAAGAGGGGCAGAAATACGGACTGTTCCTAACGATGGCTGAGGACGCATGGAACTCCAACCTCTGCAGCCAGACCTCACCCGAGGAGATGCGCAAGGCGGCCGGGGACCTTCCCGCTCCTGATGGAAAAGGCCCGACCCGCTATCTCGTGGGAGGCAGCTTCGGACGCGCCCAAGTGATCGCGCTCGACGAGAAGGGCCGGACACTCGCCTACGGTTTCGGGGGCCGGGACACCACGCATCTCAGCGTGTGCCCCGGTTCCCGCAAGTTCGCTGAGCTCGCCCGGGAGCAGGGAACTGGGTCGCCTTATCTGATCGTCCGCAAGCTCGGAAGTCTCGACGTCGTGCGCGAGGTCAGGCTCCCGATCGGACGCGATAAGTACGCGAGCCTCTACGAGCAAGGACTCAGCTGCAGGAACAGACGCGCTACGAGCGTTTTCGTCTTCGCCGGTGACGGGATGCTGCCGCGCGCCAGCAGTGTCATCCTGCGCGTCAAGCGAAGAGATGTCGACGAGATCTACTCGGGAACCGCGCGCGCAGCCGAGTTCGCCCGAAGTCGCGTCTACCTCGCCGAAGGTCGTCGAGGGCGGCAGCTCTCCTGGCTCGACCCCACATCAGGGGACATCACTCCGATAACGCGGGTCTCGGTCGATGGGATCCTCGACATCGCTCTAAGCCCTGATGGAGAGAGTGTCGCGGGAACCTCGATCCCCGCATACGACTCCGATGCCCCCGTCAAAGGTTTCCGTGTGGACGTGCGTAGCGGCGACGAGGTCACGAGAGATGTCGGACGTTCAGGCGCCGCGTTCGAAGTCGTGTGGGATGGGGCCCGGCGCATCGTCTTGGCCCCCGGCTATGGAACGGCACGCGTGCTTGCTGCCGATCTGACAGGGCGGGGTCGAATCACAGAGTGGTTCGGCAATAGTCCTCTGGTCTTCGATGGCCGTCTGTGGGGAGTCGCGGACGGACAGCTGCTTGGGGCAGACCTCCCCGACGGTCCGGCCGAAAAGGTACGCGATCTCCCAAGCCCCATCACCTGGGTTCTCGAGGCGGTCCCCGAGCCCGAGGTCTAGCTCAGCCTCAGCGCGACCACGACGCCGTCGCGCGTCGGCACGATCGTGGACCGCCAATCGGGGTCTGCCTCGATCGCTCGGTTCGTCTCATCGATCGCCTCGGTCCAACCCGGACGTACATCGGGGTCGTCCGATTCGCCGGTCACCCGCCCCGACCACAACATGTTGTCGCAGATGTAGAAACCGCCGACGCGCACGCGTCGCTTGCCCATCTCCCATGCGCGGGGATAGTCACCTTTGTCGATGTCGCAGTAGACGATGTCGTAGTCACCGTCGGTCGATGCCAGAGCATCGAAGGCGTCCGCGACGTGGTACGTGATGGGCGTCGCGAGTCCGGCGCGGCCCAATAGATCGAGGGCGCGCGTTTCGTTCGCAGGGTCCATGTCGGTCAGGTGGATGTCGCCCTCGGGGCCGGTGGCTCTCGAGAACCAGTACGCCGAGAACCCGAAGCCTGAGCCCATCTCGAAGATCCGGCGCGCCCCGATCGCGCGCGCGAGGAGCTCGATCGTTCGACCGCACAGGCGGCCGATGATCGGGAAGTTCTCAGCCGCGGCGATCTGCTCCATCTCCAGAAGCACACCCTCGTCGTCTACGGCCGCCAGCTCCGTCATGTAGCGCATCACCGCGGGATGAACGACGTCCACGATCAGGTCTCCTCTCTATCGACCAGCGCCGCCAGCTTCGGATGCAGCTCGGGGTTCGCAGCGACCACACCGTTGTCGACTCCGCGTGGGTTCCGCAGCTCGGTGATCCGCGCCCCGGCCTCGGTCGCGATCAGGACGCCTGCCGCCTTGTCCCACTCGCCCATGGTCGCCTCGTAGAACCCGTCGAGCCGACCGCAGGAGAGGCTCGCGAGATCGAGAGCGGCCGACCCCGCCCGACGGATATCGCGCACGAGGGGCAGGACGCGCGCCAGGACTTCAGCCTGAACACGGCGGATATCAGCTTCATACGAGAATCCGGTTCCGATGAGGGCATCGTCGAGCGTGGTCTTGTCACTAACTCGGATCGCGACGCCGTTCAGCGTCGCACCCCCGCCGCACGTCGCGGCGAAGGTCTCATCACGGTTGGGATCGTGGATCACACCAGCGACGTTCCCCGTAGCGTCGCGCGCCGCGATGCTCACGGCCCACACCGGGATATCGAAGAGGTAGTTAACCGTTCCGTCGAGAGGGTCGATCACCCATGTGATCCCTGAGTCAACGTCAACGCGGCCGCCCTCCTCGGCGAGGATCCCATCGTTTGGTCTGTGTTTGCGGAGATGACCAACGATCAGTTCTTCGGCCGCGCGATCTGCGTCACTCACCAAGTCCGTCGGCGAGGACTTGGTAGTCACTCCCGACGCGGGCCCCTCGAACCGCTCCGTGAGGAGTCGTCCGGCTGCCTCGGCGGCTTCGAGCGCGATCTCGAGGAGCTCCTCACGCATCTCCAAGACGTTCCACCGCCTTCCGTGCTGCGATGGAGACCGGATCCCACAGCGGCGAGAAGGGCGGCGCGTAGGAAAGGTCCATCTCCATGACATCCTGGACAGACATCTCGCTCCAGATCGCGGTCGCGCACACATCGATGCGCTTCGCCGCACTCTCCCGTCCGAGGATCTGGGCGCCGAGTAAACGGCCTCCATCGCGCTCGAAGATCATCTTCACCTTGATGGGCTCCTTCCCGGGGAAGTAACCGGCCCGCGTAACGGAGTCGACGGTCACCGACATGACGTCGAAGCCCGCCGCCTCAGCCTTGTCCTCCTTCAGGCCCGTGCGCCCGATCTCGAGATCGCAGACCTTAGTGACCGCAGTGCCGATCACACCTGGGAAGTGCTCGTTGCCGCCGGTGATATTGATCCCGGCGACGCGCCCCTCCTTGTTGGCGTGCGTTCCGAGCGCGATGCTCACGCCCTTCGATGTCAGGCGGTCGCGCTTCTCTGCGCAGTCCCCCGCAGCCCAAACGCGCTCGGCCGTTGTCTCCATCCGTTCGTTGACGCGGATGCCTCCACTCTCACCAAGTGCGATCCCCGCAGTCTCCGCGAGCGCGGCGTTCGGGCGAGAGCCGAGGCCTAGGATCACGATATCGGCGGGCAGGGTTCGGTCGTCCGTCACGACCGCGGTCACGCGCCCCGAGCTAGCCTCGAAGCCGGAGGCAGGCTCTTCGGTCAGAACGTCGATCCCCATCGATCGCATCGCGTCGGCGACCAGGGCGCCCATGTCGCTGTCGAGCGTCGCCGACATCGGCTGAGCCGCGCTCTCGACAAGCGTCACGTGAAGTCCGCGCAGAGTCATCGCCTCAGCCATCTCCAGCCCGATGTAGCCGCCGCCTACAACGACAGCGCGAGAAGGCTTACGTTCGTCGAGCTCGCGGATGATCTCGATGCCATCGTCGAGTGTCTGCACACCGAAGATGCCTTCCGAATCGGCGCCTGGGAGAGGCAGCAACGACTGCACGGCACCGGTTGCGATCATCAGATGGTCGAACGCGACTTGCTCCTCGGTACCTCTCTCGAGATCCCGCACGGTGACGGCACCGCCTGCAGCGTCCACGCTGATGACCTCGTGGCGGATCCGTGCATCGATCGACTGCTTCTCGGCGAATTGCTCAGGGGTTCGCACCACGAGGCGGCCGACATCCGTGACGGTGCCGCCGGTGAGATAAGGGATGCCGCACGAGGAGTAGGACGTGAAACGCCCTCGTTCGAAAGCGATTATCTCGAGCTCGTCAGGGCCTTTGCGGCGCCTCGCTTGTGACGCCGTGCTCATGCCCGCCGCGTCTCCTCCGATCACGACCAGGCGTTCTCGCATCGGTCGAGACTAAGGCGGGCGAGCGGTTCTAGTAAGCGCCTCCGAAGACGTAGCGATCGAGGCCGTTGATCGTCCTGTCGAAGGTCGTGCCCGCGGGCGCCGTCTGACACATCGACTGGTGGGCCTTGGGCGTTGGGCGACAGTACTCGCGGCTGTCGGGGAAGTGTCCGTGGCCGTCACCTCCCTGGATGCGTCCGCCCGCATGCCCGAACTCGTGCGTGGCGTAGCTCCAGAAGTCCTCTTGGTAGAACCTCGGCTTGTGCTTGCCGTAGTACCAGTGGGTGTTCATGCCGAACATGATCTGAAACGAGTGAAGCTCGGCGCGCCCTCCCGCAGACCCTTCGGGGAACGTGCACATGACGGTGTAGGCGCCGCCGCCTGGGACCGTGCCCCAGTGGACGCCGTTCTTCTCGACCTCTTCGAGCTTCGGGCACACCGACGTCGAGTAAGCCTCGTAGTCCGGCTCGCCCTCGACGTGATCGAACGTCATCGTCTGCTTGGCCTTGTTCCACTCGCGCGCCCCGGCAAAGACGCGGCGGCGCACGGCCCCGCCCGGGAACGAATCGGTGAAGCGCCAGTTGACTGCTAGGTGATCGGCTCCCCAACGGCTCGGGTACCAGCGCTCAGGGTTACGCGCCGACGCACCGAGGGCGCCGACCAGTGAGGTCGTCACGGCCCAAAAGACGATCACCGCGATGACGCGCCGCCCGAGCAAAGTGCGCATCAGAGGCTCGTCCCATCGACGACGTGATCCGCTGCTTCCATGACGGATCCCGTCGCGTCCGACAGCGTGCTGTTGCAGGCACGGATGTAGGTGACGTACCAGCCGCGCTCACCTGAGAGGTGAACGATCATGTCGACGGTTCCATCAGCTGCGGTGTGAACGACCTCCATCTCTTCGTGTCCAGAAACGAGGGTACGGAAGCCGGCACGGTCGAGCCGCGGGTAGTTGAAAAGAAGGAACGAGTCGAGAGCCACGGTCGCCGTCGGGGAGCCGGGAGGCGCGGTCGACGGGATGTCGTTGATGCGCGTATAGACGAGGTCGTCGGCGGCGCAGTGGAGGTCTGCAGGCTTCTGAGCTCGCACGGGCTGCAAGAGCAGAACGCTGCAACTAGCGAGCACTATGAAGAGAACAACAGGTACGACTATCTCGCGCCTGACCGCCATGCCTGTGCGACTCCCCCCGTGAGAGTTGAAACATCAAGAGATCCGCCCGTGCCGCGCCGTGAATCTGAGCTGATCGCCGAAAGCGATCCGGCGCCCTCCCTTGAAGCAGAGGGGAGAGTACCGCGTGCAACCCGAGCGCACCAGAGGGACATCACACGCAAATGCCGCGAATCAGACCGAGTCGGATTCCGTGGGGTGGAAAGTCTTAGACTCGGGCGGAGGATCGAGGTTCATCGAAGGCTGCGGGGGGCGAACGTGCGACGGATCATGGCTGTGGGTCTCAGTTTAGGGTTGTTGCTGGCCGGGCCGAGCGCCACGAGCGCAGGAGAGCCCAAGCAGTCGGAGACGGGAACGGTAGTCCTTCCGACGCCGCACCCCCAGGCGCCGGCGGAGTGCTTCGCCGGATATCACCGGAGGGCCAACTACTTCGCTCAAGAGCAATTGAACAGCGTCGTCGGGCACCACTTCAACGTCGACGAAGCAACGTGGGGCGGAAAGTTCGTGCTCGAGCCCACCGGCGGGCAGGGCACGATCGACCTCGACATCGTGTTCTTCGTCGACTTCAAGACCGATCCCGCCGACCCGACCGGGGGCCCCCTGAGCGCCACGATCGCGAACCGCGCCGCGGGGGGCGAGAAGGGCATCGTCCCTGAAGGGATGACCAAAGCCGTGGTCTGTCTGTGGTCGGGCGATCAGTACCAAGGGGCAGCCGCGACATTCAGCTACGACGCGTTCACTCCGGCCAAGAAAAAGAAATAGGGGTGCAGCAACAACCGCTGGCCGCTTCCTCGAAGGTCCGACCCGGCGCATGGTGGTACCTGTTGGCCGTCGCGATCCTCTTGGTCGGCGGTGGTCTGTCCGCCATGAGCATCTATAACGGAGTCACTGGGCTCGGTAAGGGGCTGGCGCGGGTGGTCGTGCCGGGCTCGGGCAACGTTACGTTGGAGGAACCGGGGACCTACATCGTCTTCCACGAGTACATCAGCAACCACGAAGGTCGCAGCTTCAACACACAGAGCGCGCGGGCGTTACCTCTGAACCTGGAGATGCGTGACCGATCGACCGGAGAGCCGGTCTCGATCACCGCCTCGGCAGGTAACTTCACCTACTCGTTGAGCGGCAAAGCAGGAGAATCCATCGCCCAGTTCTCCATCACCGAGCCCGGGGAGTTCGACTTCTTCGCCGCGTACGCGGACGCCGAAGGCCCGGAGCTCGTCCTCGCTATCGGACACGACATCGTCAAAAGCGGAGCTCGCATCGGTATCGGGGTGGCCGGGATCGTTGGGTCTGGGTTCGTTGCGATGGTCCTTTTCATCATCATTGCGGTCATGCGCTCGAGGTCAAAGAGGAAGATGGCCCCGCCATATCAACCCCCGCCCTTCCAACCCCCGCCCTTCCAACCCCCTCCGTCCATGCAGGCATAAGGGACGCCAGGGATAAATGAATCGGATGCCTTCCACACCCGGCGGAGCCGCCTCTAGAGGCGTGGGCCCGCCTGTCACAACGGCGAGGCGCACACTGAGGGTCGCCCTCGTCCTTGCCCTTCTGGCATCGATCGGTGCAGCGGCCCCTGCGACGGGGGCTCCGATACTTCCGGTCTCGACCAACTCGGGCTGCGATCCGATCGACCCAGCTGCATGTCTGCTGCCGTTCCCCAACGACTACTTCACCACCCCCGATGAGTCCACCGCTACCGGTCGGAGGGTCGCGTTCGACATCCTTGCTATGCCTCGCAACGCCGCGGAGGTTTCGGAGGGTGGCGAGGGGAAACCGGTAGACCCCACCGAATGGAATCGCAACGACGGTTTCTCTCCGGGGACACCCGTGATCACGTATGTCCCCGAGATCGACCTCCACGCGACATGGGACACCGCCGAGCGCAGACACGAGGGCGCTACGAACGAGATCGGCTACTTCGACCATCGCGATCACATTGCCGACATCGGTCTCTATCGACGGCCGGACGCGCCGATGGTGATCGTCAACGCAGAGACCGGCCGGCGCCATCCCTTCTGGTCAGAGCTCGACACACATCCCGGCGCCGTGGGGGAACAGGCGCTGATACTTCGCCCCGCGGTGAACTTCGAGGAAGGCACCCGCTATGTCGTTGGTCTGAGGAGTCTCAAGCGGAGCGACGGCTCGATCATCGAGGTGGGCGAGGCGTTCGCAGCGTTCCGCGATGGCAACGGAGCAGACGCGGACCGCCAGAAGCACTTCAACGACGCGGTGTTCCCGGTCCTTCAGGGGGCCGGTGTTGCACGGAAGGATCTGTTTCTCGCGTGGGACTTCACGGTCGCCAGCGAACGCAACCTCTCCGAGCGGATGTTGCACATCCGCGACGACGCGTTCGGCAGGATCCTCGGCGACACGAACCTCGCCGACGGTCGCGTCGCGGGTTCATCTCCCGAGTTCATCATCGATGCGCACCAGAACCTGACCGATACGTGGACCGGCTCTCAGGGCACCGAGCGCGAACAGCAGTATCGCGTCGTCGAGGGACGGGTCACGGTGCCGAACTATCTCGATCGGCCACAACAGATCGAGAGCAAGGTCAAATACAACGAGCTTCCCTACGACCCACCGGTGCCGTTGTCACGGTTCTTCGACGCGGACGCCGACGGACTTCCGGATCAACACCCGGTGGAATCCACCGTGCAAGTGCCATTCATCTGTCACGTCCCGCTGAACAACCGGCTCAACTACGGCACGCTCTACGGGCACGGACTTCTGGGGAAACGCGATCAGATCGGTGACGTCAAGTGGCCTCGGCGCTACGGCTTCTTCGGCTGTGGGGTCGACTGGTGGGGCATGTCCACGGACGACGTCCCGACGGTGGCCGCGATCATCGCTGACTTCTCTCACTTCGCGTCGCTGCCGGACCGGGCACAACAAGGCTTCCTGAACTTCATGTTCCTCGGCCGCGCCATGGTCCATCCCCAAGGATTCGCGACCGCCCCTCAGTTCAAGCAAGGCATCAAACCCCTGATCAGGACCGCCTCGGCCAAGCGCACTCCCCTGTTCTTCGACGGCAACAGTCAAGGCGGGATCATGGGCGGCTCGCTGGTGGCGCTATCGCCCGACATCGAGCGCGCGATCCTCGGTGTGCCCGCGATGAACTACTCGACCCTCCTGCAGCGCAGTGTCGACTGGGAGGACCTCTACGCGATTCCCTTCTATGAGATCTACCGCGATCCGCTCGAACGCCAGATCGCGTTCGCGTTAATGCAAATGCTGTGGGACCGCGGCGAAGCCAACGGCTACGCGCAACACATGACCACCGACCCTCTTCCGAACACGCCGCGTCACGATGTAATGCTGCAAGTCGCGTTCAGCGACCACCAGGTTACGAACCATGCCGCAGAGGTCGAAGCCAACACGATCGGCGCGCCCGTAATGCGCGGACTCCCACCGGGGCGCCATTGGGCTCTACGTCCCTTCGGCGAGCGCGCCTCGTATCCCTATCGCGGTTCCGCCCTCATCTATTGGGATAGTGGCAACGCGACGCCGCCCAACGGGAATATCCCCGCCGACCATGACGGCGACCCGCACAGCCACCCGCGCAACGAGCCGGCCGCGGGGTGGCAAGAAGCACACTTCCTTCTTACGGGATGGATGGTCGATGTCTGCCGCGGCGGGCCTTATCTGACGTTGCGCCACCCCGACAACAAGGACAAGGCGAGCTGCCATCCGCCTCGTTGGAGGCCTGGCTCTCGCCCTCGCTAGCCATGACAAGCCGTAGCAGGAAGACCAAGCTGGCCATTGTTGCGGTGGTGGCTTTCCTCATTGGAGCCTTCGCCAGCCCGGCACGAGCCAGCCAGAGCGACAATATTCGCGTCCTGCAGCACTTCGACATGACGCTGGCGAACGAGATCGAGTTCCAGGGGTCTCGGATCTACGTCAACCAATACGCCCAGGGACCCGATGCCGGGGTGCACCTCTTCGAGATCGGCAAAAAGGGGGTGCTCCGCGAGCTCGGAGCCCTGGTCTGCCTCGGTCTCACCGACACCGCCGCGTTCGACAAGGGGGTCATCGCGATCGGCCTTCAGCAAGGCGGCGAGGAATGCAACACGCCCGTGCTTGCGCCCGTTGGCGGCACTTCGGGTGGAGTCCACGTCGCGGATATGAGCGATCCTGCGCAACCGCGCCTCCGGGGCTCCATCGCCCTCCCCGGTGGTGTTCATACATTGACCCGCTATCCGAATTCGTCCTACGTCTACACAGCGATGTCGGGAGCCGACTCGCACATCGCGTATGGCGGCATCACCCACATCGTCGATGTCAGCGACCCAGATGACCCGGTCATCGCGGCGACGTACACCAGCCCCCTCAACCCGGCCGGTTGTCACGACATCCTCTTCCAGGAGATAGAAGACCGGCTGATCGGGTTCTGTCCCGGGCTCGGTGGGACCGAGATCTGGGACGCGTCCGATCCTCTGCAGCCGCTGCCGATCGGACGGATGCTCGTGCCGTTCGCGCAACTCCCCCATCAGGTCGCGGTGTCGTCGGACGGCAAGGTCGCGGCGGTGTCCGACGAGGCCTACGCCGGTCACGCATGTGCGGGAGGCGGGCCGGTCGGAGCGCTGTGGTTCTACGACATCAGTGACCTCACGGCTCCACAGGTGACCGGTTTCTACGGTCCTCAGCGCGGGACATTCCCCGTCGGTATCTTCTCGGGCAACGACCTGTCCTGCACCGCCCACAACTTCAACTTCATCCCCGACTCGCGTTTGATGGTCGTCGCTTGGATCGCGGGCGGCACAACCGTCATCGACATCACCGACCCGATGGGTGTTGATGAGATCGCGCACTACCGGCCTGACGGCGCCGTTGCGATGTCCTCCTACTGGTACCGAGGTCGCATCTACGCCGCCGACTTCACCCGCGGATTCGAGGTCCTCGCCCTCGACCTCTGACGCACACGGAAGCTCTTGTGCCCTGGGGTGTGCCTTAGTGCTGGTCTAGGGCGGGCGCTTTCGCCATCGGCAGGGTAACGACGAAGCGGGCGCCTTCCGACATGGGAGCCGCTTCGATGACGCCCCCGTGTGCCTCGACCAGGCGCGATGCGATCGCCAATCCAAGACCTGATCCCGGGAGATGCTTGTGGGCACGTATGAAGGGTTGGAAGAGCGTCTCTTGGATCTCGTCGGGGATGCCAGTGCCATCGTCGGAAACTTCCATAACGACGTTCGTAGCGCTCTTCTTGATCACGATGGTGATGCGGTCCCCACCGTACTTGTAGGCATTCTCCACAAGATTGACGACGACCTGTCCCAATCGCGCGGCGTCGCCGACAACGACAGCATCCTCCGAGACGTCGACGACGATCTCCTTCCCGCGGGGAGGTGGTGCAGATTCGAGTGCGCGAGCTACAACCTCGTTCATCGGCACTGGTTTAAGGTCGATCTGGTAACGACCGCTCTCCACGTAAGAGAGGTCGAGTAGGTCTTTCAGCAGACCGGTGATGGCTTCGCCCTGCCGCGCGATGGCCCCACACGCGTCCATGAGATCAGCACGAGGCAGATCGGGGTGGTCGGCAATGAGGCGCGCGAACGCGACCAGCGTCGTCACCGGGCTTCGAAGCTCATGGGCGGCGCGGGCGATGAACTCGCTTCGGTCCAGATGACGCTCCAGCACCTCGAGGCGTCTCCGGTCGCCGATATCGCGAGCGACGACGGAAGCCCCCACGATGCGACTGCCATCTCTGACCGGTGAGACTGTGATGGAAACCTCGACACGGTTTCCCGACTTCGTCATTCGCTCAGTCTCGAAGTGGTCCACTCGCTCGCCTGCGAGGATGCGTTGAAGGATCACGGTTTCCTCGCCCTTGCGGTCCGGAGGAACGATAAAGCTGACGTGCTGACCTATGGCTTCCTCGGGGGTGTACCCGTACAGACGCTCAGCCCCTTGGTTCCAGCTGTCGACGACAGCATCGACGTCCTTCGAATAGATCGCGTCGTCCGAACCCTCAACGACAGCCGCCAGCCGATCTGACAACCTACGAGTCATCTTTTCCGCCGAGATATCCCGCGCTATCACCGAGGCACCGACGATCTGATCGCTCGCGTCGTGGATCGGCGAGGCAGTGATCGAGACGTCGACGATCTCTCCATCGCGCCTCATTCGGCAGGTCTCGTAATGATCGACGCCCAGGCCTCGAATGATCCGGTCGAGGATCAGCTTCTCCTCGCCAGACCTGTCAGGCGGAATGATGATCGAGATGGATCGACCGACTATCTCTGCCTCCGTATACCCGTATAGACGTTCAGCTCCACGATTCCAGCTCGTGATGATGCCGTTCAGGTCCTTGGAGAAGATGGCGTCGTCGGCAGACCGCACGATCGCCGCCAGCCGGTCACGTATGAACGCGGCGTCTTCCGTCTCCGACGTCAATTGATCCCTTCATCCATGTGGCTAAGAGGCACCAGCATTCTCGCACCGGTTGAACACCTGCCCTCACCACACTCGTTGGGGAAGTCGGTGATGACACTATGCGCAGGGTCTGCTCGGCAGTGAGCTAGCGCTGGGTTGCCGACCCTGTCTATCAGCGTGACGCGCGCCTGCATCGATGACGGTCACTCGCACCCCGAGACGCGTTCTCCGTTCTGGCAGGAGTCGGTACCGTCGCCGCCCCTCAACAAGTCATGGCCTTCCCTACCATCAAGGTAGTCGTCGCCACCGCGGCCTACCAGCACGTCATCGCTTGTGCTACCGATGAAGACATCCCGATCATGGAGCGATCCGACGAGTCTCTCGATGCCCATCACGGTCGCGGTGTCGTCGGTGCATGTAGCTTCGCCGATCGCGAGGTTGACCGACGCGCCGAACCCAAACTCGATCGTGTCCGTTCCCTCATCTCCGAACAGCTGGTAATGCCAGCCATCGTCAGGATTGCTCGACCCACCCCAGCACAGCGAGAAGTAATCGTTGCCCGCATCACCATGGAGGATGACGGCCGTCTTTCCGTCGGTCGCGCTCCATGGCGTGAAGCGATCATCGCCGTCGCCACCACTGATCGAATCGGATCCGCCGAAGCCGAACGAGTCGTCGCCTCCTAGGCCCGACATCGTGTCGTTCTCGCCTCTGTCGGTCTGTCCGTCGTAACCGGGGAGGATGCTGTTGGGACCGTCATCGCCGATCAGGGTGTCCGACGCCCAGGCCGCCCCGACGAGGTCTTCAAAACCCACCAGAGTCACGGTCGCGCCATCTTCGAATCGAGCATCCTGCGTGGAGAGGTCTGCATGCACGGAGGAGCAGAACACTGCCATGTCTTTCCCTGGTCCCCCGGAGACCGACGTTTGTCCGTCGTTGCAGACGCCGAAGGAGTCATCGCCCCGCCCCCCTCGGGAGGAATCATCTCCACCGTCGGGGATCGGGCAGAGGAACGGCTCCTCGGGGCAATAGGAGAAGTTGATGCCATCTCCGCCGCGTCCACCGACAAGCTGGTCGACCGCGACATCGGGATTCTCGCCGGCGCCATACCAGGCGTAGCCGAACAACGAGTCTGTGCCTCGGCCGCCTTTCAATATGTCCGCGTCGGAGAGGCCATGCAAGGTGTCATCACCGCGGCCGCCCAGCAATCGATCCCGACCGGCTCCACCGCAGATGAGGTCGTCGCCGTCTAGTCCTCTAACGACATCGTGCCCCCCTCCTGCGGTGATGACATCACGTCCCGGTGTCCCCATGATCAGGTCGCGGCCCTCTGTGCCGCGGATCGTCACCGTGCGGCCGCCGCACTCCGTCAGGGCTCCACCCGCGACATCAGAAACAGCAACCGTGGAGACGGCGAGGGCGGCGCATATAACGACTCGAGCCCATCGCTGTCTTGGGGGGACAGCGATCACAAGCGGGGCGGGCTTAACACTGGAAGAGTTATCGAGAGTCATGATCGAACCGCAACGACGGGCGACCGCGTTTCGGTACGCGTGATCTTGCTGCCACCCATCGACGGAAGCTCACTGCTCGGGGGTATCGCTCGGTAGCTTGTCCTATGGCGCCGGAAGAAACGGCGTGTTGGCTGGTCAGGCGCTGTCGCCGTCCAAGCTTCAGGTCCATGCGAGACGCGTTCCGTCGGCAGAACGCGTTCATCCGTTCCCTTCCATCTTCGACAGACAACATCGGATTCGCTCTCGCCTGTATGCACTTTTACATGCTCCACCAACCCTTCGGCTCGGAGATCGGGTCGGTCATAGAGGGGCATGGATTTTTACATAGAGACAATTTCGTAAAGCGCCTACGGTCACGAAGTGGACCTGCCAGTTAGTTGTAGCCCGTGGGACGAGCCTCTCCCCCGTCTCGACCGACCGAGCTGTGATCCCAGTAACGAATAGCCCACAGGGGATGAAGTGTCACTAATACGTGAAAGACAAGGAGACCGAGTGAGACGACAACTGACCGCCGCTATCGCCGCGAGCCTCTTCATAGGGGGGGCGAGCGCGTCGGCGGCGTATCCCGGGGCCAATGGCCAGATCGCCTTCTCCCAGAAATGCAACGTCATGGTCACGTCCGAGAACGGTGAGCAGCCAACGGTCTTAGTCGACTCTGACGACTGCGCGTTCGCTGGGACGTGGGCACCCTCTGGTAAACGCTTGCTCGTCGTCGTCGGTGGCGACACGTTCAGGAATGACCTCTTCATCGCTAGAAGCACGGGCGAGCTCGTGCGCGAGCTCGTCGATCTCCCCGGCGGACAGGGGGGCGGGACATGGTCGCCCAACGGACACAGGATCGTTTTCAGCAACATAACTAGGAGCCATCCCGGCGAGCTCTACAAGGTGCGTGCTGACGGTAGCGAGCTCGTTCGGCTCACCTCGAAGGAGGACTATGGCGATCGAGCCCCGCAGTGGTCGCCCACCGCGCGCCGCATCGCGTTCGTGAGTGACCGCAACGGGAGCGATGACATCTGGATCATGAGCGCCAGCGGAAAGAACCTCCGCCCTCTGACAGAAAACATCACACGTTGCGACGATTGCGCTCAGGACACTTTCGGAGGGATCGACAGTCCATCGTGGTCTCCTTCGGGAGAGCAGCTCCTCTTTTCGGCGAACAAACCTCCCGAGAGCTCATCCGTGTACGTGATGGACGCGGACGGGAGCAACCTCCATCGTTTAGGTGAAGGCACAGGGCCGGTATGGTCGCCGGACGGCCAGCGCATCGTGTTCCACAAACGTCGGCTCGGAAAGTTGGTTACTTCGAAAGTCGACGGGTCGGACGTTAGGGAGCTGGCCGGTACCGACGATGGTTTCGGCCCCGACTGGCAACCGAGGCCGTGATGGGTGCAGCGTTCGGCGGAAACGGGAATCAACTGGATCGAGGGATGCTGGGCGAAGAAGCTGGAGGAGAACGGTGACCAGACTGCGAGTTTCGATTGCGTCGACCCTGTCCGTGGCCCTTGTCCTTCTGGTTGCCACGGCGTGCTTCTCACATCCGAAGACGGTGGAGGACGGTGCCCAGGACCTCGGGCCTAGCTCAACGTTGGGGCTGGACATCAAGCAAGTAACACAAGATCACAACCGTTATCTAGGGAATCGCGTCCTCACGCTTACTGTCGAGATGCAGCAAGCTTTCTCGAACCAAGACCTTGCACAGCCCTCATGCGACGCGTTCGCGATCTCCTTTCATATCGACACAGACAAGGATGATCTTTTCGACCGGGTGATCGCCGTCGATGTTCAGCCGGACTCCTCGGATGAGGGTATGTCGCCGCTCGCGTTCGTCGTTCGCAAGCCTCCAGAGCCATCCCATCTATGGGAGGCGACAGGGCGGTTACTCGGCTTCGCTCAGGTGTGGCGTCCAACCGAAGCGAGCCTTTCAGTTCGACTGCCCGTCACGATGCTTGGCAAGGAGGCTCCCCGCAGCTTCGGCTGGGCCGCAAGAGCAGCCTCTGGAGATCCAAATGACGCATCCGCTTGCGGTTACGACTACGCGCCTGACGAAGGCACGACGTCAGGGCATTCAGCCCAAGACGACTGACAACCGAACCCGTACCGATGGGGGAGCTTTCAGCACGCTCAGAACGGCTCTTCAGCACGTCGGAGTTCCGACACTCGCTCAGGATGGAACGAGATCTCGACGACGGACAGCGACAACGTCGGCTACCAAACGCGCATCCCGGTACTAATACGTGGGACTTCTGTAGCGTAGTCGTCGCTCTAGGGACTGGGGGGGAGAGGAGGAAGCGACGTCATGACCGGAGCCCCCACCCAACGAGGTACCAAGACCGTGAAATCGGCGTCGATTGGGGTGCCGGCGGTGTCGCTGATGTGCACCTTCCCTAAAGGCCGACCCGATGATCCGCAGATAGTCTCGTACGTCGCGAGGAGGCGGCGGAAGTCGTTCACGGTGACCACGGCAGGGATCTTGGTTTGGCCCGCCTGGCACGGCTGGACGGTTTGGAAGCTCATGTCCACTAGGTAGCTCCCGGCGGCCGGATGCTCGACGGAAGCTGTCGTTCCGAAGCAGGAGAATCCCTCAACCTCAGTGCGGGAAGAGGGAGTGTTCCCGGGGACTAGTACATATCCGAAGACGGTGCCGACGGTGCAACGCCTCTGATAATGATCCGCCTGAATGCCCCCGAGGTTCGCGGAGTCAGCGGCGCTATCCGTTGTCATCGCGTGTTCGACCTGACGCACGATGAAGTCCGGGAGCCAGCCCTCGCTGTCCGTTGCCACGAGTTTGCCCGCGCGCCTTGTGTCGGACGCGCTAGATGCGACGGCTCGGAAGCCATTTACATGGCCGGCGTTGCGCGCGAAGTCCACAACGGTCCGAGCGGCCACAGGAGCGGCCACTCCAATGAGTACCCCAATCATCACAGGCACAAGACGCTTCATGTCCGGCTCCCTTCGACGTTTGTGGCACTGGCTCGCTCTCTTGCGGCCTTGAGCCCTCCACGATAGCTACGCGCTCAATACTTCCTATCCGTCGTTGCTGACCGCGGGGTACGAAGCTGTCATCAGGAGCCCTGCCGCTGCTACTGCACTGGCGGTTTTGAACTCTTCCGCGCGATTGACGATCAACGTCCCTTCGCCGAGGGCCCTTCAGAAGGCAAGGGTGTTGCCGACTGCAGGTACATCTACGGATGGCAGATGGGACCGGGACTCTAGGGACCACAAGTGCCGCCATCGGACGCGCCGGTGCAGAGGGGCGCGCGTTCGACGATCTGAGAACCTCGATACGCGACCAATTCTCCGACTACTCCGCTCGCTCCCGCTTCCACAAAGGCTAGGAAGAAGCGGAAGCTTGTCTCCTCGTGGACGAACATCTCTGCCTCGTATCGAACGCCAGAATCAAGCTCAACGACGACCCGATCTACGTGGTCCTGAGTTGCCACTTGGATCGCGATCAGCTGCGGGTCTGGGAAGTAGTCCTGTGAGTAGTTCAAGGCGTATCCGCGGGCGAGTGCGATGTGGCAGGTTCCGCCACCCCCAAAGGTCGGTCCGAGGAACAATCGTGTACAGGGATAGATCCACGATTCACCGTCTTGGAACAGTTGACGTTCGAGGAAACCCCTGAATACGTATGAGATGCCTTCGTATCTACCCTCCGCAACCACGAAGGGTTCCTGGATCCGTTGGATCTCCGGTCCATCCTCAGGGGAGAAGATATGTTGGCGACCAACCACTTCGCCGGCGCCGTCGTAAGCGACGAGCTCTTCCGCTTCTGGAGGAAACGGGACGATAGCGAAGAGCTTCACTTGAAAACCGAATCCCGGCGGTGCGTCATACAGTTCTATCGGCGAAATCGTGCCGGTTCCGGTGAGGAGCTCCAGACGCTCAACCTCCTGTGGAACGTGGCCCGTTGCATGAGGGAAAAGCCCACCTCGGCCGATCCCCAGCCCGATCGGGTGCCTCTCTGCGTCGAGCTCCCCACAGGTCCGCCCTCCACTTCCGGGGTCACCTTCGTTTTGGGTGCTGAGTTCGGTGCAAATGTTTCCTTCACCGGACGCGGTCAGCCACCAACGACGCCCTTCGTAGACTCCCTGGGCGATCAGTTCGCCGTGCGCATGCTCAGGCGGAGGTTCCTCCGAATGAGAGCCTGAAGAGTCCTGGGGATCGGGGGTCATGCCCACGGCCTGGTCACGTACCTTGTCGCCGGGTGCCCACGGGAGCTTCGCAAGGGACGCGCCACCGTAGAGAACTCCGACAACGAGGAGAGCAGTTCCAGCGATCACGCCTCGGCGTCGCATGGAGGACCGGCGGATCACTGACTGAGGGATCTGTCTGGGCTCACCTGCCTCTTGCGCCATGCGGCCGAGAAGATCCGTGACTTCACGATCGATATCTCTCATCTATCCCCTCCAGACCGGTGACTCACGCGCTCGGGACCGAGACCTTTCCGCAGGGTTTCCATGCCGCGCGCAACAAGCGATTTCGCTGCCGCCGGAGTGATGCCCATGACATCCGCTGTCTCGCGTTCCGTGAGGTCTTCGTAATAGCGGAGAGCGATCGCCGCCCGTTGGCGGACTGGAAGTGCAAGAAGGGCTTCTCGCATCTCGTCTCGATCTTCGACAGCCGGTTGGTTAACGGAGGGATGACGTCCGTCCCGCCGCTGAAGATGCCTCCGCTCCAATCTCGCGCGACGGAAGTGACTGTTGGCGAGGTTGATGACGGCACTTCTCAGATATGCGGGAAAGGCCTGTTCATCACGAAGGTCCTGAAACCTCGTAAGAACCTTGATGAACGCCTCTTGGGCAAGGTCCTCAGCAAGCGCCAAGTCACCCGTCAGGAAATAGGCAAGGCGATGGGCCGCGGGTGAGTGGGTCCGATACAGCTCCGCCCAGCGACTTCGCTGCCCCACCGACCCCCCGAGCGCGTCTGGCATCCATGCTTTCGCCATCACGGTACCTAGACGCATGAGTGAGACGGTCGGTATCGGTAGCACTATGGGACCGGTGCTCTACCCCAAGATCGGCTCCCGCCGTGACCTGCTAGCGAGTCCCCCTCCATGGCGGATGGGCCTCGGCAGCTTCCGTTCTGCCTGCCTCATGGGACCAGACGGTCGCTCTGGGATCTTCGTCAATATCGATGGACCAAGGAGATTCCGCAGGATCGTCGCGCGAGGGCTGCGGCTTGAGGCGTTTGGGCGGGGTTCGGTTTGAACTTGGGCTGAGCGATCAAACTCTGCGTTTTGGACTTTCCTCGAGCATGTTCCCATCTGCGTCGTAAACCCTCACTACGAAGCTTTCCGCTGCTTCAAGAGACGCAACCCAGAACCGCGAGCTGATCCCGTATCCAGCATCGGGAACGATCGTCCACGCGGAGACGATGCTTCCTGTGCTCGCTACAACCTCTACTGAGGCGACGTTCGGGCCCACCTCTCCGTACGCGATCCCCAGCTCGCCTCCGAAGCCGTCCGGTGAGCGCCACCCCATTGCATGGATATGGCCCTCATCCGCAGCGTCGGTGAGCTGCGTGCACGACCGGCCGCCTGTCTCGGGTGGTCCTTCTGACACCGGCAAGGCGAACGACCAACACCTGTACCCCTCCGCCTCCCATGCATAGAGCTCCCACGTATCGCCATCATTCTCACCCCATTCGGGTCCCTCGAGAGTGTCGGTGGCGATGAGATGACGCGGACCGGAAGGCGGTTCGTGGTGCGATCTGGGTGGAGCCGTGGGCGGGGGCACATCCTCACGTCGTCCATCCGGCGGATCGTCGGCTGCGCTGCGACGATACGCGACCGAGCACGTCACGTCGGCGGTATCGACTTCCGAGGCCGACGGGACATCGAGCGTGACGACTACCGGCAGGACGTAGGGAGGCCCTTCCTTTGGAGGCCACGGAGAGTGGGCCGGGATCGCACGCTCGCCAACGACCGCTCCCCCTGCATTGGTAACGCTGACGACGCAGTCGAAATCGAGGCCTATGACGGCCAATTCGTTCCATATGAGCTCGCCGCGAACATCGACTGCACGATCTGAAGCGAAACGCTTGATCGAGTAATCCGATCCCAGCCGCCATCCCGCCTCATCGCGAAACGGGCTGCATGTCACATCCATCGATGCGGCGTCACCATCCGCGACTCCTGTACTGATGACACCGCCCAACCTCCACTCTTCGTCGGGAGGGGATTCCACGCCCAGCGCGAAGGCAGCTGGCTCCGTGTCTCCGTCAGCATCGGTTTTCACGAGGGAGCACGCCCACGCAGAGCGTGCCTCTGTTATCTCCCCCGCCCAGTAGTAGGTCAGCCGGACCAAGGTCTCCCTACCCTCGTTCGTGAACCGGACGGGGGCGAATTCGGGGTGGGGATCGACCGGTGTGGGGGCTTCGGCATACTCGGCGACCTCAGCCTCCTGCTGTGCATCCAACGGACCCTCGGTGGAGACAACGCGCAGGAAGCCATCGACTAAAACGACATCGAAATGACTGTCTGCCATGGCATTGCCGTGAGCGTCTTCGCGGGCGTTCGGCTCGCAGGTCTCACCGCCGTCTCTGCGATAGCACGTTGATGATGCGAAGGTGACGCGCCATCCATCGGGAGTGTTGTTTATGCCCTTGTACTCGAAGAAGTCTCCCAGGGGATCCATCAATCCCGCCTGAGCAACTGCACGCAGGGCAAACGTTATGACCCGATAATCCTCGATGCCACCTTGCTGCGCGAGTTCTGTCCGGCGACGCGTCTCGTCATGCCAGGCGTCGACAATCCGAGGGATGGCGACTACCGCAACGGCCATGAGAACGACGACCGCGGCAGCACGAGAAGCTCGGGCCCTTCGGCGAAATGCCATCCCCGATTCCCTGACCGAAGCGGAGGTAGTAGGTGGAGCATTGTCATGGCTCAAGGGCCTTCTCAAGGCGTCGGCGATACGCTGACGGTCTCGCTCAAGGTCATCGAATCTCTTACTCATCGCTTCCTCCCAGAGCTCTGCGAAGATCGCGTCTGGCATGGGTCAGGTGACTTCGCACAGCGCCCTCACTCAACCTCATCGCCTGAGCTACGTCCGCGACCGAGAGGTCGGCAACGTAGAAGAGCACAGCCGCCGTCCTACGGCGCGGGGCAAGACGCCTCAGTGCCTCGACGATCTCGATGCGATCGGTCGAGATCGCGGGTACCGAGTCGGCAACCGACGGGTGGGGCCGCCGGCGGAAGCGCCGGCGGCATTGATTGAGGGCGGTCGCGATGACCCACCCCACAGGCCATTCGTGTTGCCCTATCCGGTTCCAATGGGCAAAGGCGCGCGCGAACGCTTCTTGAGCAGCGTCCATCGCTACGTCAGAATCTGAAGTAAACGCCCGACAGGCCGTTAGGACGCGAGGAAAGGCGGCACGGTAGAACGCGTCAAATCCAGCGGCGTCGAGCATGAACCGGCTTTCCCGTACGTCGATTGCGTGCAAGAAACCTCCCCTACTTACTTGCAATAGTCACGGGTCAGCCAAAAGGCTTAAGCGAAAGCCCGGTCCCCTCCTTACAGCCCGCCGCTCGAACCACATATGAAGTTGCCAACTAAACCAAACCGCCCTCCTAGGCCTTGTAGTAGTGAAATGGCAACGGATGGAGGCAGGTCTGGACTTCAGCACGTTCTACCGGGCCGAGTACCAAAGGGTCTTCAAGGCCATTGTCCTGTCCTGTGGTGACAGGGATATGGCACATGAAGTCACGCAGGATGCTTTCGCTCACGCGTACGTGCGCTGGCGTCGACTGTCCCGTAAGGAGTGGGCGGGGGGCTGGGTGATGACGACGGCCTTGAACATGATGCGCAAAGAGGGAAAGCGTCGAAGCACTTTCTCCCCGAACGTCGCAGAAGGGGCCCACCCTGTCGAGTCGTTGAACGCGAAGGACCTGGACCTCGTGAAGGCCCTCCGGGGCCTTGCCCCTCGGCAGAGGACGGCTGTAGTCCTTCACTATCTCGAAGACATGCCGGTAGACATGATCGCCACGCAGATGCATATAGCGCCAGGCACCGTGAAGGCACTGTTGTTCCAGGCTCGCAAGAACCTTCAGAAAGACCTAAGGGACGAGAGTTGAAGGACCCAAAGCGACATCTCCAAGACGCGCTAACGAGAGTCCGAGATGGCGACCCGGATATTGAAGCGGTCATCAATAGGGGGACCACGTTCCGAACGCGTCGTCGTCTAGCCTCGGGTGCCTCCACGCTCATGACGGTTGCAGTCCTCGGGTTCGCGATCGTGCAATTCGGCCCGAGCAGCTTGAGGGCACCCGTCTCTCCTTGGACTGAAGACGGCGGGCTGAGGCCGGAAAACGACGAGCCCGACGAACAGGACAAGGAGTATCGCGACCCGGAAAGAGGCTTCACGATTACTTACCCCGCGACCTGGTTCCGGGCGGAGGCCTCATTGACCCCAAACCTTGCAAACCCGGAAGAGCTTTTCTCTGTAGCCACGTTCCAACTTCAGTACCGAGAGAGCGACTGCGCTCAGTTGCCTAAAGGAGCACTGGAGTCGATGTCCGCATCCGACGTGTTCGTTTCTGTACACGAGAGGTATCACGCCGGGGCGTCCACAGAGTTCACGCCGCGTCTCCCGGACTTCAGCGTGGAGCGGGAGGGCAAGGGAGCGACGCTTGAGTGCATCCCCGAGAGCCTGGAGACCCACTGGATCCCGTTCGAAGATGTGGGGCGACGTTTCTATGCCTTAGTCATCTTTGGCGGTTCGGCTCCATCTGATGCCATAGACGACGCTTGGTCGATTCTGAACGGGGCGAGGTTCGATCCCCGATGAGCATGCTGCTCTGCTTGAACGATTGATGGCTACGTATTTCTCCTGCTTGTGAGGCCCTCCTTTTTGCCACAGGCATTCCGATCCCCTGAGGGTTGGCGCTAGCTTGGTGCTCGTGCCACGCACTCGTGGCTATTCATCACCACGCGCGCCGAGACAACCTCACACGGACGTGAGCGTTGTACACGGTGAAAGCACTCATAAGGAGAGAGTCCTACTCGCTGGTGAAAAACTGGTCAGCTCTAGGAAGGGCAGCGCGCTGCGCTCTTTTGCTGGCATCTCTAGTTTCGTGTAGCCCTGACGCGGAACGCTCCCCAGCTGCCTCAAGCCAGGTCGCGCCCAAGGACTCGGAAGTACCTTCACCGGACGCTCGGAAGCGCGACTTGAGGATGGAGCGCTACAGAGCGCGTCTAATCCCGCTCGACGAGGGAGTTCAGCTGCTGCAATCTCATCTAGTAGTTGATCTGCCCGTGATTCTCCCTACCAACTCTTCCCTCTTCAGGCCGGCGCGTTGGAGGGCTGACCCCAAACAGATCTCTTGGTCTCGAGGTGGACTGGCAGGAACCCTCGCGTTGTTTTCTCCACCAGATCGACATCTCTCGATCCAATACGGCCACGCAACATTCGACGGGTGCGGCGGAGACCACGTGATCGAGACAGATGTTCTCGGCCAGCGCGCTCTGTTGTACGTCGTGACAGGCGCCAGGTGGGCTGAGCTGATCTGGCCAGTCAAGCCCGGTCGCGTCACGGGTCGGTGGGGACTGACCGGGTCCTTCTCGGGCTGGGAGATCATTCAGCTTGCAGAGTCGATGGAGCTCGCTCGACTAGAGGCTGCCGATCGGTCGCATAGCTGCTGAAGAATACTGGCACCGCAATATCCGGCACCCCGAGGTCACGAATAGTTCTTTTCTCGATATTGCCGTGTGCTGTCCTAACCAGGTGACAACGCGGTCCGTGGGACCCGTGCCGGGAACTAACACTGCGGCGACTACGTCCTATAACCATGCGGCTGAAGCCCTTGGTCATCGCCTTCCCTGTTCTGCCAGCATGTGATCGTCCTGCTGATCAGGCCCCGTCTCCCGGCTTCTACTCCAGCGCGGGCGTCAAACTGGTCTCGTGAAACGCGTGATGATCGTCGCCATCGCGGTGCTGGTAGGCGCAAGCTGCACTCCTTCGGACGACCAACCACAGGTTGCCCCCACCGAACCGCTCGTCGAGCAGGTCCTCGCTCTTCGTCTGGATGACGGGCGCCTCCGCTCCGGTCAGATGACCAACCTGCACATCGAGTTCCCCTCCTCCGGAAGTCATACATACGGACTGGAATCCAGAGTCGAGGCGCGACGCGTAACAAAGCGAGGGACCGAGTGGGTGCCAACCTTCTACATCATCACGAGGCCGGGGCAGGGGGAGCCTGCCGCCTTCTACCGGTACGGGAAGAAGAACACGGCGATCCCCGACATCGGGTTCCAATCGTCGGAGACTCAGGTTCGTTTCCCCATCGAGATCCCGCCCCTCACTCCTGGTGAGTACAGGATCTGCAAGGACTTCAGCCTGAATCACACCGCGGACGGCAGGTACCGAACCGTGACCGCCTGTGACTACTTCATGGTTGGGCGTTCCTCCCCGCCCGCGCCTGGCCACACCGCTGCCGTGACTTCGGGAGAGCTGGATGGGCTGACCATCGTTCTGAAACTTGCTGCGTCAAGCATCCGGAGTGGCGGGAGCGTTGCATCCACAGTGACCGTGAAGAACCACTCAGGGGCGACGATCACCGATCCTTCCTGCTTGCTCGCCGCATATGGCTTCGCGCTTGTTCCGGAAAACGATCCAGAAGCCGACCTCTGGGGTCGGGTCATCGTCGATTGTGGTGGAGGTTTCAAGATGCCCGATGGGTTCATCGATACCAAGTCCGGCCCCACCTTTCCCGCCAGGACAGACCGCGGCTACCCGCTGGCACCAGGCAACTACCTCGCCACGCTAGAGATCGACGGCCATCGAGTCGCCGTACCGATAGAGGTCACCGAGTAGGTCGCGGTGGCTGGCCTCCCTAGGAGAACCCAGCCGAACCCGGTTGGCTGTCTTGTTCTAGGTGGTGAGCTTCGAGTCGGTAGTCGCTCCGTTGACCAGTTCGACCGTGAGTCGGTGCTCTTCGGGGTACTGGATGATCTCCCGCAGGTGTTCGGATGCGACCTCGTTACAGATATCACCACCCCGAGATCCGCTCACATGGAACGTTGTCACAGTCTCTGTTTCTCTGGAGAGGCTCGCTTCTTTGAATCGAAGGCCCGTAAGCGTGAGGCAAGCCGAGCCATTCGAAGCGGCAATCTCGAGCACACCGTTGACGGTTCCGATTGCAGCGAGTCCAGTCCCATACTGGATGCGCTTGCCCGGCTTCGAGTCAATCTGCGAAGGTGGCACCGACACGGATATGCGATAGCGGGCGAAGTCGGTGGCAGGGTCAGGGCTACTGCAGGACGAGCTGCAGATGGCAACCCCGATCAACGCGGAAACCGCCCTACGCATATGCAGGCCCAGCATTCACGAACACGCTCCTCGCTTCCTCGCCTTAATTCGATCTGTAATAGTGCTTGCGTGCTGTCCGTAGGAGTAGGAGCGCGTTCATGCTTGCATCGTTCAGATCGCTAGGGACGTAACTCCGGATAGTGCGCGTGTCGTCGATGCCGAAGCAATAGACGAACCCACGCGCCGAAAAGCATCTTTCGACTGGTTCGTAGGTGTTGATGGTCTGAACTTCAGGCCACCGGCCGAACCCCTCGAGTCTCTCCCGGAACTCTGCCGCTGCAGCTTGACGGGAGGGGTACAGATGCACGTCGTAGGCGCTGCCGTTGCTGTAGATCGCGGTGACCCCACCGTACGGGCTGTCCGAAGTCGCCGGTGCTGTTTTGAACCGTACGAATCGCAACCCATCTACGTCGTACGAGGGCGTCGCGATGAAGGCCGCCATCTCGTCGGCGGGGGTTGTTGCTTGGAGTCGATCCCACATCAAACTCCCAGCGATGGCGAGCAATATGGCCAGGAGGACAGCTATGGGGACCCACCGGTGCTGTGCAGGGCGGCTCCAAGTCGTTACTGGGACATCGGCCGGTCGCATATTGGAAGCCTACGTTTCACGAATACTCCCCAAAGCAGCGAGATCATCACGGCTCGAGGCGAATATTCATGGAGCTTCATTAACAACCACCTCGGGGAGATGTCCGCTTTGTGTGCGAGCCCAGTCTGCGTCCTGTCAGAAGCCTACGCAGGCAGGGAAGCGTGGCCGGAGAACAACGATGTTGGGTAGGGCCGTCTAACGCACCCATTCTCATTGGAGATCACGCCATGGAAGCACGAACGTGTAAGCGACTGCTTCCAACCCTCGCTGCTGTTGCGGCACTGTTCCTCCTGGTTGCTTGCGGGCCTCTGGTAAGAGACGCGAGCCTTAGTGAAAGCATCCCCCCCCATGCCGAGAAGGCCGATGACGTCGTCAGCCGACCCGCGCCGAGACATCGCATCGCATCTTTCGCGATGCGAGCCGTGGCTGATGTTGGTCTCCTAAATCCAGATGGAGCCCTCTATGTCTATCGAGGCTTCGAGACCGAAGGCCCTGAGTGGGTCGTGCAATTCTCAGCCAGTCGGTGCTTTGACACTCCAACGCGCGAAACGTGTCGACGCCTCGAGCGAGCACTGCTCACAATCGTCGAAGATGGCCGGGATCTTCGGGTTATCGAGATAAAGGGTCCCATGTCTGCCCAGCAACAACGTTCGTTGCGGGCCTACCGAGAGCGGACGCGGCCGATCGACAAACCTGGCTTCGAGATGCCGGCTCCGGTCGTTTCCTATCCGAGGCCCGAGTGGCCGCACTCAAGCGAATACTTCAAGGTTGAGGCAGTCCCGTTGTGGATCGGGCCTCTCTCATCCGCGCCCGCGTCGCACACCTGCACAGTCACCGTCTTCGACGAGGATGGCGATCAGATAGGAACGAAGAAGTCGTCTCAGGTGCGTGCCGCAACCAAGGAGGGCGAACGATCCAACGCCATCGTTGGATTGGCCTTCAAGCGCGGAGACGTCCCAGCCGTATCAGCCAAAGCTTCTTGCGAGAAGACGCCCCTTCCCTAGACCTACCGGCAGACAAGGGTCCGTCGCATTCACGCGGGACGCGACCCATTCCCGTCTCGGGAGACTGCGACGCCCTAACAACCTCACAGGTGCGAGAGCGTTGTAAAGCGTGAGGAGCGTTCACAAGGAGAGGGCATATGGCTAGGACTCGTCTGTCACGGGGTCACAGACGTCGGCGAACCTGTACCGTTGCTGTCGCGGTTGCGGCCTTCGCACTCGCCATTCCAGCGAGTCCGGTGCTCGCGGATCGCACCGAGTACCCAGACCGCTCTCCCGACGCATTTACAGATATCGCCGCCGTCACTCAAGACCACGGGGCGCGTTTCCCCGAAGCCGTTCTGCAGCACGACATCGCTTTCGCGACGGCAGACGCGATGCGAGAAACGGGGTTCGTAAAGATTCAGCTCTCCGCGTCCCTGTCCGATGGCCAAACGGTGCACCGGGCAGTGGAGGTATTTCGGATGTTCGATGGCTATACCGCGGAGGTGATCGACGAGAACGGTCGGTTCGTCGAGCTCGCCACCGCGTTCGCGAGGAGCGACACACTGTTGCACGTGCAGTTCGGCATCACATCCATGGCTGCGGGCGACGCGACTCCCCTTTCTTACACCTACAGGGTTTACGCGAGCCAGGTCTCCACATGCAGGGCCACACCGTCGTCGACGCCGTGTCCGGGCTTAGCGCCTCCGGACGTAGTCCCCGATGAAGGTTGGCTCACTCACGTCTTAGGCTCCCCCGGTCCAAGCCCAACGACCCCACCAGTCGCGACACCCACGACAACGCCCACTCCATCGTTTACTCAGCGCACATCGACGCCCCAGGACGGCTGCGAAATGTTCAAACAGTGCCGTCGGGTTTTTCTCGAAGGCCCTTCCAAGCCGGTTCGATACCCAGCGGAGTTGACGCTCACCGGAAGGGTCGAGAACACCTTCTATGACGAGTGCGGACTAAGCATGCTTGTCCATCTGCACACACAGATAGCTGGAGGCAAGTTCGAAACGATCGGCTCAACCGTCTCCGATGCCTCCGGAATATTCGAGTTCAAGCTTGTCCCAGAACGATCAGCCAACTATTGGGCATCCATCGATCATCAGTCCTACAGGTGTCACGAGGCCGGGTCCGAGGCGACCCCCGTCCGTGTTCGGGTCGCCGTCAGCCTTCGGGTAAAGCGGATATCCCCCGCGAGGAGAGTGGTGTTGGCAGGCCTCGTTCGTCCCTGCGACGGGCTTATTGGTACCAGTCTCCAGCTATGGAAGGTCCGTAGGACTGGGTCCTCGAGGATCGACTCACAACCCTTGAACGAACGGTGCCGAGCGATCTTCCACTTAACCCTCAAGGGGGAAAGCACCTTCGAAGCAAAGTGGCGACGCCAGACAGAAGATCGTGAACACGGTTCCTCGCAGCCACTTCGAGTGTCGGTGTAGGGCCGCTGCCTTTGAAAGCTTAGGAGGACCACATGCAAGCTTGGGTCAAGCCAGCCGTCTTCTTCGTCGTCGGTGCCGTCGTTGCTCTTACATCGCCCGCATTAGCTCGTACTGTCGCTGACTTCGCGCGGTTCGCGCGCAACTCACATCGGGTCGATGGCTTCCATGCCGTGGGCGCGGAGGCTACGCCGGAGGACAGGCGGGGCCGCCTGGTTGCAACCGGCGACAGCGGTTACCTGCCGGAAAACATCATCACGCGGGCACCCGACGCGTCTCGCCTGGGAGGCCAGTTGCCTCCGCAATACGAGGAGTCGGTATGCGAAGTTGGCGTCGTCACCGGGCGCGCCCTCGTCCCTGCATCCATCGGACCGGCGTACGAGCCTACCGAAGGCGCTGCGTACCAGGACGCCGTCGGGGGTCCGCCGCCCCCGCAGTTACCCAACCGTCAGTGCATGGTCCTCGAGGTCAAAGCACGCCATGTGGCGACCGGGGTGTACCACGTTGATTTCTCTCCGAACATCATGACCGAATGCCAGGCGCCGAAACATGAGGTGGTCGTCACGGTGAAGTCGCAGAACCCTGAACGACCCCTCATAGCAAACACCTCCACCATTTGCGACGAGCGCGTACACACGGTCGAAGAAGTGCGCATCTATGACGTTAGCGGCGCGCTACGCGATGCGACGTTCACCATCGTCTTGCTCACCGAGCTCCCCGCGATGCCACTTCCCTGAGTGCTCCGCGACCTCAAAACTAAAGGAGGGGAATTGAAAGGTTCCTGGATCAGAGCGCTAGCTTTCTTTGCCATTGGCGCGGTCGTCGCGCTCGCCACCCCGGCGGTCGCTCGCACGGTCGCGGACGTTGCGCGCTTTGCGCGCAACTCACATCGGGTCGATGGCTTACACGCGGTCGGGGCAGACGCGATCCTCGAGGACAGACGGCGCCGCCTGGTTGCGACCGACGACAGCGGTTACCTGCCGGAAAACATCATCACGCGCGCGCCGGACGCCAAGAACCTCGGGGGACGCATCCCTGATGAGTACGAGGAAACCACCTGTGAAGTCGGGGTCGTGGTGGCCAAGGCCAACGTTGAGAGCTCTATCGGGGGTGAATATGCCAGCGTGCCTGGCACGGCATACAGGGACACCGACCCTCCACCTATCCCCTGGTTTCCCAAATACGGTTGCGACATCGCGGGGATCACCGCTCGTCGCACGACGACCGGCATCTATCACGTCGATTTCGACAGCCACAGGGCCGGACTACAGCAACCGCCATCCTGCCCACCGGATGCGTATGAGGTCATCGTGACTGTACGGAACCTCGGCAACGCTCCTCTCATCGCAAACACCTCGACCATCTGTGATGAAAGGTCAGAAGCCGTCGAAGAAGTGCGGATCTACGACCTGCAAGGAAGTCTTCGAGATGCGAGCTTCACGATCGTCCTACTCAGCGAACTACCGATGATCTTGTATCCGTAAGCTCGACTCAAGGGTCGCACCTTGCATCAAGAACGCCCTGCTCTGCAGTGGGATCCCGGCCCGACAGTCGAACGAGTGTTTTGTCCACAACCACGTAGACCGTGAAGGTCCGGTCACCAGCGTTCGCCTCTGCCCATTGAGTCATTTCGTGCACGTCTCGGGCCTCGGCTATCTCGTACTCGTCCGATTTGAAGCCTGAATAGGGCTGGTCGCTTTGACGTTCCCAGAAGAACACGCGATAAATCGGAGAGTCGACCTCAATCTCAGTGTCTCGGGGGTCGACCGGTCGCACCTCCATGGAGCCAGCGTAATCGGGTCCCGATATTTCTGGTCGGTAGTAGGTTGCGTCTTCGGTCGGAGGGTCCTTCGGCCAAAAACCAAGAGAGTGCACTGATGCGAATCAGCGCTTAGGCAGTTCGATCCGTTCGAGGATCATCTCGAGCTCGGCTTTCGTGTCATCCGACGCGTCCGGACCTATCCAGTAGCGAACCCTCACACTCAGGTCGTCGTTCCGCCAACCATCCACCTCTCGAAACGGGACGCCGAGATGCTTGTCTACCGAGTCGGAGAAGTCTGCGGCGACGACTTCGCTGGGAAGGTGGTTCTTCGTTCCGCGACCTGTCAAGGCGATATGAAACGTCAGGGAGATGAAGGCGTCGTCAGGGCGGAGCCTCTCGGGGCGGACGTAACGGACGCCGCCGCCAAGCCCGTCGTCGTCCGCGTGGATGACGTTCTGGGTGATCTTCGGCCGGGTTGCGGCGACCAAGCCACCGAAGTGCTTCGTGCCGGCAACCTTGCTGTGCCAGTCGGTCGGGACGCCGAACCCACCGCCGTCCCGAGGGATGCTCACCCAGGCGAGCTCATGACGCGGCGACGCAGTAACGACCGGGTCCTCACCGGTTCCCGTGCACGATGTGAGGATCACGAGAGCGACCAGCCCTAAACGGGTCACAGCGCCCGTGGCGACCTGTTAGTCAGCCGCTGTGTGTGCTCAGCATTCATCTCTCGTATGACGTTACTCCGCGTGCTCTGGTTCCCGATAGCTCCCCTTATGTGCGGCGCGGCCGTTTATAACGACGCCACGTTAGGCCCGCCGCTGAGTGTCCGACTCGAACGGTCATCCTTCGCGGCTGCGTCCTCGCCGGAATAGGCTAGATCTATGAAGGACGGGTTCTCCTTGCTAGGTCGCGCTGCTTTCCTGCTTCTGATCGTCGTCCTTATCTTGTTGATTGGATACTTCGGCTGGGCGTGGGTCGAAACGTTCAACGAATAGACCTCCACGCAACCGCACGCTGCGAGTTCGAGTCGGGCTCAGTCGGTCCTCGTTCCTCGACTGCGACGTCGCCCGAAGGGTCGGGCTTGGCCCGTAAGCAAGCAACGCGGGAGACTGGGGGCGATGACGAAATCTTTGCTTCTCGTGCATGGCGCAGGCAGTGGACCGTGGATCTTCGATGGGTGGCAGGAGAGCTTCTCCGCCATCGATGTCGTAACCGTCGACCTACAGGAAGACCTGGACGTTGGGCGCGCTTCTATGGATGACTATCGAGACCAAGTGGTCGCCGCGTGCAAGAAGACGGGGAAGCCGGTCGGCCTTTGTGGCTGGAGCATGGGTGGACTTGTGGCTTTGATGGCTGCTGAAACAATCGATTGTTCAGCCGTGATCCTCATGGAGCCCAGCCCTCCTGGCGAGGTCCAGGGGTTCGTGCCGGACGCACCGTTGGAGGAAGGGACGTTTAATCCTGAGGTTGTTTACGGAGCCTTTCCCGAAGGTGTTGCCTGCCGACCGGAGTCATCGCTCGCACGCGGGGAGAGGAAGCGTGGCATCTCGGTGCCCTTATTGAGGTGCCCAGTACTCGTGATCTCAGGCGACGAGTTCCGCGAGGAGCGCGGCACTCCCGTTGCTGCCTTGTATGGCGCAGAGCACGAATACTTTGCGGGCCTCGACCACTGGGATCTAGTTCGCAGCGCCGAGGTACAAGAGAAGATCGCTACCTTCCTGCAACGCTAAGACTCGGGTTGGGCGGAGGCGACAGGGCGGCCTTCCATCGGTCAGCAGCCGGGCCTCTACGCGTGTTCGCTAATCGCCGCCGCCGAAGACCGCGCCCACGGGAACCTCGCCCGAGATTAGCGTCCGTTGATGCAGGACGTTGCCAGATGCGTCAAGGGCGGCGATGGTCCCCGGAACTGCGAACGGGGGGAAGAAGACGCAGAACTTTGGGAATCCCTCGAGGTGACGTTCGACCGGAAACCTTTGTGCCTCGGCGTCATCGGGATTGACCTGTAACTCAAGGGCGTCATCACTAGTGAATACGACGTATCCCATAACCGGTGGGTCGGTCGGCCAACTGTGTGCGGTGGTATCGATATGGGCTCCGTCCCGAATGTTGATCTCTCCACCGCCCCCACCCAGCCCACCAGGCGCAGAACCCGGAAGGCCCGGGGTGCCCCCAAGGAAGAATTCGAATCGAGCCGGCTTCGGATGGTCGTCCGGGGCCATGTCTTGTTCGTCTTCGGAATCACGCTGCTTCTGAAACAGGACCAGACTCCACGGGTAGCCGTGCACAGTTCCGAAAGCTGCCACGGTCTTGGGGCGCGTGATGTAGGGCATTTCGTCCACAACGCGATCGACATAAGGCTCATGGGTGCCGCCAACGATCACTTCCGGCCAGGAATTCACCTGGCAAGTCTCGCGCTACTCCCGGCCCCTGCGGCGGCCGCCGGGTAACCCCTCCTCACCCGGCACGTCGGGAGCCCGGCGCAAGCCGGGCTCCTTTCGCGTACCGTCAAGCAGCTAGCTATCGACCTAGCAATCCGGTGCCCAGGGGGCGGAACTCCGCGGATGTTCCTGCGAGGGGGTGCCGCCCGCCGCCTTGTATCTCTCTGCCATTGCAGGTTCGGCGGTTCTTACGTCCACGACGTCGGGTCCGCGGAAGAATGCGAACGTGATCATGGACCCGGCGGGCGGGGACGCCACTTCACTGCTGGTCTTGTCCGCTTCATGTACCCAGATGATCTCGTAGCCGAGGTTACGCAAGAGGGGACCGGCCTCTGTCGGGGTCTTGTCTTCGAGGCGAAGGCAGTAGAGCGCTCCACTGGGGGCAAGCTCATTGTCCCAATCGATTTCTTCGGCCCAGTACTCCTCACCGGGCTGGGGCTGGCGTCCTACGACCAAGGTCATTGGGCCTTTGACGCTCCCGGGGATCTCGAGCAGGGAGGTGCGAGCACAGTCGCCGATGGGGCAGCGCTCCAGAACAGACTCGGATGCCCCGTTGATGACGCCGACATAGCTCTGCAGCAGATGGAAGGTCTCGTCATCGACCTGCGCTCGCGGGTGGAAGTACAAGTGGAACCACTTGCCTACCAGGAAGTCGTTGACAGGGACGACCTGTACCTGAGCCTGGATGCCTTGGGCGGCCAACTCTCGTTCGACCGCCGCGGGGTTAAAGAGCGCTTCCTCGGCCGCAACGTTGATGACCTTGTCGCCGGCGATTGCTGATGCGAACAACAAACCGGTGGCGCTGAGCACCACAAAGATCGGGATGGTTACGGTTGGCCGCCGCCACCGAGGCTGCCTTGGGGCGGGCCTGACCTGCCCTAGGTGCGCTTCGATCCGGGAGAAGAGAGCGCGCCCCGCGTCGCTGTCGGCCCAGTCGGACTTACTCGTTTCCGGAATGGGGTTGTGAGTTTGAAGCAGCATCATGTCGTCGGTCTCTTGCTTCATCGGGCTTCCTCCCGTGCTGGCGTTGTGTGGGTCAATGACGATCGTGGAAAAGGCTGATCGGCGTTGGTGAGTCGTTGCCGTAAGCGCTTACGCGCTCGATGGAGGCGGAGTCGGAAGTTCGTCTTCGACCAGCCCATCGCCGCGGCTGCTTGAGAGTGGTCGAGTTCCTCCCAGGCGACAAGGAGCAGGACTTCACGGTCGAGAGGGGATAAGGAGGCGAGCGCCTCACGAAGTTCGTCGGGCAGCTCGTGTTTAGCTCCGGTTTCGGCGGGTTCTGGTCGAAGCATGGCGATGCGCGTCGCTACTCGTGTCTGCCGTCTGTCTGAGCGTTGAAGGTTGCGGATGACGTTACGCGCTATCCCGAACAACCAAGGGAGCGGGTTTTCAAGTGGGACGTCGTGGACTCGTCGCCACGCGACGAGGAAGGTTTGCGCGACGACCTCCTCGGCGTCGTGGGTTGGTACTCGTCGCTGTGCGTACCTCAGGACCCGATCGGCATGCTCCTTGTAAAGAGCTTCGATGAGATCTCTCGGATGACTCTTCAGGGTCGCCTCCTAGGTAGGCCTACGACCCCATATGTCCGCCATAGCTGCCTATGTTTCACCTTCTGAAGCCTGAACAAACGGCACGAACCGAGCGGGAGCGCGGCTATCCCGACAACGATGCCTTGTTGATTCCGAGTGAGCGACATGATGTGGCCAGTGGCGTCAGGATCGAGACTGGGGAGTCTGGAGGTGGTCTTAGCTCCGCGCTGTGGCTGCAGAAGGTGATCGAGTTCTTCTCTCGGCGGCTCGAGGGGGAGCACATGACGCGCCGACCGGCAGATCAGCTCGAGGGACTCGGCTTCGACGTAGTTCAACGCGAACGACTGGGTCGAGCTGGCGGGGTCGAACGCGTCGTCGCAGTGAAGTCGGAGTAGCTCGTTGCGCCGCTGCAATCGGAGAGAGGAGAACCCCGTCAGCCGGGCATCAACCTTGTTGGCACGATGGTGATCGGCCAGTGTTCGATACTAGGAGACAGTCGTGCTTCGGGAACGAGAGCAAGCCAGTGCGGGCGCGGCGAAGAGTGGAAATCCGAGCAGCGAAATGATGAAGAGCGATGGGTGGAGATTCTCGGCCAGAACACCGACGGCGAATCCAACCAGGGTCGCAGGGACCACCGACGTGGCCATCCTTCTGGAGATCGCCCTTGCGTCGGCTGCACGCATAACGTGAGCGGCGAAGAAACAGCCCAGAGTCGCTCCGACCCAGCCAGCAACCACGGCCCCGATCAGGGACGCGGTGAGCCACTCCCATCCCGAGTCGCTCCCCATCACTGTGTTGACAAACAACCCGACCGCGGCGCCCAGAGCTCCAAACACCAAAGCCCCAGCCACAGCTCCGAAGATGACAGCTGCGCACAGCGGGGGGCGGGCGCGGCGCGCTGTGTACCGGGTCGCCCGGTTGGAATGCCTTGGCATGTTCACGTGGAAATGTATCGGGGCCGGCACCTCGCATGTCGATCCGATCGGCTCATAGACGCTCATCAGAAAAGTTGCCGCTGGGACCGTCCGAATGTGCTATCTCCTGCGACGGTCGGAGCGAGAGGTCGAGTGGTTACCCTCGCCCTGTTGCCTCCCGCGACTTTCTCGTTCGCGTCCAACGGGGCCGACCAGGTGATTCACACGCTAACTGCCATAGGTGGGATCGGCACAGCCTTGCTGACACGACCTGTTCGTCCCCAACGGCAGGTCCCACAAGTTGCTTCGGGTAGCTGCTAAGAAACCGATTCGATTCCGGGAGGGCTTTGGTGCGCCCTCCCGGTTGGGGCCCACAAGGATCTCGGGAACCAGCGCGTGGGCAGCGGACACTTAAAGGTATGGAGGAACTGGACCGCGATCTGTGGGACCAGGCCGCGGCCGGATCCGACGCGGCCTTTGCGACATTGTTCGAACGTCACGCGTCCTCTGTCTATAACTACTGTTTCCGCCGACGGGGCAACTGGGCTGAAGCGGAGGACCTCACCTCGGCCACCTTCTTAGAGGCGTGGAGAAGGCGCGACGAGGTTCTCCTCGCGAACGACTCGATCAGACCTTGGCTCCTCGGGGTAGCCACCAACCTCTTCCGGAATGACATTCGGTCTCGGCGGCGGCGAGAGACCGCGCTCCAGAGGCTCGCCGTAATTGAGGAGCGACCGCAGGACGGGCTCGCGGACGATGTCGCAGGGCGCATCGATGACGAACGGCGCATGAAGGCAGTTCTCGAGCAGCTGAAGAAGCTGCCCCCCGAGCACCAAGAAGTAGTCGCCCTCGTGGTGTGGTCGGAGCTCACCTATGAGGAGGCGGCTATCGCACTAGGCGTGCCAGCAGGGACCGTGAAGTCCCGCCTTTCGAGGGCGCGCCGCGGCCTCATGGAACTCGAGGGCGACAACGGACATGACACACAGGACAGAGACGCTCTGGCAAGAGCTTCCACCACCCAGCCCAGAGAGGTAGAGGGATGAAGCAGATTCCGGCTCCGCCGCCCCTTCGAGAGTTCCCTCAGACTCGGCTTGCAACGAGAAAGGAAGCTCTCATGAAAGAGATAAGGAACGAACGGAAGCGTCCTACCCAGCGCAGACGCCGGCGCATCGCGGCGGTCTTGGTGCCTGCCGCTCTGCTCAGCGTGGCCGCGACGAGCTACGCGGTGCTGAATAGCGATGAGGTCGTAGCCAGCGGGATCGGCTGTTATGGCTCGGTAAGCGAGAGTGACTCCGATGTCGCGATCGTGTCGACGACAGGTGGAGATCCGATCCGCGTCTGTGAGGACCTGTGGGCTCGTGGCGACATCGGGACCTCCTCGGAGAACGTCCCAGCGATGACGGCGTGCATCAACTCCGGAGGAGCCGTAGCTGTTTTCCCCACGGGTGATAACGAGGTGTGCACACACCTTGGGCTCCAGCCGCTGCCCGAGGGCTATCGCGACGCCGCACGCAGGTTCGCGAAGATGCGTGACGACGTGTACCGCCAGCTTTACAACGCCGGCACCGCCGGCGGGGTCGATGAGAAAGACGTCTGCCTCGATGAAGGCACATCCTTGCAGACCGTTACCTCGGTCCTGGAGAAGCATCGCTTCGATGATTGGACCGCTGAGATCGCTCAGGGCGACTACCGCGACCGGACGTGCATGAACGTCGTGGCGTTCGACGACAAGGTGAAGACCGTTCTCATCATCCCCGCAGAACCCGGCATGATTCCGTGGCACCTCCACCCGACGATGTGATTGGGTCGAGTCTGCGAGTGCCGGGGGGACCCCTGGTACCTCTGCAACAGGCGAATTCGTCGACGAGATGCTCGATGCGATGAGCGTTCGCACCCTCACCGACGAGGAGCGCGACAGGCTCGCCGGCATCCTGGACCATCAGGAGAACGCGATAGGCGGAGAGCCTACGAGTCGACCTGATCCAGAAATGCAACAGGCCCCACCCAGTAACTCGGGTGGGGCCTCATTTCTGGACTAGCGAGATCCGTTAGCCCATGGTCGCTTTAGTGGTGAAGGTTGCTTCGACCGTCCCGGACGTCGCCGCCGCGTTCGTTCCGTCGGCACATGGTCCTTCTTGGACCAATACCTCTACCTTGAGGTCGCTGCGGATCGCGATCGGACGGTTCGTGCCTCCGCAGATATCTTCCTTGAGCACTACCGGGGGCCGAAGTCGGTCCGCTTCTGCTGGACCACGAGTGCTCGCGTGGGTAGCCCGGTCTCGTCCTCGATCGACACCGCGACGAAGCCCTCTCCAGGTCGATCCGTCCGTTTCTAGGCCAGCTGGAAATCCACCTCCCTGTTATGGGTTCGCTGGAGCATAGAAAGTCGCGGTAACGGTTCCCTCTGTAGCCGCCGCCGGGGAGCCGTCCGCACATGCCCCGGTGCTTGTCTGAACCATGATTTCCTGTCCGGGCTCCACGCGGATTGGGCTTTGAGTCGCCCCGCAGAAGGTCCCCGCGAAGCGGGTACCCGCCGCGTTCCCCACGTACACCGAGGCTCGGGTCGGCAAACCCGAAGCGTCGGCGATCTCGAGCGACAAGAAGGTTTCGTTCGCACTGACCATGAACCGAGCGCCTCCTAGCGCTTCTCCATCACCGGCTTTGAAATGGAAGAGGGTCACGTCCCTGTCGGCTGCCCCGACGCCACCACCTTGGTAGGTGGCCTCCGTTACACGTTGCGTCCCTCTGAACTTGGCGGGATCGAACTCCCCATTTCGGCTCGCCTGCCACTTGGTGAAGTGAGACTTGGAGCGGAAGTACAGCATCTCGACATATCCCATGGTGGCACCTAGCGTGCCGTCGCACCCGACGGTTTCGACGACCGCGTCGATGTCGGTCCCACCTGCGATCGCGACGGGCTTGGGGGTCGCGCCGCAGATCTCGTACTGGTGCTCTAGCTCGCCGTCACCGTTGACATCCTGGCTCACCGTGACACGTACGTTCTCGGAGGAGTTGTAGTTGTCGACAACCTGGATCAACGCATAGCGCTCACCCTTCATGGGGGAGAAGACAAGCTCCTGGAGGTTTGTTTCGTCGTTGCCGCTTCCACCTCGGCTGCCGTTGTAGATGTGCGTCTCCTGGCGAGGCGATACGGGCTGTGCGAGCACTGTGCTGCTCAGAACGGTGCCGACTATCAGCATCGTCAGTGTCGTCGCTACTGCTCTCATCGTGTGTCTCCTTCCTTGTTGGTGTCTGTGGTTCCTGGCTTACCGAGTAGAACGACAAGGTCCTTCATGTCGCGGTGGTCAATAAGGGTCATCGCTGCGTCCGGTGATCGGCTCCTTTATCCAGCCGCGTTGAACAGCCATCGCACCTGCTTGGAACCGCGACCTTGCGCCGAGCTCCGCCAACAAGTTGTCGAGGCGGCGTCGATACGTGCGCTTCGCCAAGCCGAGGCGCCGTGCTATTGCGTCATCGGTGAGGCCTTGAGCGAGGAGGTCCACAATCGAGAGCTCCTCAGAAGTGAGCTCCGGGGTCGATGTGCCCTTCTTTTCCCTTTCCATACGGTGAACACGTGTCAGAGGGCTGACCGTTACACCGGTGGCCAGAAGTTTCCCCATTGGCCAGCAAAAGCGGGTCTCGATCATGGGTGCCATAGGGGAAACACAGGACGGGCGGCTTCCTGTTACACCTGTGGCAAGAACATGCCATCTCGGCGAAGGGTTGCGACTGACGGCACTGTCGAAGGTCATCCGATAAGGCTCCAGGCCGCGGCCAGAACTGGCCGCCGGGACTGAGCAGGGCTTTGCCTGCTGAGCCAGAAGAATGCGGCGTGGACCCCGTTATCGAAGACACCACCGGCTCGACCCTGACCTTCGAGTCCATCTGGGCCGACATCGCACAGCGCCTCGAGAGCCGGCTCCTTGCGGAGGGTGTTTCCCGTTCCCTCGTGGAGGACATCGTCCAGGAAGCGGGAACCCGGCTGTTCGTCCGCTGGGCCCAAATAGATACCAACCAGCCGCTGATGCCCCTTGCGCTCACCATCGCGCGCCGGCTGGTTGTAGATCACCACCGCAAGCACAATCGAGTGGAGCTTCGAGACACGCTGGTCGACCGAGGGACCGGAGTCGATATCGAGCAACGTGCGCTTGCGCGGATCCACCTGAGCGCTGTGCATCTCGCGATACGCAAGCTCAAGCCCCGGTACCAGACGCTGCTCCTAGCCGAAGCTGGTTACGTCGGAGTCGGTTCCGGTGGGACAGCGACAAGGACCGCTCGCTCCCGAGCTCGACAGGGGCTGAAGGTGCTGATGGAGCGGGCATCGGATGCCGCTTGGGGGATGGCGGGCCCGGTCGTCGGACTTTCTCGCAGGTCTTCGATCCGCTTGAAACAGGCGGTGGGCGGGCACGACTGGACCTTGGTAGGCCAAGCTGCTGCCGGGGCCGTTCTGTTTCTAACTTCGCTAGCTCTGCCTCGTGCTATCGCGCCAGGACCCCAAGCCCCTTCTGCATCGCCACTCATGGTCACGTCCGTTCACGAAATGGGGAGCGTCGCAGCTGGATCCGCGCCAGCGGACAAGCCAACCCGCACCGGTTTCCTCTCGGAGCCCTCTCGCTCCGCTAGCGACGGAGGTTCGCCGAGGATGAGCGGCTCAGGTCTTCTGCCACCGCTGGCCGACTCGAAGGGCAATAACACTGGCGAAGGCTACGTGGGACTGGATGGGCTCAACGAGACTGGACAGGGAACCGGAACCGTCGCCGGGGAGACCGTTGACTGGACCTACCGCGCCGAGTACCGGCAGCCGCAATGCGTCCGCTGGGCATTGGAAGGTAAATCGACGCTGAGGTGTGACGCGTCCCCTAAGGCGGGCGCAGGAATCTCACTTAAGCATCGAGACCGGGAAGTGGGAGTCGACACGTCGAGCTGATCCGCTTGGTCGATGTCATCAAGCGGCCTGACGAGTTTGTGCCACTTCGCGTTCACACCTCTCCCCGCGAACTCCCGCTAGGCAAATGGCGCGTGCGTTCAGCGGCTCCGCTCCGGGCGCCCGATTTTCTCGACCTCCCGTTCTCGCCTGATCCACAAGTGTCTGGTGGAAGGACTTCCGTCTTGCGGTTCGATATTGGAAATCTTGAATTCCTCGGTGCGCCCGGCCGCAATCATCTACGTGCAAGGGCGAGCAGAACCTCGTGCAGTTGCGGGGTCGCAGCGGCGACGAGGGAATCCGAGCGTATCGTCCAAGGTGCACCATTTATCTCGGAGATGACGGCACCAGCTTCATTCGCTAGGAGCGATCCAGCCCCCGTGTGCAACGCTGCGCCGTCGAAGAGGACATAGGCAGAGACGCGACCCGACGCGACGTAAGCAAGAGCGAGTGTCGTACTCAAATTGCGAAGCTCCCACTGTCCCGCTCGTATCACCTCGGCGGTGAACTGTGCAGCTGATTCTCGACGTCCAGCCGCCGCTCGCCCGGCCTCGACCACCACGGTTTCGCTCTGGTTGCTAACAAGAAGCGGCCGGACGTCGTCGTCTTTAAATGCCCATGCTCCTCGACCCGCCTCCGAGACCGCGATGTCGCCGGTCGACGGGTCACCTACAACAGCGATTGAGATCTTGTCGTGTTCTACGAGGGCGACATTGATGGCGTAGAGCGGGATGCCCGATGCGAAGTTGCGTGTCCCACAAATCGGATCGATGAGCCAGTAGGGGGATCCGGCCGCGGAAACGCCTCCGGTTTCCTCTCCTACAACGGGGAACTGTGAACAGTCTTGAATGGCGGTCCGGATCAGATCCTCGACGGCGATGTCCATAGTAGTGACAACATCGAGCGGTCCTTTGTAGGAAATGTCCTCGCGCCGGACGCCGCCAGAGGCGAGTTCCATGGCGCGCGCTACTGCCTCTACCGCCAGGAGGGTCTCAGGTCGGAATAAGGGGGGGCCTGAGTTACGTGGGTCCGCGGTTTGCTGCGTCACCCAGGGACCATAGGGCCGGTCACGTGCCGCCTCGCGAGGTCGGACGACGGGCGATCTTCACAGCGCTCTCGATCCCTTCCCACCACGGCTCTCCATGCCCAGGCAACACTGTCTTTGCGTTGGTGGCGGCAAGAGCGGAAAGCGAGTCCTTCGCCAAAGCAACATCCTCGGTGTCGGGGCCGTCGATGACCTGCGGTCCCCTCCTATGTCCAGTCGTAACGTCACGGGTAACCAACGCGTCACCGCTGAACAAGAGTGAGCGATCTTCGAGAAAGAGGGCACAACTACCTGCAGTATGACCGGGAGCGTGAATGACCCTCGGCGCTCCCGGCACGTCCAAGACCTCTCCATCGGAGAACATGTTGAGCTCACCGATGGGCGGCACCCGCATGATTCCTTTCGCCAGTAGCCGCGCCATGTAGAACGCGTACCAAGGTCGCAGCAAGAAGGGGATGCGAGTAGCAATTGGCAAGTGTTTCTCGCCTCGCAGGAAGGCGGCATCCGCCGAGTGAGAGAACACTTTGGCCCCCGACCTTCTCAGCCGTTCGGCATTGCCGACATGGTCGGGGTGGTGGTGTGTGATCAACACAGCATCAATAGCGGTCTCATCGATTCCAAGTCGCTCTAGTGCGGTCGAGAACGCCCTCCAGTCTCTAGGCAGCCCCCCGTCCAGCACGGTCACCCGGTCGCCTTGCTCGATCACATACCAATTTGTAAACACGCTGGAGAACCGATGAACCCCCGCGGCAATCTGAACCACCTCGAATGCCATCAGTCTGCTTCCTCCTCTGAGGCCTTCAATGCTTCGCGTGGCGGACACCTGTATTCGGAATAATGATTCTTGCTGGACACGGCTCGCGAGGGGGTGTTCATGGGGCAGTGAGCACGATGTAGCAACACCTCGGAGATCACTGTTTCGACTGATGGCTCAGGTCAGGAGCCACTCCTAGACGCGGCAAGGTCGAGCTTCTCTCGAGCCTTGACCGCCGACATGACGCGCGCGGCTCCCGCGGCGAAAACGAGGTGGGCAACGATGGAGACGGTGAGCCAGGTCCCGCTCCTGATGCTCAGGAAGGTCATCGGCCAGACGTAAAGATACGTTGCGATGACGACGCAGGCCGCAACACTCGGGCCCCGGCGAACGCGGCTTCCAACGACGGCTCCCGTCGCGCCTCCGACGAGAAATCCGAATATCAGTGCGGTTGCGGGGTCGGGGACGATGGCACCGTCGGTGAATGGGTCGATGGCCTCATCGAGTACATCTGCTACGAGGATGTTGGCGGCGAAGCCCATCGCTACAGCGACGATGAGTGCACCGAAACACCAGACAAGGGTGTGCGCCATACCTCCAGAGCGTGGTGGGGATGGGTCGGTCGCATGGGTCAACATCTATCTTTCCTCCCAGATTGCTTGCGGAACCTCGAGTGCATCGAGGTCGATAGTGAATGTGCCGATCGAACGGCGAGGGGATCGACAGGAACCGCCGGGGTCCGCTACGCAATCGTCGTACGAGAGCAATGTCGCACGAAAGATCCCGCCTTCAGTCGGTGAAACAAGCAAGTGCACTTCGCGGACACCTCCCCCTCCCGATGTGTCGAACTCGCGTGCACCCGGGACCTGGACAAACAATGAGTCCGTGGGCTCGGACGAGCGAGCAATCAAAAAGCTGAGGCCCACCGAGGAATCAACGTCTGCCACACGTGTCAGGACCACGGTCGCTCCCGCACGCTCGAATATGGCACCCGCATTCGTGCCAGGAGCTTGAGCGATCCGCTCCTCCAAAGAGGAGCTCATCGTGAGCGCCCACAATATGCCGCCAATGAGCGAGGCCGCCGCCAGGGAGACAACCGCCCCGGTGCTGACGACCCTACGCCGAAACCGCCGAAGTGCACCAGATACAACATCCGGCGAGTCCACTGCGCCGAGGGCTCGAAGATCGAGGGGCGCGTCGCGCATCACAAGGAAAGCTCCGCACGCATCCGTCGGCGCGCGCGGTGAAGTCTCGTCCGTAACGCCCCTGGCGTTACGTCTAGAGCGACTGCGGCTTCTCCAACTTCGAATCCCAGCACATCGACTAACATCAGGACCTCCCTATCGGCCGTTCGCAGAGCAGCGAATGCCTGTTCCAGTGAGAGCCTCTCGCTCGGGTCAGAGGGGTGGAGTGGCGTGTCGAGGACATCTCGTACCGGGCGTTCTCGGCCAGTCCGCCTAAGGCGCTCGAGGAAGACGTGGCGAGCGATCCCGAACAACCAGGTCCTGACGTTGGACTCGCCTCTGAAGCGTAGGGCGGATAGGCACGCTCGGTAGAACGTCTCCTGCGTGAGCTCCTCAGCTTCCGCGACATCGCCCACCATGCGTAGGAAGTACACGTAGACGGAGCTCTGATGGGTTCGGAAGACATCTTCAAGCTCCATGGGTCTGGTCGTTGGTCATCCTCTACTAGTGCGCCGACGGTCGACATCGTTACAGCCCATCGCCGGAGATTTTGGGGATGACGAGCGCGTGAGACGTGCGTGACTCCAGGACTAGGATTATCAGATGGCGAGGGCCCACCGAAGAATCAGATCGCCGGCGCCGTAGTCCTGAGGTTCGGTACCAACAGCGTTTGGTCTCGGACCGGATTGGTGGGTGGAGCCCTCCTTGATGGGCACGGTCGTTGCGTTCGTAGAATCGCAACCTCAGGACTTCGAAGGGTTAGAGGGCGTGGGGCTGATAATCGTGTGCACTGCGATCGGCGGTCTCACGGGCGCAGCGGTGGGTGCCTGATCCAGCCGCCGTCAACGGGCGTTGGTCCAAAAAATTAGACTCACGGCTCCAAAGCCAAGGGTGTCGAAGGCACGGAGCGAGTTTTCTCCCACGTTTTCTACATCCCCCGGCCTCGGGCCTCGTAGCTCAGGGGATAGAGCACTGGTTTCCTAAACCAGGTGTCGGCAGTTCGAATCTGCCCGAGGCCGCCAAGATTTGTCGTGCTCCGGGTGACGCTTGGCAGGGGCCACTGAGATCGCCTGAACTTTCTGCAGAAATGCCGGTCCGGCCGGCTCACCCTGCATGAAGCTGTGGAAGAAATGTGCTCATAGTCGCCCTTACCTGGAGGACCTTCCTATGACCAAAACGCTCAGAGCTCTACTCGCAGTCACTCTGCTCATCACGTTCGCGGCGTGCGGTTCAGACGAACCTGAAACCGGTGCTCAACCACAACCCGAGCAGCCCTCCCCGGAAACCAACGTGCTCACGATCGTCGAGCGGGATTACTCGTTCGAGGTGTCGGGCGAGATCGAGGCCGGCACGGTCTCGGTGTCGGTGTCTAACGAGGGAAGCGAATTCCACGAGATCGCTATGGCTCGCTTCCTGGAAGGGAAGACGATGGACGACCTGCTAAAGGCGATCGAGAAGTCAAAGGGCCGCGGCAACCCGCTCAAAGGCATCGCCGAAGAGGAAAGTGTCATCGACCAGCTCGGTTCGGTGCAGCTGCCGGGAACATCCTTCACGTCAACGGGGACCGGTGTTGAAGCAGGCGACTACGCGCTTCTGTGCTTCATCCCCACCAAGAAGGGGAAGTCCCACTACACGTTGGGCATGGTGTCGAGCTTCACCGTCGCCGAGGGCGACGTCGCCGAGTCTCCATCTGCGGACGCGACCTACACCGCAACGGATGACACGCTCGAGGGCCCCGAGACCCTTCCGGCCGGTTCAACCGTGATCGAGGTCGTGAATAACACCGAGGTGGACCGAGAGATCTTCCTCGTGAAGATCGCCGCCGGGAAGACAGTCGACGACGCGACCAAATGGTTCGAGAGCGCCCAGGGCGGTCCTCCCGACCCTGCGACTGCACCCCTGGAGTTCTTCACCTTCATGTTCAGCGGTGAAGGCGACAGGTTCCTCGAAGTGGAGCTGACTCCCGGACAGTGGGCGATTCAAACAGCCGATCCGGACAAACCTTTCGAAGGCCCTCCGGACAAGGACCCGCACGCCGTTCTGTTCACCGTCGAATAACCACCCGACGGTTCATGCTCGAGCCCTGGTGATTTGCGACTGAATAGCTGCTAGTCGAGGCAGCCGCCGCCTCCCTTGGTGACGATCCGGCACACCGCGCCGATCGCAGCGCGGCACGCGCCGCCCGCTGCGCCACCGGTGTCGGCTGCCTCGTCGACGGTGTCGACGTTCTCGCACCACAGTCCAGCGTGGGCCGGCGCTGCCGCGCCTACACCGAGTGCGCTGGTTGCCGAAACGAGTCCTGCGATCACCAGCAATCGAACCTTCACGGCCCCCGCCCCCTTCGATACGTCCCGAACCTCTCGCGAGTATCTCACGCGCGTCTGAAATGCAGGGTGCCCGGGTGGTTCGGAAAGGGCCGGGGGCGGAGGGTTGGGATCGGCGTTTGCGACGCGACCGATGGTGGCTAAGACTCACTCCTAATGGACGACCTCCTAGCCAACAATGACCGCTACTCGAGCGGATTCCGTGGCGGCGATCTCAGCTCTTCTCCGGCGAGGAAGCTCGTGGTCCTTTCTTGCATGGACGCGCGGATCGATGTCCATCAGATCCTCGGATTGGACGTCGGCGATGCTCACGTGATCCGGAACGCCGGCGGATCTCTTACGGAGGACACGACGAGATCGTTGGTCCTGTCCAATCTCATGGGAACAGAGACCGCCGTGGTTATCCAACATACGGATTGTCGGATGCGCGCATCTACTGAGGAGGAGTTCGCCGCTCTGGTCACGTCAAAGACCGGGATGGCCCCGCCGTTCGAGCTCGGCGCGTTGGGGGAGCTCGAACAGACCGTCCACGATGCGATAACTGAGATCCGCGAGAGCCGGTTACTCCCGTTCAGTGACGTGCGGGGCTACGTCTACGACGTGCGCTCCGGCCTTCTAAGAGAGATCACCGCGTAAGCGGAGCGGTCGCCGAACGTCGAGCGCTTACGCCAGGGATCGCGCTAGGAGCGATCCACCTCTCTCGTTGGAGAGAACGTGGCCGTGACGGTTCCGCTCGTCGGACTGACGATGCATCCTCCACCGCCGCTGGGGAGCACGTAGATCTCGAGATAGAAGCCTGGTTCGACGCGGAGCGTGCGGGGACGGGCTCTGCAGGTAGGCCTTCCGTAGCCGCGCACACGGTTGCCCATGTACTGCATCGCGTAATAGCTGACCGGTTGGCCCGAAGCGTCGGCGATGTCGATCGTGACGTAACGGTCCTGGCCCGTGGGGAAGAATCTCACGCACCCGGCGCCTGCCGCCTGGTCACACCGACCGATCCAGCCGTTAACCCGGAACCCCATGTATTCGTCCGGCAGTAGGGGAAAAGAGAATCCCGCGTAGCGGCCCGATTCCGTTCGCTGACCACCGGTTCCGGCCGCGGCCACCGGCAAGACGCCACCGAGCAACATCCCAAGCACGACCAAGATGGGGATCCAACGCTTCATCTCCGCCTCCCCCGCAGTGGGCAGCCGTGGATCCACGTGCCTTGATAGCCACCGTACGACGCCGCCGGGCCCGCGTAGCCGGCCCACGTGAAGTGTCCGCTGGAGCACCCGAAGGCCGGGTCGCCGCTGCCTTCCAAGATGTCGAACGTGCCTACGAACACGCCTGTGATGAAGTTCCCCCTCATCTTCTCGCGCCACTTGAGCGCTCCCCGGCTGTTGTTATCGCCGTCCAGCCAGGTCCCTTGGAACTCCGTCTCGGCCGTTGCGACATAGTCGCCGGTAGCCAGGTTGATGGTTCCCTTCATATGGAAGATGGACACTCCGACCCAGTCCCCACTCCAGACGGCGTGTCCAACGACGGTGAACTTTCCGGTGTCCGGATCGATCGAGGTTGGGAAAACAGGCGGACTACCCTCCCAAGCACCCGCAATAGCAGTGCGAGTGTGGCCGCGCGGACCCGCGACCGCGGGAGGTGCCACGAATCCCACCGATGCGGCGCCCAGTACAAATAGCAGGAGCAGAGATACCCAACGCCTCATGTCTTCCTCCTCAGATAGTCCCCGCGTCTTCGCGGAGGGTCTCCTGAGAAGGTAGAGATTGTCGCTCCGGCAAACATCTACAGGGCGGAAGAGGTTTTCGGAAAGGGGCTAACGCTCCGGGTCCGTAGACAAGAGATCAAGGGACCACTCTGCGGTGTAGGTAAGGGCTCCCTTCCGGGCGTCTGCGACGACCTCTTCGCGCACCGTCACGCCGAGCTCAGGAGACGTCCAGCGTCGTAGGTCCACCGACGCATCGAAATCGACCCCGTGGAGAACGAACGACATCTCCTCCAGCCACACGCCCACGACTTCGTCTCCGACCTGGATGCGGCTATAGGCGCCGGTAGACGCCGAGAATGAACCCTGAAAGGGGCCGTCGTCGGTTTCACCTTCCACGGCACCTTCCCAGCTGCGGCCCGATTCCCATGGGAGCCAGGTCAGGGGGAGCGGGGTGTGGAATTCGAGGAGCTCGTCTTCCACGACCGGGCCGAACTCGACACGCTGCCGCGTCCAATCGGTCAGGACCGCCGCCTCTTCTAGGCGAAACGACGACCACCCCTGGTGCTCTCGCAAGAACGTGTGATGTTCGACCCAGGATCGGGAGCCGGTGTGAACGACATTCCTGTAGCTCCGGCTGGGGAAACGTCGAAACTCATAGCCGGAGATCCGCTCACCGCCGTCGGTCCGATAGGCGTAGACCCCTTCTGCCGGAACTGCCATGGGTCCTTCGGCGACCGAAGCTGACCCTGCCTCCACGGACGCGGCCCCACGTGGGGAACCTACGCGAGCTTGTTTCCCGCTCCGGGCTTCCCCCGCCCGAGGACTTCCCTTGGCGCCCGGCTTACGGGATCCCTTCCCTCGATGAGGACCGCCCTTCCCTTTCAGGCCGTCGGCGATCTCCTGCGGGCCGGCCGCAGCGTTGTTCTCGTCGAAGATCTGGAGGGCTTCGGTCTCTGAGACCGGAGTCGCCGTCGTGAACCACTTGAAACCGATCACGCCCGCGACTGTGACCACGAGAAGAACGACGATCGTCGCCCTTAGCCGACCGTGCTTGCGCTCGTTCCCCTCAAGGGACATCTATCCTCCGTCGTCGGCGCCCTACGGTAGCTCAGACGATTCCCGTGCATCCTGTTTCGTCTCCGAGAATGTCATCGTGACCGTGCCGGCCGTCACCAGCCCCGGCCCGCTACCAGAGCAGTGGGTCAGCAAGACCTGGGGAACCTCTGCCCAGACGAATACATCGACGGGGACGCCGCCTTGGATCCTTAAAGGCTCGGTCGTACGGCCGCAGATCGCGGTGTGCGGATACTCGCCCCTGCCATGGCCATCCTGAGTGATGACGGCGTAGACGTCGCGGCCGCTCGCGTCCTCGATCTCGACGGAGATGAATCGGTCCGCGACCCGGGTCCTGAAGTGGACGCAGCCCGCCCCCAGCATCGCCCCGTAGCACCAGTCCATCGTCGCTGAACCGACGTAATCGTGACTCACCGTCCGCGATGTCCGGTCGGGCGTCGCCGCTGCGCTGGGAACCAGGATCCCAAGAGCCATCGCGACCACCAACAAGGCAGGTAGCACCTTTCTCATCTGCTACTCCTTCTCATCGCCCCGCGCCACGAGCGGGGAATGCGAGAAACGTAGGGATGGGGAGAGGGCGGAACATCTACAGGGTGGTAGATGTTCCTCTCGGGCTTAGACCGCAGACTCCACTCAGATGATCGAGATCGAGTTCCTCGGACTAGAACCGCCTGAAGGTTGTGTACGGCTCATCGGCGCCACCCCGAGCGCGATGTCGGCCGTTGCGTTTGCGGGATGGACGGGCCTGATCCAAGCCATCGTGCAATTGGTGGCCCCCGACGACTCAGTCCCGCCGTCGAGCCGCCTCGGCGGCTAACTCGGTGCGGGAGGTGACCTCGAGCTTGCGGAAGACGTTCCGTAGGTGAGTCGCGACTGTCCCCTTCGATACAAAGAGCCGCGTTCCGATCTCGCGGTTCGTGAGCCCTTCTCCGACGAGGTCCACCACGCGCCGTTCCGACTGCGTCAACGAGTCCCAACCGAGTGACGGACGTCCGCGCTTCCCTCGGGATCCACGACGGACTCCGAGATCGCGCAAATCTTGAGCGAGAACCGCTTCTTGTCGACTCGCGCCAAGATCGTCATAGATCGCCCACGCCTCCATAGCGAATGAGCGGCCCGCGTCGGCATCCCCGCGTCGCAACAGTGCAGCCCCGGCTTCGGCGCAGGCCTCAGCGAGGTCGAATGCTCGTTCTGCTTCTCGAGCAGCATCGACGGCGGTCAGCACACGGTCGACGTCTTCTTCGATCAGTCCCTCCACCAGCAGGGTGGCCGACTCCATCGACTTCAAACCATCCGCTCTTTCATGGGCGTCGCGCGCGCCCGCCAGCGCGTGCGCCAAGAGGTCCGGGTCCCCGACCTCGCGATAGAGCCTCGCTAGAGAACGGCCGATCGTCCGGAGGTCGGGAACGAAGGCCTTCCTATCCATGTCCCGATGCCAGGCCCTAAGTCTCGACAGAGCGCCCGGCCGGTCCCCTGAAGCATCCTCGACCAATGCACGGATCGGTTCCAGCCAATGCGAAACGAACATGCCGCTTTCGTAACCATCGGCAACTTGCAAGGCTTGCATCGCCCCGAGCGGGTCTCCTCGGAACAAGCGGATCAAGATCGTCGGATCGGGAGCAGCGCCGATCGCGACGCCGAAGGTGCCCGTCTCGGCTCCGAGATCGTTTGCAGCACTCATTTCGACCAGCGCGTCGTCCCAGTTTCCCGCAGCGAACTCGAGGTTGGCGCGCAGCCAGTGGTACTCCACCACGTAAGAGAGGGCTCCGCGATGTTCCAACTCGGCACGCCCTTGCTCGAGAGTGGTTCGCGCCTTTTGGACGTCATCGGCTCCCACGGTGTAGCCATAGCCGACGAAATCCAATCCCTGCCCCCGGCCACCGAGGAACATCTCAGTGCGTGGAAGGGCTTGTTCGAGCCGTTCGGCGGCCTGAGTGAATCGACCCTCGTAGATCAATAGAGCCGCGGCTAGCCAAAGATAAAGACCGGCGGCAGTCGAATCCGGAACCGATTCTGTGTATGCGCGTGCTTCGGCCATCCTCGACTTCGCGCCCTGGATGTCGCCGCCGGCTAAGCGAGAGGCCGCGGAGGCGACCACCGTCTGCATGCGCAAGTCCTCCGGGAGGTCATCGTTCTCGAGGATCTGGTCGGCCAGGCGCGCCATTTCGTGAACCCGGAACTGCAACGACAGGATCCCAAGGCGCTGGGTGTCGACCATCGCCTCGAGAGGAGTTCCTGCCACGCGCCGCCGCAGCTCGTCGGCGAGATCCGATGCTCGCTCGAGCCGCCCGGCGAACATCAAGCGAAGGATCTCCTCCAAGAGGAGTCCGTCCCGTTCCGGGTCGTCAGGAGGAAGGAGGTCCGCAGCTCGATCCAACAGATCGACGGCGAGATTCGGATCCTGGGGACCGACGGCCAGCGCGGCCTCGCGCATCCAGGTCACCGCCTCACGATCACCGAGCTCGGCGCCCAACGACACGTGGTGCGCGACGCGGATCTTGGATGCTCCGGATGCAGCCAATACGCGGCCGATGTGCAGATGAAGCCCTTTCCTGACGGCTGTCGCCACGTCGCCATACAAGGCCTCTCTCACGACGTCATGCTGAAAGGAGAACGTTTCTTCGGTCGCATCGATGACACCGGCGGCGATCGGCTCTTTCATCCGGTCCAACACCGTCGTCAAGGACGTCCCCGTAACGGTGGCGAGGTCTTGAGCAGAGAACTGATCCCCTAGGACCGCAGCCGTGCGCAATAGCTCGACGCTCGACTCATCCATGAAGCTCAATCTGCGGATGATCAACGCGCGCAGCGATGGTGGAGGTTGTACGGATCGGGGAGCCTCTGCAAGGTCGCCATCGAATCGCAACATGTCCTCTTCGGAAAGACCCTCTAGTAGCTCCAAGACGAAGAGTGGGTTCCCGCCAGCTCGTCGGAGTTGCTGCTTAAGCGAGTCACCGGGTTCGGAACCGAGACGGACACGGGCAAGCTCCGCGACCGCGTCGTCGTCAAGCGGACGCAAGGTAACCAGCGCGGAACCGGATCCCGTTAGATCATCGATCAACCGCTTGAGCTCAGCCGAACGCGGTACCGGGCGGCAGCTCACTAACAAGAGAACCTTTAGGTCCCGACGTTGAGCGAGCGCGTGCAACGTGAGGATCGAGCTGGCGTCAGCCCAATGAGCGTCATCGATCGACAAGAGAACCGGCCGCACTTGGGCCTCGTGCTCGAAGGCATCCTCGATCGCGTCGATGATTACGAATCGGCGGTCCGCACCAAACTCTGTGGGCGCGTCCTCAAGTAGGGCTGCGATCTTCTGCCGATCATCGTTGCGCGAGAGACGACCCTCGAGTGCTTGCCAGATGACCCCGAACGGACGCTCGACACCAAATTCTTGCCCGGTCCCGCGATAGACACTGGATCCGTTCGATAAGGCCGTGTCGCAAAGTGCCTCCACGATGCGGGACTTCCCTATCCCCGGTTCACCCTCGAGGATCGCCGCGCCTCCCGAACCGTCGGCGGTCTCTTTCAAAAGGCTCTCGAGCAACGACAGTTCCTCGGCGCGTCCGACGACGTCCGCCCGAGCGATCCTCGGATTCACCATCCCATCGACGCCCACGAGCCAATCATTGCCCAACCGACCTCGCTTTAGCATTACGCGATGGAGTTCCTCGCGCTGGCGATGCCGCCGTTGGCGCTCGGGATGGTCCTCGCCCGGCGTCGACTATGGCCGAACGTCACCGCTCGCTTCGCTCGCAGTTCACTTCTCGCTGCCGCCGCGCCGGCGACGGTCGTCGCGATCTTGGCGTTTGCCAGTGCTGGAAGGAACGCAACGAGCACCCTCCTCAGGGTGACCGCTTTTTCGGCAGCAGCATTCATCTGGGTCTACCTCCCGGCGATGTGGATCGGCGACGAGCTCCGCAAGCGTGCATAACAAGCCGGCCCCGTAGTCGGGCGGAGAAGTCATCCGGAACGGCCGCGTGGGATGATCGTGAGGTGCTGAAGCCTCGTTCCACCCTTGTCCTCGCGCTCGCAATCATGATTCTTGTCACCCCCGCCTCGTCCGCCAACGCGCAGGCTGACAAGAGTGACAACGTCGCGCTCATCGCGCGCTTCCCTTACAAGACCGAGGACACTCCGTTCAACGCGGGTGGGACCGACATCGCATTCTCCGGGGACTTCGCGTACGCGGCCGAACAAGGTTGGGAGGGCAGCACCGGTGGTGTGCACATCTATGACCTATCGGGTCCTATCCCGAAGCACGTTTCGTTCGTCCGCTGCGGGGGGTGGCAGAACGACGTCGCGGTCGTCAAGCCAGGACTCATTGCGTTGGGCTATCACCAAGGCAGGTTCAACTGCGGAACCGAACTCGGCGGCGTAACGCTGATCGATGTGAAGAACCCAAGGCGCCCCAAGATCCTCGGCAGTACGACCGAGGCACTCGCGCCGGACCCAGATCCCGCATCGGGGTACTACCTCGGGGCTCACACGATCACCGCGTATCCGGGCAAGCCGATCATCTACGCGTCGCCGGGTGGACGCCAGATGCAGTCGAAGGCGATCGAGACGATCATCGATGTCTCGGACCCGGGAAAGCCGCGCGTCGTCGCACGCTTCGATTCAGGGATCGGGTGCCATGACTTCACGTTCGACATCCGGGAGGAGCGTCAGATCGGGTTATGCGCGGGTCCCGGCGAGACGCAGGTATGGGATGTCTCCGACCCCCTCGCCCCAACGATCATCGGACACATCGTTAACCCCTTGCACAACTTCCATCACTCCGTCGCGGTCTCGAGCGACGGTCGCTACGCCGTCATCGGCACGGAGACGGCGGGCAACGACTGCGCGGGCGGCCCTTCCGGAGCTCTCTTCATCTACGACATCTCCGACCCGGCCGCCGCGGTTCCACTCGGATACTTCGGCGCACCCCGTGGCCCCCATCCAGTATTCGCGTACGGCCAACCCGGTCCCGCCGGCGATTGCGCGGCGCACCTCTTCAACCTCATCCCGGGCACCCAGATCGTCGTGTCGGGCAACTATTGGGGAGGGATGAGCGTGGTGGATTTCTCCGACCCTCTGAGGCCCAAGGAGCTGGCCCATTACAGCGAGCCTGGTCTCGAGTATTGGACCGCTTACTGGCACGACGGTCGCATCTATGCGAACGGCTTCAACGGGTTCGACGCGTTTGAGGTCGAAGGGATCGCTGCGACTTCGTCATAGGCTCCTCTGCCGTGGCCGCTCCTTTGAAGCAACGCTTGCGCTACCGCATCGACAACTCGCTCGCGGGTGGGACGCTCTCGGTCGTTCCGTGGCTCGGCCTCGCCTCGATCCTGCTCGTCGTTGCCATCGCGCTCGTCGCGACCCTCTTCGGGGTAAGGGCCAACGGAGAGAAGCTCGGGCTCATCGAAGCGATGTGGCTCAACATGCTGCGGACGCTCGACCCCGGGACCATGGGCGGTGACGTCGGCTGGCCCTTCCGCATCATGTCTCTGATCGTGACGCTCGGGGGGATCTTCATAGTGAGCTCGCTCATCGGCGTCATCGCGAGCACCCTCGACAACAAGCTCACCGAGCTGCGGCGAGGCAAATCCCTCGTCGTCGAAACGGGTCACACCTTGATCCTCGGATGGTCGCCGAAGGTGTTCTCGATCATCAAGGAGCTCGAGGAGGCGAATAAGAATCAGCGCAAGCCCGTCATCGTCATCCTCGCCCCGGTCGACAAGCTCGAGATGGAGGAGCTGATCGCAAGCCGCGCGGGAAGCAAGCTCAAGACGCGCATCGTGTGTCGCAGCGCAACACCCTACGAACCGGACGACATCGCGATCGCGAATCCGACGGAGGCCCGCTCGATCATCATCCTGAACCCGGGTGGCGATGACGGGGACGCCGAGGTCATAAAGACCGTCTTGGCGATCCTCAGTAACGAGCTCATATCGCGGTCGGCCGCGATCGTTACGGAATTGGGGTCGGCGGCCAACATCCGCTCACTGCAACTGGCGACCGACGAGCGCGTGATCGCGGTCAACTCGACCGAGATCATCGCCCGCATCACCGCGCAATGCTCCCGGCAACCCGGGCTCAGTCTCGTCGTTCGGGACCTGCTCGACTTCGAAGGGGACGAGATCTATTTCCATCACGAGCCGGCCCTCGAGGGGCGAACGTTCCGCGAATCCTTGCTCGCGTTCGATGGCTCTACGATCATTGGGCTCCAGCTGAGCGACGGCACGGTCGCGGTGGCTCCGCCGATGGACACGCGGATCGGGCCAGATGACCGCATCATCGCCATCTCCGCCGACGATGACACGATCCGGTTCTCCGGCATCGGCGACGACACTAGAGATGCGATGGTCGCTCGGCCACGACCTCCGGATCCGCCCGAGCACGCGCTCGTGATGGGGTGGAACCACTTGACTCCTACGATCCTGCACGAGCTCGACCATTACGTCCCGGAGGGGTCTACCGCCGTAGTCGTGGCAGATCGCAAGCTGGCAGGTGGACCGATGAACCTGCCGACGGGGTTGAAGCGACTCGCGGTGAACATCGATCCGTCGGAGTCTGGTTATGGAGCGCCGCTGCTCGCTTCGGGCGACTTCAAGCACGTGATCATCACCTGCTATAGGGACACTCTCTCCGACGCTCAAGCGGATGCCCGGGCCCTCCTCGACCTTCTACACATCACGACCACGGCGGAGAATCTCGGACTGAGCCTCAATGTCATCACGGAGCTCATCGACGTACGGGACGTGGCCATCGCACCGCGCGCCTCTGAAGATCAATTCGTCGTCAGCGAGCACCTGATCAGCCTGTTGATGGCCCAGGTCTCGGAGAACGCAGGGCTGTGGCCGGTTCTCACCGACCTCCTGGACCCCGAAGGTGTCGAGATCTATTTCGAACCCGTGACGATCTACACCGACATCGGGAACTCGGTCGTCTACAGAGATCTGGTGCGCGCCGCGGCTGTCCGGGGTGAGGTCGCCATCGGTTACCGCGCGCCCGCTGAGAGTGTGCACGCGGGGGTTCATCTCAATCCGCCACAAGGCACCGTGCTTACGCCCGGACCCGACGACAGCCTGATCGTTCTGGCGGAGGATTCAGCGACATGAACGGTGCTAGCCTTGATGAACGAGGGGGGAAATAACAAGGAAGGTATGAGTTGACGACTCAAAGTCTTGCCGCGCGGGTGCGAGACTGGCTCCCACGGGGCCAACCGCTCCCCGAGGAGATCTGGAGCTCCCGCCATAACGGATTCGTGACCTTGCTATGGGTGCACGCCGTCGGCTTGGCCGTGTTCGGCCTGATACGTGGATACGAGTGGACTCACGCCGTGGCGGAGGCAAGTGTGATCGCGATCGCTGCGATGGGTGCCACGGTCGTGCGAGGTCGCGCCACGCGCGCCGTGATTGCGACGCTGGGGCTTATGTCGGCCTCCGGGATCCTCGTTCACCTATCGGGGGGCACCATCGAAGCCCACTTCCACTTCTTCGTCATGGTTACGTTGATCACCCTTTATCAGTCGTGGGTGCCCTTCCTGCTCTCGATCGTCTACGTTGTTGTGCACCATGGAGTGATGGGAACCCTCGACCCCGGTTCGGTCTATAACCACCCGGCCGCGGTGCAGCGCCCGTTCCTCTGGGCAACCATCCATGGGGCTTTCATCCTGGGCGCAAGCATGGCGGGCCTCATCGTGTGGAAACGTAACGAGGACCTCCGCCTTCGGGAGCAAGAGCAAGCCCTCGAGCTCCACGACACCGTCGTGCAAGGCCTGGTCGCGGCCAGGATGGCTCTCGAACTAGAGGTCCCTAACAGGAGGGCGTCAGAACTCATCGACGCGACCCTCGCGGAAGCAAAGTCGATGGTGGCGAGGATCATGCGCGCCGCGTCCGACCAGCGCGAGTGGAGACCCGGGGACTTCGTCCGGCAGGAGGGCGCAACCCTCGTTGGTGACAGCGCGGCGAAGGTGCATCCCGATGAGTAATCAGACGAGTGTCCGGATCGTGATCGCGGACGATGCCTCCGACCTCCGAATGCTCCTGAAGTTCGGACTCACGATGGGGGGGGAAATTGAGGTCGTCGACGAAGCGGGCACCGGGATCGAGGCGGTCGAGCTGACTTTGAAGCACCGTCCCGATGTGGTGGTTCTGGACATCTCCATGCCCTTGATGGACGGCCTGCAGGCGGCGATAGAGATCAAGCGACAGGCCCCCAAGACCAGGATCGTGATCTTCTCGGGCTTCCGCGACTCGGAATTGCAGGAGAAAGCACTGGAAGCCGGCGCTGACCGATACGTCGAAAAGAACGGCGATCTAGAGGGCCTCAAGCGCGTCGTCCTTCAATGCGCTCAAGCGGTACCCGTATCACTCAGCCCCGGACCCTGATCTCCCTTCGCACCTAGGGATGTTCAAACAACCTGAGGCGGGGGAATAAGGTGCCTGACTCATGTGAGGGTGGCCCTCACGTATCGAATGGAGGAGCCATGGACGAGCGACCGACGGGCTTCGAGGAGCACCATCATGAGGCGATCCTGCACGCGCACGAGCATTTCCACGTGACGCACAACTTCAATGAGGCAACCGGAAGCTTCGAGCACCTCGCGTCCATGCACAGCCACGAACACGATCACGGCGAGATAACACACTCGCATCTGCCACACGAGAACTTCGAGAAGGAGCACCGCGGTGAAGCGCACGTCCACGACCACGAGACCCCGGTGAAGAAGTCGACGCGCGCCAAGACCTCGACCGCGAAGAAAACGACGAAGACCCCCGTCGCGAAGGAGAAGTAACGGCTACAGCTGGTTGGGGAAATCGATGACCAGCCGGTTGGGATCGAACAGCGTGGATACCTGAGGACAGATGTTCTCTTCGAGACCCACGATCCAACTCAGCGTCGCCTCGAAATCTCCCGTTTCCGTCAATGCCGAGATCACTTCGAGACCAGGCTCGAACTCGCGCGGTCCGCGATAGGTCGGCTCCTGAGCCTCCATGTCGTAGCCGGACGCGCCGTGGAAGATCACGCGCGTGAAGAACTCTCCGCCGACCTCTATCGGTGACCCGCTTCCGTCCTCCCTGAACGGAGGTTCTTCGGGGGATAACTGATACCGAGGCACGCCCTGCTCGGGGCCGTCGACGGTCTGGAACTCGAACACGATGCGATCGAAACCGAAGTTGCGGGCGACGCGCACGTCGGTGAGGTGCGCGAACACGCCTTCCTCCCCGCCCTGGTACTTCCCGCACGCCGGCGTGCTGACGACGTCGCCGGTCGGCTCCTCGGATGGGGTCGCGGTGACAGTCACCGTCTCGGGCACCGGAGCCGTGCGGATGTCACCGGTGGGTTCAGACGCGCACGCGGCCCCGGCGATCGCCAGGGCCGCGCCTATCGCTATCCGAACAGATCTCACGCCATGAGCGTAAGGCCCAAAGCTCAACCTGCTGCTGCGAGCTCCTTGCCGAGCAGGTCGGACATCCCGTCCAACTCGCGAGCGGTCGTCTCTTCCTCGGCCAGGTTCTCTTGCAGGAGCCCGATGGCCTCGTCGAGACCTTCGTTCTGGGCGAGCTTGATCAGGGACTTGTATGCCTCGATCTCGTAGTGCTCGACCTTCAGCGCCGCGGTCGTCGCAAAGACGTTCAGGACCTCATCTGAGGGGCTCTCGTCCTTGACGAACCCCGAGAACTCGGAGATGAGGCCATTGATGGCGTCGCATGCCTCGCGGCGTGGGGCGCGGTCGATGGTTCCGAACACCTTGTCGAGTCGCTCGATCTGCTTGCGCGTGACCTCGCGGTGCTCCTTGAACGACGTCGAAAGGTCCTCGTTCGAGACCTTCTTGGCCATCGTCTCCAGGGCATTCACAAGCTTGTGCTCGGCGTCATAGATGTCTCGCAGCTCATGCTCGAAGAGCTCTCGTCCACTGTCCATCAAGCGTCCCCTCCTCTGGTTAGGCGAACCGTGTTCCTACCCACGCCGCCCGCAGACCACACCGCCTCATTCCTCTAAGGTGATATCCACATGAGACTCGCGATGGTCGGGCTCGGGCGCATGGGCGCGAACATGACCCGCCGGTTGCTGGACGGTGGGCACGAGGTCGTGGTGTTCGACATCGATGAGGCCGCAGTTGCCGCCTCCGTCGAAGGCGGCGCGCTCGGATCGGCCTCACTGGCGGAACTGGGGGCCCAGCTCGAGGCCCCGCGGGTCGTGTGGGTGATGGTGCCGTCCGGCCCCATCACCGACTCCACGATCGAGGAGCTGGCCGATGTGCTCGAGCCCGGCGACCTGATCATCGATGGAGGCAACTCCCGATACACCCACAGCGCGCAGCGCGCAGCGGCTCTCGCTGAGCGCGAGCTGGCATTCATCGACTGTGGGACATCCGGCGGCATCTGGGGCCTCGAAGAGGGTTACAACCTCATGGCCGGGGGGACCCCCGAAGCGATAGCGCTCGCGATGCCCGTGTTCGAGACACTCGCTCCGGCGGGGGGCTTCGCACACGTGGGGCCCGCCGGTGCCGGACACTTCGTCAAGATGGTCCACAACGGCATCGAGTACGGCTTGATGCAGGCCTACGGCGAGGGCTTCGAGCTGTTGCAACGAAGCGAGTTCGGTCTCGACGTCGGTCAGATAGCGGAGCTGTGGCGCCACGGGAGCGTGGTCCGGTCCTGGCTCCTCGATCTCGTCGCGAGGGCGCTGACGTCCGACCCCGACCTCTCAGAGCTATCCGATGTCGTTGCGGATTCAGGAGAAGGCAGATGGACCATAGAAGCAGCGATCCAGGCCGGCGTCCCGGTTCCGGCGATCGCATCGGCGCTCTTCCACCGGTTCGGTTCGCAGCAAGACGCGTCCTTCGCAGGCAAGGTGATATCTGCTCTGCGACATGAGTTCGGCGGGCACCCCGTCGGCAAACCAAAGCCGTGAGCACACATCCGGCGCTCGCCCCGGAGCGCATCGAAGTTCCTTCCGGAGACGAAGCCGAGGCACCCGACCGTCCGTGGCTGGTGATCGTTTGGAACGATCCGATCAACCTGATGTCCTATGTGACGTGGGTGCTTCAGAAGCTCTTCGGTTACTCGCTTGATAAGGCGACCAAACTGATGCTCGACGTTCATCACAAAGGCCGCGCCACCGTCTCGAGCGGCACACGCGAGAAGGCCGAGCTCGATTGCTTCCGGCTGCATTCCTATGGGCTGTGGGCGACGCTCACGAAGAGCGACTGAGGCCGACGTGAAACTCATCCACGGCGACGGCATCGTGCTGGCCTTCGAGGGATACGAGGCGCAGCTCCTCGACGACCTCACCGGTGAGCTCAAAAGGCTTCTCTCCGCCGATCTCCCCAAGCTCGAGCCCGTCACCGCGCGCCTGTTCCCCGACGCGTACGAGACGCTCGAGGACGAGCGCGCCTTCCGCGACCTCGTCGGGAATGACCTCCGTAGCGCGAAGCTCGAAGCCGTCGAGACCGTGCGCGATCATCTGAGCGATGGCGACCAGACCCGCGCATTGTCCGAGGCGAACATCGACGCGTGGCTGCGGGTCCTCACCGATATCCGCCTCGCGATCGGCACCCGTCTCGACGTCACCGACGAAACGATGGAACAGGATCCTGACCCCGATGACCCGGACGGTCCCGCGCTTTCGGTCCTGCACTGGCTCGGGTGGGTTCAGGGGATGATGCTCGATGCCTTGAACAACCAGTCCGGGAACCCACAGACAGACGAGGAGAGACAGTGACCGAACTGAAGCCAGGAGACCCCGCCCCTGACTTCACGCTGACAGATGCGGACGAGAAGGAATGGACCCTGTCTGACCTACGTGGCGAAAAGGTGATCCTTTACTTCTATCCGATCGACGACACTCCCGGCTGCACCGCGCAAGCGTGCGATTTCAGGGATGCGAAGCGTGAACTCGACGAAGCTGGATACCGCGTCTTCGGAGTGAGCCCTCAGGATGCCGAATCGCATCGCGCCTTTAGGGACAAGTACGACCTCAACTTCCCCTTGTTGGTGGATGCCGACCAAGCCGTTGCGCACGCTTACGGGACCGGCGCGTCCGAGGAAAGGCCGTTGATCAAACGATCGACGTTCATCATCGATGAGAACGGGATCGTGACCGAAGCGCGTTACGGCGTGAGGGGCCAAGGCCACGTGGAGACTTTGAGGGTTGACCTGGGGATCTAATGCCTAGCCGAGGGCCTTCCGAAGGAACGCGATGTCGTCGGCGATCGTCGGCCACGGGGTCTCGCAGATGACCGCGTCGGCCCCGGAAGCCTTCACCATCTGAACTATCTGTTCGGCCTCCATCTGGCCGGCCGCGAAACTCGCGTGCCGGTCCGCCCCCGAACCGTGAGCGTCACGAGAGCTATTCGCATGGACGAGGTCGATCCTCCCCGTCGCATCGAGCACGCGATCGACGACATCGCTCAGATCCTCTCCGGCGGCATGCGCGTGACATGTATCGAAGCAGAAGCCGGGTTCGAAATCGGAGAGCTCGGCGAACAAGCGGCCAAGCACCTCGACATGCCGTCCCATGGCGTTCGTGCCTCCCGCTGTGTTCTCGATCAGGATCGGGATGTCGCTCTCGAGCTCTTCGAATACCTTGCGCCACCTCACGAAACCTCGGTCGATCCCGTCCTCCGCATGACCGGCGTGGACGATGACCCCGCTCGCGCCCACCGCCCCCGCTGCCTCCAACGTCTGCGTAAGGATCTTCCGGGAAGGTATGCGTACGCGGTTATTGGGCGATACGACATTGATCAAGTAGGGCGCGTGGACATAGATGGGAACCGCGGATGCCTTGAGCTCTTCTGCGTCCTCGCGAGGAGGCGGCTTCCTCCACGACTGAGGGTCCCCGACGAACATCTGGATGCACTCGGCTCCGACATCGGCGGCCTCGACGAGGGGCGCGGCAGAAGGAACATGGGCTCCGAGGATCATGGCGCGAAGCTAGCAGGCCCCAGGTGGGGCCGAGCTTGCCCCCCACCGGGGTTTAGACCATGATTCCGCCATGAAACTGCTCCGAGATGTCGCGATCCGCCACCTCGTGACCGTCGACCCGACGAACACGCTCCGCCGAGCTTCAAAAGTCATGAGCGAACGCGGCGTTGGGTGTGCCGTCGTGGTCGAGAACGAGCGCGTCTCCGGGATCGTCACAGAGCGCGACGTGCTGCGGTCGATCGCCGCGGATCAGGACGTGGAGACCACCACGGTCTCGGACATCATGACGCGCGATGTTGTGAGTGGCTCTCCCGGCTGGGATCTACTCAAGGCCGTGAAGGTCATGAACGACGGCGGTTTTCGGCACCTCCTCGTCATGGAGATGGACGACCCTGTCGGGATCGTGTCGCTGCGGGACCTGATGGAATCGATGGCCGAGCTCGTCCAGGCCGAAAGCACCTCTTAGCGCGACCCGACCGGGTCGATTCCCTCCACCTCACGCACGAGCAACGCCAGCGCCGCTCGCTGCATCCTCTTCAATCGCCACAGCAGCAGGATCCTGAGCAGGGTCCCCGCGGGGCCCTCGAGCGGATGAAGCTCGAGGTTGTGAGTGATGGTCGAGCCACCTCCGTCGGCCGGATCGACGGTGTAGGTGACCTCCATGCGCACCCCCACGATCACGTCCTCCCGCACCATCTCGTGGCTGACGCCGGTGGTAGTGCTGTGACCATCAACACCGAACCCGAGCATGCGCGCCCGGCCCCGGACGACATCTCCGACATCCACCTGGGCCGGACCCTGCGTCGCGATGATCTCAGGCTGCCAGCGTGGCCACGAGTCGGGCGTCCGCAAGACGTCGATGACCCTCTGTGGGTCGCTCGTGGTGTGCGTCGTCGCGGCGATCATCTGGGAATCCCGGCGTGGGCTCATCCGACGCAGTTTAGGTAGATACCCGGCTACCCTCCGGAGAGACAAGCGATTGTCTGGACAATCGCGCCGCAGAGGCATCGCCGCCGGCGATGCCGTCGCAGGGCAACCACCCGCAGGTGGGTTGCCCGGAGGGACAAGGGATGGGTTCTAGGCTGGCGATCGCGGCGGGCAATAAGGCGGGGGTAGAGGCCGCGACCTCGGTCGCGCTCGCAGGGGGCAACGCCGTCGACGCCTGCCTGGCGTCGGCCATCATGGCGTGGGTCGCCGAGCCCTTCTTCGCCTCGGTTGCCGGGTCGGGCTTCATCGCGGTGAGAGATCCCTCTGGAACCGTCGACATCATCGACGGCAACGTAGCGATGCCACGCTCGGTGCCGGATGCCCCGGGTCAGGGCATCCGGCGCGTCTTCCTCGACTACTCGAATGGGATGTACACGGGTGCCGGGGGCGGCGCGGTCGCGGTGCCCGGGGTGCTCGCAGCTATCCGCACGGCATGGGAGCGACATGGCCGGATCGAATGGGCTGCGCTGTTCGAGCCGGCGATCGCGATCGCGCGTGATGGGTTCGCGTTCCCAACTACGAGCGCGTACTACCTGTCAGTCACGTGGGAGGGGATCTGGTCCCAGCACGCGCCCACGGCTTCGCTCTTCACCGATGCGGACGGACGCCGCATCGCTGAGGGTGAGCAGCTCTATCAGACGGAGCTAGCAGAGGCGCTCTCGATGATCGCGACGCAGGGACCAGGTGCGTTCTACTCAGGAGAGATCGGACGCGCTATCGCGGAGACGATCGTCGAGGACGGCGGCTTCATGACCCTCGACGATCTCGCCGCATACAACGCAGAGGTCAGGATCCCGCTCAGGACCTCGGCATTCGGGCTGACGATCGACACCAACCCTCCGCCCGCGGTGGGCGGCGTGGTCCTCACACACATGCTGTCGCTGCTCGACGGCGCTCCGATGGACGAACCCGAGGCGCGCCTGAGCTCGATCATCGAGGCTGGACGCGCCGCGATGGCGTACCGCCAAGAGCAGTACCAGGATCCCGAGGGCATCGCCTCCGCCTTCGAACATGCCCTCAAGACCGTTCGACGAGTCTCACCAGAAACCACCCACTCATCCGCAGCAGACTCCGACGGATACGCGTGCGCGGTCACCGAATCCAACGGCTACGGCGCGGGGCTCTCGGCGCACGGCATCCTGCTCAACAACTCACTCGGCGAGGAAGAGCTCAATCCCCTCGGCACCCACGCGTTGCCCCCGGGAGCACGGTGCCACTCGAACATGGCGCCGACCATCGCCCAGAGCGAGCACCGCACGATCGCGCTCGGATCGCCCGGCGCCGATCGCATCGTCACCGCTATCGCGCAGACGTTGATCCGCATCGGCATCGACGGTGACGATCTCGGTGAGGCCGTGGCGGCGCCGCGCGCGCATCTCGATTCGAGGCCCGATGGAGAGCGGCTTTGTTACGAACCGGGTCTACCGGGTGAGGCGCTCGACTACCCCACCATCGCCTACGACGGTCCGCACATGTACTTCGGCGGCGTTCAGGCTGCCGCGGTCGACGACTCGGGACGGGTCACCGCAGCGCACGACCCACGCCGCTCCGGCGGCAGCCAAGTGATCGTCTCGACGATCACGCCGTAGAGCCAGCGCGCAAGCGGTGGCGGCGCAGGGCGACCATCCGCAGGTGGGTCGCCCGGAGGAGCACAGATGTCATCTGAACGTCGCGCGCACGACTCCCGAAGTCGGTACGGACGGGGTTGTGCTTCCGACACACTCGCCGGCATAGATCTCGACGATGACCTGGCTCGCGCCGTCTAGGTAGGTCGGCGCCTCGGTCGCACCGCACATGTCGAAGCCGTTGTCCTTTTCGTCGATGCGTCCGTTACCGTTGCGATCGACGTAGACGCCGGCAGCTACATTTTGCCCCGCCTGGTCCACGATCTCGATCATGAATGAGCGCTCTCCTCGCTCCGGTCGGAAGAAGACCTGCGCCTCGCCGGCGACGTTCTGATGGATCCCAGCGTTCGACGTGACTATGCCCTCGGCACCTTGGTAGACCTCCTCGACCGAGCGTGGTGGTGGGATGTTGGCCCCTGCCGGGGTCACGGCTGCTCCCAGCGATCCCCCCAGGACGAGCGCGAGCAAAGCAGCGCGGTGGCGCCTCGAAGGCTTCATCTTTCCCCCTTGGTTTGCCGTTGTCACTGAGACCTACGGGAGGCGGCGCCGCAGGTAACAGTTCCCGGGCCTAGACGGCGAAGCGGATGTTGACGATGTCGCCCTCGTTCATGACGTAGTCCTTGCCCTCCACGCGCAGCTTCCCCGATGTCTTCGCTGCGTCCCATCCGCCCGTCGCTACGAGTTCGTCGTACCCGATGACCTCCGCACGGATGAAGCCGCGCTCCAGATCGGAGTGGATGACGCCCGCGGCCTCGGGTGCCTTCGCGCCGCGGCGCACTTCCCAGGCCCGCGTCTCGTCCTCACCCGTGGTCAGGAAGGTAATGAGGTCCAGCGCGCGGTAGCAAGAATCGATCACTCGCCCCAACCCCGGCTCGTCGACACCGTAGCCGGCCAGCAGCTCGGCGGCCTCGGCGGCCTCGAGACCCGCGACTTCAGCCTCGAGCGCGGCGCTCAACGCGATCGCATCTGGGATCGCCGGGGATCCGTCGGCACCCTCCTCGGTGTTCACGACGACGATCCACGGCTTGAGGGTGAGAGGGGCGTATCCCTTGAAGACCTTGAGCTCCTCGGGGTCCCATGAGCCTGCGCGCAATGGCTGCTCTCCTTCGAGGAGCGCTTGGGCCTTTTCGAGGGCGGCCAGCTCCGCCTTGCCCTCTGCTGAGCCGCGTGCTTTCTTGCGCCCCTTCTCCACGCCCCCTTCGATCGTCGCGAGGTCCGCGAGGATCAGCTCGGCGTGGAGATTGCCAAGCTCGACCTCGGGTTGCGCATCGGGCCCGAACCCCCGCACGACGAGACAGAGCGCGTCGGTCTGGCGAAACTCCGCTATCCCCTGCGCAGTGAGGCCTCCAGGCACGTCCACGAACCGGACCTTGGCGTGAACGATCTTCTTCGAACGCTCTTGAGCAGCGAGGGCCGCAACGCGAGGGTCGGGGACGTCGACGACGGCTTGGTTGGACTTGCCGCCGGACGCGCCGGAAGACGTCAGCGCGGTGAACAATGTCGACTTGCCCGTGTAGGGCATCCCGACGATCCCGATGTCTTTCATGGCATGGAGGGTAGCGTGAGCGATCGCCACGGCTCCGCCGGGTGCGGAACACGCCAATGTCATTGACGATCGCGCCGCAGAGGCAGCGCCATAGGGGCGCTGCCGGCGCAGGACAACCCAGCCGGAAGGATGGGTTGCCCGAAGGGAGCAAAAATGGATCTAGGCCTGGAGGACAAGGGCGTTCTCGTGACGGGCGGCGCCGGGGGCATCGGGAGCGCGACGGTGCGCGCCTTCGCCGCCGAAGGAGCCCGCGTCGCGATCCACTACAGATCCAGCGCCGACCGGGCCGCTGAGCTCGCTGCCGAGGTGGGCGGCCACGCGATCCAGGCGGATCTCACCGACGAGGCACAGGCCGACACCATCGCGCGGGCGGCTGTAGATGGGCTGGGTCGCCTCGACGTTCTCGTTGCCAACGCCGGGCGCTGGCCGGAAGCCGACGAGCCCTTGTGGGATATCTCGCTCGAGCGATGGCGCGCGACGATTGCGGCGAACCTCGACTCGGTGTTCCTCAGCTGTCGTGCGTTCCTGCGCCATGTGGCAGAGACGGGACGCGGCAACATCGTGATCGTCGCGTCCACCGCCGCACTGTTCGGTGAAGCAGGGCACGCGGACTACGCGGCGGCCAAGTCGGCCCTCTCGGGCGGTCTCCTGCGCTCGCTCAAGAACGAGATCGTTCGCATCGCGCCGCTCGGGCGCGTCAACGTGGTCTGCCCCGGATGGACGCGCACTGACATGACGCGTGACGCGTTGAGCGATCCCGACCTCATGCCGCGCGTGACGCGGACCATGCCGCTCCGAAAGCTGGGTGAGGCCGCCGACGTCGCCCGCATCATCACCATGCTGGCCTCAGACGAGGTGTGTGGGCACGTTACGGGAGAGGTCATCACCGTTGCGGGCGGGATGGAAGGCCGCGTTCTCCACAACTAGTGCCTAGTTCGTGCGCGCCCATTCGACGATCTCCTCGCGGGGCATGAAGTTCAAGATCCTCTCCGGATCGATGCCGGCGAGGATCGCCGCCGCCACACCTATCTGTATCCGCTCGAGCTGCCACGCTGCGTGCGAGTCGGTGCCCATAGAGATCCGCACCCCGGACTCGGCAGCGAGTTCGAGTAGCGGAACACGCAGATCCTGACGATCGGGATAGCAGTCGATCTCGACGGCCTTGTCACGTTCCGCCGCAGCGGCGAATACGCGCGCCCAATCGGCGGAGAGACCCATGCGGAAGTTGAAGACACGACCCTGTGGGTGGCCGAGCACGTCGACGTGGGGATTATCGAGGGCCGCGACATATCGCTCAGTCTGGTCCTCTTTGAGCCTTAGCTTGGAGTGGAACGAACCCAAGACGAGGTCGAGCGCCTCGAGCGCCTCGGGCTCCATGTCGCCCTCGCCGTCGGGGGTGATGTTCATCTCGATCGAGCGCAGCACGCGCAGCGACTTCCCCTCACGCTCGAGGACATCGTTCATCGCGTCGATCTCATTTCCCTGTTGAGCCAGCATCGCCTCGTCCATCCCTCCGGCGATCTTCAACCCCTTCGAGTGATCGGTGATCGCGATGTAGTCATGGCCCAGCTCCGCCGCCGCGAACGCCATCTCGGCGAGCGAGTCACCGCCGTCGCTGTAGGTGGTGTGCATCTGGAGATCTCCCTTCAGGCACGCGCTCCACTCGGGATGAGCGTCGACTATCGCGCGCGCTTCTGCGAACGTGATGAAGTCCGAGCGGAGTGGCGGGGGCGGTTCGGGGTCGTCGGGAACCTCGGCGAACAGGCCCTTGATCACCGTCGCCAGCCACGGCCCCACCCTATTCAGCTCCGTGAGGGACCGCCCCTCCTCTAGTAGCTGCGCGGCCTCCTCGGGCCATCCGTACGCAGCTCGGGCTGCCTTCCGACAAGCTTTGGCCTTCTGCTCCGAAAGGTCGTCGGAGTACGCGATGAGCAGCTCCGCGATCGTGCGGTTGCTAAGAACCGTCAAAGGATGCGGTCGCCCATCGCGCTTGCGACGAGGTCGACCGCGAGGAACCCGGTCGCGTCGGCATTGTCGAGGATGGGGTTCACCTCGACGACCTCCATCGAAGTCAGGCAGTGGGTATCTGCTACGAGCTCCATCGCGAGACTCGCCTCCCGATAAGTGAGTCCACCTTTGACCGGAGTCCCAACGCCTGGGGCGATCTCCGGGTCGCACACATCGAGGTCAAGGGAGAGATGTACGAACCCAGGGCCTGCTACGCGCTCCAGTGCCTCTTTCATAACCGCGGCGATGCCCCGTTGATCCACGTCGGACATCGTGAAGACCTTCAAACCGAACTTCGCCACGACCTCTTTCTCGCCGGCATCCAGCGCCCGTACTCCGACGAGCGCGACGCGCGCCGGATCGACCCAGGGAGGGGCCTCGTAACCGGGCATCTGAACGTCCCATGCGCCGAGCGCCGCGGCGAGAGGCATCCCGTGGACGTTCCCGGAAGGTGACGTGTCTGGCCGGTTGAGGTCGCCGTGAGCATCGACCCACAGGACTCCTCCCTTGCCGTAAACGGCGCACAGGCCCGCGAGCGTTCCCATCGCGATGGAGTGATCCCCCCCGAGCACGAGGGGCATCCGCGCGGAGCGGGCCAACTCGGCGATGCGGTCTGCGATCTGCGCACACGAGGCCAGGATCGTCGGCAGATAACGAGCGTGCTCATCGTCCTCGACGGCGAGCTCCGGTAGTTCCGCCGCGACGTTCCCCGAATCGACCACGTCGATCCCCAGCGACAGGAGCTTCTCGGCAAGGCCCGCGTAGCGGATGGCGCTCGGTCCCATGTCGACGCCTCTTCGAGCGGTCCCGAGGTCCAGCGGCGCGCCCAGGATCGCGACACGACCGGCATCCTGCAAGACGTTCGTCTGGATCATGACGCGTCTTCTTGGGCACCGTCCGGGTCGACGTCGCGTAGCTCTTCTAGGTCCTCTGCCTCGTCGGCCGACGGAGTCGTCATCAGCGACAGGACAGCAGTGCCTCCCAGAACGGTCGTAATGATGGTGAGGGACAGCCAGATCGGGACGTGAACATCGACAGCCTCGAGGAGCATCTTGGACCCCACGAAGGCAAGGATGATCCCGAGCCCATATTTGAGCAGGTGGAGGCGGTACATCGCGCCGGCGAGCAGGAAGTAGAGCGCCCTCAATCCCAAGATCGCGAAGACATTGGACGTCAAAACGATGAAGGGATCCTGCGTGATCGCGAAGATGGCTGGGATCGAGTCGACCGCGAAGACGATGTCGGTTGTCTCTATGAAGAGCAGGACGATGAAGAGAGGTGTGGCGACCTTCTTGCCGTTCTCGATCGTGAAAAGCTTCTGACCGTCGAACCTGGTGGTCGTTCTAAAACGTTTTTGCGCGAACTTGAGCACGACGTTGTCTTCTGGATGGATATCCTCCGCGTGGCCCGTTGCGATCTTGTAGGCCGTGTAGATGAGGAAGACTCCGAACACATAGATCATCCATTCGAAGTTGTGTATCAAAGCCGTTCCTACACCGATGAAGATGCCCCTGAAGATCAAAGCGCCCAGGATCCCGAAGAACAGAACCTGATGTTGGTATGCGCGTGGCACGTTGAAGTACCCGAAGATGACTACGAACACGAACATGTTGTCGACCGAAAGCGAGTACTCGATCAGATATCCGGCGAAGTATTGGCCAGCCGCAGTTGGACCACGCCAGAAGTACACGACTACCCCAAAGATGAGTGCAAGCGTTATCCAAATGCCGACCCAGGTGCCCGACTCCTTCGTCGTGGGCTCGTGCTCCTCGGCGTGGAAGAGCTTGAGGTCGACAAAGAGCATCGCCACAACGAAAAAGAGGAAGCCCGCGTATAAGTACCAGGGCACGTCCGTCATCAGAGCGACCGTCTCCTTATCTTTCGCAGCAGAGGGGTCCGAGGTTATCCCGCCCGCCCTACGCCACGAGAAACCCTGACCATGGGGATCGCGATCCTGTCGAGCCTCGCATTCGCAACTATGGCGATCTTCGCGAAACTCGGCTATGAGAAGGGCGCTGAGGCGCTACCCCTGCTCGCAGGACGCTTCACATTGGCGGCCCTGCTCCTCTTCGCATACGGGGTCGCGACCCGCTCGGAGCTCGCCGTGGGGCGCTCCAAGATCGTGAAGCTCCTTTTGCTCGGCGCGTTCGGCTATGCCGTGGAAGCGTCTCTCTTCTTTGCGGCGCTTGAACGAGCACCCGCGTCCATAGTGGGATTGATCTTCTATACGTATCCCTTGTGGACCGCGCTGCTCGGGTTGGCGACGCGGCTACAGCCCTGGACCCCCCGGATCCCGATCGCACTCGGGCTCGCCACCGCGGGCATCGTCACGATCTTCACGATCCCGACGGAAGGGTCTGCCGGACTCCTCCTTGCGCTCGCCGCAGCCGTCGCGGTCGCCCTCTACTTCACGGCGGTGGATTTCACATTACGCGGCATTGATGCCTTCGCCGGCGCGGTGTGGACGACCGCGGGCGCGGCCGCGTCGCTGTTGGTCGTCGCGTTCGCGACGTCACAACACCTTCCACTTGCAGCCGCCCCCGAAGTCATAGGGCTCGGGGTCGCGTCGGCCGTCGCCTTCGTTTTGCTCTTCAAGGCCATCGTCGTGCTGGGCTCTACCCGTGTGTCGATCGCCATGATGGTCGAACCCATAGCGACGCTGTTGATGGCGGCCGTGATCCTCGACGAGCCCCTCAGCTCGCGTATCGCCATCGGAGCTGCGCTGGTCGTGGCCGCGTTACCGGTGATCGCCGGCGCGAAGACCACTGCTCATCCAGAAGCTCCCTAGAGCAGGGCAGCAGCACCCACAGCCGCTAGCGCTGCCGCGTTGAGGGCGCGTTCGCGCAGTCCGCCCGCCCGACCTTCGATGCGAGCTATGCACGCATCCACGCCCTCTTGGTCCCGGGAGGCCCGCGTGCGGAGCACCGTCATCGCTCGCGCAAGACCGAACGGCGCGCACATGACGGCGCCCCACAAAGGGTCGGCCACGAGCAGAGCGGCGAGGGTCACGACAAAGAACGTTCCGTGCCGGATATAGGTCGCGAAACCGACGCCGAGTCCGGCTCCATATAGCGCTGCGGCGACGTCGGGCCGGAAGAAGGTCCGCCACCATTCCGGCACCTGGGCGTGCCGCTCCAAGAGGGGCAGACGGAGAGGGGAGAGCTCTGCGCAGGCATAGGCGATCGCGCAGGCGACGAGCATGGAGACCAAGGGCCATCGACCGGCAGGGAGTAGGGCTCCGAGGCCACCTGCGAAGGCTCCAACCAAGGCCGCGGTAACGGTCGCCGCCGCGACGTGGATCGCTACGGTGCGTGCGTATCGCTTAGTGCTTCCTCCGTGCACGACGGGGGTGATGGTGTCCACCATCGACATCCCTCACGGGGAGTAGAGGGTCGACCACCCCGCGACCACCGCCGCCATCATTGCCGCGACGACGAGCGGGACACTCAACATCTAGTGGTCGTATCGAGATATGCGATGCAGAAAACCTTCCGGCCGTTGTGGCAATAGCCCGTCACGCTCGCGTCACCGTTGATGCGTGTGTTCGAGTACGAGCAACAATCTCGGATCCGGCGTATCCGTCCTTTGCAGCAGCGGCTCCATCCACCTCCGTAACGCGCCTGCCCCACGTGCGGGTAACGCTCAGGAACAACACGCTGACAAACCTTGCGGCGGGGTTGGTCTTTGGAGACGTACAGCTCGCCGTCGTCGTCGACCGGATAGCCGTGCTTCGGATGCACGGGGAAGCCGTAGCTATCGACCCGGGTACGCGGCGCGAACGGGTGCGGGCATGACCCGGTAGTAAATGTGTGGCCGCAGACGTGGTGGGCCTCCGCGCGTTGCGGCGCGAGCGCAGCAGCGACGTAAGGGCCCCCTGCAAGCGCGACGATCCCCGCACCCAGGCGCGTCACGAACGATCTACGGCTAGTGCGCGTCGCCAGGTCGCCCGCGATCCTCTCGACCCGGTCGTCAATGGGATTGGACCTTCCACCCCCGGCGTAGCGGTCGCGGCTCATACGGCCTCGGTGATACGACGAACCGCCGTGTCCACCAGTCCCTCCATTTGCTCGAGATTGTTGACAGTTCCCTTCGCTCGTACGACTCCCGAACCGTCGAGGACGATGACGTAAGGGGTGCCCGGCACAGAGTAAGACGTCGCGACGTCGATGCCTGAGAGCACCGGGGCCTTGAATGACCGACGCGCGAAAGCGAGCGCCGTCTCCTCCTCGTCGACGTCCGTGATCACTAGCGGATCGAGCGCGCCCGCCCGCGCAACGACGTCGACCGCGGGCAGAACCTGCTCACACACATGGCAGCCCGGGGAAACGAACAACAGCAGGGACGGGCTACCCGGCCCCCCGATCGCGACGGCCGCGCCAAGCGGGTCTCGCACTTCCATGGGGGGTGGTGCTTCACCCAGCGGGGGGCCCTCGTCGTCTGCTTCGAACGCGCCGCGCGGGCCGAGTCGAAGATGCAGAGCGCCGATCTGGCGGGCAAGGGCCACAACAAGCATGCACAACATGATGACGACGATCCACAACAACACGTAGGAAGCGGCCCACCAACCATCCACGCCCGTAGTATCGCTGAGATGACAGAGGCCTCGACGACAATCCCGGCGCTCGCGCTCGCTGCGGTGCTCACGTACGCAGCCATCACAAAGGTCGTCCGTCCTGCTGAGTGGTCCACCGCTCTCGCGGGCTATCGCTTCGGACGCGCCGAGCCACTCATGCGGGGTCTGGTGCCGGCCTCAGAGGCAGCGGTCGCTGCGACATGCGTCGCATCACCCGTGCTTGGAGCGCGTCTCGCGCTCGCGCTGCTCGCAGCCATGGCGGTCGCGGTTCTCAGGGCGGCGCGGGGCCGGATCGATGGACGACTCCCGTGTGGTTGTTTCGGAGGAACGGCAGAGCGAAGTGCGCAGGCCCTGTTGCTGCGGATCGGGGCCCTGGGGGGCGTAGCGGCGGTGACGCTCGCCGGCCCGGGCCTGTGGTCAGACGTCGAGCCGTTGCCCGCTCTCCTCGTGCTCGTGGGAGTGACGGTCGCGGGCGCCACAATCGGACTGTGGAGACATGCCTCGAAAGACTTCGTCCGCAGATGAGAAGAGCAACTCCGCTCGTCGCCGCGATCGCCTGCGTCGTCCTGATCACTTCCGTAGCCGTGCCACTACTCGCGACCGCCGAGCACAGGATCGTCACCGACGGCAACGATTCACGCGGCCCGCTCGATATCCGCGCCACCAAACTTCGCTCTTTGGGCCGGGGCGAGTGGGTGATCACGACATGGAAACCATGGAACGCCGCGACGATCTGGGATTGGGGTTACTTGCTCGTTCGTATCGATAGCTTCGCGTCGCCTCGGTTCGACTACTACGCCCTGATCCGATCCAACGGAACGCGTCTGGTGGCAGAGCTGTGGCGAGACCGGGAGGCCCAGCGCGACCTCAAGGTGAGGCGGCTGCGCGTCGAGCGCCGCGGCCGGGTCGGCGTTGCGGTCTTCGTGCCGCTCGACAGTCTTCGGTTCGACTCGCGCGTCAGGTTTACCTGGATCGCTCAGACGCTCACGACCGGTCCCCGGTGCCGCAGAGTGTGCATCGACCGCGCCCCCAACCGTGGAAGCGTCCAAGAACCTGTGCCCGGCGCGTTCGAGGGAGTGACACCTACTCCGACCGCGCCGGCATCACCAACACTGCCGATTTCACCGACGCCGACATCGACGACGACGCCGCCGCCTTAGCTGGGCGCGCTACCCACTGCCGCGCGGTGCTCTCCGACGACCGAATGCGAGCAGGACCGCCTCGATGTCTTCGATGTCGTCCTGTGTGAGGACGACATCACTGCCGCCGGTGTTCTCGGCGGTGTGGGCGGGCGAGCGGGAACCCGCGATCGCACCGGTTGCCCAGCTGTGCGCCAGGACCCAGCCAAGTGCCAATTGCGCGACCGTGACCCCGAGCCGTTCGGCTATGGGCTTCAGACCTTCGACGATGTCGATGTTCTTTTCGAACTTCCCCGGTGCGAACAGGACGTTGTAGTAGTGGTCCATCCCCTGCTTGCCGCTACGCCAGTCGTTATCACCGAAAGTTGTGTCCCGATCGAACGCGCCGGTCAACAAGCCATAAGCGAGGGGCCCGTAACACAGCACACCGATGCCCTCACGCTCGCAGAACGGGAACAGGTCATCGCGCGACGACCTGCGCAGCATCGAGAACTGCGCCTGCAGGGAATCGACGTGTCTGATCGCTTCACACCGGCGCATCAACTCCACGTCGAAGTTCGAGACACCGATCCACCGAACGAGTCCCTCATCCACGAGTTCCGCCATCGCGGTCCAGGTCTCCTCGATGGGGACGTCGTCGTCGCGCCAGTGCAGCTGATAGAGATCGATGACGTCGCGGCCCAGACGCTTCAGGCTCCCTTCGATCCCCGCACGCACGTGGGCGCGCCGGAAACCCGATCCTGACGGCGTCGGCGCGAGCTTCGTGAACACCATCACGTCGTCGCGGTCCTCCAATGCGATCCGCACTAGCTCTTCGGACCGCCCACCCCCGTAGGTCTCGGCGGTGTCGATCCACGTCATGCCGTTGTCGAGCCCGGCGTGGATGGCAGCGATCGTTTGATCGTCGGGTGGGTTGTCCCCCCATGCCATCCCGCCTGCTTCCCACGCGCCGTAGCCGATGACCGAGATCTCCGGGCCGGAGGAACCCAGACGTCGACTCTTCACAGCCTCGAGTGGTCCCACGACGCGACGTCGGACAATGGCAACACGAGCCCGACGCGCTTGGTGGCTTGACGCCGGATCTCGTACTCGGGTCCATCTTCTGCTCGTACACCGGTGGCGGGAAGCGTGTAGCGCTCGTACAACGCCATCCCGATGTCCGCGATGCTCTCGGTGTCGGTGACGACCTCGAGCCGTCCGCGGATGGACACCCCTTTCAGCTGGTCGTAACGCATCCCGTCCTCGACCAGGAAGACAGCGCGCGGGTCGCGGCGCGCGTTGACGGCTTTCTGGCTCTTTCCATAGGTCCACATCCAGAGCACGTCATCCGCCTCGCGCAACACGAACCACATCCCCGCACTGTGCGGGCCCCCATCGGGCCCGAGCGTCGATAGAACACCCGTTCGAGGCTCGCGCAGGAACGACACGACCTCGTCCGGTGTCATCGACACATCGACCTTGGGGCTCATGGCCTAACCTTAGAGCGGTAGCCTGCCCCGCATGTCTCGGCGCACGGCATCCATGGCGCTGGGGGTCGTCGCCGTTCTCGCGATCGGGACTTTCGCAGTGACGCGTTCATCCGGCGATGGTGCCGCGCCTTCGCCACCCGAGGGGCGCTCGGATCGCTTGTTCGAGTCGACTGACCCTGTTGAGCGTGGATGCGCTCTCGGCGAGGACCTACTCCTGCCTCTGGCAAACGGTCATGACCCTGCGCATTCCGAGGACGTGACGATCGTCCCGAACGCGCCGAACTACTCGGGGACGTTCACCATCACGAGCCACTCGGGCCCCTGGAACTACCTTCAGAATGTCCCGCTCGTGTTGTACGGACCAGGTCACATCGCCCCCGCCGGCGACATCGTGGGTCACGCAGAGGTCGCCGACGTTTACCCGACGATCGGCGAGCTCACCGGCGTTCAGCTTCCGGCCCGGCGCGGCAAAGTACTCAATGACGCGCTCGATCTCGAACGCCCGTCGCCTCCCAAACTCGTTCTCGTCATCGTGTGGGACGGCGCGGGGCGCAACGTCCTCGAGCGATGGCCCGACGCATGGCCGACCCTGGCCCGCCTCGAACGCGAGGGGACCTCATACCAAGACGCCGTCGTGGGCTCATCTCCGTCGATAACCCCCGCGATCCATTCAACGCTCGGAACTGGCGCTTATCCCGTCGACCACGGCGTCACCGCGATCGAGTACCGCACCAAGGAGGGAAACGTCCGCAACGCGTTCGCCGACCGAGACCCCCGCGACCTTCGTCTGACGACGTTCGCCGACGAGATCGACCGCGCTCTGGACAACGAGCCGATCGTCGGGACGCTCGCGTGGAAGTCCTGGCACATAGGGATGATGGGTCACGGCGCGGCGACACCGGACGGCGATCACGACCAGCTCGCGATCATCGGCTCCGACGAGACCATCTCTGGGAACGACGCGTTCTACGAGACCCCCGAAGGCCTTGACGTGCTTCCTAACTTGCAGGAGCACGCCGACGATCTCGATCGCACCGACGGCGCCGCCGACGGGATGTGGATGGGACACGAGATCCTCGAGCTTCACGACAACCCGGCATGGGTCGAAGCGGAGACCGACGCGCTCATCCAGATGATCGATCTCGGCGGTTATGGCGACGACGACGTCACGGACTTCCTATTCACGAATTTCAAGATGACCGACATCGTGGGCCATCAGTACACGATGGACTCGAAGGAGATGGAGATCGTGTTGCGTGCGCAGGACGACTCTCTCGCTCGCATCGTGGCGCACCTCGAGAAAGCGGTCGGCGAATTCGTCATCGTCCTCACCGCAGACCACGGCCACACACCCGATCCCGATAGCTCCGGCGCGTGGCCGATCCTGCAAGGACAACTCGCGGAAGATGTAGACGCGTACTTCGACGTTCCCTTCGGCGAGACCCTCATCACAACAACGAGCGCGGCAGGCCCGTTCCTGAACGACTCGGTCATGCGTGAGCTTCGTATCGAAGCATCGGATGTCGCCAAGTTCCTGAACGGCTACACGATCCGCGACAACTGGAACGCCGATGAGCTCCCGGAGGCGTTCGCAGACCGAGGAGACGAACCCGTCCTGGCCGCCGCCTTCGCCTCCGACCAATACGACGAGGTACTCGAATGCGCCGGCATCCGCCCCTTGTCCCCGCTTCCGTAGACTCACCCCATGAATACGGGGTTGGTCCTGGGGGGCGGGGGCCTCATCGGGATGGGGTATCACGCAGGCGCGCTCAAGGCGCTGGACGAGTGGGGCCTCGACGTCCCGGGTGCCGACATGATCGTGGGGACGAGCGCGGGTGCGATCCTCGCCGCGTACCTCGGGATCGGGTGGACGCCGACGGATTTCTTCGAGTACGCCCACGGCCGCCACCCGGACTCGGTGGACGACCCGCTCCTCCAAGCTGAAGAGACCAGGGCGCTGTTCGATCCCTTGTCGAGATCGAGGCAAGAACGCGTACGCCGTTCGGTCGGTGGGATGTTCGCGCTCGCGGCTTCACGAGGCCTGTGGCGCGGAGGCACACCCCCGAGCCGGCTGCGTCGGCTGTTCCCCGCAGGGCTCTACTCCTCCGAGGGGTCGCGCGAGAGGCTCGCCGCGGACCTCCCCAAGGTCTGGCCGCGCCCTAACCTCATCATCTGCACGACCGACCTCTACAACGGCCGCAGGACGCCATTCGGCGCCCCCGACGCGCCGCCGGCACCATTCCCGCTCGCCGTCCTGGCCTCGACCTCGATCCCCGGGTTCTTCCCACCCGTGAAGATCGGTGGCCGCCAATACGTCGACGGTGGCATCTCGAGCCCAACATCTCTCGATCTCGCCGCAGAGCGAGGGTGCAAGCACATCCTCTGCATCGCGCCCCTCGGATATCTGCGCGACGCTCCGAGGCCCGAGCTGCGTGCTCTCATGCCGATGGCCATGCGCAGCTGGTTCGCCAAGACATTGAAGGGCGAGGTCAACAAGGCGCGTGCGAACGGCGCCGACGTCCTCGTCATCCGACCGTGGACGAGCGATCTCGGCGCGCACGGCACCAACGCCATGCGCCACTTCGACCGCGCCGCCCTCGTCGAAGCCGCCCGCGCCGGCACTCTCCGCTTCCTCGAGCAACACCAAGACCACCCCGTCCTGAAGGCCTTCCAGAAACCGACCCGGAAGCACTCGCCCTCCGCAAAGCGGAGCGCGGCCTCTAACGGTCGAAAGCGTGAACCAAAGAGCGATCCCCACGGCTCCGCCGGGGGCGGAAAGGCCATCTCCGTTGAGGATCGCGTCGCAGTACCCTCAGGCCAGTCTGCTGCAAAGCAGGCAGGCCGGAAAGCAAGCGCCGCCCCGCGGCGCACAGCGGGAGGGAAACAAGAGTTGTGACGCATAGATCGCTTGCGGGGCTGCAGCAGGTTGGGGCCTTCTTCGCGCCGAGCAACATGAAGCGGATGCGCGCCGCAGGCGCGGTATCGCCCAAAGGACCCTTGGGACTGCTGACCGCGCTGCCCTGGATCGTCGGGCGCGGGCCGTCGCTCGGGATCGTGTCTCACCTCAACTCCGTCGTGCTCGGGAACAAGCCCGCGATCCACGACCGCAACGGGGTGACCACGTTCAGGGAGCTGAACCGTCGCGCCAAGAAGGCCGCCAACCTGTTCGCTGCCGAGGGCGTCAAGCCCGGTGACTCCGTGGCGCTGATGACGCGGAACAGCCGAGAGATGGCAGAGCTGCTTTTGGGCGGGCAGAAGTCTGGCGTCGTGATCTGTCCACTCAACACGTGGGCGAAGAAGAAAGAGCTGGACGCAACCATGGCGAGCTCGAAGGCGAAGCTGATCGTCTATGACACCGGGCACTCGAAGCAGGTCAAGTCGAGCGCGACGGCCGGTGTCCCGCTCCTTCACATCGGCGACGGCGCACCTGCCGACGACAGATCAAGGCCCTACGAGAAAGCCATCGAGGCCCAATCCGAGGCGCCGCCTCCCCCGTTCACGCGCCAGCCGGGGTCGGCGCGCGTCATCATCCACACATCCGGAACCACCGGAACACCCAAGGGCGCGGCGCGCGACTCAGCGGCCGCTGGGATCGGTGCCCTGTCCCACATCCTGTCGGTCGTCCCGTACCACCGTGACGACGTCGTGCTGTGCTCCTCTCCGATGTTCCATTCGTTCGGGCTCGCAACGTTCACCTTCGCGACGGCGTTGGGTGCCACTCTTGTTCTGCCCGAGAAATTCGACCCGACCGAGACGCTGAGGTTGATCGAGCAACACAAGGTGACCGCTGCATCGCTAGTGCCGGTCATGATCCGCCGGATCATCCAGCTGCCGGACAAGGTGAAGTCCCGCTACGACGTCTCGAGCCTTCGGATCCTGATGGCGAGTGGATCGGTGCTGTCCGAGGACCTCCGCAAGGAGACGACGGCGCTGTTCGGCGACGTCATCTACGACCTCTACGGGTCGACCGAGGTCGGGTGGGTCGCGATCGCGACCCCGCAGGACATCAAGGACAAGCCCATGACCGTCGGACGCGCCGTGGAAGGGACCGAGGTCGCCGTCTTCGACTCCAAGGGCCGGCGGGTCGGCCCTGGAGAGACCGGCGAGCTCTATATAAGGAGTGGGGTCATCTTCGAGGGCTACACCTCGGGCGAGAAGAGGGCTGAGATCGACGGGTACATGGCGATCGGGGACCTGGGGCACATCGATGACGACGGCTACATCTACGTCGAGGCACGTTCTGACGACATGGTCGTCGTAGGCGGCGAAAACGTCTACCCGATCGAGGTCGAGCAGGTCATCGAGGGCATCGAGGGCGTAGACGAGGTCACCGTCTTCGGGGTCCCCGATCCGGAATACGTCCATGTCCTGGTCGCCGTCGTGGTCGGCAACGTCACCTCTCAGAAGGTCCTCAAGGTATGCAAGCAAGAGCTTGCGTCCTATAAGGTGCCGAAAAGGGTGGAGATCGCGGACAAACTCCCTCGAACTAGTACCGGAAAAGTCTTAAAGCGGGAGCTCCAAGCGTCGATTAATCACGTTAGGTAGTAGTGCGTCTACGCACTAGTGCGTAGAGTCAAGCAGGCGTGATTAGGACAGGATGGGACAAGTCGAAGGGCAATCCGGACAGAGCACCGCAAGCCGGACGTTTCCACACAAACTGGGGCAAACACAGGTAAACGAATTCTAAACCTATTTATCAAAAGGTTTCGCTAGGTTTTGCAGGAAAGCATGGTGACGGGGCGTATCAGCTCCATCACGCACAGTAGTAAGTGCGGAAGGTTTCCCGGTCAGAAGTTGGCCGGGCGGACAGGTTTCCCCGGTCAATCGGCAGGCCGGGGGCAAGGCAGGTTTCCCCGGCACAAGCCGGGGGGCGGACAAGTTTCCCGGCCGAAAGCCGGGACTAGTAGGAGGAGGTTTGGATGAGACGCACTCTCGCGCTTGGCGCGTTAGTTGCCCTCGTCGTCGCCGGTCTCGCACCGGCGTCGCAGGCTGCACCACGCAGCATCTTCGCACTGGCCGGAGAGGCCCGTGCGCTGGAGCTGTCACTGTTCGACCAGGGTCTGACCCTGGGTCTTGCTCTTTCCCGTGGAGACTCCACCCCCAGCGCTTCGGGTGTGGCCGCGGGGCAGTGCGCAGTTCTTGGGGATGAGGCCGGCGACCCCGACAGCCTCCCCTGCACCGAGGCGAACACCGAGATCTCGGCGTTCCCTGGCAACCTTGGCGACACCAACCCGTCGTGCTCGCTGGAGCTTCCGGCTCCTCTGAACACGCTGGTTGACCTCAAGACCGCTTGCGGTCAGTCGCAGTCGGGCATCGACGCTGCCGGCTTCGCGTTCACCAAGAACAAGGGCACGGTCGCCGAGCTTTCGACGAAGATCCCCGTGTCCACGCTCCTCCCCGTCGGTCCGGTAGCGGACGAGACGGTCGACACCGCGGTTGACACCCTGACGGGTGCTCTCACCCCGGTCCTCGACGCGCTTCCTCAGGAGGTCGAGGGTGCAGTCGAGCAGGTCATCGAGACCGTCGAGAACATCACCGAGCAGAAGGTCCTGCAGGTCGAGATCGGCACTGCAGAGTCCAACGTCATCCCGAACGGCGACGAGGTCACGGTCAGCTCCCTGGCCGCCGGCGCCCGCATCGGCATCCTCGGCATCCCCGGCCTGAACAACGCTGGTGACGCCATCGCCGGAACCGCGGACCCGCTGGAGAACGGTCTTGTCATCATCGAGGTTGGCGCCGCTCGTGCGTCTGCCACGGTCAACGAGGCCACCGGCCTCTCCTCCTCGACGGCGGACCCCGCCATCGTGCGTGTGAAGATCCGTGACATCCTCAGCCCGACCCCGAAGTACCTCGAGATCGCAGTTGCTCCCGGCCAGACCGTGACGCTGCTCGAGGGCACTCCTCTGGAGTCCACCATCACTGCTGCGGACTCGCAGACCAGCAACACCGATGAAGGCGCAACCGCTGCCGCCGACGCCGTCCGTCTCCACCTGCTCAAGGGTGTCAACGGCGGCCTGAAGCTCGGCCTCGGCCGTGCAACGGCAGCTGCCAACATCGCTCCCAAGCCTGCCGCGGTTCCTCCGGGCACGGGCGAGAAGCCTGCTCCTCCTGCAAAGAGGCCTCCCGTCTCGCTCCCGGTCACGGGTGGCACCGACCTGTCGGGTCTGGCGATCATGCTGGTCCTCGGCTCCGCCGGCGCCATGGTTCTCCGTCGCCGTTTCTCGGCTGGAAGCAACAACTAGCTCAAGCAGACGTTGAGTAAGCCGAAACTCATTTAGTCAGCAACAGCGAAGCTCGAAAGGGACTAGGACCATGAGGCTCACTCGACCGAAGGCAAGGACGCTACGGAGGGCACTTACCTCCATGGCGGTCATCCTCGCCCTAGGTGGAGTGAGCCTTGTGGCCTACCCGTTCGCTACGGACCTCTGGGCCGAGCGGATCCAGAAGGGTCTGGTCACCGACCTCGCATCCAACGCCATGCGCTACCGCCTCGGCGAGATCCGCACCGGCGAAGCACTCACCCGCCTCGAGATCCCCCGCCTCGACGTCGACGTCGTGGTCGTCGAGGGGACCACCAATGCAGCGCTCGCAGCGGGAGCAGGCCACTATCCCGAGACCCCCCTTCCCGGCGAAGAAGGAAACGTCGCGATCGCGGGGCACCGCACCACCTACGGGAAACCGTTCAGCCGCATGGACGAGCTCGTCGAGGGCGACCTGGTCACCCTCACGACGCCCATCGGCAAGCACACCTACGAGATCATGAGTCGTCCCTGGGTCGTGGACCCGTTCGATTGGTCCCCCGTGGACGACTACCCCGACGAGGCTGGCACCAGCTTCCTGACGCTGACCTCCTGCCACCCCGAGGGAAGCGCGACGTACCGAATCATCGTCCGAGGCCGCCTGGTTAAATCGACCGGCGCCATAGCAGAGAAGGCATCGACATCATGAAGATCCGCTTCCTCGCACTCACCGCGTTGACCGCGATCGTCGCGGCCGCGTCACCGGCTTGGGCCGGAAACATCTCTTCGACCATGACGTCGCCGGGCAATGGAGCTGTCGCGACCGGAAATGTCAGCGTCAAGGGGTACGTCGAGTCTCCTGACGGGATCCAGTCGATGAGCCTCCACGTCGCCGGCACGCAGGTGAGCGCGCTCAACCCGAGCGGCACGAAAGCGGAGCTGTCCTACATCTGGAACTCGAACTACGCCCCGGGTACACAGTCGCTCATCGCGAACGGTGACTACTCGGCCTACATCGAGGCGACGTCCAAGGCAGGCGAGTCGACGATCAGCGAGATCATCATCCTCGTCGATAACCCGCCACGCATCCCGACCGGCATCTCGGTGTCGGCCGACGACGCGACGGTCAGGGTGTCGTGGAGCACTAACCCCGAGCCCGACATCACCGGATACCGCGTCGAGCGCAACAGCGGTGGCGGCTGGGTCGCGGCTACGACGACATCGGACACCACGTACTTCGAGACCCCCGGCGGCGGAAACCATGAATACCGCGTCACGGCGCTGCGCAGTAGCCCGACCTCAGGGACCCGCTCTTCGATCCCGTCGACCACATCCGGCGCGTTCGTCAACGGCTCCCCCTCCAGCGGCACCACGAGCAACGACGGTGGCTTCGGGTCCGGGACGGACACCGGCTCCGGCGATGGCGGCGCCTTCGGCAACGTCGGTGGCATCGGCGGACCGGACAGCGGCAATGTCAGCCTCAGGGGCCTCAACACGATCGGTAAGTTCGGTCTCCCCTCGGGCCTCGCGCTTCCGGGCATCACGGGACTCGCCGGTATCCCCTCGCTGCCGCAGGCCGACCAGTTCGGCTGGGGCACCTACGAGGAGGAGCTCCCCTACAACCTCCCCGAGGGCCAGAGCCAGCTGTTCACCGAAGAGCTCCACAACGTCGCCGCCATCGCGCCCGACCGGATCATCCCGCCGGACGGCCTGCGTTGGGTTGCCGCAGGTCTCCTCTTGCTCGTAGGCGCCACGATGCTCCGCTTCGGAGCGGTGCGCCTCGGAGCTGAGCCGGCGATGGCTGCAGCCGCGGTGCCGGCGCCCAAGAGCAAGAAAGACCGGAAGGCCAAGAAGGCCAAGGCCGTCGCTGCGCCCAAGGCATCCAAGGCCCCCAAAGCGCCCAAGGCCCCGAAGAGCCGTCGGTTCAATAACTCGCCGGGCCCGCAGATCACGGCCGTTGCTCCCCCTCCCCCTCCCGCGGTGACGTGGACCAAGGAGACAAAGGAGCCGATCGCAGAGGTGGTTCCGATCCGTCCAGCAGACGACTCGAGTGAGCGCGGCGAAGCGATCGACGACCCGACGCCGACCCTCGAGTACCTGAGGGCTCGCTGGTAGCTCCCAACACCCAGCTTCACTGGAGAGCGGCGCAGACGCGCCGCTCTTTTCTTTTGGGTCCGACCCCCGGGGAACTTGGGTCTGGGGCGGGGGTGGCGTCATCCCCGCTAATGCTCAGACACGTCCGACGACGCCCCGACTCCGTGAGGGCAACTTGGGTCTGGGGCGGGGACGGCGTCACCCCCGCTAATGCTCAGACACGTCCTCGTCGGGCGCCGCTGAAGCGGCACCCTCCTGCGGAACTCGCCGCGTGGGGCACCGCCGTCCCCTATCAGGCTTCAAGATCGCCGGGTGTCTGTGTGTGACATCCTGCCGGGGTGGAGCGGCAAGTCGTGTTCGGGGATTCGGTTGTCTCGGCGACGTTGCCGGTGCGCACGGAGGTCGTGTCGCAGGGGATCTCGGTGCCTCTCGAGCCCACGCAGGATCTCGTCGCGACGGTTCAGAGTGCGCTCGACGCGCCTATCGATACGCCTCCCCTTCTGGAGCTCGCGCGTGGTGCGCGGCGCGTTGTGCTGGCGTTCGACGATCCGACGGTGCCTTGTTACGCGCCGTTGTGGGCGACCGCGGTGCCATTAATCCTGAGGACGTTGGAACGAGCCGGTGTTCCTGACGGCGGCATCCGGCTCATCTGCGCGAACGCATTGCATCGCATGTTCGAGCACGACGAGCTCGCGAACATCCTCGGCAGCGATGTCGTCGCACGTTATGCCGATCGGCTGTCGTGTCACGATGCCGAGGATCCGGATGCGATCGAGACCGTCGGCACGACCGAGTCAGGGCATCCTGTCGAGCTCAATCGCGCGGTGACGGATTCTGATCTCACTATCTATCTCAACTGCTCAACCGTGCGTGGCTTCTCGGGTGGGTGGAAGTCGGTGTGCGTCGGGTTGTCGACGTACCGGTCGATCCACCGGCATCACACGCCGGACATCATGTCGATGTCTCTTGATCGCAACAAGATGCACGCGATCCTCGACGAGATGGGCGCCGTGGTGGATGCGAACCTTGGAGAGCATCGTGTGTTCAAGCTCGAGACGGTGCTCGCCAATCCGTTCATGGTCCACGATGTCTACGGCGGCACCGTCGGCGCGACCCGTTCGGCGGCGCTCGATCGATTGCGCACGGTCATGCCAGAGCGCCGCTCGTTGACGGAAGAGAAAGCCTCGATCGTCGTCTACGGGGTCCCGGATTGGAGCCCCTATGCCGCCTTCTCCCACGGGAACCCGATCCTCGACCTCATCTCGACGGGACTCGGTTACCTGGGAGGGATGATCCAAGCCCTGGGAGCGCCGGGGTGCACGGTCGTGATGGCCACGCCCGCGCGTGAGCGCTGGGACCACAGCCATCATGCGAGCTATCCGGTGGTGTGGGAGCGGGTTCTGCCGGTCACTCGCGACCCGGACGAGGCGCGCTCAAGCTTCGAACCTGAGCTCGCTGCGGACGAAGCCTTGATCGAGCGCTACCGAACGGGGTACTCGTTCCATCCGGTCCATGCTGTGATGGCGCTCTATCCGCTGAAGCGCTTGCGGCACGCGGGCCGCGTCATCATCGCCGGCGCAGAGGATCCCGCGATTCCGGAACACTGCGGGTTCGGCTCGGCAACCACGATCGAGGCCGCGATAGCCGAGGCTGAAACCATCCACGGCAAGGACGCGCCGATCGCATTCGTCGACAACCCCGCGGCGGCCAACCGCTCCCGATAGCGCTCTGTGGATTTAGGGTTACAGGCATGCCAACGTTCGGTTACGAAGGCTTCAAGATCGCGTTCGACCAGCGAGGTCGTAAGCAGGGAGCGGCGGCGCGCCCGATAGTCCTCATCCACGGCCTGCTCCTCCCGCGCAAGCATCATGTCCCGCTTGCCGACGCGCTCGCCGATCGCGGCAACCGGGTGATCCTCATCGATCTCCTCGGTCACGGAGAAAGCGACCGCCCACCTGAGTCGCGGCACTACGCGATGGACATCTTCAGCCGGCAGGTCGTCGGCCTGCTCGACCATCTCGACATACCCGAGGCGATCGTCGCGGGGACGTCGCTCGGCGCCAACGTTTCGCTCGAAGCCGCGTATCACTACCCGGCGCGCGTCAAGGGTCTCGTCATCGAGATGCCGGTGCTCGAGAAAGCGGCCCCGGCGGCCGGTGCCATGTTCCTGCCGCTCGCACTCGCGTACACGCACGGCGCGACGTTGTTCCAGTGGGCGGCCGCGGGCTTTCGCAGGATCCCGAGGGGTCTGGCGCTGTACACGGACGTGCTCCTCGACCTCATGTCTCAGGATCCGATCCCCTCGTCGGCGATACTGAGGGGGCTACTGACGAGCAGGATGTGTGTCCACCCCAACGACCGTCCGAAGATCGACCAGCCTGCGCTCATCATGGGTCACGAGCGCGACATCCTGCATCCGTTCACCGATGCCGAAACGCTGTCGCGCGAGCTGCCGAACGGCGAGCTCGTGCGCTCGAGCTCGTTCTTGGAGCTGAGGTTCCCCCCGAACCGTCTGTCGGATCGGGTCGCCGACTTCCTCGACGAAGTGTGGGCGTGAGCGACTTCAGCGACCTCAACGCGTGAAGCGCGGGATCCCCGATCCATGCGTCGTCGTTATCTTCGGCGCGTCCGGTGACCTGACGGGTCGCAAGTTGGGGCCGGCGCTACACAACCTCTACATCGACGGTCTGATCCCCGAGGAGACGGTCACGCTCGGCATGGCGCGCACTGAGTTCTCCGACGACGCGTTCCGCAAACAACTGCGAGAAGACCTCGCGGAGCACTCTCGGACGGAACCCAACGAGGACAACTGGAACGAGTTCGCGTCGAGGGTCTTCTACGTACAAGGTGACGTTACCGACCCGAGCTCGTTCGAGAGCCTGAAGACCAAGCTCGAAGAGATGGACAACGAACACGGCACGGCAGGCAACCGTGTCTGGTACCTCGCGACGGTCCCCTCGTTCTTCCCGGTCATCGCTAAGGGGCTGGCCGCCGCGAAGCTCACCAGAACCGACGGCTGGCATCGTCTCGTGGTCGAGAAACCGTTCGGGCGCGACCTCGCGTCCGCGCACGAGCTGAATGCGACTCTCAGTCATTGCTTCTCCGAAGATCAGATCTTCCGGATCGACCACTACCTCGGCAAGGAAACGGTGCAGAACCTGCTCGTCTTTCGGTTCGCGAACGCGATCTTCGAGCCGATCTGGAACCGGCGCTATGTAGACAACGTCCAGATCACCGTCGCCGAGGACATCGGCGTGGGCGACCGGGCGGGTTTCTACGAATCGACCGGCGCGCTGCGCGACGTCGCACAGAACCATCTGCTTCAGCTCCTCGCCCTCGTCGCGATGGAACCTCCGGTCGCATGGGACGCCGACGCGATCCGCGACGAGAAGGTGCAGATCCTGCGCGCGGTCCGGCGATGGCCCCTCGCAGACGTTGGGACAGTTGCGGCGAGGGGCCAGTACAACGGTTACAGGGAAGAGCGGGATGTCGACGCTCGCTCGTCGACGGAGACCTTCGTCGCAGTGAAGCTGCTTATCGACAACTGGCGGTGGGCGGGGGTCCCCTTCTACGTTCGCACCGGGAAGAAGCTCCCGTCGAAGGCGACCGAGATCGCCATCCAATTCCAGTCCGTTCCCCATCTTCTATTCGCCAAGACCGCGGTGGAGGAGCTCGAACCGAACGTCCTCGTGATCAGGATCCAGCCCGACGAGGGCATCTCGCTGACGTTCGGCACCAAGGTCCCCGGAGCCGAGGTCGAGGTCAGGACCGTCGATATGGAGTTCGACTACGGGTCGGATTTCGGATCCGGGACGCCGGAGGCCTACGAGCGTTTGTTGCTCGACTGCATGCTGGGTGACGCGACCTTGTTCACGCGCGCCGACGAGATCGAGGAAGCCTGGGAGGTCGTCGAGCCTCTCCTCGAGCATTGGAGTCAAGGCGGACGCCCCGGCAGCTATGACTCCAGCTCTTGGGGCCCGGTATCCGCGGAGGAGTTGCCGCGCAGAGATGGACGTCGATGGAAGAACCCGACGGCCGAGGGCGATCGCTCGTGACCTGGGACGTGCACGTCCTCCCCTCATCCGAGTACCACGCGACGACCGCGGCCGAGATAGCGGCGCGATGGCCGGCCGAGGGAACGGTCGTCGTGACCGGAGGTCGGACAGCGGCCGTGATCTACGAACACCTTGCGACAACCGGCCTCGACGCGGCGGGATCACAGGTCTTCTTCTCAGACGAGCGCTGCGTCCCTCCCGACGATCCCGAGAGCAACTACCGGTTGGTCGACCAAAGACTGTTCTCGAAGATCGCGCGTCCGTTCGTGCACCGGATGGCCGGCGAGGACGATCCGGAGGATGCAGCCGCGCGGTACCAGGAAGAGATCGCGGCGCCGGTCGCGGCCGGCTTCGACCTCATGTTGCTCGGTCTAGGTGGCGACGCACACGTTGCAGGAGTGTTCCCCGACAGCCCGCTGCTGGAGGAAGAGTTCAAACTGTGCGCGGCCGTCGATCGCCCCGACGGGCTCAGAGGCTTGACGCTCACACCGCGCGCGCTGTCGTCGGCGAAGGAGATCATGATCATCACGACCGGCGCCGAGAAGGCCGACGCACTTCAACGCGCGCTGTCGCCCGACGAGTTTCCGATCGCGTGTCCCGCTCGGATCCTCGCCGACCATCCAAATGTCCAGGTATGGGTGGATGAGACTGCCGCCGCACTGCTCTGAAAGCGCGCTACTCCGGTCGAAGGATGCTCGCCTCGCTGTAGGGTGACTGTTAGGCGCAGCGAGGTTTCGACACGGCCGGACGCAGCGCGAACCACACCACAACGAGCAGCTCGTGAGCGAGCTACCAGAGACACAGGGGGCTACATGATCCGGTCGACCTTCACTCGTCCCGACCGCGTCGCTGTGGGACTCTTCCTCGTCCTTGCGCTGTCGGTCGTCGCGTTGCCGCGCGCCCGAGCCGAGACGTTCGAAGCGACAGGCAGCATCGACGGCATGAACCCCGCTGCCGGAACGGTCGGCGGTGTGACCGAGAACGAGTTCATAGCGAATTGCGCCGTCCCCGCGTCCCAGGGTCTCGATGGGTACGTCGTCGAGCTGCCCGCGGCATTCGGAGACGGCTCCGCCACGGCTCAGGTGACGGGTGACAGCCTCGCACCTGCTTACGATCTCGACCTCGCGTTCTACGACGCCGCGTGTGCGTTCATCGAGCAGCTCGCGACCGCAGCTCCCGATGAGGGCGGGCCGGTTCCTGCCGGCACGGCGTGGATCGTGATCAATCAATCTGTCGGAGGCGGGACGACTTTCGTCCTCGTCGTGACAGGGCCCGGAGGGGGTCCCTCCGGGGGCAGTAGTCCGACCGCCACCGGCCGCGCTACACCCGGAGGCGGCACAGGCGGGACGGGGAGCACAACAGCGGGCCCGGGCGGCGGGACGGTCGGCACCACACTCGCGGCGCGTCCGACCCGCACCGGCTACAACAAACCTTTCACTCTCAGCGGGCGCGTTGACCCAGATCCGGGTTGCAGCGGGCCGTTCGTCGTCACGATCAAGAAGCGCGTGCTCGGGAACAAGAGATACAGGGTCGAAGACGATTCCATCCTCGCCGGCAGCGCCGGGACCTGGGAGATCAGGTTGCGTTCACCTAAGAGCGCCTCGTACACCGCGAGCGCGCGCAGCGCCGGTTGCAACGGCCGCGTCGCAGGCCCTGAGAACGTCTTGATAACAGCGAGGGTGCGCGTTAAAGGCATCACGTCCTGCGTCGCCCCGCAGCGTTTCACCGGCTCAGTGGCTCCGAACCACAAGCGAACGAACGTGCTGCTGCAGCGGCGCGCCGGGAAGAGCTACAAAACCCTGGACCAGGCCAAGCTCAACAAGCGATCTCGGTTCATGGTCGTCATGCCCCAATGCGAGCGCGGCACCTACAGGGTGCTCTGGCCGGCACAAAGCAAGAAGAATCTCGCCGGCGAGAAAGTCATCAAGCTCTCCTGAGGTCCGGGAACGCTCTCTATGGAGCGTCGAGCATCGAAGTGAGCTTGAGCGCGAGCAGAGGCTTACGGCCCCACGCAAAGATCTTCCCTTTCAGGATCGGTCCCCACTGACCGATCCGCCCATAGGACACGAGGATGAAGTCCACCGGGTCCGCTGATATGCGCACATCGGGCCTTCGCGCCCCCGCTTCCGCAGCCATCACCTCGACAGTCCCATCCTCGAAAACGAATCGCACGGGCGATCCGCCGCGCAAACTGATCTGAAAGACCGCATTCACACCCGCCGCGGCCTCACGATCGACGAAGTGTGGAACAAGCGGCAACGCTGACTCGAAGATCAGGTTGGCGTTCCGCCGCGGGATCCTCCACGCCATCCCTTGGGAGCGCGCGACATCCAGACCGTGAATCTCGCTCTCACTGAGCATCACGCCGGGTAGCGTCGTCAAAGGGACAGGGATGTCTCCATACCAGGGCACGATCTCGTCACCGTCGCGATCCTGTAGGACCCGCGCGAGCTCCGCGAACTCGTGCTCGATCTTGGTCGCGAGGACATCGAGGTCGCGTTCGGGGTCCAGCTTCAGGTACGAGTCGTTGTAAAGGTTGATCGTTTCGATCGTCTCACCCGGAAAGCCGAGCCCCTGAGCTCCGGCAACGTTGCGTTCGAGGGTATGGGCGAAATGGCACGCCACATCCGCCGCCGTCCACGTCCCCACCGCCAGTGAAGCCGGATCGCTCGCGGTCCTGAGGAGGGCGACGAAGCGTTCGACGGCATCGCCCGCCGCGGAGAGAGCTTCGCCCTTGTCGACCTTTACAGCACTCACCCCGAGAGATTAGCCGGAGGTGGGTCGCGGGACCTGTGGATGGATTGTTACGGCCGGGAAACGGCCACGAAACACTCTGGAAACGTACCTCCCATAGACCTTTGACGACCTTCCCCGACCGTCGTCAAACGAAAGGGAGCACATGGATACAGGCGATACCGCGTTCGTCCTGGTTGCCTCCGCGCTGGTCATGTTCATGGTGCCGGGCCTCGCGCTGTTCTACGGCGGCATGGTGCGGACGAAGAACGTCTTGGCAACCCTGATGCAAAGCATCTTCGCCCTGGGCCTCGTCTCTGTCCTATGGGTGCTCATCGGCTACACACTCGCGTTCGGCCCCGACAAGGGCGGGCTCATCGGCGGGCTCGACTATCTCGGATTCTCGGGCGTTGGTGCCGAGCCGAACGCAGATCTCGCTCCAACGATCCCCCACTCGCTATTCGCGACGTTCCAGATGATGTTCGCGATCATCACCCCTGCTCTGATCACGGGCGCGTTCGCCGAGAGGATCAAGTTCTCGGGCTACGCCGTATTCACGGGCTTGTGGTTGCTCCTCATCTACGCTCCGGTAGCGCACTGGGTGTGGGCTCCGGGCGGTTGGATCCGTGAGCTCGGCGCGCTGGACTTCGCCGGCGGAACGGTCGTCCACATCAACGCCGGTATCGCCGCTCTTGCAGCTGTCCTCGTGATCGGGAAGCGCAGGGGCTTCGGCAAGGAAGCCTTCGTCCCCCACAACCTGACGATGACGATCCTCGGCACCGGGATCCTGTGGTTCGGATGGTTCGGCTTCAACGCAGGCAGTGCGTTGGGCGCGAACGGCCTGGCAGGCTCCGCGTTCCTCGCGACCAACCTCGGCGCAGCAGCCGGGGCGTGCGGGTGGGCGATCATCGATGCGCTCAAAGAGAAGAAGCCCACCACCCTCGGGGTCGCGTCGGGTGGTGTCGCTGGACTCGTTGCCATCACTCCGGCGGCCGGCTTCGTTGGTCCCGTGGCCGCGATCGCGATCGGCCTCGTCGGCGGGATCGTGTGCGCCTACGCGGTTCGATTCAAGTTCCGTTTCGGGTACGACGACTCGCTTGACGTCGTCGGTGTTCACATGGTCGGCGGCATCGTTGGAGCTCTCCTCACCGGTGTGTTCGCCGACGTTGCTTTCAACTCGGCTGGGGCCGACGGCCTCCTTGCAGGTGGCGGGCTCGCACTCCTCGGAAAGCAAGCGATCGCGATCGGGGTGACCCTCGCGTTCTCCTTCATCGCGAGCTTCGTACTGCTGAAGCTCATCGATGCAACGATCGGGCTGCGCGTGACCGAGGAAGAAGAGATCGCCGGTCTCGACATCACCCAGCACTCCGAAGCCGGCTACGCGTTCGCCGAAGGCGGAGGGTTCTCGACCCCCCATGCGATGACGGCGCACGCACCGGCCCACGCCCCCTCCCCCGTCCGCGTGACCCAAGGGAGCGAGGCTTGAGCGATCGCCATGCGTACCAACTCGGTGACTGTTTGATTCGTCATGCGCGATCGCGTGCAGAGGGAGCGCCTCAAGGCGCTCCCGGCGCAGGGTCGACGGCCGGAAGGACGACGACCCGGAGGGAGGCAAATTGAAACTCGTGATTGCCGTTATCAAGCCGTTCAAGCTGGACGAGGTGAAGGAGGCGCTGGAAGGCGTCGGGATACAAGGCATGACCGTTACGGATGCCCGGGGCTTCGGCAGGCAGCGCGGCCACACCGAGGTCTACAGGGGAGCCGAGTACCAGGTGGACTTCTTGCCCAAGACGCGTCTCGAGATCCTGGTCGACGATGACCAAGCCGACGAGATCGTCAAGGCGATCGTGACTTCGGCTCGCACCGACTCGATCGGCGACGGCAAGGTCTGGGTAATTCCCGCCGAGCAGGTCGTACGGATCCGAACCGGGGAGAAGGGCCACGACGCTCTCTGAGCTGAGGACGGCAAGATCGATCCGACTCAGTGACGGATCGAAAGCAGCGCGCGAGCGCGCGGTCGACGTCGACCG
>DATLNM010000013.1:0-39584 GCA_035536775.1 Actinomycetota bacterium | reverse complement strand
CGGCGACCCTCTCTCGGACCTCGGCATGATGCTCGTGTACTGGCCACAGGAGGACGACAACGCGGAGTTCAAAGATTCGTTCGGCTCGATCAGCGCCACCGGGGTTGCAGGGTTCCCGACGCGCGAGACCGTCGTCGCGCGCTACGCGGAGAGAAGCGGGAGAGACGTCGGAGCGACTCACTATTACTGGGCGTTCGGGTTCTTCAAGCTCGCGGTGATCGCAGAAGGCATCCACGCTCGGTTCATGCAAGGCAAGACGCTAGGTAAGGGGTTCGAGACCTTCGGGGAGCGGGTGCCGCCGCTGATCGGACTGGGTGGCTGGGTCCTCGACCGCAAGCACGTCGGCGCGATCTAGCTAGGAGGCATTTTCGAGCGATCGTCTTGACGATCGCGATGCAGAGGCATCGCCAACTGGGCGATGTCGGCGCAGAACAACGAGCCGGCAGGATCGTGGTTCGGAGGGAGGCGAACATGGAGTTCGAGGACAGCGCGCGGTCGCAGGAGCTGCAAGGAGAGCTGATCCGCTTCATGGATGAGCACATCTATCCCAACGAGTCCGTCTACGTGAAGCAATTGATGGGACAGGACGACGTCCATCGTCAGCCGCCGATCATGGACGAGCTGAAGCGAGAGGCCCGGGCGCGGGGGTTGTGGAACCTCTTTCTTCCCGACGACGTTCACGGCGCGGGGCTCAACAACACCGACTATGCACCGCTCGCCGAGATCATGGGACGGAGCCCCATCGCTCCCGAGGCGACGAACTGTTCTGCACCCGACACAGGGAACATGGAGATCCTCGCTGAGTTCGGGACCGACGAGCAGAAGGACCAGTGGTTGAAGCCGCTGCTCGACGGCGAGATCCGATCGTGCTTCGGGATGACCGAGCCCGCGGTCGCGAGCTCCGATCCAACGAACCTCGCGAGCACGATCGACCGCGATGGGACCGACTACGTCATCAACGGCCGCAAATGGTGGACCAGCGGGGCTGCCGACCCGCGCTGCACGGTCTGTTTGTTCCTTGGGCTCAGCGACCCCGCGGCCGACCGATACATGCAGCACAGCTTGGTCCTGATACCGATGGACGCCCCGGGCGTTGAGGTCATCCGAACGCTGCCTGTATTCGGCTACGACGCGGGGCATGGCCACTGCGAGATCGCGTTCGAGAACGTGCGGGTCCCGGTCGGGAATCTCCTCGGCGCGGAGGGCGGCGGGTTCATGATCGGGCAGGCGCGGCTGGGCCCCGGCCGTATCCACCATTGCATGCGTGCCATCGGGATGGCCGAGCGCGCGCTCGAGCTGATGTGCCGTCGGGCCCACGGACGTGTTGCCTTCGGCATCCCCTTGGCGAAGCAGGGCATCATCCGCGACTGGATCGCCGAAGCTCGCATCCGGATCGAGCAGGCTCGGCTCCTGACCCTCAAGGCCGCGTGGATGATGGACACCGTAGGCAAAGATCACGCGCGGGTCGAGATCTCGGCGATCAAGGTCGCCGCCGCCGAGCTCGCGACATGGGTCATCGATCGGGCCATACAGGTCCACGGCGGAGCAGGTGTGTCAGACGACTTCCCGCTCGCGCTCATGTACGCGCATGCGCGCACGCTTCATATCGTCGACGGTGCCGACGAGGTACACAAGATGGTGATCGCGCGCGAAGAGCTCGCGCGCTGGAAACCGTAGCGGTTCTCCGCTACGACTTGGGGATCTTCACCCCCGCGCCCGCGGTGTACGTGAACGACGCGTTCACCCCGCCGGCCCCCGGGAAGATGCAGACGATCGCTTTCTCCATCGAGGCTGGAACCTTTCCGGATTCGCCGCCGGTCGCGCGGTGGGCGAAATCAACCGTCGCTGGAGCTCCCGCTGTGGTCGGGTCGCTCGCGACCTGATCCGGGGTCCCGAACTTCTGCACGAACTGGATATCGAGATCGATCGTGCCGGTCCCCCCTGTCGCTTCGAGGACGAAGTTCTTTCCGGCCGTCGCGGGGTCGACATCGAAGACGTACCCGAACACGCTGTTGCCGTTGCCCATCGTGAGCATGGCGATGCGGCGCTGGGTGCCGGGGAAACATGCGTTCTGGTCCTGGGGATGTGGTGCCGGCAAGACAACGGAGCCGGAGACCTCCTGCTTCTTGCCTCCCCCCGCGAATGCAGCGCTGGGGAGGAGCAACAACATCATCGCGGCCGCTAGCCATCTCTTCATGTGAAACGTCCTTTCGCCCAGACCGTCGCCCTGAAACGGTCGCCCTTTGACCCCCGATCGAGACCTTTGCCCAGATCTCGAGTGCTAGACCACCTGAACCGTCACGGGAACCCCGTTCAGGACGGCGTTTCCGGACAGCGGATCTATCACCTGCTCGTCAGTCAGGTCATTCGCCGAGACCCCTGCGTGCTCCTGCGCGACGCGCAGCCGCGTTCCCGCGCGGCCATGGCCCCAGCCGTGGGGAAGGCTGACGACCCCCGGCATCATGTCGGTGGTGACCTCGACAGGGGCCTCGACCTCCCCGGCGCGCGACGAGATGCGCACGATCGCCCCATCGGTGATCCCCTTAGCCCCGGCATCATCGGGATGCATAAGCAGGGTGCAGCGGTTCGACCCCTTCACCATAGAAGGGACGTTGTGCATCCAGGAATTGTTCGAGCGAAGCTGCCGTCTTCCGATGAGGACCAGTCCGTTGCCCGACGCGTTCAGCTCTGCTCGGAGATGAGCGACATCATCGAGGATCTTCGGAGGCGCGAGGTCAACCGTTCCCAACGCGGTCCTCAAGGCGTTCGGAAGCCTCGGCACGAGAGGGCCGAGGTCGATGCCGTGGGGCAGGCCCTTGAGCTTCGCGAGGGAAAGGGCTTCTGGCTCTACTCCGAAGAGGTCGCCGAACGGTCCAGTGCGCAGTCGGAAGTCGAGGATGCGAGCGACCGGATCGCTCCCGTCGCAGGCCGCGAGGATCGTCTCAGGGTCGCGTCCCGCAAGTGGACCCTCAGGCCCGACGGCTTTCTGCACGAGTGACGCAAGGGCCATCCCCGCCACGATCGTTGGATCCGCGCCTGCGCCTTGACCGAGGGCGATCAACGACAGCCTCGACAGGATCTCCCATTCGTCGGGGCCCTCAGGTTGGGTGATGGGAGGGCTGTAGTTGGCGATGTTTCGTACCGACAGTCCGTAGAACGCGAAGTCATAATGCCCGCGCGCAAAGATGGATGGCGGCGGCAGGATCACATCGGCCTGGCAGGTTGTTTCGTTGACGAACGGATCGATCGCAATGTAGTGGTCGAGTCCGGCGATGGCGCGCTCCAGTCGCGAGCCGTTCGGTGTCGACAGCACCGGGTTACCCGCGATGGTTATGAGCGCGCGCACCTGTCCCTCGCCGGGGGTCTCGATCTCGTCCGCAAGTGTTGCCACCGGCAGTTGACCGAACGCCTCGGGGTATCCCTTGACGCGGCTCACGAAGCGGCCCGTGTCCCATCCGCGGCCACGCGGCTGCGCAGGATCGCGCGCCCCATGGGCCGGGGTGGAGAACATCTTTCCGCCGGGGCGATCGAGGTTCCCGGTGATCGCAGTCACGACATCACTCGCCCACGACACGACGGTCCCGAAACGCTGCTGATGCGCGCCGACCCGGTCGTACACACTCGCCGCCGGAGAGGCCGCGAGCTCACGCGCCACCCGCTTGGTCGTTTCAGCTGGGATCCCTGTGCGTCCTTCGACAGCTTCGGGCGTGAATCCCTTACACACCCGTCTGACTTCTTCGACGCCGGCGATGTACTCGGGGAGGTCAGCCGAGTCGAGCCCCTCGGAGAACAGGGTCTCGATGATGGCGAGGAGGAAGAACGCGTCGGTTCCGGGACGGATAGGGATGTGCTCGGACGCGCCGGCCGCGGTCTCACTACGGCGGGGATCGACCACGGCGACCTTGCCCCCACGGCGTTGGATCGCCTCGAGGCGTCCCCTGAAGTCGGGAGCCGTCGCGAGACTCCCGTTGGATACCCACGGGTTAGCGCCGAGGACGAGCAGGTAGTCGGATCGGTCGATGTCGGGGACCGGGATCAGAAGGGGATTTCCAAACATGAAGCCGCACGACACATGCTTGGGAATCTGGTCAACGGTTGCCGCCGAGTAGTAGTTCTGGGTCCCGAACGCCTTGAGCAGCATGGGAAGCATCACCGTCAACGACAGACTGTGGACCGACGGGTTGCCGACGTAGATCGCGACCGAGTCCCGTCCGAATCTCGCGATCGTCTCGTTCAGGCCTTCCTCAACTCGGCTGAATGCTTCTTCCCAGGAGGTCTCCAGGAACGTATCGCCATCACGTGTAACGGGGCGTCGGAGCCGGTCCGGGTCCTCGTGAAGATGCTTGACCGCGGTGCCCTTGGGGCAGATGAACCCCCGGCTGAAGACGTCCTCGTCATCGCCGCGGATGCCAGCGACGGAACCATCGATCATGTCGATCGTCAGTCCGCACGTCGCCTCGCACAAAGGACAGGTGCGGAAGTGAGTCGTCGCGCTCGTACTCAGCGGAAGAGTCGTTCCGCGGGTCGCTTCTGCGATCGTGCCCGTCGAGCCAACATCTCCCAAGGATCGCCCCTATCGCGTATCCGCTCGAGTGCGGAATCAATCGTGTAGGTCCAAGCACCGTGTGTCAAAAGTGGAACCCTTGGGCGAGGAAAATCCTCCGTGGGCGGGGCTAGGAATGCTTGCCCTGGGTATAGGTCCTCCTTCAGGCTGGCACCATGTTTCCTGAGCCGCCGGCAGCCTCCGATTCAGAAGGAGCCGCTGGGATGCACGTTAATGGGTCGGTCGCCGATAACAGCGAGCATGTCGCGCCTTTCGGTGCGCCAGTCGGCGCGTTCCGCCACGAGGCTCTGTTCTATACGGGGATGGAGGAGTTCGTGGCCTCGACCGGAGACTTCATCCGGGCGGGGATCGAAGCAGAGCAACCGGTCCTCGTTGTCGTCCAGGCTCACAAGATCCCCTTGCTCGAGGCCGAGCTCGGCCCCGAGGCCGACAGGGTCCTGTTCGCCGACATGGCCGACGTCGGTTCCAACCCTTCGAGGATCATTCCCGCGTGGCATGAGTTCGTCGACCGCTGCTCAGACGTGCAGAACGGCTTCAGGGGGATCGGCGAGCCGGTCTACCCGGAACGTTCTTCCGCAGAGCTCGCCGAGTGTCGTCGTCACGAATCCCTGCTGAACCTCGCCTTTGCCGGCGGCCCGCCGTGGTGGCTGTTGTGCCCCTACGACACCGACGTGCTGTCACCCCAGGTCCTCGACGAGGCGCGCCGAACGCATCCGTACGCGCAGGCCGCGGGCGGCGTGACGGTCGAAGCCGACTACGAGGGGTTGGACCGAGCCGCCGCACCTTTCGACGACCCTCTGCCCGAGCCTCGTGGCGAGACGTCCAGGCTCGCGTTCGGTAGCGACGACCTCGCGGCGGTTCGGCGCTTCGTGGCCCACTGCGGAGCCGGGGCCGGGCTGAGTCATGAGCGCACCGATGCCCTGGTTGTCGCGGTCAACGAGGTTGCGACCAACAGCCTTCGCTACGGTGGCGGCACAGGGATCCTTCGCGTCTGGGGGGAAGACGCCACGCTCGTGTGCGAGGTCAGCGACCGAGGGCACATCCAGGATCCGCTCGCGGGGCGTTTCCTACCGGCCGACAATCGCTATGGGGGCCGGGGACTGTGGATGGTCAACCAACTGTGCGATCTGGTCCAGATGCGGAATTTCCGGACCGGTAACGTCATCCGCATCCACATGCACGGAGCGCGCTAGCACCCTTCTTGACAGGCGCGGCGTCGATCACTCCCCGACCGCGCTCTCGCCCATCCCTTCATCGAGCTGGCGCGCCAGCGACTGCTCGATCTCGTCGGCCATGATCCGGTTGAAAACGGTAAGGAGCGCGGCACTGCCGAGCGGGCGCAGACTCTCGACCGCCGAGCGCACCTCTGACCATCGCTCGTCGGGGCGGCCTTCGCGATCGAACGGCTCCCACAGCTCCTCGTTGAAGAGCTTGACGAACGCGGCCGCAACGTGGCGCGCGCCCGTCATCATCTCTTCGAGCACGTCGAGCGCCCGCTCGAGTGGGATACCCATCGTGACGACCGCCGCTCCGGCGCGGACGAGGGCCGGACTCGGCGCTACATACGTGCCGTCCGGACGCGCCGAGATGACGCCAAGCCCCTCGGCACGCGCGAGAGCTTCCGGCGTCGGTGATGCGAACAGGTCCACCAGGTCTTGGGGCCCGAACGTCTCGGGTTGTTCGTCGTCCGGAGGGGCCAGTAGAGCTCGCTCAAAGCGCAACAGCTCGATGCCCGACCCCGGCGCCGCCGAATCGAGCAGTTGCTTGATGGCTGCGAGGTTGAACCCCGATGCCTGCATCTCCTTGATCAACTGCAAGCGTGCGACGTGCTCGTCGCCGTACAGAGCGGTGCGCCCACGCAGCTCAGCGGCCGGAAGCAGGCCCCGGGTGTGGTGCGAGCGGATCGTCCGCACCGTCATCCCCACGGCACGCGCGAGCTCGTCGATCGTGAGCGCTGCGTCGTACACGTGCCCTCCCAGTTCGGGTCGGCCGGATGCCTATTGCATATTACACTGGGCTATGTTACATCTACAAGCGTTACATAGGAAGCCGTCAATGGAGGCCCCTTCTATGTCTATGACGCTAGCGCCGTCTCTCACTCCGCTCGAGCATTTCCCATCGCCCGATCTTGAGGTTCCCCCAGCCCGGTCACTCGAGGAGATCCGCGCGGCCGCTCCGGAGTTCCGGGAATGGTTCCGCGCGACCGGACAGGTCGACCTCTTCGCGGCGCGGTCCCTCGTGACACTCCCCTACCCGAAGCGCTTCGGGCTGTGGGAGGCGTGCCGCGTCCCGGTCCCCTACGTGTGGATGACCAACCGGATGTTCGTCATCCAATGGGACGAAGACGGCCGCACCCGGACGCTCGTGGCCGAACCCTCGGACTACGAGCTCGGTATCGATACACCCTTCCTCATGAAGACGATCCAACATCTGCCGATGTCGCGGGAGCGCGCGCTCGACGCTTTCTTCATCCGGCACAGTCACGTCGATGAGACGCTTGCGACGCTCGGCATCCAGCCCGAAGACGTCGACTTCGTCACGTTCGACCATCTCCACACACAAGACATCCGGCGACTCGTCGGGACCGTGGAGCCCGCGCCCGACCTCGGTTTCGCGGACGAGCCCGTGCCGCCGATGTTCCCGAACGCCAAACTGATCGTCGAACGCGCCGAGCTCGAACACGTCAAAGAGGTCCATCCGTTCCAGGCGCGCTTCCACCAGTCGTGGACCTACGGCAACATCCGAGAAGAGAACCTCGAGATCATCGATGGTGACGTGCTGGTCGCGCCGGGGATCGCGTTGCTGCGCACGCCCGGTCACACCCTTGGCAACCACACGCTCGTCGTCAACACCGGACGCGGGATCTTCACCTCGTCAGAGAACGGGATCGCGGTGGAGTCATACGCGCCCGAGCATTCCAAGCTTCCCGGCGTCGCAAAGTGGGCACGCGAGTGGGGCTATGAGGTCGTCATGAACTTCAACACCCCGGAGTATGCGAGCTGGCAATACAACTCGATGATCAAGGAGAAGCTCATCGCCGATCCGATCCCAGGTCATCCTGAGTTGCGTCAGGTGTTCCCCTCGTCGGAGCTCACTCGCCACCGCCTCGCACCGGCCATCCGCCCTCTGTTCGAGCACGGCGACCTGACCGTCGGGATACCGACGGCGAGGGGCTGACACATGGGCACGATCACGCTCGCACACGGCGGGCAAACGTTCGCAAGCTATGGGACTGATTGGCTCTACCTGTTCGTCCCCATCGCGGTGTTGATCGCAGTAGCGACCGGGCTCGTCTGGACAGGAACAGCGCCGACACGCGGCAACATCGTGGCAACGCTGTTCCGGCGCGCGGGGGCATCACTGGAAAGAGTGACCGGCTATCCCGCATGGTCTTCGGGTGGGGTCGCTCTCGCGATCTGGGCCCTCGTCGTGGCCGTCATCGGTTTCCTGTGGGACGTCGCGTGGCACATGGACCAAGGACGCGACAACTTCCTGTTCACGCCCGCGCACACCATGATCTTGGTGGGACTCGGAGGGATCCTGGCAGCCGGCGTGCTGTCGGCGATATTCGCGTCGCTCGGTACGGATGACGTGGGCCGCCGGATCGGACCGATCAAGGTGCCCAACGGCGCGATCGGTCTGCTCGCGCTCGGGTTCGGTGCTCTCCTCGGTTTCCCGCTCGACGAGCTGTGGCATGCCGCCTACGGGATCGATGTGACGATGTGGGGACCCACCCACCTCATCATGATCTCGGGTGCTTCGTTCGCTCCGCTAGCGATCTGGACGTTGCTCGCCGAGGGAGTTGGACATTCCGCACCCGGCGGAGCCGTGACACGGCGCTCGCCGAGATGGCACAAGCAAGTGATGGGTACGCTCGCCGGCGCGGTGCTCGTCGGCCTCTCGACGTTCCAGGCCGAATTCGATTTCGGCGTTCCTCAATTCCAGCAGCTGTATCACCCGGTGCTCATCGCGGGCGCGTGCGGGTTCGGTCTCGTTCTGGCGCAGGTTGCCCTCGGGCCCTGGGGAGCGCTGCGCGCCCTCCAAGGGTTCCTCATCATCCGGGCGCTGCTCGCGGTTCTCGTGGGGCCGATCCTCAACCAAACAATCCCGCGCTTCCCTCTCTACATCGCGAGCGCGCTCGTCGTTGAGGTCGCGGCTCGGTGGGCGCGCAACAAGACGCCGTTCGCGTTCGCCCTGGCATCGGGCGCCGGGATCGGCACGATCGGGCTCGGTGCCGAGTGGGCGTGGACCCAGGTTTGGGGAACGCATCCCTGGACCACTGCACTGCTGCCGGGTATCGCCATAGCCGTCGTGATGGCAGGGGTGGCCGCGGTGCTCGGACTTGCTACGGGCCATGTCCTGTCAGGCAAGCCGGCCGGGATCCGCCCGGCGGCGTTGGTTGCGACGGGAGCTGCGTTCGTCCTGTGCCTCACAGTGCCGCTCCCCCGTCACGATGCAGAGGTCGTAGCGACAATCGAGTCCGAGCGCGTGAGCGCGGGCTGGGTCAACGTGGAGCTGACAATGCAGCCGGCCGCGGCGGCTGATGACCCCGACTGGCTGAACGTTCTTACGTGGCAGGGTGGCGGGACGCAGCGAACGACGTTCGAGGAGGTCTCCCCTGGACGCTACGCAACGACAGAGGCGATCCCCGTCGGAGGTACATGGAAATCGATCATCCGGCTCGCTCGCCGGGACGTCCTGGTTGCAGCCCCTATCTACATGCCCGCAGACGCCGAGATCGACGCGCCTGAGGTCCCGGTCGTGCCGCTGCGCACCGCGCCGCTCGACCGCGACACCAAAGTGCTGATGCGTGAAGCGCACGAGGGTCCCAGCTGGCCCGCGCGCGTAGCTTACGGATCGATCCTGTTGATCGCGCTCGGATGGATCACCGCCCTCGTGCACGGGCTGATCGCGCTCTCGAGAGACAACGGTTCGGGTGGGCCTGGGTTGCCCTCGGAGGCATCGGCGCGTCCGGCATCGCGTCCCCACCCGGTTTCAGCGTGAGACGGACGAGCCTCGTCGGCAAGCGCGTCGTGTTGACGGGCGCCCTCGGAGGCATCGGGGCCGCGTCAGCCGAAGCTCTACGCGCCGGACGCGCCGAGGTAATCGGTATCGATCTCGGAGCGGGCGACGGAGTGATAGCAGCCGACGCGACCGATAAAGAGGCCATCCAAGGGGCTATCGACGAGGCCGCGGCAGTGATGGGTGGTATCGACATCCTGATCAACAATGCCGGCATCGGCAGAGCTCAGGATGCGGGGGACTTCCCCAACGCAGATGTCCGCGCGGTGATCGAGACAAATCTCTTCGGCGCTTGGAACGCTACCGCTGCTGCGTTGCGGTATCTCCTTCGATCACGTGGTCACATCGTGAACATCGCGTCGGGGCTTGCGGTCGCGACGGTCCCGTACGCGGCGGCCTACAGCGCGAGCAAGCGCGCCCTGGCCGGGTACTCCGACGTGCTGCGAATGGAGTACGACCGCCGGCTGACGGTGACCGTCGTACACCCCGGCTACATCAAGACACCGATACACGATGTCGCAGCAGAATCTGGCGCGTCGTTGCAAGGGCTCATCCGGGAACAAAGCGTCGACGCGGCCGCTGCGGCGATCGTGCGCGCATGCACAAAACGGCCCCGCGAGATGGCTACGACGCGGACCCTCGGGGTCGGGCTCTGGTTCGCGCGCCACCTCCCAGGGGTGACCTCTACGGCGATCACACGCGGTGTGCGACGGCATTACCTAGCCAACCCACGCCCCACCTTCGTGCTAGAGGGCGAGCCCGAGGACGTCGGCGTTCACTCCGGCTAGCCGAGGGCCGGTCACTCCTCCAGATGTGGTGGATGGATCCTCAGAGCTCGGGTTTGGTCACCATCACGAGGACCACGATGAAGAGGAGCACGAGCTCGACCTTGGAGACCGTCACGATCTTCTTGAGGATCGCCTGCGCGCCCTCGTCGAAGCCGCGCTCGTTGATGCCTTGGACCAGCGCTTTGGTGTTCTTCGAGTAGAACGCGCCGCCCAATGCGCCGGCGATGATGATCATGGTGAGCCCGATGAGGACCCAGAGGTGATCGAATCCGATCCCGCTCTCGAGAACCATTCCGATGCCCGCCAGCAACGTCACGATGGCCAGTGGGGTGTAGAAGCGAGTGCCTAACCACTCCGCCTGCTCGGCGGTGTGGATCACTCGTTGCGGATCGGGCGGCCCCGCTTTGGCGCCACGCGAGCCGAGGATGGTGAACATGACCGCTCCGCCGATCCAGCAGATCACCGCAGCGAGATGCACGAACAGGAGCAGCTCATAGAGGTTCATGTCGGGATAATAGGTCTAGCCGCGCCCCCATACCCGGGTTTACTTCGGCGGCACTATCCCCCGGTAGATGTAGCCTCCCGCCGCGCCGATCAGAGCGGCGACCGCAAACGCTGCGAACAGGCCCGAGAGCGGAAGATCGTCGTCCTCGGCAACCGGCGGTGCTTGTTCCGGGACGCTTTGGGCTTCGTCGGCAAGATCCTCGACGGGGGTGGGTGTCTCTTCCACAAGCCTGTCCTCGCTCAGGATCTTCCTGGAGCCACCATTTCCCTGCGGCCTTCGGCTCCCCCCCGAGGGGCCGGCAGTCGGCTCCGCCTCGGTGGACGCACCATCCGAGGGCCGCGATCCCTCGCCTGTCGCGGGATCGTCGGGCTCCGGTTCTTCCTCTGGAGGATCATCTGGCGCAGGAGCAGCATCGGGACAAGGTGAGCCCCCGGTCGAGGTGAAGTTGAACCGGCCCCTCGTTGGGTGCCCATCGACCGCGGAGACAACGTCGAACGCGACCGTGTATCTGCCGGCTGCCTCGCCCGACATCGTGACCGTTATCCGATCAGCCGCGACGAACGAGTCGCGGTTGTCGACCTGACGACCGCAAGGGTCGGTGATGGAGAGCAAGGAGTCGTCGACGACGGGCTCTGTGAAATCGACGGTGACGCGCGGAGGGGGTGACGAGACGGTGCCGTCGCTGGGCGGATCCGACGATTCGTAAGCCGCATGCGCGCTCGCATCGACAGCGAGGACAGCGATGGAGGCCAGCTGGACGCAGGCGAAGAGGCAGGCAACCGCGGAGCGCGGCGTCATCATGGATCTACGGAACGATGAACGACTCGGTCGTCGTCAAGTAGTCGGTGTAGGTCGTGGTTGCGTGATGTACATGGGCGTCAACATCCAGACCTTCACCTTTCCCCAAGAAGTCGATCGGCTCATGCACCCCGGTGATGAGGGTTCCCTTCTTGGCGCCGATCATTTTTAGCGGAACCAGGATCCGGATGAACCCCTCGTCTGGGTCGTACGTGCCCGTCACGCCCTCGAGTTGCTCATAGCCGTCGCCCTTCAGCTCGAAGAAGTAGAAGGCTGGGTCCGGAACGGACGCGACGCCTTCCGCGATGAACGATCGTTTGCCGGCAGAGAAGATCCACTCGATACCCGGGGCATCGGGATACCCACCTATGACCGGCAACATCGAGTCGATCCCGATGCGGATCTCGAGCGCATCGCCTGCACGCATCACGTCCAAGAATGTCAGGTCGAGCGCAGGAGGCCCGTCCCCGGCAGGATCGGTTCCCAGGCGGACGGGCTTGGGCGCCGCGACCGACGGTACGGCCGAGATCGCCGACACCAGCAAGACGAGCACGATTAACAAGAGCTTCTTCATCACGGACCCGTTCGACGGATGGAGCCCGTTCCCTGTAATGCCATCTCGATCTGAGCGGAGCCGGCCACCTCCGTTAACGTCGCGGCATGAAGGTCACTGGGCGGATCGACATCGCGGCCCCGATGGAGTGGGTCTTCAGGTTCATCGCGGACCCGTGGGCGCTCGGGCCTGAGAAGCTGATCTCGTTCGAGTGGAAGTCCGGAGGACCTCACATCTCAGGGTCGGAGTTCGTCTTCTTCCTCGAAGACGCCGGAGGTGTGCAGCGGATGGAGGGGCGGTGCGACGTCGAGCCCCCACGCGTGCTTCGCTCGGAGATCGCCGGGTCTTGGGAGGCACGTCCGGAACGGCGTCGAGGGCTTTACATCCCTGACTCTTTCGAAATCACCGAGACGTGGGACCTCGAGCCACACGGGGCGGGGACCCGAATCGCGTGCACGGTCGAGTATCGATGGCCTAACCTCCGCTGGCGTTTGGCACAAGGGTTGAGGAAGCGTGGCTTCCAACGGGCACACGCCATGACGCTTTTGCGCTTGAAAGAGAGAGCCGAAGGCAACTCAGGAGGAGGAGCCGGGCGCTAAAAAGCCCTTCGTGAGCGCCCGTGGCGTGCGCGCGCTCGGCGGTTGAGCATCTCGCCGCGGCGGTCGAAGTAGAACCCCAGAAGCATCAGCTCGAGTGAGATGACAAGAGCAGCTTCTAGGGCGCGCGACGATCCGGTCACCGGCAGCTGTGGTGTGACGCCGTCGTTCTCGTCCGGAAGACCTCCGCCACCCCCTCCGTCGTTTCCGCCGCCGCCACCGTCACCGTCGTCGGGGGCAGGTATGACTGTTGTCGATGACGGTGAGGGGGTCGGACCGGGAGCTTGGGTGGGCGCCACGGTTGGTGAAGCAGAGGGAGAAGGCAAGACCGTTCCACCGGGAGATGGCGAGGGTTGCGGCTCGGTGGTCGGGCCGGGAGTCGGTGACGCCGACGGTGGCGGGCTCGAGCCCGGCGACGGCGAGGCGGGACCCGGTGAAGCGCCTGGCGGGGGCGTTGTTCCCCCAGGCGCGGGCGACGCTCCTGGGGACGGCGAGCTTCCCGGCGGTGTGGCGCTCTGGGTGGGCGCCGGTGTGGTTCCCGCCGGTGTTGGCGTCGGCGTCGGTTGTGCGGCCGCACACGACTGTCGGGTGATGTCGTTCGAGTCCAAGGTCGTCGCCCCGTTGCGCGCGAGCGCACGTCCGAGGATGTTCGCGTCCGTGTTCGCGGTGATGGAGGTCAACGCCATGATCGTGCCGGCGAATTGCGTGGTCGTCCCGAGCGTCGCCGAGCTACCCACCTGCCAGAAGACGTTGCAGGCCTGGGCGCCGTTGATCAGGTTGATGCGGCTGCCAGATGCGGTCGTAAGCGCAGATCCGATCTGAAAGATGAACACCGCATCGGGGTTTCCCTGTGCGTCCAGGGTCAGGGTGCCCGTCAGCTGAGCGGTCGATGCGAAGCAGTAGACCCCTTGGGTGAGAGTGAGACCGCCCAGGTCTTGCCCGGTGAGCACCGTGTTGCAGGCGCGTCCGGCGGCATCGTTGTATGCCGCCGCGAGGTCCTGCTGTGCCTGCGCCGCGACGGCATCCCCAGCATGGATGGTCCCGCTCTGAACGACCCCCGGCGGGAAGCCCGTGACGGCGTTCCCGGGACTCACGCCGAGGTCGCCGGTTACGACCGTCGGGCCGGTGTTCGTCACGGTCGTCCCCGCGAGCACGGCGAAGCTGTCTGCGGTGCCCAGCACGACTCGTCCGGGATTCTGAGCGTGCGCGATCGACGCAACAGAGATCAGGATCAGGAACGTCACGGATAAGACGGTGCGACGAGCCCTTTGCTTAGGCTTGATAAGGCAACTCCAGATAGATGAGGTCACAACCTACACCGCCCATTTGGCTAATCCTCCCAATTTATAGGCCGAAACCGGGCGATGTTCGGAAATCGAGCTACTTTTCGTCAGCCGCGCTCCGGTTGAAAAGCGACGGCCGCGGGTAGGGACCCATCTCTAAGGGATACAAGCGAAAGGGTCTCCAGTGAACATCGTCACGATCCTCGTCATCGTCTTTCTGGTTCTCGGAATCATCTACTTCGCCCGACGCACCTAGCCCTCGAATGGCCAAAGAGCGAGACGTCGAGAAGATCTATTCCACGCAAGACGTTGTCGCGAAGCTCCGGCGCCTTGCCGACGCACTTGAGACCGGCGAGCCATTTCGCATCCAGGTCGCGGGGGAACGCATCTACGTCCCGGCGCGCGCGGAATTCAGCATTGAGCACGAACGCGGTTCCGGCGAAGAAGAGGTCGAGTTCCAGCTCAAATGGACGCTGGAAGACGACGACGAGTCGGACGTGACAGGCGACGCTGTTGTTTGACGACTGAGAGGACTCTCCCCACCTACGGGATGCAGCCCTCGAGGTCCATGCTTCGAAGCAACTGGTTGTTCGTTCGGACGGACTGTTGCATGTTCTGCTGCAGGTGTTGCTGAAGCGCCTCGGCGTCCCCTGCCTGAGCTAGCCTCATATGCTCCTCGTAGAAGACCTCCACTGCCTCGAACGACGCAACCCACTTGGCCCATTCGTCTGCGATCGCGGGCGGCGGCACTAGCGCGCTGAAATAAGCGAACCGAGCGTAATCCCGATCTATAACCTGTTGCAGCCACGCGGGGTAATCCTCTATGGACCCGGGAGGAGCAAGGCTCACGAACCACTCGCGATCCTCTTTGCAACGGTACTCGACGACGAGGTCGAATTCCCGTTTGGACATCGGTTCCTGGGCCGGCTGAGGCGCGGTCGAGCTGATCGACAGCGCGCCCGTCGTCGTCGGCTCGTCGCCGCTGTCGAGGAGCATGCGCACGCCCATGAACGCCGCTACGAAGGCGACCAGGCCCACGACCACGCCGAGCACTGCTTTGACCGAGGAGGACGCGCCCGGAGATGCGCTCGTTACGGAGGCAACGGAGTACGGGCTCGAAGTCGGTGTGCCCTGCGCACCTGAATAGACAGAGGACGAGGTCGTCTGATACGGCGATGTCGTTTGGTAAGGGTACGGCGAGGCAACGGGAGTGCCGCCCGCGACGGGCTGGATCGGCAACCCCGCGGGGGTGGGGTGAGCTGGGGTCGGAGGTGGCGGTGGAGGCGGAGGCGCGGACAGCCCCGGTCCCGCCAACTGCGGCTCCCATGTATCCGTGGCCGCGTTCCAGCGCGACCACGATCCGTCATCGGCTTGATGCCACCACACCCCGAGATGCTCGAACGGCTCCGCCACCGTCGCCCCCTCCCCCACGAAAGACGGAAATCTATACCGCGTCAGCCTCGCGGTCTCCGTCTCTTGACGTAGGCCGCGAGGTGTTCCCCGGTGAGAGTCGAGCGGGCGGCCACGAGGTCCGCGGGTGTGCCTTCGAAGACGATCCGGCCGCCGTCGTGGCCCGCGCCGGGACCGAGGTCGATGATCCAGTCGGCGTGCGCCATGACCGCTTGGTGATGCTCGATGACGATGACCGACTTACCGGAGTCCACCAGCCGGTCCAGAAGTCCGAGCAGCTGCTCGACGTCGGCGAGATGTAGGCCGGTGGTCGGCTCGTCGAGAACGTAAACACCACCCTTCTCGGCCATATGGGTAGCAAGCTTCAGCCGCTGTCGTTCGCCGCCCGACAGCGTCGGAAGCGGCTGGCCGAGGATGATGTATCCGAGCCCGACTGCGGCGAGCCGGTCGAGGATCGCGTGGGCTGCCGGGGTATGCGCTTTCCCGGCACCGAAGAACGCCTCAGCCTCGGTCACCGACATCGCAAGCACCTCGCTGATGTCGCGGCCGCCGAGGCGGTATTCCAACACCGATGCCTGGAACCGCTTCCCCTCGCAGTCCTCGCAGACCGTGGCGACGCCGGTCATCATCGCCAGGTCGGTATAGATGACGCCGGCACCGTTGCAAGCAGGGCACGCACCCTCGGAGTTGGCGCTGAACAGCGCCGGCTTTACGCCGTTGGCCTTCGCGAATGCCTTGCGGATCGGATCGAGCAGGCCGGTGTAGGTCGCGGGGTTGCTTCGTCGCGATCCGCGGATCGCGCCCTGGTCGATCGACACCACCCCTTCTCGTCCGGACACCGAGCCGTCGACGAGCGAGCTCTTCCCGGATCCGGCGACGCCGGTGAGCACGACGAGCATGCCGAGGGGGATGTCGACATTGACCTTGCGTAGGTTGTTCGTGTCGGCGCCTCGGATCTGAAGCGCGCCCATCCGCTCGCGCACTTTCGACTTGAGCCCGGCGCGGTCGTCGAGGTGGTGGCCAGTGACTGTGCCGCTCGCGCGCAGCCCATCGACGGTACCTTCGAACACGATCTCTCCGCCGGCGGTACCGGCGCCGGGACCGAGGTCGACGACATGATCGGCGATCGCGATGGTCTCCGGCTCGTGCTCGACGACGAGCACCGTGTTGCCCTTGTCGCGCAACCGCAACAGGAGGTCGTTCATCCGCTGGACGTCGTGAGGATGGAGCCCGATGGTCGGCTCGTCGAAGACGTAGGTGACGTCGGTGAGCGAGGAGCCGAGGTGACGGATCATCTTGGTGCGCTGCGACTCGCCACCCGACAGCGTTCCGGTCGACCGCTCGAGCGAGAGGTAACCAAGGCCGATCTCCGCGAAGGAGTCAAGTAGGTGTTGCAGCCCCGCGAGCAGAGGGGCTACCGATCGCTCTTTGAGGCCACGGACCCAGTCGGCGAGGTCGCTGATCTGCATCGCGCAGACATCGGCGATGTTCTTCCCTTTGACCTTCGAAGACCGGGCCTCCTTGCTGACCCGGGTGCCCTCGCACTCGGGACACGTCTGGAACGTCACCGCCCGCTCCACGAAGGCGCGGATGTGCGGCTGCAGCGCCTCGACGTCCTTTGACAGGAACGACTTCTGGATCTTCGGGATCACTCCCTCGTAGGTCAGGTTGATGCCCTCGACCTTGATCTTGGTCGGTTCCTTGTAGAGCAGGTCGTGTAGTTGCTTCTTCGTGAACTTACCGATGGGCTTATCCGGATCGAAGAACCCGCAACTTCGGAAGATGCGGCCATACCAGCCGTCCATGGTGTAGCCGGGGATCGTGAGCGCGCCCTCGTTAAGCGACAAGCTGTCGTCGTACAGCGCGGACAGGTCGAAGTCCGTGACCGAGCCCATGCCCTCGCAGCGCGGACACATGCCGCCGAGCCGGTTGAACGTCGCCTTCTCGGTCTTCGTCTTGCCCTCGCCGCGCTCGATCGTGATCGCGCCGCTGGCTTTCACCGAGGGAACGTTGAACGAGTACGCGTTGGGCGGGCCGATGTGAGGTTTCCCGAGCCTGCTGAACAGGATGCGCAACATCGCGTTAGCGTCCGTGGCCGTGCCGACGGTGGAGCGGGGGTTGGAGCCCATCCGTTCCTGATCCACGATGATCGCGGTCGTCAGTCCATCCAGCACATCGACATCCGGGCGCGACAAGGTCGGCATGAAGCCCTGCACGAAGGCGCTGTAGGTCTCGTTGATGAGCCGTTGCGACTCCGCGGCGATCGTGCCGAACACCAGCGAGCTCTTGCCCGAGCCGGAGACACCGGTGAACACGGTCATCCGGCGCTTCGGGATCTCGACAGTGACATCCTTGAGGTTGTTCACGCGCGCTCCGTGCACGCGGATCAGGTCCTGGCTGTCGGCAACATGCAGCGCGGGCGCGCGTGTGCTCTTGGCCTTAGCCTTGCTCATGCGCTGACCTGTTCAGGCGTTCGTTGCGCCGCGCTTCGGAACGGTCGCGTATGCACGAACCGTCTCTGCGAAGCCCCGGAGCTCCAGGTCCCTCGCAAGGTCGAATTCCAGTTCCTTACCGGCGCAGAGCTCGCGCACCGCGTGAGACACGAGGGTCCCGCCGGGGTCGGCGCTGGCGCACAGACGAGCCGCTAGTTGCACGGCCGTCCCGAACAGGTCGCCCTTCTCGGTGACGGGCTCACCCGCAGCGATCCCGATCCGCACTTGGATCGGCGGATCCACGTCTGAGGTGGCGAGCTTGACAAAGCGCTCCTGGATCGCCAGGGCACAACCGACGCCGCGCGATGCGGACGTGAACGACGCCATGATTCCGTCGCCGGTGTGCTTGATCTCACGCCCGCTCCATTCTCGCAGCGCGCCGCGGACCGCCTCATCGTGCTGCCGCAAGACGTTCATGGCGCCGGCATCTCCGAGTCGTTGGGTGAGCGCGGTCGAACCAACGATGTCGGTGAACAGGATGGTGCGGAACGCGGATGCCTCGTAGGCCTCCCCTGCGGCGAAGTGCGGGGGCGCGCCGAGGAACTCCTCCACCTGGCCCTGTTGCACCTCGATGATGTCGAGCGGGATCAAGCCGTGTGATTCCCGATGGACGCTCACGGCCGCGGCGGGGTTGGGAGCCTCTACGAGGCAGAACCCTTGCTGGCGCTGGTAGTCGAACCAGTAACTCAGGAAGCGGACGTCGTGCTTGCCCTGGAGGTCCAGATCCAACTGGTGGGCAGCCGCGACATCCTCAGGCGTTGCGCCGTCGAGATTGTGCCGATCGAGATACAAGGGCAAAGCGGAAGCCTCCTGAAGTGATTCGACCGGGCGATAGTAATTGACGGTCGTAGCAAGCAGGACCTCGCGCTGGGCCGCTGGAGAAAAGACCGGTTCAGGGCCCGCTGGGTGTTTCGTCCCGATTCTGTGGAGTCGTTTAGCAGTCTCCTGCGCCTGTCGGTTGATCGGATCAGAGAATCTTGGGGCCGGCCGCTTCTTTTCGGAGCGATTGGCGTTTCACCATCTGTGGAGTGGACAACTCCTTGACAAGGCGAACCCGTCGCGAGGTGGGGGCGCAAAACCAAGGGCCACATTTCGATACAGCCCGGTTACCGGAAGGAGCACGGTATGGACAGGACTGTCGTTTCGGCGTCACTCGGTCTCACCCCGATGGAGGAGACCGACGGTAAGGCGAGCCGCCTGACCTTCTGGCTGTTCCTGACTCTCACCCTCATGGCGTTGGCCGTCCTTCTCATCGCGCGCGGCACCCCTGCGCTGGCTCAAACAACTGGATCGCCGGATTCCGAAGCCGTCCAGACCGATGACGATGGCGACGGTGATGGCGACGGGGATGACGACAGTGACGACGAGGGCACCGACGGAGGCGAGACCGATAACAGCGCCGGCACCACCGCAGGTGACAACAGCGCCGACACACAGGCGACCGGCGACAGTGGCCGGGACAACTCGGCAGGCACCACCGCTGGCGACGTCTCGGGCGACACCCAGAAGACCGGCGACAGTGGCAACGACGGCACGGGCGGCACCACCGCTGGCGACGTTACTGGAGCCACCGGCCAGACCAACTAGCACAAACAAAAACACCTGGAAGGGGGCCGCTTCGGCGGCCCCTTTCTCGCGTCCCCTAGCGGCGACCGGGGCGAGGTCTGCTCAGAAACGGCTTCCTAGGGAGCTCGGCGATCAGTGGCTCCACCGCGGCTACCACCTCTCTCACTGCAAGCCTGCCGGCAGGATCCGCAACCAGGCACCCCATGATCGCCTCCTGCACGGGGACTGGAACCCCCTTGGGGAAAGGTTGCGGCCTCTCTCTCAGTTGAGGAAAGCGCCTCACGGGATCCTGTTTGTGGACCTCGCGGTCGTAATCAGGACGAGGGAAAGGGACCTCTCCCGTCACCGCATGGAAGAGGGTTGCCCCCAAACCCCAGACATCGGCCTCCGGTCCGATGTGGCCTCGGGACAGATCGCATTGCTCGGGCGCCATGTAGGGATCGGTTCCGACGTGGCCGGTGATCCTGCGGGCACGAGCGAACGAGCGCGCCACGCTGAGGTCGATCAACCTGGGCGGAGCTCCCATGATGATGTTGCGCGGCTTGATGTCGAGATGGACCACCTCATTCGTTCCGAGGTAGTGAACCGCCGAGCAGATCTGCACGGTAAGGGGCAGCAGCTGCTCGAGCGGCAGCGGGCCGTACCTACGCAGGAGCGAGGCGAGGTTGGGCCCCTCGAGATGCTCCATCACGACATGAGGACGGTCCCCCTCCAACACCGAGTCATATCCCCTCACTACGACGGGGTGGTTCAGCCGCGACAGCAAGTCAGCTTCGCGGGTCAAGCTTCCGGTGGCGTGGGAGTCTCCGACGAGATGAGGTCGCATGCACTTCGCTACGACCAGGGCGAAGAGTGCATCGTCCCACGCGAGGTAGGCCTCGTAATCTGACCCGCCGCCCAGCTTCTTCAAGGCATAGCGGCCGGGGACGATCTCCGCACCCTCATCAAAGTCCCACCGCGTGTGCTCGGGGGCGTCAATCTCCTCCGGCACGGCACCTTCTTCAGATGCGTTGATGGGTCTCTCCTTCCGCATGCCTGGAACAGGCGTTGCTCACGGTGGTGACAGCTGTTACTTAGGCGGGATCGTGGCCTCGATCGCTTGGATGACGTCGTCGAGAATCTTCGCCAGCTGCTCGACCGCGGACTTCGCCTCAGGAAGGTTCTGAACTGGTGCTACCGCAAGCTTCTCGAGCAGACCCTTCGCTGAAGCCAGATGTGCGTGTGCGATCTCATTCGACATAGCGCGGAACCTCCCTTTCATGGCGAGCCTCGATCCTCCGATCTCGGCAGGCCCACGCTAACGGCTTCCGGACTCGAGTTACGCGCTCTCCGCGACGCTCTGTGCTCGAAGGAGGTTGTGGAACCTTGTCGCTACTGGCGCGGTGGTCTGAGACCCTGGGAGCGAGCGCGCGCGCAGATGACGGTTCCAGAATCGAGCTCGACGACCCTTTTCTTGGCGATCGTGTAGTACACGCCAGATGCATCCGACTCGGTGACGCGCCAGTACCCTTGGTAGTCAGACCTGTCCTTACCGACGACGGGGTCTTTCCCCGGCCGTTCCTGTTTGAGGACGACGCGCCGCCCGTTGTCGCAGACACCGCTGTGATCGCCGGTCGGCGAGGGCGTTGGCGATGGCATCACGGTCTCCGACGGCGCGGGTGAAGGTTGGCGAGGCGACAGCGGCTGCGTGCCGCCCTCCTCTGGGCGCGGCCGGACGTATCCGTTGAAGTACTCGCCGTTGTACTTGATCGTCACCTTGGCCTCGACAACCGGGGGCGCGTCGGTCGGCTCCCCTGGAGGAACCGACTCCAGCGGTGTCGGAGATGTGTTCGGGGCCGGAGATGCGCTCGGGGCTGGAGTCGTTGCGCTGGGTTGCGGGTTACTCGAGCGAGTCAAACTCCAGACGGTTTCAACAAAACCCCACTCATTCTGGTCGCGGTACGTGCCGACGAACTCATCCGGAGTGCTGTCCACGAACTGCGCGTAGGGCACGGCTACAGGTTTCTGCCCGTTGGGGTAGCTCCCGCTGGTGTCGGAGTAAGTAGGACAATACTGTTCGTTGTAATCGTAGAGATAGTTCCGGGTTACGGCGGGGCTAACGGTATGGGAACCATAGATGCCGAGAGTGACCTGGCTCCCGTTCACTGTGATTTCGAAGTTCTGAGGGTACGAAGACTGGGACTGGTCTCCGCTTCCGATCCAGTCGTCTCGGTCATAACTTCCGGCCTGAGGGAAGCAGTTGTCAGCCCCACCGTTGTAACCGGTGTAGACCTGCCCCGCCGTCTCCCACGTGAACGGGTGTGAGGCACTCCCCTGGACCGAGCCGTCATCGGTGTAGTACTCGCGTGCATTCGTAGACTCACCCAGCCTGATCTCGATTCTTCCGCTCTCCCATTGGCCGGCGTACGGCTCGTAGTACCAAGTGTGCGTGATAGTTCCGATCCAACCGCCGGCCTGTTGAGCCTGAACCTGAACGATCGGGATAGCGCCCAGTAGCGCGGCCAGAATCACGAACGACACGATCCTTGCTCTCATCCGATACCCCCTAAGAACAGCCTGGTTCGATCGCACAGATCGACTCGCGGGACCACCACTAAGAGTTCCGTGAACCTGGTCGTGGGCTTCGATGACTCGGTCTGAATGCCCTGAAGGCCGTCCGCATCCTTTGCCCCCACAGCATGTTCGTCAAGATGGAGTTGGCCCGAGAGGAGCCGGATCAAAGGGGCTTCTTGGGCCCCTCGGCGAGATAGTGGAAGCCCGCTTGCAGTCCACCCGACGGATGGGTGGTCGGGACCGAACTTCCCTGGCAAAACTGGATAAAAGCGTCGGTGGCGCCATTCGGCACGATCCCCTTCTCGCCGCCGGGATCGTTCAAGTAGGTCACGAATGGCGGAGGCGAAAGGACATCCCCTGGAGTTCCGAGATCTCCGAACAGAAACGTGACCATCAGATCCGTCCCGGTTACCTCGATGCCGGGGCGGGGCTCGAGGACGAAGGGGCGCTGCCACGTCTTGGGATCGACATCGAATCGGTAAGTGAACACTTCGTGGGTGGCTTCACCTCCGAGGAGATAGATGGTCCGGGTGTAGGAGCAGTCCGGTGTCCCCACGAGGATCACGCCTTCTTCCTCCTGGCGCGGTGATTCCTTCGCCGCCGATGCGTGGGCCAGCGGCAGCATCTGAACCATCAGCACTGCGACCAGCAGGCCGCGCCTCACTCTCATGAAAGTTCGCTGTCGCCCCAGCAAATCAGTCTCCTCCGCCCTACCTTCGTCATTCCTTCATCGGCAACAGCGGCTCCAATCTGGAGACCGGAAGTCACGCTCGAGTTCAGTCTTCTCGGAAACGTCACATGGCGTGCGCCTTGTGAGCTATGAAGGTCGGGTGGACCGACCCGTTGACCGCTACACCTCGCTCGAGGAGACCTATCGGCGACTAGAGGTTTTGCGGGACAGTCATGCGCGTGCGCTCGAGAACGTCATAGCCCTCGGCGACCTGTCCGCGTTCGATCTCTTCCTACCGGGACTGGTCGAGAAGTCCCTACACCTCACCAAAGGTTTCCTAGCGATGTTCGACGATTGGAACCTGATCGTCGCGGCTCCCATCGTTCGGATGCAGATCGAGTGTCTCGTTCGGCTTGCGTACGTCAGCAAGCATCCGGAGGCGATCCCCGAGGCTCTTGAAAAACCGTTCGATCGGATCCTGGGTCCCGACGGACGGCACCTGACCGATCCGCAACTTGTGACGTTGGCGAGAGAGGACCACCCATGGGTCGGGCCTGTCTACGGAAGAGTTTCGACCGAGCGGATGAACCTGCCCCCTCAGCAACCGCTTACATCCGACACCGTCACTGGGAATGACGGTGGAGCCATGGCGGACATCCAGGCTCGCCTAGACGAACGCTTCCCGGAGTCATTTCTGGCGGAGGTTCTCGCCGCTATGGAGCAAGCTACTTCCGAGATCCTGGCCTACATCTCGAGACGCGAAGTCTCGAAGAAGCACCCTGGTTGGACCATCCGACCGCCGCGGCGCTAGATCTCGCCGACTACGGTTGCGCTCCTCAGGACGGGTCACGAGCCACCGCGCAGAGTCTCTGCCGGCACTGCAACTATCGGCCGACTGAATCCCTTCAGCTCCAGTTCCTGCATCGGCCCGACCACAACCTCATCCTCGATCGCCGCGTGCGTTCTCTGACTCAGCAGGATCTCTCCAGAGGCGGCTTTGTCGCTAAGTCGCGACGCGAGGATGACTACGTTGCCTATTGCCCCGTATTCGAACCGGCCCTCGAAGCCGATTCGTCCGATCGTTGCGTATCCCGTCGCGATACCTATTCCGAGACCTAGGTCGTATCCCCTCTTCTTCCAACCGCCTGCGAGTTCAGCGAACTGTGTCCGAATCTCGACTGCTGTCCGGAGGGCCGCAGACTGGTGCGCTTCGAGGAGCTTGGGGTCATTGAAGAAAGACATCAGCCCGTCTCCGGCGAAATGTTCGATCGTGCCGTCGTTGGCGACGACGCGGTCCCCAACGAGCGTGTGGTACTGCCGAAGGATCCCAAAAACCTCTTCGGGCTCCGCTGTCTCGGCAAAGGCCGTGAAGCCGCGCAGGTCACAGAACAAGGCGGTTATTTCTCGTCGATGTCCGACGAGAAGCCGCTCACCGTCCTCACTCGAGAGAAGATCCGCGACCGTCGGAGCGAACTGCGCCAGCTGTCTTCGCTGACGCTCGACTGTCTCGTAGAGACTCACGTTCTCTATGGCCATCACTACATGATCGGAGAAGGCCTCAATCAGTCTGATCTCAGCGTCGCCGAAGGGTCGCACCTCTTTGCGCGCAACGCCAATCACCCCTATCGGCTCGCCCTGACGAAGCATCGGCACTCCGAGGAGTGTTCGGTACTCGCCCGCTAGCTGGAGGTCGGTAGCCGAGTATTCAGAGTCGGCAAGGACGTCCACGATGTGGATGACACGGCGCTCAAGGGCGGTTCGCCCGATGACGGAGCCGCGCTCAGGCTGATATGTGCGCTCTCTTACGCGCCGCTCGTATTCGGGAGCGAAACCGGTGAACGCTGTGACTCTGTACGCACCGCCTTCTCGGCGCGCGATGTTCCCGTAGTCTGCCTGGCACAGACGGACAGCCTGGTCGGTTACGGCTTGCAGGACGAGGTCGAGATTGAAGTTTGACCGCGCGATCGTCTGAATCACTTCGCGCAAAGCAGCCTCGCGTTCCTCGGCGCTGTGCTGCTCGCGCCGGGACATCGAAACTTGCTCCCTAAGAACTTCGATCTCGTCCACCGGCGCGCCTCCAGACAAATCTGGTCGATCAGTCGGACGCATCGTACCTAGGCGTCTCCTTCGGTACCTTGGGCGGATGACAGGGATGATCGACTTTTCGGCGGTCGGCGCAGCCGCCGCGCTTTTCGTCGCCGGACTTCTCAGCCCGGGCCCCAATGTGATGGTGATCGCGACTGCCAGCTCGCGGGCCGGTCGCATGGCGGGGATCGTCACCGGTCTGGGGGTGGCATTGGGGGACGTGCTGTACGCCTGTCTCGCCCTTGCCGGTTTATCGACTGTCATCCTTGCAAGCGACTTCATCTTCTCGGCGATCCGGGTGGCGGGAGGCAGCTACCTCATCGTGCTCGGGCTCGTCATGGCATGGCGGGCCAGGCATCCCCGTACCGATGAGGAGATACCCGCGGCGGGTCTGTCGTGGTTCCGTCGCGGCTTACTCACCGATCTGGCCAACGCACACACGGCGGTGTTCTTCGCGAGCGCCTTCGCGGGAACCCTGGGGTCGGACGCGACCATCGCGACTCGACTCGCTGTCGTCGGAGCCGTCGCGGTGGTCTCGCTCGTCTGGCGGATCGCGCTGGCGACGTTCTTCTCTGCGCCGACCCTACGCAGGTCGTACGAGCGTAAGCGTCGTTACATCGAGGTGGTCGCAGGAGGAATCATTTCGATTACCGGCGCGCGCATCGCGCTGCGGTAACCGGCAGGGGTGGTTACCAGGACTTGCGCCGATCAGTGGAGGACCTCTTGCAAGGGTCTATCAAGCGTACTCGAGTCGCTACCCAAGCAAGTTAAGGGAGGGGACCCGTGTACTCGACGACATCGAAGCCTCCGATCCCTGCACCGTCCTCGACCACGTAAAGGATGCGATCACTTACCCACTCGATGTCGATCGCCCCGTGGACCTCTTTCAGGAACCAACCCACCTCGGTCGGTGTTCCGTCGCTACCGACGTCGAGCAAGCGCACACCGTGGGAGTACGCCGCCATCGCAACCAGGCCCCCATTGTGGAACCCGGGATGAGCCTGGGCCCAATGAGCGGAACACCCCTGGACGCCTAGGGCGTCGACGGGCGGGTGGCCGTCGCCCCCGGTTCCGTTGGTGAGGACGTACTCACCAACCGGCTTGAAACCGCGCGTCCGCCACGAGGTCGTGTCCCATACCTGCAACGTCTTGCCGTCCGCGCCATACAGCTCGCAGCGGCCGTTGTTCACGCCCTCCGACGCCGAGATGAGGAACCGGTCCTTACCCGCGCGCGGCCAGATGTTGTTATGGCCGGTGTGCGCAGCCGCGTCGTCCGTCTTCGTTAGAACGGTCGGCCTCGCGGGATCCGATGTATCGAGCACGAACATCGGGGTGCTCGAGGTGACGACGAGGCCGGGACGCACCTCGGTCACGTCGTGAGCGGGCGTGTCACCCACGACCTCGCGCCAGCCCGGGTCGACGAGCTTCGGCTCGCTCGGCTCTCTCAGATCGATGACGAGACCGGCACTCGCCGAGCCGCTGCCCGACGCGTAAGCCCACTTGCAGTCGTAGAGGCACTCCAACGTATGACCACCGGCACCGGTCAAGGTCGAGATCACCTTCATGTCCTCGGGGTTGCTCACGTCGATGACCAGCAAGCGGTTCACGGCATCGGTGCGGTTGAACTGAGAGAGCAGGAGGATCTCGCCGTTGGTCGCCATGTCCTCGTTCTCGTTCGACTGGATCTGGATCTCGTCGGCCCCCATATGGTCGAGTTGCTCGGGGCTCGTCGGATCCGACACGTCGAACGAGTAAAGCCCCGTCTGCCAACTCGATACGAAATAGGTGTCACCCACGACTCGCCCGCCTACCGCGACCCCACCGAGCCGGACGCTCTCGATCAATCGGAAGTTCTCGGACTGGTAGATGACGTCACCGGTCGCAGGGTTCGTGGTTGGCAATAGGGAGAGCAAGATCCCTACTAGGACCAATCCCCTTCTCATCGCTATGACTTCGAATCCACGGAACGCAGTAGAAGATCCTGTCCGGCGATCGTGAGGGTGTAGGGATTGACGCCGAACCAGTGATCGAAGCTCTCGCTCGCCTGCGGCAACAGCGCGCCGAAGATGACCACGCGACCGCTCCCGAGCTCGAGCTCGCCGATCGAAGTCTTGTCGGTTGCCTGGCCTTCGGCTCCGAGCTTGCGGTTCTGCGGAGGGTCGACGGTGCCGATCGTCACACCGCCAGCGTCTTCCCAGTCCGCACGTTGGATGCTCCAGATCGGGGCCGAGTTGAGTGTTGGCGAGTCCTCACACTGGCTCTGACCCTGTCCGCCACAAGGCCAGTATTGGTCGCGTTCCATCAACAACGGGTAACCCAGGCCGACGGGGTCGTAGGTCTGGCGCGCGCGGTCGTATAGCCCCTCCGTCCAAGGGTGCGTGCGATCGAGGTCTGCATAGCCGACGTACGCGTAGTCCTTCTTTACCGCCTTCGACGGAACGTTTATGAGCTCCGGCAGCATGCGCAACGCCGAGTCCGTAAGCACGAGCGTGCCGCCGGCGCGGACAAAGCTCGACAGCTTGTCGGTGTCTCGGACGGTCGCGTCCGCAACGACGAACGAATCGAGCCGCCGGAGGTCTCCGAGGCTCCGGATCTCCACGATCGGCGAGGACACGATCTTGCGCAGGTCCCTGAAATAGTCCGTGTTCGACACGTCGTACGGCCGCTGCTTCACCAGTCCATAGACGGGATTGCGCGATCGCTTCGGGGGCGGTGTCGGGTTGCCGTCACGGTCAGTGATCCGCACGCCCGATTCGTAGAAGCCCAGAGGTCCCCCGAGATCACGTTTCTCGAAACCCTCGTGAATGTGAGCAGCATGGACAACGGTCGTCTCGGCGATCGCCCTGATGTTGTCGACAAACAGCTGTTGCGTGCGTCCCTCGTAAGGCGCATAGGACTGGCAGTCGACCTCATACGAGATGCTGTCGGCGCCGAGGCCTGCATCGGCCGCGGCCCAGCCGCCCCACGTCCCCGTCACCGTGTAGTCGAGGTGGTCCCAGATGGTGGCGTATTCGGCCCATTCGAGCGTGAGGTACGCGGCCTTCTCATCCATGGGCCCCACGTTCTGCGTGTAGGCCCGCAAGGCCTCATCGCGTACGTCGCCCCCCGCGTCCATCACCTGCTCATAGACCTCTACACCCTGTGGCGTGATGTAACGGGCCAGGGCCTCCTCCATCTTCTGCTCGATGCGCTCCGCGAAATCGTGGATGCGCACGAGACGCTCTGCGGAGTTGTTCTGCTCGTGAAGGAGCACCGCTCCAACCGGCAACGGCCCGTGCATATCCGCAGCTGCGGCGAAGGGGCGACCCTTTAACTCCTCACGGCGGACGCGCTCGAAGTACTTCACGATCGCTGATTCCGGTTGGGTCAACGTCGTGTAGCCGTTCTCGAACAGTGTCTGGTTATCCGGGAACACCCATCCGTCGTGGAACGCGAGACGGTTGGTGTTGAAGCCGTTGCTGTAGTTCGACCAGTTGAGGTGTCCCCCGTTGTTGCGGTCGCCGGCCCGCCACGCGTCCGGCACGGTGTCGACGACATAGATCTTCGTCTTGGCGAGAAGCTCCTCGACCGTGATCTCGTGCGTCTTGCCGGTGTTCCCCGTGGCGTCGTTGAGCTTGTGCCCGGGGTCGTCGGTCCGCCATTTCAAGAGGTCTTCGATGAAGCGCAGATCGCCCTCACGCCCGCAGGGCTCTGCCGCGTGGCCGTTAGTCAGGAAGACGTATTCCTTCTCCCGATCGGGGACAGTTTCGTCGGTCACGACGGCGACGTGGAACGACAGGCCATCACCCGTGTCCTCGGGGTCCCATGCTGGGAACCCATCGACGCCGATCGAGACGGCGCGCGGGTCGTTCAGAGCTTCGTCGATGGGGAAGAAATCGAGGTAGCCCGGATAGAGCTCCTCCAGCAGGTTCATCCCGGGAACGAACTCGTCCTCCCATTGGATGTAGTCGACCGACTGGTTGGGCTCGAGGAACACCCGTCCGTAGAGGTCGTGCTCCTCCCTTGTGGTCGCAACCGGGGTCGCCAGCACAGGCGGCGCGAGCAAAGCAACGATCGCTCCGGTGCAGATCCCAACTCTCAGCCATCTCTTCATGGAATGTCCCTTACTCCTCGATCACCGGCGGAACGAAGAAGTCGCGCGCCGCCGGCGTGGTCGTGTCGAACTCGAGCGTTCCGAGATCCCCGCCGTAACGTAGCTCGACCGGGAAGAACGGCAGAGTAGGTATGTGGTCTGCATGGCCCTGATCAAGGATCAGGACCAACTGCTCACCCTTGTGGATGACCGCGTCGAGCGGCTGGAGGGGAACCTTCAAGGAGATCTCCTGCCCCGGTTGCACTGGTTGCGGGTCCCCCTCGGCGTCTGGGAAACGCAGGTCATTGGCTCCCCACCCGAGCAGGTTCCAAACGCCGTCTCCGTCGACCCGGATCAGGTAGGCGGCGACGAAGCCACCAGGCCCCGACGGCGTTACCTTGAGCTCGAGCTCTGGGATGCCGACGAGCCGAAGCTCGTCCGCCTCGATCGTCGTCGAGAGCATCGCGCAGTCGACGCAGTAATGGTCGATCGGGGCATCGTTGTAGATGAACATGTTGTCGGTGATCACGTAGAAGTAGCGGTTGCGGGTTCCGGGCCCCAGCAGCGCAGTTGCTTCACCTTGATCGGGCATCTCCGAAAGAGTGTTGTCGGCGGTCAGATAGAGCTTCTCGCGCGTTGTGTCGGCTGGAGGCCAGGCCGTCTCGGAGCGCCACTGCATATCGGAGTCCTGAACTTCCACGCGCGCGCCGAGGTCTGCCCGCCGGTCACCCTTGAGCCACCGGTTCCACCACTCGAGCAGGATGTCCGCATAGTCGGCCCTGGGCCCGGCCCCGTGGGCGCTGTCGGGGTACGCGTGGTCCCACTGACCCAACATCTGCTCGACGTACACGCCCCTCTTCGCGAGCTCGTTGATGAACGGCCACTGGTGATCCGGAGAGACGTTCCAGTCCTGAAGGCCTTGGACGAGCAGAACCGAGCCTCGGTAGCGCTTGAGGATGTCGGGGTCGGTGTTGCGGTCCTTCCAGTAGCCGAACTGATCGTGCTGGCCCGTCAGGTAGCTCTGGAACGTTGCAGCGAGCCCCTCCTCGGTGCTGTCACACAGCACGGACGAGGCCCAGCGGTCGGGGTCCCGGCCGCCGACGGGGTTGCTCTGTACCAGCCCGTAGTAATGGTAGTAGCCGGAGACGAAGAACCACCACCTCCAGTCGTTATGACCGCGGTCGTAGACGAACTTGTAGATATCGTGGATGCCGCTGCCGGGAACGATCGTCTTCAGGTGACGGTTCCCCATGGCCGCGACCTCCCACGGGGTCGAACCGTCGTAGGACACGCCCGTCATCCCGACGTTGCCGTTGCTCCACTTCTGCGTTCCCAGCCACGTGACCGCCTGGTCGAGGTCGGCGCGCTCGAGCGGGCCCATGAGGTCGGCGCACGAATCGGTGCCACCCGCGCCACGGGTTGGCACGAACGCGATGGTGTAACCGTGCGGGACGAAGTTCTGGACCAGAAACGGATTGCAGTCGCGAACGTCGACGTCCCGAAGGTCGGTCGTGAAATAGGGGCTCGCGTGCAAGATGACGGGTGAGCGATAACCCGGTGACGCATCGGGCCGGACGAACCCGATCTGTATGACGCTGCCATCCGCCTCGCTCTCCAGCTCGACGACTTCGGGTTCGGCGATCTCATATGGACCCGACCGGGTGACTTCGGAATTGCCATGGGGAAGAGCACACGGGAGTGGCGACTGGGCGGAGGCAGTCTCGGGACGAGCGACCGACATCCCGGCGACCACCAAGCACCCCACAAGGGCGAGGGCTCCTGCACGCAGGCGCCGCAACATCAAAGCTCCCCCGTGTATCTCAAGATGTCGATGCCGCGCTCGTAGTCGACCGAGTAGACAATCTCGTCGGTGATCCAATACGCGGCCGACGTCGAGCCGCGCCACGGAAGGAAGTACCCCTCTTCCGAGACCTTGCCTTTCTCGTCCACGCGGAGGAAGCGGGTGCCGTGGTCGTAGAAGCCTGCGGCGACGATGCCTCCGTCGTGGAAGCTCGGGTGCTCCTGGAACCAGTGCGGCGAGCACCCCAGCGGCCCGCTGATGCCCGGCCGACCGTCGATCCAAGTTCCGTTCTCGATCGTCCACTCATCGAGGATCTTGAAGGTCTTCGTCTTCTGCCACGCCGACGCGTCCCACACGGTGAATGCCCCGACACCGGCCTCGCAGCGGGGCGTCGCATTGGTCTCGAAACTGCTCAAGATGAACCGGTCCTTGCCGCGGCGCGGCCACACGACCGAGTGCTCCCGCTTGTCGATGTTGGTCCCGTAAGCCAGCGCCTTGGGGCGCGCGGGGTTGGCACGGGCGTCCACGTACGCGATCGGCGCCGATGCCGTAACCACGAGTCCGGGTGCCACCTCCGTGACGTCGTGCACCTTGTCGAACTCGAGCTTCTCGTTCCAGTGCCCGAGCTCCTTCGGCTCTTTGGGGTTTCGCAGGTCCACGAGCGTGGCGCCGGTCGACGTACCCTCCGGGCCGACGAAGTCGTAGGTCCCGTACGAGAACGAGCAGTCAAGGATGCAAGTGGCCGTATGTGAACCTGCGCCCTGCAGCACCGCGATCTCGGTTGGATTCGACTTGTCCTCGACGTCCCAGATATGGAGGGAGTCGTTCGGGAGCTGTTCGGCGAACAACATGATCTTGCCGTTCGTCGCGACGTTCTCATTCTCGAACGCAAATCCGAACGGCGTCTGAGAGAGCTGTTCTGGCTCCAGCGGGTTCGAGACGTCGTAGATCGAGAAGCTTTTCCACGACGTCACGTACAGGTATTCGTCGACGACCGCGGCTCCAGTCGCGGTGCCGACATCCAACGGCACGAAAGCAACGTGCTCGACATTGTCCGAAGTGACACCGTAGGTGCCCGGTCCCGCCGTAGCGCCGGGCGACGCGACAACAAAGGCTGCCATCGCCAATATCGCAATCGCGCTCTTCATCGCAGTTTCGGGCCCCCTACGAGGCGGCCGACGACCGCCTCCCCGCGCACACCGATCGCATCGAAGGTCGGAACGCAGTAGTCCTTCTTGAAGCAGGCGTCCACGAACGCAACCCAGGGCGTCCCGTCGGGTGCGATCGTTACGTCGAAGAAGTCCCCAAGCGTGTGACAGCGCAGGCCGCCGCACTCACCGACATGCAGCGGATCGCTCGGTGCGTTGATCGTCCCCGTGTAGAAGACGGGCTTAGTCGCGAGCGCGTCTGTCGTCATCGTGATGTAGCCGTTCCACGAGTGTTTGCTCTCGTCCTTGCCGGGTGTCTCGGAACCCGCGTATGTGATCGCGATCTTGCCGTCGTCGCCGATGTCAATAGCGGGAAGGCTCGAACGCAGAAGTCCCGGAGGACCGATCATCATCGGGGCGCCCCACTTGTTGCCGCCGTCGCGCGAGATCGCGAGGTACGGAAGGTCATCGTCCGCGATCCAGGTGTAATAGAGGTTTCCCTTGGAATCTGCCGCGATCCCAGACTCGTGATCGGGGGAACCGTTGTCGGCCACCTGCACCTGGCTCCAGGTGAGCCCTTCGTCCTTACTTATCGACAGGAACGGCTGCCCGCACCAGCCACGCGGCAGATAGACGGCGCCGTCGTCGCCGGCGAAGCCGTGACCGACCGCGCCGTCGCACCACGGAACTCCATCCTGCTCTTGGCCGGGCTGCGTCAGATAGGCCGGTTGGCCACTCGGGAGCCATGTCAGACCACCGTCAAGTGAACGTGCGCAAGTGGTTGCCGTCGACGTGCCCGAAAGCATGACGAGGTTGATCGCGCAGTAGTAGACGATGTTCGGGTAGTCGGTAAGGGGCTGGTCGCCCCCCTCTGGAGGCGGTCCGGCGAAGATGTTCTGGTGGTCGAAGTGGCCGCAGATACCGGTGTTCGTCCACGTCTCTCCGGCGTCATCCGAGAAGGAGATCGGCTGACAAGTGATGTCGGGTGGGATGTTGTTGGTGAAGACACGATCCGTGTCCTTGTCGAGATAGAGGATCGGATCGAGACTCAGTGGGTGAGCCGGCACTCCGCCGATCATGGGCGAGACGATGTCCCACGTGTGCCCCTCGTTCGTGGAGCGCACGACATGCGGCTCGAGATTCGAGTGACGCGCCTGATAGAAGATGCGCCCGTCCCCGTCGACTCCGATCGTCGGCTCCCATCCATTGATGCCGAGCCTGTAGAACCGCCCATCGGGCGCCTGCGAAGTCACCGACCGATCTGAGATCTCCACGCCCCCGGCGTGGTGTGCGATCGCTCGCCCACCGGAATGCCACTGCCCGCTGCCGTTCTTACGTTCCGGGAACCCGTCCGGATTGGGCACGAGGCGAGCCAACAGGTCCCCCGCCGACTGCAGCAGGGGGTGCTGATGCCCACCCGCGGGCGGTCTATGCGGCCGAAGCTCACGCGCCGAGCTCGGGACGATACTCATGACGACCAGCGACAGCACGATGGCAGTCGCGCCCTTCCTAGCTACGCCCACTTCGCCACCCCCAACGAAGGTCGTTCGACCGCGATCGCACCTCGGGTGCGCGGTCGGTGCCGCCTTGTCCATGGTTTCGGTCGCTGGCGCGCCGTTCCCGTCGCTGAAAAGGAGAAATATATGGCTGTTTTTCGGCGATTCGGCCAGCTAGTCTTGCGCGAGGATGCGGATGAGCAGCATCAGCGCCAACCGCTCCTCTGGGTCCTCGAGATCGAGGCCAGCCAACCGTTGAGCCTTGCCAAGCCGGTACCGCAGCGTGTTCGGATGGATGTGAAGCTCCGCGGCCGCAGCCGTGTAGTCGCCAAAGGCATCCAAGAAGCAGCGCAGCGCCTCGACGTAGGCGGTACCTCTCTTCCGATCGGATTCCACCAAGGGCGAGATCTTCGCCGCATAGATATGGCGGTCCTCGGTCGCAGAGGCTGACAAGCGGGCCAGCAAGGCGGGTAGCAGAACTTGCTCGATCTCGGCCACGCCCGGGCGACCTTTGCGTCGCAGTACCCCTAGCGCCTCCTCCGCCTCCCGCTTCGACCGCCCTATCGCATGCAATCCCGAGGCATGACCCCCGATGCCGATGGACGGCGTCCCATGCGGACCTGGGCGAGCCACCACATCCTTTGCGACCCGGGCTGCGTTCTCTCGCGAAGACGCGGGATCTTCTTCCGTCGCGATGACCGCATAGACGATCCCGCCCAGCACGGCAGTCGCACCCCGGACGCGAAACGTCGACATATGAACCGCGAGGAGATCCCGAAGCTGCGCCCGCGCGCGGGCCTCGTCGGCTTCGTCATCCGCATACATCCATCCGGCCAGCACCCGGTACCCGCCTCCGGCCAAACCGAGGCGTACGGCCGCTTCGCCTGCACCCGCCGTTCCCTCGAGGATGCTCGCAAGTAGGTCGGCTTGTACGACGCGCTCCACATCACCTCCGGCACGGTGCCTCAGCAGATGGAGGGCGGCAACCTTGGCTGCCTCGGCGAATGCCCGTTCCGCCTCCGGCTCGGGGCGGCGCGCCACGGCGGCCCAGATCGAGCCGAGAACCTCTTCTCCCGCGCGCACCGAGACGGCGAGGCGAGGAAGGATCCCCTCTGAAAGAGAATCGATGTAGACGGCGCCGCGCTCGTGATCCAGGCGGCGAAACACACCGTCGGATTGCAGCCTCTCGAGAAGGCGATCAGGGACGCGGCGGCCGATGATGGTCTCCGCCCGTGCCGCGTCCGCTTCGTCCTGGCGACCTGAATAGGCAAGCACCCGGGAAAGCCGGTCTTCGATGGTGACCGGCGCGTCGATCAGGGCGGCGATCGCATCGGCCAGGGCGAACAGGTCAGAACCGGCCAGTCCATGTACGTCGGGTCCTCCGATGGAGTGATGCGACAACAGCGATTGGACGAGCTGCACGATCTGTGACCACGAAGCGCCCGTAGGGATCGATAGGACCGCCAAACCTGCCTTCTCGGCGGCTGCGACTACGGAACCATCGGCAACCGCCGCCGCCTTTAGCACGAGACCCGAGACTTGCTTCGAACCGAGATCGGTGGCCAGGTCGCCGGCGTTGGCGCCGGGCCCAACGCCGACGCCTAGGACGAGGTCGCCATTGGTCACGGCGAACGGGTCCGCGGCGTCGTGTACCACCACTTCGTGCACCTCGACGTCGAGGCCCTTGGGCGCGCAGACGACGCTGACAACACCACGTCCGAGCGTCTCGACCAGGCGCGCCAGCGTATTCATCGTCATTCCAGAGAAACGCTATCCGCGAATTAGTCGATTACGCGAACCGACCCCGGACTCCTTGTTTCAACGGAGCACTGAGCGCGGCGTGGCCAGCCCACACACGACCCCGCCTACCGCCGTCGACCCGTGCACAAATTGGTCGGCCATATTGGATGCGAACCAGAACGTCCTCGGATCCCAAACCATCCACGCCAACGTCAGCCCCACGTGCGCGACGCCTATGACGAGTGCCGCTTCGCGTGCCCTCGCGGGGCGCAGCGTGAAGTAGAGCGTGACCAACCCGAGCCCGAACGCGGCCGCGTTGTGCCACCCGTTCGTCTCGAAAATCCCGAAGATGTGCGCCGATCCCTCGGCGCGCGCCGCGGCCGCTCCGACAGGGAAGCTCGCGTTGTAGAGGAACCCCACCCCTCCCAGTGCCAGATGCCAGATGGCCGCGACCAGCATGAATACCCGCGCGGGGGTCCAGCGAGCGGTCTGCCTGGGCGCTCTGGCTTCGGTTATCGCAGTCAGATCCCGCCTCCCAACGGCTGATAAGTAATCATATGCTTACCATGCCACAACGAGAGATTACCTACCTCCGTGACAAGGCGACCAAGGAGCGTCTCCTCGAGGCCGGCCTCAGGCTCTTCGCGCAGCGGGGGTTCCGCCGCACAACGGTCGGCGATATCGAGGAGCTCGCGGGTCTCGCTCCCCGATCCGGCGCCATGTACAAGCACTTCGCCAACAAGCGAGAGCTGCTGGCCGCGGCCGTCGAACGTCACCTGCACGAGGTGGAGACGATCCGGAACGTTCTCGACCTCATGCCGCTCGGTGACCTCAGGGCGGAGCTGATGCTTCTGGCGCGCTGGATCCTGGCGGACCTCGACCGTAATCGTGAGCTGTTCCTCGTTTTCGAAAAGGAGGGCGATAACCTCGCTGACCTCAGAGATCGCTATTACGAGGACGTCGGTGAGTTTGGCTACCGGATCGGCGCCGAGTTCCTGCGCCGCGCGCTCGACGCTGCCAAAGCCGACATCGACCCGGAGGTGCTCGTGACCGTCACCATGAATGCCCTCGTCAATCAGCGACGGTGTGAGTGGACGTTCGGTCGCAAACCGCTCGGGCTGGACGACGGACAGCTGGTCGAGGGCGTGGTTGAAATTGTGATGCGGTTCGCCACCGACGATCGAACCCCCTAGTGCGATCTTGGGCTTGCGAAACCGCCGTAGGCGCTGTTCTTCGCAAGCGCCTTTGCGGGAGCCCTGGGCTCGCACGCGACCGTAGCGACCCGCCTCGCTGTCGTCGGAGCCGTCGCCGCGGTCTCGCTCGTCTGGCGGATCTCGCTGGCAACGTTCTTCTCGGCGCCGACACTGCGTAGGTCGTACGAGCGTAAGCGTCGTTACGTCGAGGTGGTCGCAGGCGGGATCATTTCAGTTACCGGCGCGCACATCGCGCTGCGGTAACCGGCAGGGCTGTTACCAGGACTTACGCCAACCGGTGGAGGGCTGAGCGTTTCTACTCGCCCGGGATGAGGAATTTGATGATTCCTCCGATGACCAATAGGACTCCGAGCACCACGCCGACGGCCAGCCAGCCCACGGCCCCTCGCTCGTTGTCCTCGAACCTCGTTGCAAAGGTTTCCCAAATCGCACTAGCCAATTGCATCCTGAACCTCCCTGTCGACAGTTAGCCCACCTCTGCCCCGTTCGCCGGTGCCTGAATCTGTCGCCAGTTGGCGCGAGCCTCCACGAAACTGCAGGCTTCGAGGTGAGCGCCCCCTCCATCACCCATCACAGGTTGAGGACGTGCGGCACTATCTCGGCTCCGATCGGGCGCGATTATGAACCGATGGCGGACGCCGATATCCCCTCGAAGGATCGAGCATGGCTCGACGAACAGATCTCGTACTACCGGGCCCTTGCGCCGGGATATGACCGGGCCTCGTCTCCTCCACCGCCGGCCGCCCGTAACGAACAGAGCGCGATGCTGCGTGACGTACTCGATCGATTCGCTCCTAGTGGCCACACGCTAGAGATCGCCTGCGGGACCGGTCAATGGACCACCGAGCTGATCCGTCAGCCCGCCAAAACAATCACCGCGCTGGACTCCGCACCGGAGATGATCGATATCGCCAAGGTAAAAATAGGTAGCGACCCCCGCGTAAGGTTCATCGTCGCAGATGTCTTTTCTTGGTCCCCACCTCAGCGCTACGATGTTGTCGAATTCGCGAATTTCCTGTCACATGTTCCCCCGGGCTCATTCGAAACGTTCTGGTACACGCTTGCCCACGCTCTCGTCCCGAACGGGCGCGTCTTCTTCGTTGACGAGCGCACCGACGTGCTTCGAAGAAGCAGATGGTCGGGCCCGGGCCTTCCTCTCGAAGACCGGGAACTCCCGGACGGTCGGATATTTCGCGCCGTAAAGGTCTACTGGGACCCAGTTGAGCTAGAGGCGCGGTTGCGTTCCCTAGGCTGGGACATATCGGTCACCGCGACGGGTGACGCGTTCTACTGGGGAGAAGGCTCTCGAAGCCGTCAGCTCTCCGGTCCGACCGGCTTATCGCAGACAAGCGAGCCCGGCGCGCCCGCGCAGATCATCCCTAGTGACGCGCCGCCGCCTGCAAGCTCGATCCCGACAACGGAGACATTGTCGTCGTCGTTCGACTCGAAGACCTTGCCACCCGGATCGGTGTGAAGGACGATCGCGTAGCGTCCGTCCGGGACCCCCTCGATCGGTACGAACTGTCCGGGAAGACTCGACGGATACACATCGACCCATCCGGGAGAGATGCCCTGCTGACCGAGCCCCGTGTAACACCCGAAGTAGAGCGGCCACGGCGCGGTGTAGGTCGGGTCCGAACCATCGCGGCGTTCGATATCGACCAAGCAGAACGACACCTTCTCGCTGGACGAGACGAGGCCCTTCGGTGACATGTTCACCGAACCGTTGGAGCGGAACTTCCGCAGCTCGTAGAGCGCGAAGTCCTCGAAGTGATAGTGGTCGTGCTCCTGGTGATACACCAACGAGCCGACGCTCTTACGTTGCAGGCATGTGCGAGGTGTCGCCCACGCGACGCACTGCTCTGCCTCGGCTTCGCCGAACGGGTCGGCGGCCTCCGGACGTCCGAGAACATCGAAGGAGTAGTCGCCGGCGTTCCAGATCGAAACACTGAACCTGATCGCCCGAAGTGCCTCGTCGTCATCATGGCCAACCTCGAGGTCCCCCGCCGGAAGAGGCACGAGATTGGGGAACTGTTCCTGAACCGGCGCCGGTCTCTGCCTATCCGGCAAGACGCGGCCCACGGCGGAGGACGGCAAGAAGATCGCCACAGATGCGAGCACTAGCACTGAACGCCACCGCATCTATGAAGCGTATCCCCCCGAGTAAGGCGTTGGGCTGCTGGGACCGTCCGGGTGCCGCGGATCAATCACAGCCCGGCCGGCCCTGCTGGCAGCGCGGTCGCCGGGGTTCCGGCGGCTCGTGCTGTTCCCGCTCCGGATCTACTACTAACGCTTCATCGACGTCGTCGTCCACCGGTTGGAACGTCGTTCCTCCGAATGGACGCATGTCGCATCCATAGGTCGTTTGGATGTCGGGAGGACCGGTCGCGCCGGTGACCTCGTTCGCCGAAAAGCAATTGTCTGAGCCGCTGCCATCCCACGCGAGGTCGTAGCTGCCCGACGAAGTCGCTGAATTCTCAATGACCACATTGTTGACAGAGGCAAGCCCCGACCCGTCTATAGCATCGGTGACGAGGATCCCGAACCGCTCGTGCCCGACGATTCCATTCTCGCGGATGACGGAATGGCTCACGCCGGCCAACCAGATCCCGGTCCCGAAGGGGATACCGAACTCCCTGCTCATCCCCGCAGCCGGAACCGTTCGGTAGTTGTTGTACTGCACGACGTTGTTGTAGATGAACAGTCCATCACTCGGTGGAGCAGGCGATCCTGCGAGGGTGTTGGGTGCTATGCCGACGCCATTGTTGATCCACGTCGAGTCGCGCACCACGACCCCCGACGCGTTCGTTCCCGCATAGCCCAAGAAGTTGAATCCCGCATGCACGTCGTCGATCAACGTCCCGCAATCTCGACAGGAATCCACCCTGACGCCCGAGTCACCGCTACCCCAGACGAAGGTCTTGGCGATGACACCTCCGTGTGAGCCACTGGCATAGATGCCGAAGGTCTGATTCTTGATCGCGTCGACCCGACGGACGGTGTAATCGGCGGAACCATCAACGGAGATGCCGGCTGCCGTGTAATCGCGCACCGTGAGGTTTTTGACGGTGACGCCTGGAGCGCGGATCTTGATGCCGTTCTCCCGGGTGTCGCCCCCGTTCAGGACCGAGCGGAAACGGTCCACGCCCCGGATCGTGATGCGGGGGGTCGTCACCGTCACTTCCTCAGGGTAGACGCCGGGACCCACCACGATGACGGATCCAGGCC
>DATLNM010000012.1:0-7596 GCA_035536775.1 Actinomycetota bacterium | reverse complement strand
CTGCGAGGTGGCGGTCCTCACGATCGCTACTCGCCGAGGATCTGGATGTAGTAGCGCCGGGCGCGCGACGAGTCAAGCTCGACAAACAGCACGCGCTGATCGTCTCCGAGAGCGAGGGCACCACGCGAGATGGGGATGCATTCCGCAGACTTCCCGAGAAACGCATGAGCGATGTGAGCCGGCGCGTTGGCCGGTTCGTCCTCCACGAGGTTCTCGGTCCTGATGTCGAGGTCGTCGTGGGCGTAGTAGCCGTCCTCGGGGGCGATGATTGACATCGTGCGCTCGAGCGCATCGATGACCTGGGTGCCTCGCTCCGAAACGAGCACGCAGCACGTGGTGTGGGGGGAGAAAACGAGGGCGGTTCCCTCTTTGATGCCGGAGGACTCGAGGGTCTCGACGACCTCGGCTGTGACATCGAGCGCGTCGAGCCGACCGCCCGTCTTGGTTTCGAATTCTTCGAATACGATCACCGCCACATTGTCACGCACCGGGGTAATTTCTGGGTTGGGTGAGCGTTGAAGCCGTCTGAACGGGCGTTCAAGAGGAGTGGGCGGCGAAGGACAACCTGGAGCCACGCCGCATCGTTCTGATATCTGGGTGCATCGGCAGGGGGTCTATCGGGTGAAGACCCGGGCCGCCGTGTAGGAGAATCGGACATAGGGGAGAATCTGTAGCCATGGCTCGGGCTCAGTCTCAATTATCGACAGTTTCCGACCGCGAGCTCGTCGTTGCCTTCCAATCAGGTGACCGCGACGCCTATGCCGAGATGTACCGCCGCTACTCCAATCGCGTTCGTCGGATCTGCTCGCGCATCCTGCTGAACCAGCAGGACATCGACGAAGCCACTCAGGAGACCTTCCTCAAGGCCTACCAAGCCCTCGGCCGGTTCAACGGCAGCTACCAGCTCGGTGCTTGGCTTGCACGCATCGCCGCCAACGTCTGCGTCGACCACGTTCGGTTCAAGGCGCGTTCGGCCAACATGGTCGCCCTGTCGCCAGAGCACGAGCTCCTCGGCGCCGAGGGAGGCCCCGAAGAGATGATCGTCGGCCAGAACCCCCGCGTCGACGAGGCCATCGGCGAGCTTCAGCCGCTCCACGCCCGGGCACTGAAGCTGCGGGCCCTCGGAGGCTTCTCGCACGAGGAGATGGCGGGCGAGCTGGCGATGACACCCGCTCAGGTCAAAGCACTCCTCCACCGTGCGAGGACGTCCTTCAAGCGGGCGTGGGAGAAGGCCGAAGGCTGGGCCCTCGCTCCCTTCCTCGGGGCACGCAACCTGTTCTCGGACCGCTCCCAAGGCGGAGACACCGTCATCGGTGCAGGTCCCGCATTCGGCCCGATGTTCGCAGAGCGAGTGGCTACCTCGGCCGTCATAGTCGTCGTCGCCCTCACCGGCGTGCCCTCGCAGGCGCCCGATGTTCAGCAGGACGACCGCATGGCGATCAGTGCCCCGGCAGAGGTCGACCCCGTTGCCCCCAAGAACGCAGGTAAGGCGAAACGCCAGGCCGCTGTGGCAGGGGCGCGCATCACCCGCAAGGACGCGCAGCCCGAGGAAGAAGCCGAGCGGCAGGGACTCGTCAGGACCCTTCTGGGCGAGAGTGGCGGAACGTTCGACCCCGATGACTCAGATGACAGCTCCGGGGGCGGTGGCGACGACGACGGTATCGGCGCCGCAGATGCAGGCGCCGTGGTGAAGCAGGTCAGGGACCTGGTTCACGAGCTTCAAGAGAGCATCGAGCTTCAGCCCGGCCGCGACTAGCACCTCGTAGCTCCCTCACTCTCCAGACCCCACCCCCGGGCACCTGATATATCCAGGCGATGACAGATCCTTCGTTCCTCGACGATCGTGGCTTCCATCTGCTGTGTGAGATCGAGCCCCCCCGGAAACCAGATATCGAAGGGGTCCGGCGGCAGATCGAGGCGCTTAACCCGGTCGTCGATGCCTTCCTGATCCCAGATAACCACCTCGGACGCGCCACGGTATCGAGCGTCGCGGTGGCACACGAGGTCGCCTATATGGGCGGTCGATCGATCGCGTGCATCAACGCCCGCGACCGCAACCTGCTCGGGTTCCGGCGAGATCTGCTGACCGCAGCGTCCTACGGGGTGGACCACTTCCTATTCGTGTACGGCGATCCTCCCGTAGAGGGCCGTCGCACCGAGGACCTGACGGTGCGCGGCATGATCGACGAGGTCCATTCGTTCGGCACCGGCCCGCTCTTCCAGGGCTACCCGGACTTCAGGATCGGGACGGTTGCGCGCGCCGGGCGTCCACTCGCCTGGCGCGCCCGGGCGGACTTCATCTTCGTGCAGATCAGCTACAACATCCCCCGCATCGTGGAGTGGCGCGACGCGCTCGAGTTCTCGGGCAAGATCTACGCGGGCGTCCTGGTGCTGGCGAGCAGCCGCATGGCCCAGCGCGTGAACGCGTCGATCCCCGACATCCGTATCCCGCAGGCAGTCATCGACAAGCTCGACGACGACCCGAACGTCGGTGTCGACCTCGCGATGGAACAGATCGAGGCGATCAGGTCATCCGGCGCGTTCGACGGAGTCCACTTGGTCCCCGTCGGACGCTACAAGGAGGTCGCGGCGCGTCTGAAAAAGAGCTAGCGCGCCCTGACGGCGATCGCCTTGCTCTTGTTGGACTCGTGGTCGTCGTCCGTCGAGGTGTATCTCACTCTGAAGCTCTGCGTACCTTTGAAGTTCACCCTGAAGGGGATCCTGAACTTCGAACCATTCAGTGAGCCGGTTGTGACCTTGACCCACTTGCTACCCGACTTGCGCTGAAGCAGGACCTTGCCCTTGTGATCGGGCCTGACCTTGCCGGCGAAGAAGATCTGAGCACCGCGGCGCGTCGATGTGTCGCTGGCGCGCGCCGCAACCTTGACCTTCGCAAGCACAGCTTGAGCCTCGGAGGTCGCCTCGGTGCAGTTGTCGTGACCGGGCGCGACGGCGATGAAGTCTGCGCTGCGGGTGACGGGTGCCGCGAACGAGAAGTTGCCGTTGGCGTCGGTCTGCTGCGATGCGAAGTCCGTGAACGAGTTGGTTCCGTGAACACGCTCCCTGATCCGAACGAACTCCCCTTGGTCGTCACAGGAAGCATTGGTGGCGATGAGCCTTCCGGAGAAGGTCACGCTCCCGCCCGAGACAACGCGTTCGCGCGACACGCCGAGAGTCACTGCGCGGGCCAACCCGGGCCCTGTAGATGTAGCAGAGGCCGTCCTCGTTGGAGTGGCCGAGGATGTCGCGGTCGTGGTGGGTCGAGGCGTGCTAGCGGTGGCGCTTGGCGTCGCGGTCGCAGTGGGGGTTGCAGAGGCACTACCGGTCGCGGTGGGCGTCGGGGTCTGGGTCGGTGTGGGCGTTCCGCCCGTGTTGGCGGTCCATGTGATGTCTACGTCGTCCTCATTGGCGGCCTGACCCGGGCACGGCCCGATGCCGAGCGGGGGCGGCACGGAGCACTGCACCTCTTCCACCTCGTCGGCGGGAGCCTCTCGGACGTCGGCCGATCCGTCGATCCTGCCCGAGACGCGGTTCGCACCCGAGGTCGCAGGATCGACCAGCTTGACCCTGATGAAGGTGGCCCCGGAGCTATTGGTGACTGTGTTCTGTGTGTTGGGCTGGCCACTGGACGGGAACTCGCCGACATCGGAGATGAACGCGTCGGGATCGTCGTCTTCGATCGTCCAGACGACGTTCACGCCCGAGACGGGGTTGCCCGAGCACGAGTCCGTGGCGGAGGAGGCCCCGGTCCGGTTGGTCGCCGTGCCGTCCGTCACGAGCGCGTCGAGGCGCTGCGAGTTAGGCGCTGAGTTGGTCGACGCCTCGGGACTGACGTTGATGCACGTAGGCGGCCCTGCGGCACTGGCCGCGGCGAGCATCACTCCGCTACCCCGTGGACCTGCAAACCCCTCACAGACCAGCTCAGCAGCCCACACGCGGTCCGTGGGGAGGCCACCGGTCAGCCGACGCCCGGCCAGCTCTGCTGCCTGCGACGACCCGATCGGCCGGGATCCTCCACACCGGTCGACGGGGGTTCGAGAGAGGGTGAGCCACTTGTGAATGTGCGAAGTGACGTCGCCGTCACTCGAGACGGCGAGGGCCTCGTGCGCCACCGTCCGGTCGCGCATGACCCGGGGTAGCTTGATCGACACGCGTACGGTCTCGACGTCCCCGGCCTCAACTATGTCGAGGCCCCAGCGGCACAGGCCGGGCCTCGCGGCGCAATCGCTGTCACCTGAGGGCATCTGAGAGGACGAGAGGAGCCTCGCCCCACGAGGGAGCGTCTCGACGAGCCGAACCCCGTGGGCCGGTCCATTCCCTCGGTTCGTGACCCGCAGGTCATAAGTGGCGCTGTGAAGGTCGGCAGAAACGAGATCGACGGCAACCGTCAGCACCGACTCGGGTTCAATCGGTTGCTGGGCGCGCCAGACACCCACGGATGCCACCAGCATCGCGATGGTGAGGAGCAGCGACAGACGTGCGTGCCTTACTTGCTCCATGCGGGATGCCCTCCTCGATGCGCGACGGAACCTACGGGGAAGGTAACGCTTTTGCGCCCATTGGGTTGTGGTTTTGGGCGCGGATCGGCGGAGGGTTAGGACGCGCGCCGAGCCCGGGCGCGCCGGCGCTTGAGCGAGGCACGCTCTTTATCGGTCATACCGCCCCATATGCCGTATTTCTGGTTCGTCTCCATGGCGAACTCGAGACAAGGCTCGATCACGGGGCAGCGGTGGCAGATCGACTTGGCGCGGTGCTCCCTGGCCTGCTTCTCGAGCTCGCTCTCGCCCTCTTCTCCGAAGAACACGACGTTCTCGTAGGCGTTGCAGGCGGCTTCCTCCTGCCACTCGAGAGCTTCGGTGGTGTCCACGACGGACACTGGGTACCTCCATTCTGGATGCGGTATGGCGCACGTTGTTCGTGTCTGGCGGCCCACATTGACTGCTGAGCGCGTCGCCTATATAGCCCACGGTCTGAACACATAAACAAACCGACCCCAGGCGCTATTCCGGGGCTGAAGGGCAACGATCCCAGGCTTCGTTAACCGATGCCTCCATAGGGTAATGACGTCGTGAAGGTGGCAAGGGTTGCTACCGGAGGAGGTCCATCTTGCCGGACAGAAGCGAACAGATCGAGGGTAAGGCCAAAGAGGTCGCCGGGAAGCTCACGGGCGACGACGAGCTGGAGTCCGAAGGGCGCACGCAGAAGGCGACCGAGGACTTCAAGCAGAACATCGAAGAGGCCGGCGACAAGATCAAGGGCGCCGGGCAGGCGATCAAGGACAAGGTCACCGGGGAGTAACTCTTCGGATGGGGGCCCCATTCATGTTGGGGCCCCCTAACCCCTCGTCTGGAAGTATTTTCCGGATATCTCTCCCATATCGCCTCCGTAGTTAGCGCAACCCGCTCCAGTTCTTGGGCGATAAGCCGTAGACCTGGACATGGGTCCTCGATGCCTCATCTCCCTCGTTGCGGTAACCGTGCTGGCGGGAGCGGCACCTGCTCTGGCTAGCTCACCCCTCCAGAGCATGAAGATGAATCCCGATTCCGTCCTCGGCGGAGCCGTGACGATCCGTCGGGGGCCCTCAACCGTGTCCGCACATCCGGCGGCGGCCCACCCCCACCCCACCGATCTCCCCCGCGGAGCCGAAGGGGCGGTCACTCGCTCGCCATACCTCTCGGGCACCGCGATGAGCCGTACCCAAGGCTTTACCTCCCGCACCTCGAGCACCGGAGTCTCGGGCACGGCCTATATCCCTGTTCTGCTCACGCAGTTCCCGGACCGGGCGGCCGACGCCGCAGCACACACCCCCGGCGCGTTCGACAACCTTCTGTTCGAGAAGGGCTCGGCTCTCGGCGCCGGCTCGCTGCGGGACTACTACCTCGCGATGTCCGGTGGCCGCTTCGACGTGACCGGAACCGTCACGCAGAAATGGCTCGACATGCCGCAGTCGTACTCGACGTACGCGGGCGACAAGAACGGATACCAGTGGAACGAGCCGAACGACTTCACGCTCGTGAAGGACGCGGTAGACGCAGCCGACGCAGCGATCGACTTCTGCCGCGCCGATACCAACGAGGACGGCCTGGTCGACACGCTCTTCGTCGTGCATGCGGGTCCGGGCGCCGAAGAGACCGGTAACGGCATCTGGTCGATCCATTGGTACCTCGCCGAGTCGTACGCGACCGACGATGTCTGTGCCAACGGACGCGCCGTCAGGGTGAAAGACTTCACGATCGTTCCCGAGGAGTACAAAAGCGATCGCTATGCCTCGGCTGATGCACCAGCCAACATGGTGTCGATCGGTGTTTTCGCCCACGAGTTCGCCCACGTTCTCGGGCTGCCCGACCTCTACGACACCGACTACTCGACGGTCGGCGGCGTCGGGCCGTGGGACCTCATGGCGTCAGGCACGTATGGCTTCAATGGCCGCCAGCCGTGGAGGCCGATGCCGCTGTCAGCATGGAGCCTGGCGTACCTCGGGTGGGCCAAGCCGGCCAACGTCAGCGATGACCTGAGGGCGGGCGACCTCGCCTCCCTCGATGTCTTAGGCAGGAACCAAGGAGAAGCTGGGATCTACCGGATCGCTCCCGGAGGCTCGGCCACCGCCGACAAGTACTTCCTCGTCGAGAACCGCAACCCGAAGGGTTGGTCGGCAGGCATGCCTGAGGCAGGCGTGCTGATCTGGAAGGTCGACGAGACCGTAGCAACGAACGACGACGACAACGCTCGCATGGTGAAGCTCATCCAGGCCGACGGCCTCGACGAGCTCCACACGTCGGGCGACCAGTACGAGGCAGGTGACGCCGGTGACCTGTGGCCCGGCTCGACCAACAACCGACTGTTCGGCCCAAGCACCAAACCCAGCAGCAATCTCGGTGATGTCGACTCGGCCGTCACGATCCGGATCCGGTCGATCGGAACTCTGTCCTCACTGGACCTGCTGATCTTCGGCCAGGACACCGAGCCCGAGCCGCCGCCTCCATCATCGAGCTCGAGCCCGACGCCCACACCATCACCAACGCAGACCGCGGCGACGACGGGAACCGCCACCGACCGGGTCGCTCCCCTAGTCACTGAAGTGAAGGCGGGACCGAGTCCATTCACTCCTAACGGCGACGGTGAACGCGACTTCCTTCGGATCAGGTTCGCTCTGGACGAGGAGTCCCGCGTCGACGTCGACATCCTCGGGCGAAGTGGCACCGTCATGAAGCAGCTGCTGCACCAGAAGGTCACACCGGCGGGCGAGGTCCGAGTACGTTGGAACGGACGGACAATGGCAGGAAAGATCGCCCGTGGAGGTCGCTACACCTATCGCATCAGTGCGATCGATGCGGTCGGCAACGTCGCTCCCGGCATCAGCGGCGTCGTCAAGCTCGTCCGCTAGCTCTCTCTCTGTCTGGATAAGAAGACGGCCCCCTTGCGGGGGCCGTCTTTGATCATTAGTGCTTAGAGCTATCAGTTGCCTTGCGTGCGCACAACCTTGGCTCGGGACTTACCGGTCTGGTGGTCCTCATCCTGCTTCGGCCACGCAACCTGGAAGACCGCGCTCTTGAAGTTCGCCTTGACCATGAAGTCTGCGATGCAGCTGGCATCGAG
>DATLNM010000011.1:0-15071 GCA_035536775.1 Actinomycetota bacterium | reverse complement strand
CGACAACCGACGTTCCGACCGCGCAGATCGAGGTCGAAAAGATCGTCGCGACAGCGCGCAAGGAAGGGTCGATCACGACGGCGGATCTCGCCGAGAAGCTTTCCGTTCTCGACCTCACGCCCGACGAGACCGACGCCGTTTACCAACAGCTGGTCGAGGTGGGCGTCGACGTCGTCGAAGACGAACCGATCGAGGATGAAGAGGAAGAGCTCGAGCAGGAGGAACGCGAGGAGCCGGCTCCCGATGCGGACGAAGACCGGGTCCGGGCGCGCAAAGAGGTCGACATGGCCCTCAAGGCGCCGACCAACGATCCCGTCCGGATGTATCTCAAGGAGATCGGGCGCGTCGCCCTCCTGACCGCCCAAGAAGAGGTTTCTCTCGCAAAGCGCATCGAGGCAGGGCTGCTCGCCGAGAGCCGGCTCGAGGCGGACCAGACGAAGCTCACCATGGAGCAGGTCGTCGAGCTCAAGTGGCTGAAGCGTGATGGGGCGCGTGCCAAGCGTCACCTCGTCGAGGCGAACCTGCGTCTCGTGGTGTCGATCGCCAAGCGTTACGTCGGGCGCGGCATGGCGTTCCTCGACCTCATCCAAGAAGGCAACCTCGGACTGATCCGCGCCGTCGAGAAGTTCGACTACACCAAGGGCTACAAGTTCTCGACGTACGCGACGTGGTGGATCCGCCAGGCCATCACGCGCGCGATCGCGGACCAGGCGCGCACGATCCGCATCCCGGTGCACATGGTCGAGACGATCAACAAGCTGCTGCGTATCCAGCGACAGTTGTTGCAGGACCTCGGGCGCGAGCCCACCGCGGAGGAGATCGCGGAGCAGATGGAGCTGCCGTCAGAGAAGGTGCGCGAGATCCAGAAGATCAGCCAGGAGCCGGTGTCACTCGAGACCCCGATCGGCGAGGAAGAGGACTCACACCTCGGCGACTTCATCGAGGATGCCGACGCAGTCGTACCGCTCGAGCGCGCCTCGTTCCGTCTGTTGCAGGAACAGCTCGAGTCCGTGCTGCACACGCTGTCGGATCGCGAGAAGGAAGTGATCCGGCTGCGCTTCGGTCTCGTCGATGGTCAGCCGCGCACGCTCGAGGATGTCGGTAAGAAGTTCGGCGTCACGCGCGAGCGCATCCGCCAGATCGAATCCAAGACGCTGAGCAAGCTGCGCCACCCGTCACGCAGCCAGAAGCTGCGCGACTACTTGGAGTAGGGCTCAGCCCGGTCTCCCCACGCACTCCGAGCGTCGTGCGAAATGGCGGGTGGTGCGCCGCAGTCAGTCGAGCGGCGGGGCGACGGTGAGGCCGGTCGATCCGTCGGTGCCCGAGCGGCGCTCCTTCACTACTTCCTGGACCTTGGCGACGCCTTCGCCGGCCTTTTCCTTGACGGTGTCGAACCCGGTCTCGGCGGCCTCCTTGGCTCGACCCGACGCTGAGCGGACGGCGGGGGAGCGCTTGAGGTTGTCGTAGAGGCGCTGGAGCTGGTCGTAGCGTTCCTTGCCCGCCTTGGCGCCGAGCACATAGCCCGCTCCGAAGCCGACGAACAGTCCGAGCCGTCCTCGCATCGCTGCCTCCTAGGTTTGTGGGTGTGAGGGAGCCTACCCACGTTGAGGGTTCGGGAACGGGCCCGGCGAGGAGGGTCCGCCTGACCCTGCCAAGTAATATGGCGCCGTTCCATTCCGAGGTAGCTCAATTGGCAGAGCATCCGGCTGTTAACCGGAGGGTTGCGGGTTCGAGTCCCGCCCTCGGAGCCCCTACTAGCCCCCAGGGGCCCTGGGCTACCCGATGCGTTACCGTCCCTAGGTGTATAGCTCAAGAAAACGATGGGCATGGTTGCTCGTCGTAACCCTCATGGCCGTCTACGCGTCGACTGGCCTTGCTGCCGGGGAAGAGACGCTGACAGAGCTTCAGGCGCGCATGGATTCCATCCAAGCGCGCCTCGACGCCACGACCGCGCGCATCCACAGCTTGGAAAGCGACCAGGCCGCGCTGACCGATGAGCTGGAGGACATCGAGGCGCGCTCAGCCGAGATCGAATCCAAGAGGTCCGAACTCCAAGACGATGTCGTGGCGCGCGCTAACGCGCTCTATCGCTCCGGCAGCAACGACGTGCTGGAGATCCTTTTCACCTCGCAGAACGTCTCGCAGCTGACGTCGCGCATCGACATCCTGTCCGAGGTGACGATGGAGGACTCGACCGTGTTCGTTACGTACGCGCGCCAGACCGCGGAGCTCGAGGCGCTCGAGGAAGAAGCGATCGCGAAACAGGATGCGCTCGCGGCGACCGAAGAAGAGCTCGAGGGCGCATCGGATGAGCTGCTGGCCGACTTCGGCGCGGTCAAGGACGAGTACATCGAGCTCAAGCGCAAGATCGCGCAGCTGGCCCCGCCGCCTGTTCCTGGCCCCGCACCTGCGGGCGCGCCGGCGCCGCCTCCCGGTGCCGGAGCGGCTGCCGCTGCTCCTCCCTCGCGCCCGAAGGGTGACATCACGTGTCCGGTCGACGGGCCTGTCTCGTTCATCGACTCGTGGGGCTATCCGCGCTCGGGAGGCCGCACGCACGAGGGCACCGACATGATGGCCGACTTCGGAACTCCCGTCGTGGCGATCGTTTCGGGGTCGATCACCTATGCGGGATGGGGAGACTCAGCCGGCAACTGGCTGATCCTCTCGGGCGACGACGGCCATGGCTACTGGTACATGCACAACCAGACCAACAACGTGGGCCTGGGCCGCGTCACGGTGGGCCAGCAGATCGCGACGGTGGGAGATACCGGTAACGCGAGCGGTGGCCCACCGCACGTTCACTTCGAGTACCACCCCGGCGGCGGGGGACCGGTGAACCCTTACCCGATGCTCGAACCGCTCTGCTGAGGACCCGAAAACAGATCAGTTAGCCGTCCCTCCAGAGAACGTCCCTGTCTTTAGGCGCTACATGTTGTGGTCGGCGCGTCCGGCGGCCACCAGGGCTTGTGTTGCTCGCCTCCATCGGTCACTCGAAAAGGCATCTTTAGCCTAAAGTTCTTGTGTTCCCTGTTGCGTTCTGCCACTATCTGAGCCTGTTGTTGCTGATGTTAAGCATTGTTACTACGGGGATTCGGGGCAGACATGATTACGGGGACGTTGGACGACGCCCAGAAGGCGGAACTGTGGCACCTCTGGCACACGGAGAAGGACACCGTGGCCCGTGAAGCGCTGATCTGCCACTACCTGCCGATGGTCGAGTTCCTCGCGACGCCGTTCGCCCGCCACGTCCCGATCTCGTACCGCAACGACCTGCTGAGCTTCGGAGTCATCGGGCTCATGGACGCGCTCGACAAGTTCCGTCCCGACCTCGGCTTCCGTTTCGAGACATATGGGTCATGCCGGATCCGTGGGGCGATGAGCGATGGCGTCCGGCAGCTTGCGTGGTTGCCCCGAGGCGCCGCCAACCGGGCCAGCCGCATCATCGAGAAGGTCGTCCCGGTGGACTTCCAGGCGGCACGCGCCGCAGACGGCACCCGCCTTCAGGACTGTCTCACGGAGCGCACCGAGGAGTCACCGTTCGACTTCCTCGAGATCGCCGACGACCACTCCGAGGTCGTCCAGGCGCTCAGCGAACTGCCGGAACGTGAGCGCACGGTGATCAAGAAGTACTACTACGAGCGCCAGCAGCTCAAAGAGATCGGCCTTTCGATGGGGGTCACCGAGTCCCGGGTCTGCCAGCTCCACCGGCGTGCCCTGAGGCAGCTCGGCGAGGTCCTCGTACAGCGCCGAAGTGCTTGACCTTGCAGGAGCAGAGCAATCGATGGGATACCTTCACCGGAATGGATAAAGCCCTGACGGTGATGATCGCCGACGACGCCGAGGACATGAGACTGCTCCTCAGGATGCGTCTCATGAGCGATCCCCGTTTCGAGGTCATCGGGGAGGCCTCCACCGGCGACGAGCTGAGCCTGATGGTCGACTCCGAGCGCCCCGACGTTGCACTGCTCGACCTCAGCATGCCGTCGATGGACCTCGACCACATCTCTGAGATGAAGAGCAACTCTCCCGAGACGCGCGTGATCGTGCTGTCGGGCTACGAGAGTGCGCTCAAGGCGGACCTCGTGCGCGAGGCGGGTGCCGACGCCTATGTCGAGAAGGGCACCGACATGATGGCGCGCATCAGTACTGTTATCTCAGGCCTTTTCGAAGAGGCCGAAGCGGCGCCCAGCTAGCGTTCCGGCGCGTCCGGCCGACCCCAGCGCCGTGACGCGACCGATCACTCAGATCGAGGAGTTCTTGCGCCAGCGCTCCAGTAGGTCCGCATCCCCTGTAACCGCGACTGCCTCTCCGGGCGCGACGCGTCCGTAGACGAACAACACGAGATCGCCCGCCGGTCCCTCGACGCGCACTCCGGACTGCTCGTCGGAATGGCGCCATCCGAAGCGGTCCTCGAGCAGGTCGATGGTCCACGCGACGCCGGCATCGGTCGCCGCGAGACAGATGCGCTCACCCTCGCCTCGGAGCTGGTTGACGTTTGGCGCGAACGACGCGGCATGGTCGAGGTTGTCGAGGAACTCGTCGATCCCGTCGACCGCGATCTCTGTGTCGATGGTCGGCTCTCGCCCAACCGTGATCTCGAGGTCGGCGCGATGGATCGTCGTCTCGTGTAGCTGCCGGCGAGCCCAGAAGGCCACGTGCTGGTCCGCGCCCCATGCCCATACCGGCGCGTCCGGGTCGGCGCCCTTCAGGGTCGTGGCGAGGAGCTCGATGCCGTCACCGAACCAACGAGCGCGCTCATCGTCGCTCGCGGGCTGTGCGTCGGGAACGTCGCGGCCACGGACCCGCTCCTGAGATAGCAACTCGACGATGCGCGCTGCCCAGCGATGGATGGCGCCCAGGTGGTCGACGAGCTTGGCCACGTTCCACTCGGGACATGTGGGGACCTGAGCGGAGATATCGGCGCCCTCCAGCGCGTCGAGGACCCGCGGGCCTTCGGCCGCGATGAGATCGATGTTGCGCTCGTAGGGGAGCTGGTGACAGGTAGCAGGCATCTGGCGAGACTAGCCCCCGGGGCTAAGTGATGTCGCGGCGCTTGAAGAACGCCATCGCTGCCGCGATGAACAGCGCGCAGTAGCCGACGAGCACCAGCACGACCTCCAGGGTGGTGCGCGCCGCGATCACCGGATCGGGGCTGGACCCGCTCAGGAACTGGGCAACGTTGTCGCTGAGCAGCCACGGCGTCCACTTTGGGCGGAGGCCGCGGATCAGGCTCTCGACGACCGCGAAGTAGACGAACGCAACGGCGAGGGCAGCGGCAGTGTTGCGTCCGAGGGTTGCGAGCGCGCACCCGACGACGGCGGCCAACGCTCCGATCGCACCCGTTCGTAGCGCGGTCTCGGCGAGGTCGGCCATCCACGCGCCGTTCGTGCCCAAGAACGTCCCATGGAACGCGGCCGCGGGCAGCATCGCCACCGCCATGAATCCTTCGATGACGATGGTGAGGACGAAGGCTGAGGCCGCGACGGTGAAGAACTTCGCGCCGAGAAGTCGTATGCGTCGCGGTTCCCATGTCAGCGCGGTCGTCATGGTGCCCTTCTGCCAGTCGGCCCCCACGAACGACGCGCCGACCGCGAGCGCGAGGATCGCGAGCAATGGGCTCATCCCCAGCCAGATCTCGGGCATCTGCCGGTAGTGGAAGCGCGTGTCGACATTGCCGAAGTTCCCGACTATGTCGTTGCAGACCAGCTCGAGCTCTTCGCCTTCGAGGCGGGTGGTAGGCCCACCGAACTCCCCCCGCAGGCACGAGTCCATCGCCTGCTGGTGTTGGACAGACATCTGCTGCTCGACGTCGTTCTGATTGCGGCCCGAGTTGAAGTACACGATGATTCCGATCAGCACCGTCAGCAGAGCGGCCCCGAGCAACATCATGCGCAACAGTCGGCGCGACCACATCCGACGCAGCTCGGACAGCACCAATCCGGTCATGGCGCCACCTCAGGATCCTGGGTGAGGCGCAGGAACACCGACTCGAGGTCGTCGGTCTTGGGCCACAGCCCCGAGAGGTATACGCCCCCGTCGGCGAGCGTCTTGGTCACGACCGCGGCGTGCTCGGGCCCGAGGTCGGCGATGACGTAACCCTCGTCGATCGTGGTCGTGATCTGTGCCGCGGCCAGCAGCTCCTGGGCCTGCTGGGGTTGGTCGACGACGATAACAAGTCGCGCCGACGTCCCGGCTGAGAGGACGTCCTGCACCGGCCCCGAGGTGATGAGCTTGCCGCGCGCCAGGATCGCGACGTGATCGCAGGTCTGTTGGACCTCCGAGAGGATGTGGCTGGAGATGAACACCGTGCGCCCCTCGGCGCCGAGGCTCTTGAGGAGCTGGCGGATCTCGCGGATGCCGGCGGGATCGAGACCGTTGGCCGGCTCGTCGAGGATCAGGACCTCGGGATCCTTGAGCAGCGCGGCGGCGATCCCGAGACGCTGCTTCATCCCGAGGGAGTAGTTCTTGACCCGGTCTCCGGCTCGATCCGTGAGCCCGACGCGCTCCAGGGCGCGTGTCACTCCGTCCCGCCCGATCCGGTGTGGCCGCGCGAGGAGCTCGAGGTTGCGCCGACCCGTGAAGCCGGGGAAAAGAGCGGGAGTCTCGACGATCGAACCGACTCGTTCGATGACGCGATGGAGCTCACCTCGTTGCGGGTCGGCGCCCAGCAGCTTGCAACTACCGCCGCTCGGCCGGATCAGCGCAAGTAGGCATCGCACGGTCGTCGTCTTGCCGGCACCGTTGGGCCCGAGGAACCCGTATACGCCGCCCTCGGGCACTTCGAGATCGAGCCCGGCGACCGCTGTGGTGGGGGGCTTACGGAACCGCTTGTAGTTCTTGACCAACCCCTCGATCTCGATGACGGCCATCGGCACATAATGCCGGACCCGTCGGGTTAAGGGTGGTCTATCGGAGGCGTGGGCCGTTGCGGATCGACGCGACGACGACCTCGCCGGCCGTGCTGCACTGCGTTGAGCCGGTGCAGGGGCGCACGAACGCCGCCCATGGGAGACCCTTGCCATCGATCGTGATGTCGATGAAGTCACCGATGTCGCCGCAGCGTTGGAAGCACGTGCCTTTCTCCAGCGGCGCACTTCTCGGGTTGACGCGCACCGTGATGAATCGAGGCTGCTTAGCAAGGGCATCTGTGGTGACGGTGATGTAGCCGTTCCAATCGACTTCGTAATAGTCGGCCTCGGATGGACAGAAGGCCTCCTGCGCGATCGTGCAATCACCTTTGGTCGGGAACGGCGAGTTCTCACTGCCCATGTACGCGAGCGCGATCGAGCCGTCGCGCCCGACCTCGATGGCTCCGGGCACCGCCGTCTCCGTGATCCCCGGCGGGGCGACCATGACCGGCTCGGAGAATGAGGCCCCTCCGTCCTTGGAGATCGCGAGGTAGGGCAGCTTGTCTTGCGCGATCCAGGTCACGTAGATGTTGCCGCTGCCGTCGACCGCGACGCCGGCGTCGTGTTGATACTCACCATCTCCGATCGACGTCCCGTTGTCGGCCACAACGACGTGGCGCCAGGTCGCTCCTTCGTCGTCGCTGATCGCAAGCGTCGGCGTGCCGCAATAGGTGCGCGGCAGATAGATCGTGCCGTCGCCGTCGACGACCCCGTGATGCGTTCCACCGCCACACCACCCGGCGACCCCGAAGTTGCCCTTGTCGTTGGACGGGTCGAACCCAACGAATGGAGGCGAGCCGGTAGGCGTGAACACGATCCCGCCGTCGAGCGACTTGAAGCACGTCGTCCCGAACGAGTTCGGCCCGACCCCGACGTTGACCGCGCAGTAATAGACGACGTTCGGATAGACGGTGGGGACGGACAGCGCGGGTGCCCCTGCGAACAGCGTCTGGTGGTCGACCTCACCGCACAGTGCCGACGTGATCCACGTTTCGCCCCCGTCGTCGCTGTGCGATATCGCGTGGCACTCGAGGTTCCGCTGCAGATCCGCGCTGAACAGACGGCCGGTTCGAGGATCGACGTAGAGGTAGGGGTCGTGACTCGTCGGGCGCGGCCCGCTTCGCAGCGGGCTCACGACGCGCCAGGTCTCGCCTTGGTCTTTCGAACGCAGCACGTCGCTCGGGCCGTACCAGGTGTTGACGAAGATCCATCCGTCGTCGTTCACGCCGAGGGTCGGCTCCATCCCGACCGCTCCGGTCGGTTGCATGACGCCGCGCGCTGTGCTTGTCCGGCGTGCTGGTGTGCCGGCGCCGGCTCTGTATGCCTGCGCAAACCCACCGAGGATCGAGCGCGACTCCCACAGGGTGGGGGCCGAGGTCGAAGACGAGACCAGCGCCCGCTCCATGGAGTGGTGGTGGGTGACGAAGCCGTGCGGGGGATTTGCTGGGGGAGCGAACGTTAGGGCCGTCGCGACCAGTGCCATTGCCATCCCCGCGTGGAGGGGGCGCCACCCACGGCGGCGCTGGGGACGGGTCTCACTCGGGCGGGTCGGAGCGGCAGGGGTATCGGACATTTCGGTATTGATTCGCTGCCGCCCAGTAGTTTCCCGGGGCATGCCGGTCAGCCGGGCACGCCGGTCAGCCGGGCATGCCGGTCAGCCGGTCAGCGGGGCAGGTGGGTCAGCGGGGCAGGTGGGTCAGCGGGGCATGTGGGGTGCAAGGAAGGGAAGGCCGGGGCCTGGGAGAACCTTGACGCCATGAGGCGGAGTCTGGTCTTTCTCGTCGCGGCCGCATTCCTGGTCGCGCCCGCAGCCCCGGCGCAGGCGGCCGTCGCCCTGACGGGTCCTGGTGGGTTCGCGGCCGGGTACCTCACCCCGGTGGTCGTTGCGATGCAAGGCGAGGCCATCACCTACGTCAACGGCGATATCGCGCCGCACAACTTCGTTGCTCTCGACGACTTCCTGCCACACAAGCTCGCCAAGAAGACCGACTGGTGCTCGGCCTACGACAAGGGCAAGTGCCCGTTGTTCTGGAGCGACAAGATCGGGGCCGGTCAGATGACCGACGTGCTCGGGGTCGAGAACCTCGAGGCCGGCGGCCAGTACGCGTTCTTCTGCACTGTGCACCCGAACATGAAGGGCACCCTGATCATCCAATGAAGGCACGCCGGAGGATCACAGCGATCCTCGCGAGCGTCCTGGTCGGTGCGGTCCTCGGTCCTCCCGCACAAACCTCTGCCGCGCCCCGCGCTCTCGGCGCGTCCGGAGGTCACGGCGCGTCCGGCGCCTCCCGCCTCGTGGTTCCGCCGGGACGTATGCCTCGTCCGCTCGAGCCCGGCTTCGTCGTCACCCCGTTCGCGGTGACGGGCGGCACGCCATCGAGCCTCGCGTGGGGTCCCGCGACCAACGACAGCGGCACCGAGCGTCTCTACGTCGTAGACAACACCGGGGGAGATGTTCTCGTGTTCGACGACCTCGGAGGGGTCGGATCGCCTCCCGAGGTGTTCGCGACCGGATTCAACAACCCACTCGGGATCGTCGCGGGCATCGACGGAACCGTCTATGTCGCAGACACCGAACCGGCGCGTGAGGGGCCGTTCGGCTTCCGCGGATACGGGCGCGTGTGGCGGGTCATCGACGAGGACGAAGACGGTATCGGCGACAAACAAGAGGTCGTGCTGAAGGACCTCCCGACCGGTCGCCACAACACCAACGGCCTCGCGTTCGGACCAGACGGGATGCTCTACGTCGCCAACGGCAACTCGACCGACGACGGCGTCGAGGGTGGCGAGAGCGAGGCATTGCCGTGGTCGGGCTCGGTCGTGCGATTCGATCCCGACGGGACAGAGATGTCGGTCGTGAAGCTCCCGCTCAAGAAGACGTTGGTCGCGACGGGCTGGCGCAACGTCTACGACCTCGCGTTCTCGCCGGTCGCCCCGAGCAAGCTGTTCGTCCCGATGAACGGCATCGACGACGCCCGGCAGGGGTCCACCGCGGAGAATCCCGTCGATCCCGAGCTCGAGGACACCGACGACCTCCTGTACATGACCGATGTAAAGGATCGCCGCATCGATCACTTCGGGTTCCCGTCGTGCATGTACAACATCGCTCGTACCGGTGACCTCGAGCCTTACGACAACCCCAACCCCGACGTCATCGAGAAGTTCGGGCCGTGCAGCCTCAAGACCCCCCGGCCGGTGTCTTCGTTCGGTCTGCACACGTCGTCCGACGGCCTTGCGTTCCAGGTCACGGACGCGTGGGGTCCAGACCACCAACACGACCTCTTCGTCGCGGAGTGGGGGAGTCTCTTCGGCCCGCCGCGCGGCCACGACATCATCCGCGTCCAGCTCGACGCCACCGGCACGAAGGTGGAGTCGCAGAGCTCGTTCCTCGAGCTCGATACCCCGCTAGACCTCACGTTCGACGCGGCAGGAGCTATGTACATCGCCGACTTCTCGGGCCTCATCTTCAAGGTCGACCGCGTCGTCTGAGGTTGATCCTGGCCGGACCGGTGTTCGAGGAGTGGTACTGGGGTCCGCTCTGGTTCGCCGTCTTCTTCGGTCCCCCCATCCTCATCGCAGCGGGCGGTATCACCGCGCTCGCCGCGTTCGTCGCGCGCCGGCGCGGCTCCCCGCTGGGACGGCGGCGTGCCGCCGTGCTATTCCTGTGCCTGACCCCACTGCTTACTGGGCTGACCGTCGGTGGCATCGCGCTCTGGCAGGAGCTCGGGTTCAGGAGGGAAAGCCGGTCGGCAGCGCAGGCGTTCTCGTTCGAAATCTATTGGCCCACTAAGCTTCCCGACGGTTATGTGCAGCAACGCGTCGAGGCCCGAAGCGGTGAGCAGGAGGCGCTTCTCGTCACTTACTCCACGCCGTCGCGCACGAGCTTCGCCGGTCAGCACCCGCTGCTGCCGGCACGAGCGGTCGATCCAGCACCGTGCGTGGAGGTGACAGGGATCGGCGGCACCTCGGGACCGTGCCGGACACTCGAGACGCCCGAGGGCAACGTCATCTATATCGAAGATCGTGAGGCAGCAGCTGGGAAGTGGCTGGCGACGCGCATCATCGGCGAGAGCGTTGTCTACCTTGCGTACTCGGATCTCAGCGACGACGAGGTCACGCAGTACTTCGATTCGCTGGCGCCGAGAGATCCTGTGACCATCACCTTCTTCAACAACTACGACTGATGGGCGAGTAAGGAGCGGATCATTGGAGCTGGCGGGTTCGATCTGCGAGGACGCGCTCTGCGGGGCGATGTTCTTCGCGATCTTCACGGGCCCGTTCGTGCTCGCCGCTGCCGTCGTCGGCACGCTGATCATCAGGCGGATAGCGCGCGAGCGGGGCAAGGCCTTGGGTCCATGGGGGACGTTCATCACCTACATCGTGCTCGTGGTGGTTTTCTTCCCCGCGGCGTACGGGCTGCTTGCGTTGAAGGAGCACTCTGAGGCCAAGAGGTACCACGAGGCCGCGGTGCGCTCGATCGATTACCCGACCTACTGGCCGGCCGAGCTTCCAGATGGTTTCGAGGTCACCGGGATCACGGTGTCGGGTTCTTCCGCAGGGGGCACGATCACGATCACCTACGACACCCCCATCGGTTACATGCAGGCGTTCCAATCGCCAACGCTCGGGGGGCTCAGCGAGCTGGACCCCGAGGATTGCAAGGACGACCCGAACACGATCCGGATCGGAAGCCCGCGCTGTCGGTTACTGGTGACCCCCGAAGGCAACGAGGTGGTGATCACCTCCTCACCGGAGGGGTGCGAAGCCGCCCTCGAGATCGAGGCCACGCGGCTTCGGCTCGAGTGCCTGGGCCTGGCTGACGACTCGGTAGCCCGCTACTTCGACTCGATGGAACTGATCGAAGTCAGCGATCTCGAGTTCTCCGAACCGCGCCTGACCGATTCCCTCTGAGGCGCGCCCGCCCCTTGCGCATATCAATAGTCCTGAGTCATAGGGGTGGCGCGCCGGGCCTGAGACGTTTCGTTGCGTTTCGACGCAACCTGTTGCGTTTTTACCGCAAATTCCCACCGAGAGCCGGCGCGCGTATCTCTAGGCCGCCGCTCCTCAGGACGCGACGTCGCGCAGGAATCCGAGGATCAGCGCGCTGAGGTCCGAAGGTCGCTCGCGGTGGACGAAGTGGCCGGAGTCCATCACTTCGAAGCTCCTGAGGTCGTCCAGGTGTTCTGCGCTCTCGCGCATCAGGGCTTCGGTGACCGCGGCATCGTGCGCCGCGTGGATCACTAGACCTGGCTGCGAGATGCGTCCGGCGCGCGACGACCCGAGCTTCCACGGCGCGAGGTTCGCCCGGTAGTAGCCGAGGGCGCGTGCCATCTCGTCACTACCGTGGATCCCGGTCTGGCCATTACCTCCAGCGAACCGATCGAGGTAGGCGGCGTTCCCGAGCACGTGCTCTATGCCGGGGATCTGGAACGCGCCGACGTACCAGGACTTCAGCATCTGAGCGGGATTCAGCGCCGAGCGCAGCGCCGCCGGATGCGCGCAGCACGCGAGCGTGACTGAGCGCACCGCATCGGGATGCAACGACGCGACCGCGGCGGCGATGATGCCGCCCCAGTCGTGGCCGATGAGGTGACAGCTCCCGCCGCCTCCGATCTCGTGACACAGCGCGGCGACATGTTCGGCGACGACATCGATGTCGTACGTGGTTGGCGGCGTCGTCTCGCCGTAACCGGGAAGACATGCGGCGTGAACCCGGCCGCCCGCCTCGGCCAGCGCCGGCATCATGAGCGCCCACGTCTGCCAACGCTCGGGGAAGCCGTGCAACAGCAGGACCGGCTCGCTGCCTGGGTCGCCCATGGTGCCGACATCCCAAAACAGCCCGCCGGCCTCGATCGTCGTCGACTCGATGCCTATGTCCATGAGGCCGATGCTACGGTGACCGAGCCTTGAAGATTCCACCTCAGCTCGCCGTCTCGAGCGTCGACTACCACACGGCCGGAGAGCCATTCCGCATCGTCGTCGAGGGATCGGGAGACATCCCCGGCGCGACCATCCTCGACAAGCGCCGCTACGCGATGGAGCACCTCGACGACATCCGCAAGCTGCTCGTGTTCGAGCCGCGCGGCCACGCCGATATGTACGGCTGCTTCGTGACCGAGCCCGAGGATGCCGACGGCGACCTCGGAGTTCTCTTCTTCCACAACGCAGGCTTCTCGACCGCGTGCGGCCACGGAACGATCGCGCTAGTGACGTGGGCGATCGAGTCGGGTCGCATCCCAGCCGTCGAGCCGGTGACGCGCGTGTTTGTGGACGCGCCGTCGGGCCGCCTGGAGACCTTCGCAACGGTGAACGGGGGAGACGTGACCTCGGTGCGGTTCCGCAACGTCTCGTCGTTCGTCCTCTTGGAGAACATCGAGATCGGCGTCGAGGGTTGGTCGATCCACTGCGACGTGTCCTACGGAGGCGCGTTCTACGCGTCAGTCGACGCCGCGTCCGTGGGGCTGACGGTGACGCCGGAGAACCTGACCTCGTTCATTTCACTCGGTCGCTCCATCAAGGCCGCGATCGAGGCGGAGCACGAGGTCGTCCATCCCGTCGAGCCCGAGCTGTGCAGCGTCTACGGCGTCATCTTCTTCGAGACCCTCGAGGAATCGCCGAACCTGCGCCAGCGCAACGTGACGATCTTCGCCGACGGCGAGGTCGACCGTTCACCGTGCGGCAGCGGAACGTCGGCGCGCCTCGCCATCCTGGACAAGTCGGGTCAGCTTCCCCGCGGAGCGACCCTCATCCACGACAGCATCATCAACACGACCTTCACGGCATCGGTCACTGGCGACGCGACCGTTGGCGACATCGCGGCGGTCATCACCGAGGTCGAGGGCAGCGCCCACCGCACGGCCAGCGCCACCTTCGAGCTCGAACCTGCCGACACCCTCGGAACGGGCTTCATCCTCCGGTGATGCATGTGGCCATTTAGCTCACGGAAGGGTGATGGACGCTTCCGTGAAATCGATCCCTTCCGAAGCCAGGAAGTAGGCCTGGGCCTCCGTCCCACCAAGGATCTCGGCCGCGTAGCTCCCGCTGGGGACGCTCAACCACCCCCCACCGGCGAAACCACCCGGAGAGCGGCCCACCGTACGCCACTGGGCGAGACCTCTATCCCCCGGCATGTACTCGATGAACTTCGCATCGAACGCGGTGGCTGCGGCGGCGATTCCCGTCATGCCGTAGTTGCCGGCTTCCTCGAGCCTGAGGATCACATCGAATGGGATGCCGACCGGTGTGACTGCCCATCCAAAAAAGACCGCTTCCCCGAGCCTCGCCGGCAGGCCTCTCTTCGCGAGAGCGGTCTGCCTCGGCGCGTCGGGCACGAGCGTGTCCCACTTCACGAAGGACCAGGGGTATCGGCTGTCTGCGAGCGCGGCAGGGGGCTCGACGAACGTGAACAGGCTGCCGTATTCGAGGTCCGGCACGATGCCTGACAGGCCGACCCCATCGGCGCAACGGAACGCTTCGAGCCCGAGCACCGCGTCGACGCGCGGGTCCGGCGGCAGGGCTGCTCTGAAATCATCGGGAACGGTGGCGGTGAAGCCCTCCGGTAGGAAGGGCTGGATGCTCTCGGCCGAGACGGGGCTGAAGCCGATGACGCCGTCGCAGTCGTTGAGGCCCCAGGGGATCACGGTCGGTTTCGAGGCAGCTTTTCCGCGCCCCGGCTTCTTGCTCGAGGGTCCCGCCAAGCTCGGTGCGCCGATCGCACCGATAACGATCAGCACCACTGCCGCGATCGACGAACTCTTCACCGCGTGCCCACGTTTCCGCCGTGTCTGCATCGCCCGCCCTTCTATCGACCCGCCCATTGACCCGCGTCAGGAGATTTCCTCCGGACTGCGGATACCCCGAGCTTGCTCTTCTCCCCAGCCTGCGCCGAACACCTCTCCAGGGCAGCCGCGCAGTTCCCAGTATGGGACTGTGGCCGGCCCGTTGTCGAGGTAGTTCGCATCTCCGGTCGCCCCGTCGAGGACGGGTCGAGCGACGTTCGAGCTCGAGCCCGCCGACACCCTCGGCACAGGTTCTATCCTTCGGGGATGCAGATCCCGTTCATCGACGCGGGGGAGCTCAGGCTGCTGCTCCCGATGCTCGATGCGATCGATGCGCTCGAAGAGGTCTTCCGCAGCGGCGATGTAATTGCGCCGCCCCGCCAAG
>DATLNM010000010.1:0-12533 GCA_035536775.1 Actinomycetota bacterium | reverse complement strand
GAGTGCCTGATTCGCTGCATCACGCCACGATTCCGACGAGACGCCAACGAGGTCGATGGTCTTTATGACTGCCACGTGTCACCTCCCGAGCTCGAGTACCTGCCCACGGGTCTGGGATGCCGCCGGCCCGGGCCGCCCGATCCTACCGACGGTCCCTGGTCACTCCCGGCACCCGTGCCTCGACCCGCAAACAACCGCCATCCCAGAGCGCCACCCGCGGGGCGGAGCACTAGTATTCGATCCCCGTGCGTTCCAAGCGACTTTCCAAGGGCGAGCAGACCGTGCTGGCGGCATCTTTGGTGCTCTTTCTGCTCTCGTTCATACCTGGTTGGGCGCGTCTGGCGGCCGAAGCAGAGCAGCTAGTCCTCTCGCCCTCCTATGCCTCGGGATGGGGGTCCTTTGGGTTCATCGCCAACCTCGCGCTGCTCATAGCCGGATCCGTATCGCTCTTGATCGTCCTGAAGCTCGTGGGGGTCGAGCTCGAGCTCCCGCTGAGACACTCAGGCTACGCGGTCCTCACGGGTGCCATCGCGGTGTTCCTCCTGGTCGCCCTCATCGGTGGACCGGAGGACCACGACGCGCAGGGGACGTACGTAACCACGCGCGGACCTCTCGTATATGTGGGGGCGCTCCTGGCCGTGCTGGGTGTTGCCGGTGCTCAGTTGCACCGGCGCGAAGTGTCGGCTCGACCCGCAGGCGGCCGCGAAAACCTGATAGAACGAGGTCGACAGTCGATAGCCGCGGCCTCGCCGAGGACAGAGAAAGGCGAATGATGTCGATCGATCAAGACCTTTTTCAGCTGATCGTCATTGCGCTCCTCGCGATCAGCTTGCTCGTTTCCCTTCTCAATCTGTCCACCCTGTCCCGGGTCAAGAAGCAGCTCAACGAGTCATCCTTCGCCCCGGCATCGACCGGCTCGCTGGCCGACCTCGGGTCGTCGGACAGTTCATTCGTCAGCCCCTACGCGGCCCAGGAGGCAACCGCCCAACCCTCGGCCTACGAGCCCGCAGCGGCCCAGCCGGTTCAGGCGCAGGCGACGCCGCAACAGGTCTACGCCCAGCCCGCCTACTCAGCCCCCGAGCCCGTGCAGGCCGCGCCTATCCAAGCGGCCCCGGTCCAGGCTGCGCCCGTCGAAACTTCGGAGCCTCAGGAACAGCCGTTCGAGCGGGACGGGAGATGGTGGTTCCGTCGTGGGGCCGAGCTTCTCGTATACGACGAGCAAACCGCACAGTGGGTACCGGCACCGAGTGGTGCAGGTGGCGCCGTCACGACCGCGACCCTCACCGACGGTGGGGCGGGCGGCGACACGGGAAGCTTCTGGAAGTGCCCCTCGTGTGGCGCCGTGAACGGCTCGACGGCGACCTCGTGCCGGATGTGTTTCACCGCGCGCTCTTAGAGTTCCACTCCCTTTCGTAACCGGCGATCCGCGCGAGGTTCCGACCGAGCCACGGGACATGAGGGTCGCGGCCGGTCGCGGCTCCGGACACAAGCGCGACCCAGGTCGCGACCACCACGGCTGCCACGATCTGAGTCACGCGCGGACTTATGTACGCCCCGAGGTAAAGCGCGAGCGGCCACAGCGTCCCCACGATGACCGACTGAAGGCCGTGGAAGCGCGCCCTCGGGGAGCGCGCCACGAGGAACACGACCAGCCCGGACACAGGCGATAAGAGGTACGCGAGGACCGACATGTCTTATCAGCGTAGCCTTCGGACGGTATGAGCAATCGGCTCGCTGATGAGGTCAGCCCCTATCTCTTGCAGCACAAGGACAACCCTGTCGATTGGTACCCATGGGGCGAAGAGGCGCTTGCACGCGCAGCCTCGCAGGACAAACCCATCTTGCTCTCGGTGGGCTACGCGGCGTGCCATTGGTGTCACGTGATGGAGCACGAATCGTTCGAAGATCCCGCGACTGCGGACCTGATGAACGAACTCTTCGTCTGCATCAAGGTCGATCGCGAAGAACGACCCGACATCGATGCGATCTACATGGAAGCCGTTCAAGCGATGACGGGTCACGGAGGGTGGCCGATGACGATCTTCCTCACCTCCGACGGCAGACCCTTCTATGGAGGGACGTACTTCCCGCCGCGCGATCACGGGGCTCTCCCGGCATTCTCCAAGGTCCTGACGGCGGTCGGAGAAGCGTGGCGCAAGCGGCGTCTCGAGCTCGAGTCACAGGGAGATCGCCTCATCGCGCACATCGATCAAGCCGTGAAACCCGCACCATCAACCGAGCCGGTCTCGTCGCAGTTGCTTTACGAAGCTCTGCGCTTCGCGTCGTCGACGTTCGATCGCGAGTACGGAGGCTTCGGCGCAGCACCAAAGTTCCCACAGCCGATGACTATCGACTTCCTTCTACGGCTCGATCTGAGAGGCGACAAGGAGGCCGATGAGATCGCCGCGAAAACACTCGACGCGATGGCTGCGGGGGGCATCCTCGATCAGCTCGGCGGGGGCTTCGCCCGGTACTCCGTCGACCGGCGCTGGATCGTGCCTCATTTCGAGAAGATGCTGTACGACAACGCCCAACTACTCCGTACGTATGCACGTTCGTGGCAGATCCACGGAACCTCTCGGCACAAGGAGGTAGCAACCGCTATCGCTGAATGGTTGCTGCGCGAGATGCACGATCGAGGCGGAGGATTCTGGTCGAGCCTCGACGCGGATTCCGAAGGCATCGAAGGGAAGTTCTACGTGTGGTCGCTTGACGAGGTGCGCGAGGTGACCGGCGAAGACTTCGACACATCCGTCGAGCGTTGGGGATTCTCACAGGAGGGCAACTTCGAGGGCAGCAACATCCCCGTCATCATCGGAGAGAGCGACCCCATCGCGGTGAAGCGGGCTGCACGCAAGCTTCTAGAGCGGCGCGCGACCCGGCCGCGTCCTGCCACCGACTCCAAGGTCCTCGCAGGATGGAACGGTCTCACCGCGTCGGCCCTCGCCGAGGCCGGAGTCATCCTCGGCGAGCGGAGGTGGGTCGAAGCAGCACGGGATTGCGCGCGGTTCCTTCTCGACTCGATGGTGATCGACGGCCGCCTGATGCGCTCCTACCGTCTCGATGACAGCGGCCGCGACATCGTCAAACACCTGGGATATTGCGAAGACTACGCGTTCCTACTGGAAGCCTGCTTGTCGCTCTTCGAGGCGACCCACGACGGGGCCTGGCTCGAGCACGCACGTTGGAGCGCGAACGAGGCGCTTCGCCTCTTCTGGGATGACGACGCTGGAGGCTTCTTCTCGACCGGAACCGATGCCGAGGCGCTGGTGATGCGGCCGAAGGATCTCTTCGACAACGCAGTGCCGTCGGCGAACTCGGTGATGGCACTGCAACTCCAGAAGCTCTCGTTGATCACGAGCGAAAAGTCCTACCTCGAGCGCGCACTCGACACGATGCGACTTGCCGCAGGCGTGCTTTCCCGATCCCCACTAGCGTTCGGACACATGCTCGAGGCGATCGAGTTCCACACCGCCCCGCCGATAGAACTCGTAATCGTAGGTAAGCAAGGATCAGAGGACCGCGACGCGCTGGTCGGGGCGGTCCGCAACATGCCGCTGCCGAACAAGGTGCTGATCGTCATGGACGAGCAGGAGGTTTCGGCGTCGGACCTCCCGCTCGTCGCCGGGCGGACGATGAAAGGGGGGCACGCCACAGCTTACGTATGCCGAAACTCGGTATGCCGCGCCCCCGTCACCGATATCGCCGCCCTCCGCGACGAGCTAGAACCGTACGGGTAGCTCCGAGAACGGGTCGCGACGGCCGAACTCGAGGTGCGCTAGTCCTGTCGAAGTGAGGCTGCCGCTGTGGCGCCATCCGTCGGAGCTTCGTTCGTAAACCTCGAGAGCCATATCTGCGATCTCGGAGTTCGCGCAGTGCCGCTTCGATCCGTCCGGGTCTGTGTAAGCGATCTGAAACATGTTGTCTATGCGAGAGCGGGCCGCGCCCGCGATCTTCCATCTCTCGTTATATGCAGTGAATGCCCAGGTGGGCATCTCGTATCTGCTCTTGGCGCGCAGCGCCCACCGCAGCTCGTTGAAGACGAGGTCTTGCCCGCGAAAACGCAGATAGAGGAATGTCGTCGTGGGAGCCAGCACGGGACCGAGTCCCGCGCGCGCCGCGAGGCCTTCGAACACACCATCTGGGTCCTCTGAGAATCCAGCGCAGTGCGCCCACGTCCATGAGACCGAGTGCTTCGCACCCCAACGATGGCTCTGGCACCCTTCGTCGCCATCCAGCCGGACGCGTAGCGCCCTACCCCCGCCGCGGGGAGGCTTGACACTCACAGAACCTGAGAAAGGTACGGCGAGGTTCGGGGAGCAAACCGTCGACACTCGTCCCTCGATCCGGTCCCGGATCTGATGCGGGAGATGCTGGAAGCAACGTTCGGCGGGCTCCCAGTCGAGCGACCATGTCATCTCTCCGTCGGATGTCGCGACGCTGCCCTCCGCGTGGTTCTCGGATAGCCACGCATCGCCGATGCGAATCAGTGCACCGTCGTCACGTCCGTTCGGCGCGCCGAGCATCTCGATCGGGAAACGCTGCTTGCCGGCGAAGCTCCTAGTGCCCGCAGGGTCGAAGTAGAACGACCACAGCTCACAGAACGCGGCCCCGTGCTTAGGCGACGTGATGGTGTAACGGACCCAGATCCCTGCGCCCGACGCGCGGTGGTTGAGGGTGAGGTACCAGACTTCCATGAACCCGGGGGAGGTACGGTCCCATCTCATTCGATTCTCGGTCCCGGTAGCCGTGAACGCGCTGCCCGTCATTGCATCTCGATCCCCGCGAACAGGTCGGTCTCGGGGAGCTCGGTGGGAACAGTCGACTCGACGAGCTGATAGTCCTCCCACGGATAGATGCGGCGCTGAACGTCATCAGGGATCGCGAGCCAGAAACTGTCCGGGTCGATCTGCGTCGCATGTGCGAGAAGGGCTTGGCTCCGCAGATGAACGTATTCGGCGACATCTACCCGCGTCGTTATCTCGGGCTCGGCGAAGCCGATCTCGTCCCAGTGGTCAAGCCATCCGGCGTAAGGGCTCTCGATGCCTTCGGCGACGGATGCCTCATGCAGCACCGACAAGCGCTCACGGGTGAAGGTCGCGAAGTAGTACAGCTTCTGTGGGGCAGGGAACGAGCCCGATCCCGCTCGCTCGCGCGCGACATGCCATACCTCGGTTCCCCACTGGTGCACCCTGACGTGGTCGGGGTGCTCGTAGCCCTTGTGCTCGTCGTAACACAGGAACACTTGGGGTCGCTCGATGCTGATGATCTCGAGAAGCCGCGCGATGACTTCATCTCGTGAGGCATTGGTGAACGCGTCCGGGTGTGCATTGGCGTCACTGCCCGGCATCCCGGAGTCGCGGTAGCCGAGTTGATAGATCTTGTGAACACCCAACAACGCACACGCGGCCTCGAGTTCTTGCTCGCGCACCTCGGCCATGCGCTCCTTTATCCCTGGGCGGTCCATGCGGGGATTGAGGATGTCGCCCTCTTCCCCTCGAGTGGCACACACGAGGATGACCCTGGCTCCCTCCGCGGAGTAACGAGCCATGGTCCCTGCTCCCTTGGACGACTCGTCGTCTGGGTGCGCATGGAAAGCCAGGATGCATCTGCGGTCGGGATCCACGGCGATAGGCTAGCGCGGCCTGTGAGGGACATCTTTGAGAGCGCGCGCACCGTCGCCGCGGGAGGACTCGTAGTCGCCTCGGGCCTTGCGGTGACGGGCGCCGTTCTGGACTGGGTGCGGATCACGCCGCCGAAGATCTTGCCCGCCGATGAGGTCGTGAACGCCCAGCCCTTCTCGGGGATAGAGGCCGGCGACGGATGGTGGGTCCTTGGTTGTGGCATCACGCTCTTGTTCTCGGCGGGGCTACTGATCGCAGCGCGCCGCAGCCGGTACGCGTGGCTCGCCCTGGTGGCGTCGATCATCATCGGGGGGATCGCGCTTGCCGACCTCAGGGGCGTCGAGGATCTCGTTTCGCCGATCTCTCAGCGCATGAACATCGTGGGGGACGCCCGTCCCGCGATCGGCCTTTATCTCACCGCCGCGGGCGCGGTGCTGGGAAGCCTGGCCGCCATCCTTGGAATCGCGGCAACGCCTTCCGGGGCGACCGCACGAACCTGATCAGGAAACCGCGATCATCCGTTCGATCGGAAGCCGGGCGCGCCGGGCGATCTCCTCGGGGACATCCACCTCGTAGCGTCCCGTGCGCAGTGTCTCGAGAAGCTTCGAGGGCGTGATCATCTTCATGTAGCCGCACACCGCTTCGTCGTTGGCCGGCATCAGGTTGGCGACCGGATTTTCCTTTCGAAGGCGATGCAGCATGCCGGTCTCGGTAGCGATGATGAAGTCTTTCGCCTTCGACTCCTGCATCCTGCGCACCATCCCACCGGTTCCCAACACGAACGTTCGATCAGCAGGGAGATCACCAACGGACAACAGATACATGCAGGAAGACGAACAGCCGCACTCAGGATGGATGTGCAACTCGGCGTCTGGATTCGCCGCCATAGTCCTCTGGATGTCGTCTGGCTGGATCCCCGAATGGACGTGACATTCCCCCATCCATATGTGCATCTTTCGGCCCGTCATCCTCTCGACGTGCGCGCCAAGGAACATGTCGGGACCGAACAGGATCTCCTTGTCCTCCGGGATCGAACGAACCACGTTCACCGCGTTGGCCGAGGTGCAGCAATAGTCGCACTCTGCCTTCACCTCGGCCGTCGTGTTGACATAGAAGACCGCGACCGCGCCCGGATGCTCGGCCTTCCACGCCCTCAGCTGTTCGCCCGTTATCGACGACGCGAGGGAGCAGCCTGCCTTCGGGTCCGGGATGAGAACGCGCTTCTCGGGGGCGAGGATCTTGGCCGTCTCCGCCATGAAGTGCACTCCGCAGAACACGATCGTCGACTCGTCGACCTCTGCTGCGAGGCGAGAAAGCTCGAGGGAATCCCCAACATGGTGGGCGACATCCTGTATCGCAGGAACCTGGTAGTTGTGCGCAAGGATGACGGCGTCCTGCTGTTTGGCGAGGGCGCGCACCTCGTCTGCCCACGCGGCATCGACGCCGTCACGCAACGCTGCTGGACTCAGGACCACGCTTGCACCTCGAGGCTGAGATCGACGTGTGGCGCACCGTGCGTCAACGCCCCTACCGAGATCAGATCGACACCCGTCGCCGTATAGGCGGCGATGTTGTCGAGGCCGATCCCGCCCGATGCTTCGAGGACGACTCGGCCCCCGGCGCGCGCGCCGGCCGAGGCGACCATCTGAGGATCCATGTTGTCGAGGAGAACCGCGTCGGCGCCGGCGCCGATCGCTTCCTCGAGCTCGTCGAGCGTGGTCACCTCCACCTCGAGTAGGTGGCCGTGTTGAATGCGCGCGCGAGCCCGCTCGACGGCCGCACTCACTCCGCCCGCAGCCATGATGTGGTTGTCCTTGATGAGCACGCCGTCGTCCAATCCGGATCGATGGTTGTAGCACCCGCCCACGCGCACCGCGTACTTATCTACAACCCTCAAACCCGGCATCGTCTTCCTGGTGTCAACAACCCGAGTCCCCGACCCAGCCACCGCGCTCGCGTAGGTGGCCGCCATCGTGGCAACTCCGCACATTCGGGCGAGGAGGTTCAGCGCCGTGCGCTCGGCCGTGAGGATCGAGCTAAGGGTCCCCTGGATCGTCGCGAGGATGTCGCCCCGCTCGACCCGATCGCCGTCTGTCACGAGCGCCGACCATTTCACCGAGTCGCCACCGGTCGCGGCGAAACAGGCGGCCGCGACATCGAGGCCGGCGACCACAGCCGAACCCCTGCTCTCGATGTGGGCGAGTCCGGTCGCGTCGGACGTCACGACCGCCGTCGTCGTCACATCCCCCCGGCCGACATCCTCGGCCAGACAGCGACGGACGAGATCGGCGACGAAGTCGGGGTCGAGGGGTCGAAGCGGTTGTGGGGGAAGTCCCATCGAGCCAGATTAAGCGGGGGAAAGGCTGGGGTCTTAGAGGGGCTCGACCGTGTAGCCCGCGCTCGAGAGACTCTCGACCACCGCCGCGATGTGGTCGGGACCCTTTGTCTCCACCTGCAGCGCGACGTCGACCTCGCCCAGGTGTACGCGGACGCCCTCTCGCCTGTGCTCGACGCCGACGATGTTGGCACCGAGCTCGGCGATGAGACCGATGAGGCGGTGAAGCTGTCCCGGCCGGTCTGCGATCCTCGTGTGGAACGCGAAGTACCTCCCGGACGCGCTCATGCCGAAGCGGATGACCCGCAGCAGGAGCAGCGGGTCGATGTTCCCACCGGAGAGGACCACCACGACCGGCGGCTCGATGTCTCCAACGCGCTGCAAGACGGCAGCGAGGCCGGCCGCGCCCGCAGGCTCGAGCACCAATTTCATCCGTTCGGCCGCGAACAAGAGAGCCGCCGCGATCGCATCGTCACCCACCGTCACGACGTCGTCGACGAGCTCGCGAACGTGCGCGAACGTGAGCTCCCCAGGCGAGTTCGCAGCTATCCCATCCGCGATCGTGGACATGTCCTCGAGCCGCACGATCGATCCCTTCTGTAGCGAGGGTGGAAACGCAGCGGCCCCTGCTGCTTGCACACCCACCACGCGCGCTCCGCTACCCGCGCCGCGCAACGCTGCAGCGATACCCGAGATCAGCCCTCCCCCTCCGACGGGAACGACGACTGTACGCGGTCCATCTCCGCCCTCATCGACCGCGGCGAACTGCTCGAGGATCTCGAGTCCGGCCGTGCCTTGTCCCGCAATGATGTGTGGATGGTCGAAGGGGTGAACGAAGAACGACCCCTCACGATCGGAGAACTCGACCGCCGCAGCGTAGGCGGCACCGAAGTCGTGCCCGGTGAGGACGACGTCGGCACCGTATCGCTTGGTCGCTTCCACCTTGGGGATGGGAGCGGCCTCAGGCATGAACACCCGCGCGCGTATGCCGCTGAGCGCCGCTGCTAACGCAACGCCCTGCGCATGATTACCGGCCGACGCCGCGACCACGCCCGCGTCGGTCGCCGGTGAAGTGAGCCGACTGATGAGGTTGTACGCCCCGCGGATCTTGAAGGACCCCGTGCGTTGGAGGTTCTCGCATTTGACGAAGCAGGGCCCGCCGGCGACGTCCGAGAGCGCTCGGGACCGGTCCAGAGGCGTGGTGACGGCGACGCCGGTTAGCCGGGACCTCGCATCGACGATGTCCCCGTGATCGACCAGGCTCAAGCTCTCCACGACACGCATCGTCGCACGCGGCTGGCGAAAAGACGCGACGATGAGACGATGGTCGAACACCCAGAGTGGTCCCCGTCGTTGTGGCAGACGCGCCCCGCCACCCAGCAGCCGGAGTGGCCGGACGCCGGCGCGCTCCAGGAGACACTCGAGCGCTGCCGCAGCCTTCCACCACTCGTGTTCGCCGGGGAGGCGCGCCGCCTCAAAGCAGCGCTGGCGAAGGTCAGTGGCGGAGGAGCCTTCGTCCTTCAGGCGGGTGATTGTGCCGAGGCGTTCGGAGATTTCACGGCAGACTCGATCCGCGACAAGCTGAAGGTCATCCTGCAGATGGCCGTCGTCTTGACCTACGCCTCGGGCTTACCGGTGATCAAGGTCGGGCGCATCGCGGGCCAGTTCGCAAAACCTCGCTCCGCGGCGACCGAGACCATGGGCGGCGTGGAGCTTCCTTCCTTCAGGGGTCACGCCGTCAACGACGAGGCGTTCGACGAGGACGCTCGACGTCCCGACCCCGCGCGGATGATCCAGGCGTACCACCAGTCGGCGTCGACGCTGAATCTGATCCGAGCCCTCACCAAGGGCGGGTTCGCCGACCTGCGACAGATACACGTCTGGAACCAAGAGTTCGTCGCGTCGAGCAGCCAAGGACGACGCTACGAATCGATCGCGGGACAGATCGATCAAGCCTTGGATTTCATGGCGGCGTGCGGGATAGACCTCTCCACCGACTCCGCGTTGCACGAGGTCGACTTCTACACGTCACATGAAGCCCTGCTGCTTGGTTACGAAGAGGCGTTGACGCGGCGCGACAGCCTGACCGGCGACTGGTACGACTGCTCTGCCCACCTGCTCTGGGTCGGTGAGCGCACTCGCTCCGCTGACGGAGCTCATGTCGAGTTCCTGACGGGGATCAAGAACCCGGTGGCGTGCAAGCTCGGACCCTCGGCAACGGCGGAGGAGACGGTGGCGATCTGCGAACGTCTCGATCCCGATCGCGAGCCTGGGCGACTGACCTTGATCACGAGGCTGGGCTCGGGGCCCGTGGGCGATCTTCTGCCGGACCTCATTGGGGCCGTCAAGGGATCGGGGCACCAAGTCGTTTGGGTCTGCGACCCCATGCACGGGAACACCTTCACGCGCGACGGACACAAGCGCCGCCGGTTCGACGACATCTTGAGTGAGATCAAGACGTTCTTCGCAGTGCACAACGCCCAGGGAACGGTGCCCGGCGGCGTGCATCTCGAGCTCACTTCAGAAGACGTCGTCGAGTGCTTCGGTGCCGGCGACGCGCTCGACGTGCTCGAAGGGGCAACGGAGGCGTTGTGCGACCCTCGCCTTAACGCGCGCCAGTCGCTCGACCTGGCGTTCCAGGTCGGCGAGATGCTCCAGGAGCGCTAGCCCAGCCGCTTTCGCAGGGCGGCGAGGATGTCGTCGTGCTCGGCGTGGCGACCCGTCGCCTTTTTGGAGTAGAGGAGCGAGTCGCCGGCGTGGACCTCGAACACGCCGCCACTGGACGGGATCAACACGATCTCGTCCAAGTGCTGTTCGAACTCTTCCAGCAGCCTCTCCGTCAGACCGACGGCTCTAGGTGAGTACCCTCACTGGGCGCAGTACTCGATCGAGATCCTCATGCGCAAGAGCGTACCTGGCCTTACTCTTACGAGGTCGTCTCTCAGGAGGGGTTGGCTGATGGAGTGGGTCGTACTCGGAGTTGTGGTGCTTGTCGCCTTCTTCTTGATGGGCGCGTACAACCGGCTCGTCCGGTTACGCAACAGGACCGAAGCGGGTTGGGCGCAGATCGACGTTCAGTTGAAGAGGCGCCATGACCTCATCCCTAACCTCGTCGAAACAGTCAAGGGCTACGCATCACACGAGCGCGAGACCCTCGAGGCCGTTATTCGCGCTCGCCAGCAAGCCGTGGCAGCCGAGGGTGTGGAACAGCAGGCTCAGGCCGAAAACTTCCTCACCGGGGCACTGCGACAGCTGTTCGCGCTATCCGAGGCCTACCCGGACCTCAAGGCGAACCAGAATTTCCTTGCTCTTCAGGAAGAGCTGACTGCAACCGAGGAGCGGATCGCGTTCGCCCGCCAGTTCTACAACGAGCAGGTTCTCGCGTACGACAATGCGCTGGAGGCATTCCCGAGCAACATGATCGCCGGGATGTTTGGCTTCCAGCCGCGCGCTTACTTCGAGACCGAAGACGCGGCGCGTGCCCCGGTGCGCGTTGACTTCGGCAGCGGAGGTGGAGCCCCACCCGCGGCCGGAACCTCTGCCCCGGGAACGGGGACGCCCACGTCACAGCCGCCCGCCGGGTAACTAGAGGAGCCTAGGCACCACCCGCGAGGAGTTAGATGTACGAGAGGATCGCGTCCAACATCAGGAAGTCGTGGGCGTTGATCATCGTCTTTGTCTTGTTCGTCGCAGCGATCGGCTGGGTCTTCGGCTACCTCACGGACTTCGGCCTGTGGGGACTCGTCGGAGCGCTCGTCTTCTCTCTCCTCATGGTGTGGGGTAGCTACTTCTCGTCGGACAAGATTGCGCTCGCGATGAGCCGCGCTAAGCCGGCGGAAGGGCCGGCGTTCCAGCAACTCCACAACATCGTCGACGGCCTCTGTATCGCTGCTGGGATGCCCAAGCCGCGCGTCTACTACGTCGAGGACGAAGCTCCCAATGCGTTCGCGACCGGACGCAACCCCGAGCATTCCGCGATCGCCGTGACGACAGGACTTCTCGGGAAGCTCAACCGCGACGAGCTCCAAGGGGTCATCGCCCACGAGCTGTCGCACATCAAGAACCGAGACACGCTCGTGATGACGCTCGCCGTAACGCTGGTAGGAGTGATCGTCCTTCTGGCCGACTGGATGATGCGCGCGCTCTGGTGGGGGGCCGGGGATGACGACGACCGGGGAGGCGCGGGTGCGATCTTCGCCGTCCTTGGACTCGTGCTGCTGCTCGTCTCACCGATCATCGCTCAGCTTCTTCAGTTCGCCATCTCTCGCCAGCGCGAATTCCTCGCGGATGCCGATGGGGTCTTCCTGACGCGCTACCCCGACGGGCTGGTCAGTGCGCTCGAAAAGTTGCGTCAAGACCAGACGGTCGTAAGGTCGGGAAGCCGGGCCACCGCCCACCTGTGGATCGAATCCCCCATCGCCCGGCACGCGAACGAGGCGCGCGCGCACGCTCCCAAGGCATCGTGGCTCAACCGCATGTTCGACACCCATCCACCGTTGGAGGACCGGATCACCGCCCTGAGAACCAGCGCCCTTTCGGCGTCCCCAGCCGCTCCGAGCGCGCCGGTCGCCCCT
>DATLNM010000009.1:0-40217 GCA_035536775.1 Actinomycetota bacterium | reverse complement strand
GGCTGTGAGGTCGTAGCCCAACGCCAGATACATCCGGCTGTCGACGCAGTCGAGCTTCGTGAACACGCGGCTCCACGTGATCGAGCCATAAGTGGGGCCGTCGAAGTACTGCTCCACGATAGCGAGCTTGCGCGCCTCTATCTCCTTGACACGCTTGATAAAGGCACGGTGTTCGCTATCCGGGCCAGCGAAGTTCCCTCCGATCTTGCCCTTTTTCCAATCGTCGATTAGTCGGCGGAGGTCGTCGTTCAATCCCTCCATCTCTTGCAGCAGCGCATCGGGGGGAGGCCCCCATGAGCCCGACGGTGCGACCTGGGCAGTGATTAATGAAGGGAGTGGCAGCAGTAGCGCCATCGCGATGACGCCGGAAAGGATGATCCGGAATCGGGTCAAGGCGCAGCTCCTCTCTTCCTAGTCCAGACATCGTGGGTCTATCTAGTGAGCAGGTCAATCGCGATAGGCCAAGCTCGACGCACAAACCGACGGCTAGCCTTTGACCGCCCGGTGGAGCAGACTCGGACCTGTGGCCCCGAAGGTGTATCACCGCGGCCAGATTGGTGTATGGTTTGGTGTATGCGGACCAACATCGAGATCGACGACGAGGTCTTGAAAGAGGTTCAGGCCTTAACCGGCGCAAGGACGAAACGCGCGGCGGTCGATCTAGCGTTGCGCGAGCTAGTGGCTCGATACCGGCGGCTCGACCTTCTCAGGTTGAAGGGCAAGGTGCACTGGGAGGGTGACCTCGAAGTAAGCCGCTCCGCCAGAATGTGATCGTCGTCGATACCAGCGTCTGGATCGACGTCCTAAACGACGTGGATTCCGAGAAGGCGACGCGCTGCACCGAGCTACTCCAGGATGGAGCTCCCCTAGCTCTTACCGACATCGTCTTCGCCGAGATCCTGCAAGGCTTCCGTCACGAACGGGACGCCCGTCGGGTGGAGAAACACCTGCGGGCCTTTCCGGTTCTGAGGTTGGAAGACCTCGACGATTTCGCTCTTGCAGCCGAGCTCTACCGAAAAGCGCGACGCGCCGGCGTCACGATCCGCAAGACACTCGACTGCTTGATCGCGGCCCCGTGCGTGCGAGATGGGGTCCCTATCCTGCATGCAGACGAGGACTTCGATCGGCTCGCGGCGTGCACCGATCTAGAGGTTTTCACTTAAGCAACGAGTTTCTATCCGTCCAATCTGATCATCATGTCCGTGTAGCCATCGCCATCCGTCCCCCCATCTGTGAATGTGGCGTCTCCGGTGGCGCTCGCGTACGCACCCGTACCGCCGAGTACCGACATCTCGTATTCACCAGGCCCTCGGGGATCCAGTCCCTGAAGCACGATGTCACCATCCGCGAGCTCGAGAACGTAGTTGCAGTTCCACAGTCCTCTGTCAGGGTCGACGATGCGCCGGTGCACGAGGCACTGCAGGTACGCGGTGCCGACACGCTCTGTCTGGCTCTCGTCCACCAAAGGACCGCGAGCCGCGATCCGATCACCCAGCCGAAGGCCATCGCGGTTGACGTCGACCAAGGCGGTCTTGTTTTCTTCCTGCGGACCGAATACGACGTGCAGAACGGTTTGACCACTTGCGCTGGACGTCACGAGTACCCCAGCGGCGACTGCCAGAACGATCGACGGGATCACGATTCTGAGCTTTCTGGGCATGCTGCCTCCTCTGACAAGCTGCCGGACATTCCAAACGATGCGCTAAAGCCCACCGGTCGTCTAGATGTCGAGCCTCAGCCCGCCCAGACGAGATCGAGGAATGACCCCCATCGACCCCCGCGCGGCGTAGCCTTTGGGGGTGACACCTGCCCGGCGGCAGTCGCAGCGATACCAGTTCCGAGTCATCGGCCGGTTCGAGGCCCACCTCGAAGGCAATGAGAACCACGTCACCGTGACGGTGCTCGCCGGGCCCGACTGGGAGCATCTATCTCTGTGCGGGACCCTCACGCTGACCGAGAGCGAATGGGAGACGCTTTACACCGGGATGGAGCGGGGTATGCCGGGCTGCGTGCGGGTCGAGGCGCCGAACCTGGCTTCCGCGAAGGGAATATAGGGAAGACCCCGAACGGTTCTATCCCTATGGAAACCAAAGAAAGCCACAACAGGCGCTAGGAGGCGGGTTTGGGCACGATGCAAGAGGTCACCGAAAGCAACTTCAACGAGGTCGTGCTGGGCTCAGACACGCCCGTAGTCGTCGATTTCTGGGCGGAGTGGTGCGGCCCCTGCCGCCTGGTCACGCCCGAGCTCGAGAAGATTCAGGCGGAGTACGAGGGCAAGATCACCGTCGTGAAGCTCAACATCGACGACGCGCCCAACGTCGCAGCCAAGTACGGCGTCATGAGCATCCCTACGATCGCGCTGTTCGTCGATGGAGCAGTCAAGTCACAGGTCGTAGGGGCTCGCCCCAAGGACGACATCGTGATGGGCCTGGGGCTAAACGCGTAGCCGAGCTCCAACATCGAGATCCAGACCCCGCTCCGGCGGGGTCTTTTTCTTGTGCTCCCGGGAGGAAAGGGACACGGCGGCGGAAGGAACGGCCCGTTCTCGGGCGAAATGCTTTCCGGGCAAGTCGTTGGCGGCGGATCGAGGGGGGCATTTAGATGCGGCGGATCGTGCAAGTTGCCATGTTCGTGTCTCTGTTGGTGGGCACGACGCTTCAGGGCGCCCTGGCGCAACAGTCCGACAACATCGAACGCCTCGCGCAGGTGCCGATCGTCATACAGGCCGACGACCCGTCGACCGAAGAGGACGAATCGACCTTCGCCAAAGGCTCCGATCTCGCGTTCCAGGGCAACACGGTCGTCGCCGGGTCGTGGGAAGGCATCGGGCTCTTCAAGCTCCTCCCCAAGGACCCCTACATCCAGCAGCAGTCGTTCGCCCTCTGCCCCGGCGCTCAGGGCGACGTGTCTGTGTGGGGCAACCTCGCGTTCATGTCCGTCGACACCCCTCAGGTCAAGAGCGACGGGACCCAGGGAGACGGCGGCTGCGACTCGATCGGCGCGTCTGCGGCGCAAGTGGCAGAGGGGCTCGCGTGGGAGGGCGTCAGGATCTTTGACATCTCCAAGCCGACCCGCTCTCCTGTCCTCGTCGGAACCGTGGACGCCGACTGTGGATCACATACCCACACGCTCGTCCCATCGGGAGGCAAGCTCTATCTCTACGTCCTGTCCTATCCGCTGACCGGTGGCCTTGGACCGTCGTGCAACTACGTGGTCCACCGCAAGGCGTTCATCTACGAGGTCGACCTCAAGGACCCATCCAAGACCGGCGAAGAGATCGTCGGGACCCTCGACGTCTCACCCGCGCCCGGATGTCACGACGTCACCGTGGTCCCGGAGAAGGCCATCGCGATCGCCGCGTGCCTCGTCGAAGGACAGATCTGGGACATCAGCGACCCGACGGCTCCGACCATCCTCAGCAGGATCCACAACCCGTTCATGATCTTCCACTCGTCAGCGATGACGTGGGACGGCAAGATCGGTGTGCTGGGAGACGAGTTCGCGGGCGCAGCGGCTGGGGCGGGATGCGTCTCCCCGGACGGCAGGCTCGGCGCGATGTGGTTCTACGACCTAACCGACCCCTCGAACCCGCAGGAGGTCGGACACTGGGGACCGCCGCGCACAGCGTTCCCCTCGACGGCCGAGTCCGCGGCGCGCCACGCGTGCACGACACACAACTTCAACGTATTGCCGATGAAAGACCCGAACAAATACATCGCGGTAAGCGCTTACTACGCGGCCGGGCTCTCCGTTGTCGATTTCAGCGATCCCGCCAATCCAGAAGAGATGGCGTACTACGTCCCCGAGTACGAAGGCGGGCAGCAGGGCGATATGTGGGCGGCGTACTGGTACAACGGCCGGATCTATACGAACGACGTGAACCTGCCGCGCGCGTCGGCGTCCCTGCCGGCCACGGATTCTGCAGGTGTAGGCGTCTACGAGATCAAGGCTTTGCAGAAGAACGCCGTGAGGTACTTCCGCACGAGGCTCAACCCACAGGTGCAGGTCTACGACTTCAGGTAGTCGTAGGAGCAGGGGCCTCCGGAAGAGGGGCGAACCCCCCGCTCAGGGCAGCCCGACGGGCATCGGGCACACGACATAGGGGGTGCGGTGGATGCGCGCTAGGGCGATCTTTCTCATCTTGACCATAGCTATGGTGGTTTCAGGTCTTGGCGGCGGTGTTGCCGGCGCCGGGCACAACGCGGACGACCACTCAGAGAACGTCGAGCTCGTCGCCGAGCATGCGATCGTGATCCAGAAGGACAACCCGGACACGGAAGAGAACGAACAGGTCGTCGCCGCCGGGTCGGACCTTGCTTTCCAGGGCGACCTGCTGGTCGCGGGGTCGTACGAGGGTGTCGGGTTCTTCAAGATGCGCCCGACCAAGCCCTACCTCGAGCAGATCTCGTTCTTCCCGTGCGCCGGCGGCCAAGGCGATGTCGGGGTCTGGGGGAACCTCGTGTTCATGTCGGTGGACGCTCCCCAGAAGAACTCAGACTGCGTATTGCCCGCGGTTGCCGCGACACCCGCCGAGTACGGCGCCGACGGTGGCTGGGAAGGGCTGCGAATCATCTCGATCAAGAACCTCAAGCGTCCGAAGCAGGTCGCTGCGATCAAGACTCCTTGCGGGTCGCACACCCACACGATCGCTCCATCCGGCAAGAAGCTCTACATCTACATCGAGTCCTACCCTTTGAGCGGGCAGGGAACGGGTTGCAACCCTGTCAGCCACCGCAAGGTGTCGATCATGGAGGTCCCTCTCGCCAACCCGGCCAAGGCAAAGCTCCTCGATCCCATGGCGACACCGAACACGATCGGATGTCACGACATCACTATGTTCCCCTCGCGCCAGCTCGCGGTCGCCGCGTGCGTGTCGGAGTCACAGGTCTGGGACGTAAAGAACCCTGCCAAACCCGAGCTCCTCGCTACCATCCACAACCCGGCGATCCAGATCCACCACTCGACCGGATTCACGTGGGACGGGAAGTACCTCGTCTTGGGTGACGAGTTCGGGGGCGCCGCTGCCGGTGGGTGCGTCGGGAACTCCGACGTTCCGATGGGCGCGATGTGGTTCTACGACATCGCCGATCCCACTTCGCCCGAACAGGTCGGGTACTACGCTCCGCCTCGGGTCTTCGAGATCCCCGACGACCCGGAGGAAGCCCAGAGGCCGCGGTGCACGACCCACAACTTCAACATCGTGCCCACCAAAGACCAGAGCTCGTACATCGCCGTGACGTCTTACTACTCGGTCGCACTGTCGGTGGTCGATTTCAGTGACCCCACGAACGCCAAGGAGATCGGCTACTACCTCCCCAAGGAGAGCGGCAAGAACCCTGACTCGTGGTCTGCCTACTGGTACAACGGCTTGATCTACACCAACGACCATGGTGGTGGCGCCGGCATCCGGGTATTCCGCATGAAGGAGCTCAACGCGAGCACAGCTCATTACTTCAAGACTCGGCTCAATCCTCAGACCCAGATGATGTAGGTGGCGGCGGGCCGATTAGGATGCCCGCCGCACCGGGGCCCATAGCTCAGCTCGGTTAGAGCGCACCCCTGATAAGGGTGAGGTCGATGGTTCAAATCCATCTGGGCCCACCGCCGCTTCCGACGCGCTTGCTCGAGGGCATCAGCCCTCGAGTCGAGACGCCTGCTTCATCTGCAGATCGGCCCCACTCGACTTGAAGAACGCCATAGCTTCCCGGAGCGGATCTACATGGTCGAGACCCAAATGGCTATTCGCGTGAGCGAGGTCCATCAGGCAACCAGCGCGGAAGAAGGGTATCCGGAGCTCCTCGAAGAGCTCAGCGGCTTCCTCGAAGAGCGCTACTGCTGAGACCGGTTCGGTGGCGAGCAGCGCGTCGCACCACTTCCGGAATGCCCGCGCCGCAAGACCGGGTTTGTCGAACAGGTCCCTGAACGCGCCCGCCTCGTCACGATCCCCGGTCGTGACCGACAGCTTCACGGCGTTTCGCAAGACGTCCGGATAGTCGGCGACCACATCATCTGCCCGCAGCGCGACCACATCCCTCGTGAGTGCCAGAGCCTCTGCGTCGGCTCCCTGTAGGTAGGCCACCAGCGCGCTGACGGAAGCGATGCCGACTCGCACGTTGGTATCCGACGAGGAGTGAGACGCAGCCTTGTCGATGTGCGCTCGGGCGGCGGGAAGATCGCCTCGATATGCGTCCACGAGCCCCAGCGCGATCTCAAAGCCGGCCGCCAAGCGAGCCCACGTTTGGGGAGCTTCTTCCACCGCCTGCGTGATAACTGCCTCTGCCTGATCGAAGCGGCCCTGCCGTGCATAGATCGAACAAAGTGTGATGGCGAGCAAGGCCCGATTCATCCCGCGGCCATGCCGACGAGCTAGTTCCAGCGTGTCCTCCAACGTCTTCTGGCCACTGCCGTCGGAATCTCCGAGATCCGTCCGGTAGAGGCCGATGTTGTGACCGGTGTACAGGAGGAGCGGAAGCTGGCCTATCTCCCTTGCGATGGCGTGGCTCTGCCTGACGGGCTCTAGGGCCGCCTCGACACCCTCGACGGAGCACAGCGTTAGCCCACGGATGTTGAGGGCCAATGCTTCGGTTTCCCTGTCACCGGCGCGGCCCGCGAGGTCGGTAGCCTCGGCGGCGAGACGCTCCGCCTCCTCGTCGCGATCGGACAGCCAGTAGAGGCGTGCTAGGGCAGCTACCGCTCTCGCCAGAGAGCCCTCGTCATTCTTCGATCGCAACACGGACACGGCCTCCTCCGCCATCGCGACCGCCGCCTCTTCCTTCCCCATCTGGAAAAGCGTCTTCGAGTAGCCGGCTTTGGCGCGTCCGACACCTACTTCGTTTCCGCCGGCCTGATAGGCGGCGATCGCACGGCTGAACGCTTCGGCGGTCTCTTCATCCGGGAGCACGTCAACCGCCGTGAAGGCGAGCGCTTCCCACAGGGCTCCGGCTTCACCTCCGCCTTTCCCGAGTTGCTCGGTCACATCGAGAGCCTTGCGGTACCACTCGAGAGCGTGGTCGGTCTGCCAAGCTCTCCGGGAACGCTCCGCGGCGCGCACGGCCCAGAACAACAACCTCTCTTGCAGATCCGCGGTCTCGTCCTTGGCTGCTCCCATCTCGGCCATATAGGCCAGCGCCTGTCCGAAGTGGGTCGCGATCAGCTCCACGATGTCGTCGCGATCGGCGGTCGGGCCGGACGCGGCCCAACGAGCTACTTCGACGTGCTTCTCGGCTCGCAGCTTCTTCGGCAGGGAGTCGTACGCGACGTCCCGGATGAGCGCGTGATGGAACCCGAACTCATGCTCATTCGAGAACGATGAGGGCTCGCGAGGGGTGATCAGCTCCTTCATCCTGAGATACCCCAGCTGCTCTCGAGTCTGGCTGGACGTCTGGTGAGCCAACCGCGCGACGACGCCCGACCAAAAGACTCGACCGACGACGGCCGCGTCTTGCAGGAGCTCCTTCTCGGGGGGTGTCAAGCCGTCTACGCGCGCGGCCACCAACGCGTGGATCGAACGGGGGATATCTATCCCCTCGATCCGCGACGCGAGCCGCCATCCCTCGGACTCGTGTACTAGGACGGCCCTATCGATCAGCATGCGAGCGATCTCTTCTGTGTACAGAGGATTTCCCTCGGACCGCGCAGAGATCATGGTCCTCACGTCGACGGGCAACGCATCACCGAACAGGTCGGTGAGCATGTCGTCGCTCTCTTGGGGACCCAAGGGATCGAGGTACATCGCGGTGTAGTTGCGCTTGCCTCCGCCCCAGCCGGGTCGCTTGTCGAGTAGCTCCGGGCGGGCGAGCGCCACGGTCATGATCGCTCCTTGACCCCAATCGGCGAGAAACTCGATGAAGTCGAGGAGTCCTTCGTCGGCCCAATGGATGTCTTCGAGGACGAGCACCAGTGGGTAGCGAGCGGCCAGGCGTTCCAGGTAACGCCGCCAGAGATCGAAGAGCTTCTCTCGCCCCATCGGGACATCCGCAGGGAGCCCGAGCAAGATGTTCAGCGCGACGGCGGTGTCCTCATCGTCCATCAGGTCGTTCGCGGAACGCAGGACCTTGGCCCTCGCCACATCCACGGTGTCATCGTCTAGGACCTCGCACTGTGCCTTGATCACATCGACGAGTGCCGAGTAGGCCGCAGCTCCGTAGGGCAGGCAGCGTCCCGGCCTCCAGAAGAAATTCTGATCTAGGCCATCGACGTAGCGACCGAGCTCCCTGACTAACCTTGTCTTCCCACTTCCCGCGGGAGCCAGGATCGTGACGAGGGCGGGGCGTCCCTCGTTCTCGACGCGGTGCAGGGTTTGCTGCAGGACCGCCGACTCTTCGTCTCGTCCAACCATGCGCGACTCGATCCCGAGCGAAGCCCTGTCTCCCGCGCGCTGCGCGGTGATGCGAAGAGCGGTGTAAGCAGCGACCGGTGCTGCCTTCCCCTTGAGGTCGAGCATCTCGGGATCGGAGAAGTCGATCGTTCCTCTCGCTGAGCTCTGCGCGGTTGGGCCGACGAGGACGCGGCCGATCTCTGCCGAGCTCTGGAGGCGGGCCGCGGTGTTGACGGCATCACCGGTAAGCATGCGATCGCGTCTGCTACCCGCACGCTCGAGGTCGACGACGATGTCGCCCGCTTCGATACCGATGCGCATCTCCAGCTCAGGCTTGCTCTCGGTCGCAGCCACACGGTTCATCTCGGACAAGACCGCTTGCATATCGAGGCCTGCGCGGATCGCCCGCTCCGGGTCGTCTTCATGGACGATCGGCACACCGAACACGGCAAGGATGGCGTCGCCCATGTACTTCTCGATCAGGCCGCCGTAGCCGACTATGACTTTGGCCAGACGATCGAAGACACTCCCGATGGCCGCCTGAACGACTTCTGGATCCTCTTGCTCGGCCAACGTCGTCGAACCTACGAGATCCGCGAACAGCGCCGTCGCGAACTTGCGCTCCTTGCGCGCCGGCGGGGCGGCCAGCGGGCCGGCGCACTCGGAGCAGAACTTGCCGCCGTCCAAGTTGACGTGTCCGCATGAACCACAGATCACGGCCACGGTTCGCGGCGCCTTTCATCGACAATCAAGGTTCGCCCCCTGCGAGCCCCACCCAACGCCGAAGGATAAGGCTTTCGCGCCATGGTAGGCACGAACCATGCGCCCGATGACCAGCCTACTCACGCTGTTCGACTGGAGACGGACGATCGCGGCCCTTTATGCAGACGTGCGGGGCGCCACCGACCCTGAGACTGCGTGGGCGATGTGGCGCGCCGAGCGCGACCGGTTGTTCGCGGAGCATCTGCAGTCGCCGATCCCCACCGCGGAACGCGCGGGATTCAGGGGGCTCCCCTACTTCGAGTACGACGCCGCGCTGCGTGTCGCCGCTCGCCTCGAGCCCGCAACGGGTTCATCGATCACGCTGCCTGCGAGCTCAGGGACGTTCAACGGGGAGCTGTTTGCGTCGGCGCGATTCGATCTCGGCGCGTCCGAACACACGCTGGGCGTCTTTTGGCTGGAGGGTTACGGCGGCGGGGTGTTCGTTCCATTACTCGACACCACGTCGGGCACGGAAACGTACGGAGGAGGACGCTACCTGCTCGATTCTGTTAAGGGTGCTGACCTCGGTGGTCAGGGAGACGAGCTCATCCTCGACTTCAACTTCGCGTACAACCCATCCTGTTCATATGACCCGAGGTGGTCGTGTCCGCTGGCGCCGCCTAGCAACAGGTTGGACGTGCCGATAAGAGCGGGAGAGAAGCTCTTGTCTAAAGCGGAGTGATCGCGACTACATGTCCCGCTCGACGTGCGTCATCTCGACGCCCCCCAGCAGATCTGCCGCGATGTTGTAGAGGAACACGACGAAGACACTCATCAGCGACCCCAACACGCCGACGGTGAGACCGATAAGGAAGGCCCACCGCTCGACCCACCACAATGTGATGTCGAGGTTCCATCCGAGCGCGAGGCCGTCACTCAACTCTTCCAGAGCGTCGAACAGGCCACGGGAATTGACGAGGTAATAGATCCCCGCCACCACGATGAGCCAGATGACGAGGAAGCACACCGAATAGAACAGCGACAGTCTTAGGACGCTCACCGGGTCGATGTGTCTGACAACCCTCTTGACGCGTCGCAGGCCGGGCCGTTTGCGTTGACCCTGAGCCTGCTGCGCGGTGGGACGCGTGGGCGGGGTCGACCGCTGCGCCGGCTGGGGTCGGTGGACGGGTATCGAGGACGACTGCGATGACTCGCCGGGAGCGGGGCGCGATGTCGAAGCGGTCGTGTCAGACCGGGTCGCGTCAGATCTGGTCGCGATCGACGGGAGCTCTGAGGCCCGCGGCGCCGGCGACGAGGTCGACTCCGCCTTCCAGACCCCGGTGTGCTCTTCCCTCGACGACACGCTTCCTCCGATGTTCAGCGCTTGTTCCGCTTCGCAGCGGCTTGGTCCCGGCGGCCTATTTCTTGTGCGTCAGTATCGATGCAAGCCGACGATCCTGCCGTATTACTTGGGCAGTTGCGTCTGACCCCCGTCGTCCGGCTCCCCCACCACCGGCGCCAGCGCCGACACAGAGGCCCCTTGCGCGAGGTTCATCACGCGAACTCCTGTGGTGGGCCGACCCTGCCGGGAGATGTCCCCCACGGCGACGCGGATCACGACACCGTCGTTCGAGATCAGGAACACTTCGTCTCCAGGCGTGACCACGGAGGCTCCTACGATGGGTCCCCGAGGCTTCGTCAGCTTAGCCGCGATAACCCCCATCCCGCCTCGGCCCTTCTTGGGGAACTCGGTGAGCTTGGTCCGTTTGCCGTAGCCGAACTCGGTGACCACGAACAGCTCCCCGCCTGGAACCACGATGCCGCATGCGACGACCTCGTCGTCGGGCGCGAGCCGGATGCCGATGACGCCGGTCGCCGTCCTGCCCATCGGGCGGACGTTCTTCTCGGAGAAACGGATCGCCTTGCCCTTCTTGGAGATCAACAAGAGGTCGTCCTCGCCCGAGGTCGGGACGACGCGCACGACCTCATCGCCCTCTTTGAGGTTGAGGGCGATGATTCCCTCCTTGCGCGACGAGTCGTACTCACGAAAGAGCGTCTTCTTGACCATGCCCCGTTTCGTCGCGATCAGCAGGTAGCGATACGTCTCGTAGTCACGGGTGTCGATAACCGCGGCTACACGATCGTCCGGGCGCATCGGCACGACATTGACCACCGCGGTGCCGCGTGCGGTGCGGTCACGCTTGGGGATCTCATGAGCCTTGAGCCGGTAGACGCGTCCCGTGTTCGAAAACAGCAGCAGATACGCGTGAGCCGTAGTCGTGAGGAGGTGCTCGACGATGTCGCCTTCCTTGAGCGTTGCGCCACGCACCCCTCGACCGCCTCGACCTTGTAGGCGGTAAGTGTCCGAGGCCACGCTCTTGACGTAACCGTCGCGCGACACCGAGATGATCAGGTCCTCGTCGGCGATCAGGTCCTCGATGTTGAACTCGCCCTCATCGGGCACGAGCCGGCTGCGGCGTGGATCCGCGAACTTGTTTCGGATCTCCTTCAGCTCGTCGGCGATGATCAAGCGGACGCGCGTCGGATCGCCGAGGATCGACTTGAGGTCGGCGATCGTCCGCTGCAGCTCGGCGTGCTCCTCGCGAATCTTGTCCTGCTCGAGCGCGGTCAGACGGCGCAGCGGCATGTCCAGGATGTGCTGCGCCTGAATCTCGCTCAGCTTGAAGCGCGTCATAAGGCCGTTCTTGGCCTCTTCGGTGTCGTTGGCAGCCCGGATGAGGCGCACGATCTCGTCGATATGGTCGAGGGCGATGATGAGCCCTTCGAGGATGTGCGACCGCTCCTGGGCCTTGCGGAGACGGAACTGAGTGCGACGGACGATGACCTCGATCTGGTGCGTGATGTAGGCCGCGATGACTTCCGCGATGTTCAGCGTGCGAGGGACCCCGTCGACGAGCGCAAGCATGTTGACGCCGAAGGTGTCCTGGAGCTGCGTACGCTTGTAGAGCGTGTTGAGCACGACCTGGGGCACCGCGGTCTTCTTGAGGTCGATGATGAGGCGCATCCCGCCACGGTCCGACGACTCGTCGCGCAGGTCGGCGATCCCTTCGAGACGGCCTTCCTTCGCGTTAACGAGCTCGGCAATCTTGGCCGCGAGCCGCGCCTTGTTCACCTGGTAAGGCAGCTCGGTCACGACGATGCGCGGGTTGCCCTTGGGTCCTTCTTCGATCTCGCAGACGGCGCGCATCTTCACTGAGCCGCGGCCGGTCGTGTACGCGTCGTTGATGCCCTGGCGCCCGAGGATCAACGCGCCGGTCGGGAAGTCCGGCCCCTTGATGTGCTTCATCACGCTCTTAAGCATCTCCTCGGGATCGGCCGCGATCTCGGGGTTCTCGAGGATCTCGATGACCGCGTCGCAGACCTCGCCGAGGTTGTGCGGGGGGATGTTGGTCGCCATGCCGACCGCGATCCCGCTGGACCCGTTGACGAGGAGGTTCGGGAACCTCGCCGGAAGCACGAGGGGCTCGATCTCGTACCCGTCGTAGTTGGGCCCGAAGTCGACCGTCTCCTCGTCAATATCGCGCACGAGCTCCATAGCCAACTTCGACAACCTGCATTCGGTGTTGTGACTGATGAACCCGTTGCTGATGAACGAGTGGTCGTCGCTCTCGACCCGGATCGAGTAAACCGGCTGAACGCCGGCGTCTTCGACCACCACGACCTCTGCGTAGTAGTAGTCCCCGGTGACGAGAGGCTCGATGACTCGCCGCACCTCGTCCGAAGTGATCTCGCTGAGGATGCGCTCGCCGTGGCGCTCCCAGCGCTCGATGCGATCCAGGTTGTTCTTGATGAGCCACAACTTCTCGCGGTAGGTGCCGGTCGCCTCCGAGCGGATGTAGTTGGCAACGAACGGCACATGATCGTGCGACATCGCCCGGCTCGTGAGCGGCACTCGCTCGAGCTCAGCCTCGAGCTTCCGCTGCTTGACCCCCCAGAACCCGACCCGAGACGCAAACAACCGCGCGTCTCTTCGGTTGGTGATGACAACTTTCGTCTCGCCACGAGCTGAGAGGGAGAGTCGGGAGACGACACCGAACTCGAGGAGCAGCGTCTGAACCTCTTTAGCAAGGGCAGCACTGCGGGTGGAATACGAGATCTGCATCGTGCTGCGACTGAGGAGCGAGGACGACCCGTCGCCTTCGAACAGAGCCTGAAGGAAGATCCGCTTGATCTCAGGTGGGCCGGACCAGATGAAGCCGGGCACCCGCTTGCAGTTGCTTCGCAGGCCACACATTTCACCCAGATCGCTGGCCTTGAATCGCTCCATGTTCTGAACGTCTAGCTCGTGGATCGTCTGACCCGATCGAATGACGCGCGAATACACGTAGCGCGGACCCCCGACGAGCCCATCGAACGCGTCGAGCACGGCATCGAAGTACTGCCTGTCCTCGTTGTTGAAACCGGCTCGGGTCTGTGATGCCCAGCCCTCAGACACCCACGCCCCCGCGAGTAGCGCGAGTTTCTGGTCACGAACCGAGATGACGCCATGTTCGGAGGGCGTCTGACGCGCCAGAACCACACGCGCCCCCGGTTCGATCTCGTCGAGAAGACGCCACAGGAGCATCGGGACGCCCGCGACGCTTTCGAGACAGAGGACAGGGTGGTTGTGGGTTCCCTCGAGCTCGTATCCCTCGCGCGTGCGCAGTCGCAACGTCGGGTGGTTCCCGCTGTGGAAGAGCTTCGATGCCGCAACAGGATCGCCGTTGCGGTCGAGAACCTTGAGGTCGATATCGACTTCGGAGTCGGGACCAAGAGGAGCGATATCTGCGAGGCGAATGGTTCCGTTCGGCGTACGGATGAGTGAATCTGCTCGGACGCAGTAGCGCATCGCGGCTGGCGCGTCGCCGTCGATGGAGCCGAAGTTTCCTTGGCCGTCGATCAACAAGCTGCGCGTCGAGAAGTCCTGTGCGAGGCGCGTTAGCGCGTCGTAGATCGATTGGTCGCCGTGCGGGTGGTACTTCTTCATGACGTCACCGACGAGAGCCGCGCACTTGCGCGGGTTCCTATCGGGACGCAATCCCGCCTCGAGCGCAGAGAAGATGATGCGGCGGTGAACGGGCTTCAGTCCGTCGCGCACATCGGGAAGCGCGCGGCTGACGATGACCGACATCGCGTACTCGAGGAAGGACTGCTGGACCTCTTCCTCGATCGTTATCTCGGAGATGCCGCCTTCGTCACCGGGCAGCTTGTCTTGGAACGGCGTATTCGGCATTACGGAAACCCTCTAGATGTCTAGGAACCGCACATCACGTGCGTTCTTCTGGATGAAGTTCTTGCGGGCCTCGACGTCTTCGCCCATCAACGTCGAGAAGACCTCCTCGGCGAGCGCGGCGTCTTCCATCGTCACCTTGAGGAGTGTGCGCTGCTCGGGATCGAGCGTCGTCGCCCACAGCTCCGACGGGTTCATCTCGCCGAGACCCTTGAAGCGGGAGGCCTCGATCTTGTTGCCCGAGTGCTGCGCCTTGAAGGCGTCCAGCTCGGCTTCGTTCTTGAAGTAGTGCACCTTGCCCTTGAACGGCACCCGGTAGAGAGGCGGCTGCGCGACATAGACGTAGCCCGCGTCGATGAGCATGGGCATGTAGCGGTAGAAGAAGGTCAGCAGGAGCGTCTTGATGTGCGCGCCGTCGACATCCGCATCGGCCATCGAGACGATCTTGTGGTACCGGCATTTCGCGAGATCGAAGTCCTCGCCGATCCCCGTGCCGATCGCGGTGACGATCGCCTGAATCTCTTTGTTCTCGAGGATCTTTGCGAGCCGGGCGCGCTCGACGTTCAGGATCTTGCCCCGAAGCGGGAGGATCGCCTGGAACTCACGCTGGCGGCCTTGCTTCGCGCTGCCGCCGGCGGAGTCTCCCTCGACGATCAAGAGCTCTGCCTCATGTGGGTCGCGCGTCTGACAGTCCGCGAGCTTCCCGGGAAGCGTCGATGATTCGAGGAGCGACTTCCGGCGCACGAGATCGCGCGCCTTGCGCGCCTCGAGTCGTGCACGCTGGGCGGACACCGCCTTCTGACAGATGGCACGCGCCTCGGCGGGATGCTCTTCCATGAACTCGGCGAAGCGCTGGTTCATCGAGGTCTCGACGAACGACCTGATCTCGGTGTTGCCGAGCTTGGTCTTGGTCTGTCCCTCGAACTGCGGATCGCGCAGCTTGACCGAGATGATCGCGGTCAAGCCCTCGCGGCAGTCCTCGCCCACAAGAGCATCGTCCTTCTCTTTGAGGATGCCCTTGGAACGCGCGTAGTTGGTAATCACGCGCGTGAGCGACCGTCGGAAGCCCTCTTCGTGCATCCCACCTTCGTGAGTGTTGATGTTGTTGGCGAAGGTGAACACGGACTCGTTGAACTGAGTGGTCCACTGCATCGCGACCTCGAGCTCGTGCTTCTCGGCCTTGGCCTCGAAGAACACAACACGCTTATTGACCGGGTCGCGCGCCGCGTTGATGTGCTTGACGAAGTCGATGATGCCGCCGTTGTACTTGAAGGTTTCCGAGGCCTCGGGCTCGACCCGATGGTCGACGAGCTTGATCTCGAGCGAACGATTGAGGAACGCCATCTCGCGCATGCGCTGCGCGAGCGTGTCGTACTTGAACTCACGCTCGTCGGTGAAGATCTCGGGGTCGGGCCAGAAGGCGACCGTCGTGCCGGTCCGCTTGATCGGGCGGAGGACCTTCAGCGGAGCCTGAGGTTTTCCGCGCCGGTACTCCTGATAGTGGACCTTGCCGTTGCGGTCGACCTCGATCTCGAGCTTCTCCGAGAGCGCGTTGACGACCGAGACACCGACACCGTGAAGACCACCGGAGACCTGGTAGCCCTTGCCGCCGAACTTCCCACCCGCGTGGAGAGTCGTGAGCACGACCTCGACGGCGGGCTTGCGCTCGCCCTTGACGATATCGACGGGGATGCCACGACCATTGTCGGCAACCTTGCAGCCACCGTCCGCGAGGAGCTCGACGACGATCTTGTCGCAGTGCCCAGCCATGGCCTCGTCGACCGCGTTGTCGACGACCTCGTAGACGAGGTGATGGAGACCGCGGATCCCGGTCGAGCCGATGTACATGCCGGGGCGCTGGCGGACCGGATCGAGGCCCTTGAGGACCGTGATGTCCTGCGCGGTGTAGGTGTTCTTGTCGCGTGTTTTGGTCGCCGGTGTCGACCGCTTCGGCGGCGTCACGAAAGCCCTTCGTGGGCGCGTTCGAAGAAGCTCTCTGACGGTGGGTTCATGGTCAGAATAATACCATCTACCAGGGCGTTTCCTGTTGATCCGAGGCCGCGAAACACGCGCTCAGGAGGTCCCTTCGGGACGTACCCGCGCGCTGCGAGCACCGCGTCCTGCGCGTCTCTTCGCCCACGCTTCACGCGCCCTCGCGAGAGCTTCTTCCGGACTCTCCGAAGGGACATGTTGGTTCTCCTCGGCAGGACGATCGGCGTCCCGTCCGGAGCCGACTGTGGACCCCTTCTCGTCACGTCGGGGCGGCCCCGACCACACCACAACCTCGCTCACCACGGATGTACCGGCGAGCTCATTGACGCGGGCCTTGATCGTGTCCGCGTGGTAGCCGATCTCCGTTGCCCACGCGGGCGAATCCGCCCGGATCCGCAACACCCCGTCCTTTAGAGATGAGGGTCTGGTGCGCGCCGCGATGTCGGCACCGACGAGCTCGCTCCAGTTCGCCCACACTTTGCCGACGGTGCGAGTCGCGCGCATGCCCAGACGAGCACCTGCGTCATCGAGCAGATCGCCCAGCCGCGGAGGAAGTGGCGGGCCCTCCCACGTCACGAGATCGTTCCGGCTTCGACTCGCAGGACCTTCGCAGTCCCCTCGAGCGGTGCCGCATCGGTGTCGGCCGAGGAGACGAGCGTTTGGCCAACCCCTGCCACCGCCTTCGCGAGCCACGTCCGGCGGCTGGGGTCCAGCTCGGAGAAGACGTCGTCGAGCAACAGGACCGGCTGTTCATTCAACGTCTCGGTGAGGAGGTCGTGCTCGGCGAGCTTGAGGGCGAGGGCGGCGGTGCGCTGATCACCCTGCGACGCGTATAGGCGAGCGTCCATCGTCTCGCTGCGCCCGAGCCTGACCACGACATCATCCCGTTGGGGTCCGACGAGCGCCATACCCCGCTCGAGCTCCTTGGGGCGCGCCGTAGCGAGGCCGGCTCGCATCATCTCTACAAGCTCCTCTTCGGACGGAACTGGCGTTCCCGGGACGTGGTCGGCCCAACCGGAGGAATAGGTCAGTTCGATGCGTCCGCCACCCGCGACCGACACGTAGCGTTCTTCTGCGAAAGGAGTCAGCCCTTCGAGCGTACGCAGACGCTCCGCCACCAGGGCGGCACTGGCGCGCGCGAAGGCCTCATCCCAGACATCAAGGGTCTCGCGCACCGAATCTGACGGTGACCGACGGGCGGGCGCCGACTTGAGGAGTGCGTTCTTCTGCTTGAGGGTCCGCTCGAACTCTTTGCGCAGGGGATGACGCGCCGGGCGAAGCTTGACCACGAGATCGTCGAGGAACCGTCGCCGGCCGTCGGGCGACCCTTTGACGAGCGACAGCTCATCCGGCCCAAAGAAGACGCATGTGAACACCTCTCCGAGCGTCCGGGCATCAGCAGGGGTCCGGTTGACCAAGGCCCGCAACCCGCGACCGGGTCTGAGCTCGAGGTCGATCCGCACGCGGCGTTCGCCCCGGACGACGGTCGCATGCACTACCGCCTGATCCGCGCCCTCGCGCACGAGGGCAGAGTCCGGCCCTCGAGGGGATCCCAGCCCGCTCAGACTGTTCACGGCCTCGAGGAGGTTGGTCTTGCCTTGCGCGTTGCGGCCCACGACCAGGTTCAGCCCTGGAGCCAACGCGACCGACGCGGTGACGTAGTTGCGGAAGTCCTCTACCGACAGGTCGTCTACGTGCATCGCGTCGCACCGGTCCTGCCCTTATGACTCAGGACAACCTGACGGGCATGAGGAGGTAGGTGAACCCGGTATCCCCTTCGCCCCGCAGGATCGCTGGCTTCAGTCCGTCTCCCGCCGACAGCACGAGCCGGCCCTGTTGGATCGCAGAGACGCCGTCGTGGAGGAACTGCGGGTTGAAGGCGATCACCAGAGGCTCACCCGTGTACTCCGCATCGAGGACCTCTTGGCCTTCGCCGACGTCGGGTGTGTGGGCGGAGACCTCGAGCTCTGTGCCCAGGCTGAGCTTCACCGGCAGGTTGTTCTGAGCGAGGAGACCGACGCGCTTGGTGACCTCCATGAGGCCTTCGCGCTCGACCGTCAGCTGGTTCGAGTACGCCTCTGGGATGAGCTGCCGGTAGTTCGGGAACTCACCCTCGATGAAGCGCGACGCGATCGTCGATCCGTCGCGACCTGAGCCTTCGTCACCGTCGGCCGGGGTGATCGAGAATGCGACAAGGTTGTCTTTGACAAGCGCCTTCACCGTCGTCGCACCGGACTGCAGCGCGCGTCCCAACTCGCCCAACGCTCGTGCCGGCAGAACGACCTTGCGCACCTCGGCAGGCCCTCCTGAGACGTCGAGCGTGCGCACGCCCAGGCGATACGAGTCGGTCGCCGCGAGGGTAAGGGTCCCGGCTTCGATCTCCCACAGAACGCCGGTGAGGACCTGGCGGCTCTCGTCGGTCGATGCACTGCGGATCACCTGTGACAGACCGGTACCGAGCGCACCAGCATCGATCTCGATCGTGATCTCGTCGTCGCCGGGGGCGCGGTCCTCGATGGGCAGGGCCGGGTAGTCATCCGGTGCGAGGGCCTTCACGCGGAACTGGCCGCGCCCTGAGCCAATCTCGACCTCGGATTCGCCGCCCGCAACGCTTACCGCCCCGGCCGATAGGCTCCGCGTCATCTCGCCGAACAACCGGCCTGGGACGATCGTCTTGCCGGGTTCGTCGACGCCGGCTTTGAATGCCGTTTCCATCGTGATCTCGAGGTCGGTCGCCGCAACGGTTACCCGGCCGTCATCGGTTGCCTCGAGCCGGAGGCCCGAAAGGACCGGCAAAGTCGCTCTGTTCGAGATCGCACGCGACGCGAACTGAACGGCCTCGAGCAGATCCTCTCGCTCACAACGGAATTTCATCTACGCCTCCTGTGTGACGGACATGAGCTTAGTCAACGGGTGTGTCAAAACTTCTGAAGATGAGTAGTGATTAAAGAAAGGTCTTTGGCAGTAGTACTAGTAGGGCCTGTTGAAACAACGAAGAACGCGCATAGACGCAGGTCATCGGGCCCTTGGTGCTGTTGACGCGACGACGGACGAGAAACTGACGACCTGAACAAGAAGTGAACTTTCGCGCGTTGCGTGGATGGATCCGAGGCTCCTCAACGGGTTTGAAGGGTTATGCACGGCCGGCCTGTTGACGGATCCGCGTAGTGAGCTCTCTTACCTGCTCGTAGGACTCCTTCTCTTCATGCATCTGTGCACGAACCTTCTTCATCGCGTGCACGACGGTGCTGTGATCGCGGCCACCGAAGCGCTCCCCTATCTTGGGAAGAGAGAGGTCGGTGAGCTCCCGGCAGAGATACATAGCCATCTGTCGTGCGACGACGAGAGGCCGCGAGCGGCTCGCTGAACAGATCTCCTCAGGCTTGACGTCGAAGTACTCGGCAGCGACCGCAAGCACGAGATCGGAAGTCACACGCGCCTCACGCGCGTCGGGCAGGAGCGACTGTAGGACGCCCTGCGCGAGTTCCAAGGTGATATCCGACCGGGTGAGCGAGGCGTACGCCACGACACGGATAAGAGCCCCCTCGAGTGCCCGGATGTTGGTTTGGATACGCGACGCGATGAACGACAAGACATCGCTCGGAACCGCGAGGCGTTCGGTCTCGGAGTTCTTGATGAGGATCGCAAGGCGCGTCTCGAGGTCCGGCGGCTGGATGTCGGTGATCAGGCCCCACTCGAAGCGGGTGCTGAGGCGTTCCTCCAGCGTCGAAATCTTCTTGGGCGGCCTGTCCGAAGTGATCACTATCTGACTCTTGGGATGTAGGGAGTTGAAGGTGTGGAAGAACTCCTCCTGCAAGCGCTCCTTGCCCTCGAGGAACTGGATGTCGTCGACGAGAAGCAGGTCGGCAGCCCTGTAGCGCCGGTGGAAGTCGGGGATCGTGCGGCGCTGGAGTGCCACGATGAAGTCGTTCATGAACTGCTCGGTGGAGACGTATCGCACGACGAGGTCCGAATGACACTCCTGGACGTAACGCCCCACGGCCTGAAGGAGGTGAGTCTTACCGAGGCCAGCTCCGCCGTAGATGAACAGCGGGTTATATGCCTGGGCGGGTGCCTCGGCGACCGCGAGCGCCGCCGCATGAGCGAATCGGTTGGACGATCCGATGACGAACGAATCGAAGTTGTACTTCGGATGGAAGTGAGGGCTGTCGAGCGGCGCCTCGCGGGTCAGCTCGACTTCGGGCGGTACCTCGTCGAGCTCGATCGCGGAGTGCGTTTCCCCGGTCGGCTCCGACGCAAGGGACTCGTCGGTGACCAAGGCGACGGATAACGCCCGTCCCGCTGCCTCGGTGACCGCTTGCGTGAGGGGGCCGAGATAGCGCGCTTCGATCCAGTCCTTGACGAAGGTCGTCGGGACGGCGAGCACGAGCACGTCGTCCTCGATCGATGCAGCCTTCGTCGATTCGAACCAGGCCGAGAACTTGCCTTCGGACAGGACGATGCGCAATCGATCGCTCGCCGCGGTCCAGATCGCGTCAGGATCGAGGTCCGGCATCAACCCCCCGCCCGATCCTTCGGAATGCCCGGCGACCAGCGCGTCTTCTTCGTGCCCGGTCTTTAGCGCAGTCCCCATCTGCACAAGATCCCCCCTCGCTACGTCGGTTCGGCCGCCCCCGCGTGGGGCAGGTTCCAGGACGCACCCGCGCGGGTGCCACGATGACGACAGGAGGGCGTGCGCCCAACGCCCGTCGGTGGTCAACAGGGCTATCCACAGCTGTTGAAAACAACTCGAGCCCGCAACACCCACGCACGCCAGCAGCCAGAAACCAAAGCCGGGGGAAGTACACGGCCCCAACCCGCCAAGTCGCGGCCCGGAACCGGTGTGCATCCTATGGAGCTATAGCACCCGTCAGTCAAGTGCGGGACGAAATGGAACTTTCTTCGCGCGCGCGGAGGCCTTTGACGTGGAGAAATGGCCGTCGGCTATACTGCGCCGGCATCGAGCGACTCCGTTCAGATTTCGCGACCACGTTGATCGGCCCCTTGTGGCCTCCCGAAGAAGCGTGGCGCGACCTCAGGGGTCCTTCCAGAGAAGATCGAAGGGAACAATGACCAAGCGAACCTTTCAGCCCAACAACCGGCGTAGGAAGCGCAAACATGGTTTTCGCGCCCGCATGAAGACGCGCGCCGGCCGGGCCATCCTCAAAGCGCGCCGGAACAAGGGCCGCGCTCGCCTCTCAGCCTGACGGAGGGATCGCCTCGATGTCCCCGCGCACGCGCTCACTATCGACCAGGCGGGATCTCGACCGTGTCTTTCGAACGGGCCGGCGCGTCCGACGCGACGGGGTGCAGGTCGTCGTCAGCCCCCGGGATGTCTCCGCTGCCCCCACGCGTACTGCGGTCTCGGTCCGAGCTTCGCGGGCGGTGGTGCGCAACCGTGCCCGGCGCCGGGTGGTCCATGCCCTGCGTGAAATCGGCCCCGTGGCTGGCTGGGACGTGATCGTCCGGTGTGGCAGCGGGGCGGCCTCGATGCCCTGGGAAGAACTGGAAACTAATCTCCGTGATGCACTCACCGAGGCTGGGGCCGCGCCTCAGGTGTCCGAATGAAGACGATCCTTCTCGCGGTGATCACGGCCTACCAGCGGTGGATCTCGCCGATGATGCGGCCCCACTGCCGTTACGAGCCGACCTGTTCCACCTATGCGTTCGAGGCGATCCAACGCTTCGGTGCGTTCCGCGGCAGCCGCTTGGCGATCGCTCGGATCGCCCGGTGCCACCCCTGGGCTCCCGGAGGCATCGACCGCGTTCCTGAGGCCACGACCGGGACGCGGGCCACACCGGACGTTCGGGCAGGGATCGGCGGCTGATGGGCTTCTTCGAGCTCTTCGCCGGAGCCCTCGCGGGCTTCTACGCGTTCATCGCCGACTACGGCCTCGCGATCATCCTGCTCACGATCACCGTGCGCCTGCTACTGCTGCCCTTGTCGATCAAGCAGACGCGCTCTATGCGAGAGATGCAGGTCATCCAGCCGCAGATCAAGGCGCTCCAAGCCAAGTACAAGGGCGACCGCCAGAAGCTGAACGAGGCGACGATGGCCCTATACAAAGAGCACGGCGTCAACCCCTTTGGTGGATGCCTCCCGATGCTGCTGCAGATCCCCGTCATGATCGGCCTCTTTCAGGTTCTACAGAAGCCACTCGAATATCTCGGGTTTATGCCCAAAGAGGGCATGGAGGGCGTGGTCCGTCCAACGGACTTTGTCCCAGAGGATGTTCAGTCGTCTGTGATGCAGTCGATCCAGAATTCGGCCCTCGCGGACGACTTGACGCATCGGGCCCTCGAGGTCAATCAGTTCCTCGGGATCCGACTCGACTGCAAAGCCAGCGCGGCGCTATCGGGGGCGGACCCGTCGCTGGTCGGAGAAGCGTGCGGCAGCGGCCTGATCTCGGCCTTGCCCTACCTCATCCTTGTACTGCTAGTAGGGGCGACGACGTACTACCAGCAGAAGCAGATGCAGGCCAGCAACCCCAACCCTCAAGGGCCCCAGGCGGCCCAGATGGCCATGTTCGCCAAGATCATGCCGGTCATGTTCATGGTCTTCAGCTTCAACTTCCCCGCGGGTCTGGTCGTCTACTTCCTCACCACCAACGTGTGGACGATCGGGCAGCAGTACCTGATCCTCCACCGCCTCCACCCCCCCATCACTGCGTCCGCTCCACTTGCCGCGGGGGGTAAAGCATCGACCGGCAAGGCGGTCGCCAAGCCCGACGCGGGCAAGCCGCCGGGCAAGACGACCAAGCAAGGCAGCGCCAAACAGCCCACCCAGCGCAGCAGCTCGGCCAAGAAGAAGAAGCGATGAGGGATGACGACATGAGCGAACTTCAGGACCCGCAGGTGATCGAGGACCAGCTCGAAGAGAACGCGGCCCCCTTGGACGAGAGCAACGACCTCGACCAGCCCGAAGAGGAGCCCTCGGAAGGCGGCGGGAGCGAGGCCGAGCCCCTCGAGGCTCTGGAGCCCCCGGACCCTCAAGAGGTGGCCGAGGTTGGGGGCGAATTCGTCTCGGGTCTGCTAGCGACCATGGGTCTAGAGGCCGAGGTCACCACGACGGTCGAAGGGGACAGTGCGTTCATCGATGTCAAGGGTGAGAACCTCGGGATGCTCATCGGGCGGCGTGGCCAAACCCTCGACGCCCTGCAAGAGTTGACCCGGACCGCGACCCAGCGCCGGCTGAAGTCACGGGTCCGCCTCCTTATCGACGTCGAGGGCTATCGAGCGCGCCGAAGGGCATCGCTCGCCGATTACGCCAAGGCCATCGCCGAGCGAGCCAAGGAGCGAGGAACCGAGATCGAGCTCGAGCCAATGACCGCCTACGAGCGCAAGGTCGTCCATGACGCCGTGGCCGAGATCGACGGCGCGTCCAGCTTCAGCGAGGGCGAGGAGCCAAACCGAAAGGTCGTCGTCCGGGGCGGCGAGTAGCCCTCGTTTCAGGCGTTTCCCCAGGTCAGGCGTGGTTCCACGGGAAACACCTTCGCCAGATGACCTCCAAGCTCGCCTTGCTGTCTACGCCGACCTCGTCAGGAGGTTCGCGACCCGCCTCGATCTCGTGTCGCCCAGTTCCCTTTTAACCTTCGAGGAGCGTCACATCGGGGACTCGCTCAAAGCGCTTCCTGTCATCGATGGTCTGCCCCCCGGACCGGCCGTGGACGTCGGATCGGGAGCGGGGCTTCCGGGGATCCCGCTTGCGCTCGCCCGCCCGGACCGGCCGTGGACGCTGGTCGAGCCGCGGTCGGGACGAGCTGCCTTCCTCGAAGAGGCCGTCAGGACGCTGGGAGCCGATGTCGAGGTGGTGTGCGCTCGAGTCGAGGATCTCGGCCCCAGCTTCGGGACGTTCACGGTCGCGACCGCCCGAGCCGTCGCGGCTCCTGACGAGGCGATAAGTCTCTTGTCACCCTTAGTGGGCATCCACGGGACGATCGTCCTGTGGATCGGAGCCTCGGCGGTCCGCCCGCCAGGGTCCGCGGAGCCCGTCCCGGGCATTGTTACGATAAAGCCCTCCTCTCCCAAAGAAATGGAAGGAAATGGCTGAGACTGGCGGTACCGCCCGGGAATGGAAAATTCTGGAGGCTCGTCCCGTAACCGGTGGCGTTGCGCGCACCGTCTGTATCGCCAATCAGAAGGGCGGCGTTGCCAAAACCACGACCTCGGTGAATCTCGCGGCGGGCCTCGCCCTCCGAGGGCACCGGATCCTCGTCGTCGATCTCGACCCGCAGTCCAACGCGACGACAGGGCTCGGCATCGATCACCGCGCCGTCGAGCGTTCGACCTACGATCTTCTCCTCGGCGGTGCGTCCCTCGCCGAGGTCGCGCTCCCCACTTCTATCGATGGCCTATCTGTCGCGCCGGCCACGGTCGACCTCGCCGGCGCGGAGGTAGAGCTTGTCGCGGAGTTGATGCGCGAAGCGCGGCTGCGCGACGCGCTGTCGGACGCACGCGATGACTACGACCTGGTGTTCATCGACTGCCCACCATCACTGGGTCTCCTCACGATCAACGCTCTCGTCGCGGCCGACGACCTCATCGTGCCGGTGCAGTGCGAGTACTACGCCCTCGAGGGCCTAGGGCAGCTACTCGACACCGCCGAGCGCGTTCGACGATCACTCAATCCCGCACTGCGGATCTCGGGGTTCCTCCTGACGATGTTCGACGCGCGCACGAAGCTCGCGTCTCAGGTGACCAACGACGTCCGCAGTCATTTCGGGTCACTCGTGTTCGAGAATGTCATCCCGCGTAGCGTTCGACTATCGGAAGCGCCGTCGTTCGGCGAGCCGGTATTGACGTTGGACGCGGGATCGCGCGGATCGGTCGCGTATCGGCGCCTCGCGGCAGAGGTCGAGGCCCGCTACGGTCTCGAAGTGCACGTGCCCGCTCCGCCGCCACCACAACCCCCTACGCCGCCGGTCGTGTCCAACCCCCCCGGGGTCCACGGACGCGGCTATGGCGTCGTTACGCCGGTGCCGCCCGGCCTGGCGGAGTCGTGGCCCCCGGCCCCTCCATGGGGGCCTGATGGGGGGGTCCGCAAAAGTGATGGGGGGACCTGGAAGAGTGATGGCGTCGAGTTACCGGTGGAGGCACGGTGACACGGCGCTCTGGGCTCGGCCGCGGTCTCGACGCGTTGCTGCCGTCCATGGGAGATGAGGGGATCGAGACACGATCGAGTAGCGCCACCGCGCCGGTGAGTGCGATCGATCCAAACCCGAACCAACCGCGCAAGCGCTTCGAGCAGGACGCCCTGGAGGAGCTCGCCGCATCGATCGCGGACCTTGGCATCCTGCAGCCGCTGTTGGTGAGGCCGGGCGCGGCGGGACGCTTCGAGCTCATCGCAGGCGAGCGAAGGCTGCGCGCCGCGCAACGCGCCGGACTTACGGAGGTTCCCGTCATCGTCGTGGAGACAGATGACGCCGGATCGCTAGAGCGCGCGCTTGTCGAGAACGTCCACAGGTCCGACCTCAACCCCTTAGAGGAAGCGGCCGCGTACCAGCAACTGATCGACGAGGGTGGACTCACCCAAGAGCAACTCGGTACGAAGCTCGGTCGTAACCGCACGACGATCGCAAACATGCTGCGACTGCTCGAGCTCCCCGACCCGATCAAGAAGCTGGTGGCCGAACGACGCTTGTCTGCCGGTCATGCAAGGGCGCTCCTCGGTCTCGAACGCAATCCGTTCCAAGAGCGGCTCGCCCGCCGCGTTGCTGACGAAGGTCTGTCGGTGCGCGACACCGAAGAACTCGTGCGCAAGTACCAAGCGATGCTGCCCTCGGCTGGTTCGGCGCGTCCGGGAGGGCGACCCGAGCAATCCGGTCTCGTCACCGATGCCCAGCGGCGGCTGTCGGATCACCTCCAGACGCGGGTCCGGGTCGAGATGGGGCAGCGGAAAGGCAAGATCACGCTGGACTTCGTGTCCCTCGACGAGCTCGAACGCTTGCTCGACCTCTTACTACCCGCGGACCACCCGGCCGAGCGCGCGGGCCCGTCTTCTGGCCTGAAGGAGGGAGGGATGCGGGGGCCTGGAGCGACTTAGAACGGTTTGGAGGAGTGAGGGCCCGCATCCCGACCGACGGACGAGAACCTGGGGGGTGGGTCCAGGCGGTCAGTTAGCTGTGTAGCGGTAATAGACGTCGATCGCGCGGGCGATCGCGCCTGCGATGGCGTCTCGGAGCTCCGGTTCCTCGACGCGCTTCTCCTCGTCGGGGTTGGTGATGAAAACCGGCTCGACGATCACCGCCGGCATCCGGGTCTCGCGTAGCACGGTGTATGAGCGCGCGTGAGCGCGGCAATCCCTGATACCGAGACCGATCAGCTCACCTTGGATGTGCTCGGCCAGCGCCTCACCCGCGGCCGAGTTGCCGAAATAGAAGGTCGATGCACCTTCTGCGGTCGGCTCCTCATGCGCGTTGAGGTGTAGCGATACGAATAGGTCACCGGCAAGGCGGTTGGCGCGTCGCGCTCTCTCGCTGGCTTCTGGGCTTTCGGCTTCGTTGCGCGTGAATCGAACACGCGCACCGCGGTCACTGAGATGGCCCGCGAGTCGCACGGCCAGATCCCAGCAGAGGTCTGACTCACGGTTACCTCTCCCACCCAGTCCGCCGGGATCGTCGGCGCCGTGCCCGGGATCGATCACGATCAACGCGTCGCGGATCGTCGCATTCGCCTGGCGCTTGAGCTCCTCGCGTAGACGCGCTGCGGTCCCCGGGCGGTCGACACGCAGACCTGCAAGAGCGTCCTGACTTACGGGGCCCCAGATGCCGTCCTCCGACACGCCGTATTCCTTCTGGAAGGAGCGTACGGCCGTCGCGGTGTTGATCCCGAAGATGCCGTCCTCGCGCCCGGGGTCGAATCCGAGCGCGCTGAGGCGTCGCTGGAGCGTCGATACATCGTCGCCGCGCGTTGGCGGCTGGCGCAGGTAGAGCGTGCGGTCGCCCAATCTCCATGACGCCTCGACGAGCTCACTCCAAGTGTTCGTGCCGACGATGCCGTCGACCAGGATCTGCCTCCGCTGCTGGAAGCTCTGAACGGCCTGGCGGGTCGAAACGCCGAACACACCCGGGTCGTCCGCGACGTCGAACCCCATCCTGCGCAGACGCGCCTGGATGTCGGCAACCTCGTCGGACCGGTCGCCCACCTTGATGAGCCGAGACATCCAGCGAGTCTAGAGGGGGGTCTGGGGGGGTAGCGAGGGGTCAGCCGCCTGGGGAGTGGAGGGCCTCTAGGTAGCGCTCGGCGTCGATCGCGGCCATGCAGCCCATGCCGGCCGCCGTGATCGCCTGGCGGTAGCGGAAGTCCACGACGTCACCGGCCGCGAATACTCCCGGGACCGAGGTCTCAGAGCTGTTCGGAGCCGTCGTGATGTAGCCGCCCGTGAGATCGAGCTTCCCCTCGAACAGCTTCGTGTTTGGGGTGTGGCCGATGGCGACGAAGATCCCCCCCGCCGCGACCTCAGACTCGTCGCCGGTCTTGAGGTTCTTTATCCGAGCGCCGGAGACCTTTGCGTCGCCGAGGATCTCCGTGACCGTCGAGTCCCAGATGAAATCGATCTTGGCGTTCGCGAACGCGCGGTCCTGCATGATCTTGCTCGCCCGCAACGTGTCGCGACGATGAACGATCGTGACCTTCGAGGCGAAGCGTGTGAGGAAGACCGCCTCTTCGATGGCCGAATCGCCGCCTCCCACGACAAGAAGCTCATGGTCTCGGAAGAAGAATCCGTCGCATGTCGCGCAAGTGGACACGCCATGTCCGAGCAGCTCTCGCTCTCCCGGCACGCTCAGCATGCGCGCCGACGCACCCGTCGCGATGATGAGGGCGTCGGCGCTGTAGCTGTCGTCGCCAGTTGCGATGGTGAACGGATGGGTGTCGAGATCGACGCGGGTGACGGTATCGGTGACGTAACGCGTGCCGAAGCGAGCGGCTTGTTTGCGCATACGTTCCATCAGCTCTGGTCCCATGATGCCGTCGACGAATCCGGGGTAGTTCTCGACCTCGGTTGTGAGCATCAGCTGGCCGCCGGCCTCGATCCCCTCGATCATCAACGGCTCGAGATTGGCGCGTGCGCTGTAGACCGCGGCGGTGAGTCCGGCGGGACCGGACCCGATGATGACTACGGAGTTCTTGACCTCGTCGTTCTCACTCACGGGTTTCACACCCTATAGAACAAGGTTCCGTCAGGGAGATTCCGAGGCGTTGGTCGCGGCCGCCTCCGCGGCTTCGGCGCTGGCGATATTGCCGACGAGGTAGGTCTTCGGTGGTTGATCGCAGAGTCCGTCAGGCCACGCCCAGATCATGTATCGACCGAGGGGCCCGATGGGTCGCTGTGACCACGCGAAGCCGAGCACGAGGGTCGCAGTGCCGTCCACCTCGGCCTCCGCCGCCAGTGCCGGAAGAAGCGCGTAGGGCAGTGCGTCCGAGACCTCGGTGATGCACGCTCTGATGTTTTCTCCGATAGCGCCAGAAGGTGCCTGAGCGACGAGCTTGTCGATGAATGACGGCTGGAGACCATCGACGTCTTCCACGGCGTAGTGGACGGCGAACCCCGCGAACGGATCCCCGCTCCTGCCGAGCTTCTTGAGCTGCGCGATGGTGAAGCGGTCCTGCCCCGAGAACGCCGGGTCGGGTGCCGGGGCGAGCGCCGCGTCCTGAGCGGCCTCGATCGCCGCAGCGGCCGGAGCCTCCCGCGCCGCTCCAGAGTCTTGGTCGAACAACCCACCATCCGCCTCGTCGTCCGCCTGTTCAGCCCTTCCTGCGCTCGGGCTCTCGTCGTCTCCACCACCGCTCGTGGTTACCCAGAAACCACCGGCGACCAGTACCAGGAGCATCGCGGCGACGCCGAGCGCGGGGGCGAAGCGGGCGAAGAATCCCCCACCGCGGAGCATCGATGGTGTGGCTCCGGCATCCGTGACCATCTCGTCGAGCATCTGGTGGAGACGGGCGCGCTCGAATGCGTCCATCGCCCCTGCGATCGGGATCAAAGCTCGTACGCCCTCGAGCTCGCGCGAGCATTCTTCGCAGCCGGCGAGATGGTTCTCGACTGCCTTGACGGCCGATTTTTCGAGATCACCCGCGACGTAACGCGCGAGAAGCTCGGAGCACTGGAGGTGCTTGAGCTGCTCGGTCATTCGTAGCTCCCCGCGTCGGTGTCTTCCATCTCCAGGTTGGACGCTCTCGTGGGGGCCCGTTGTTCCAGTGCCCGAGCGAGCGCCTTCCGGCCGCGACTGATCCTCGACTTCACAGTGCCTACCGGAGCCGCGGTGATCTTTGCGACCTCTTCATAGGGAAGGCCCCCCAGGTCATGGAGGACGACCGCATCACGGTATTCCTCGGTTAGCCCTTCGAGCGCGTGCATCACATCGAGTCTCGTCACAACCGCTTCGGAATGATCGGGCCCCGGCGGAGGGGCGCTGGCCTCCAGGATCTCGTCGTCCGTGGCAACGGGAGCCCTCGCGCGTTTCCTCATCACATCGCGTGACGCGTTCAGTGCGATCCGATACAGCCAGGTAGTGAACGCAGACTCCCCGCGGAACGATGCGGCCCGCTTGAATAGTGCGAAAAGGGTGTCTTGGGTCGCATCGAGCGCATCGGCCCTGTTGCCGGTCATCCGCAGGGCGACCGAGAACACGCGGTCCTCATGGCGGCGCGCGAGCGCTGTGAAGGCGGCCGCGTCCCCTCGCAAGAACCGTTCGAGCAGGTGCTCGTCGGTGGCCCCACTAAGGTCCAAAGAACCGCACCTCGCCTATCGCGGCGGAGCCTCCGGTTCCACCCGGGAGGTCCACGATCCAGATGAGCCAGTATCGGGCCGGGTCTCCTGTGACGAAGACATCGGTCGAGCCCGCGGCGGCGCGTCCGGAGCCCATCAACTCGTACCCAGTCTCGGTGCGCGCCGCTGTCGAGCCCGCTCGTACCTCAAAGAGGTAACCGCCGTCAGGCGACAGGATCTCGACCCGTCTGACCTCTTGCTCTTCGCCAAGGTCGAAGCGTAATCCGACTCCGCTCTTGATCACCGGAAGCGCAGCGTCATAACTCTCCGTCTTCCAGACCGTCTTGGCATCTCCGTCGATCGCCGTGGCGACGAGCTCGCCATGCTCCTCACCGTCACCCCCCGGGTCGAAGTCCTCGACCGCGCTGACCGCGAGCACATCGCCAGGCTGTCTGCGGTTTGTGCGCTCGTTCTCCGAGTCCGGATCGGCCGGGATGACCATAGCCAGGACGACCGCCACGATCGCGAGGAGGACGACTGGGGCGATCCACCGCAGATCCGGAGGAGCCGGGGCCCGAGCCGCCGTCGACGAGGTCCTACGCGTCGTTGCCGGGACACGGGCACCGGGGACGCCGCGCCTCAGCGCTTGGGCCATCTCCTCGGCGGAGTCGAAGCGCTCGGCAGGATCCTTCGCGAGAGCTTTCATGACGACGTCTTCCAACGCGCGCGGGATCCCTGAGCGGATCGTGCGCGGGCGAGGGGGGATCTCCCTGATGTGCATCATCGCGGTGGCGACGTACGACTCACCCTGGAAAGGCGGGCGTCCGGTGAGCATCTCGTAGAGGACCGCGCCGAGGGAATAGATGTCAGAGCGATGATCGGGCTCGTGGTTCTGGGCTTGTTCAGGAGAGATGTATGTGACGGTTCCGAGCACCATCCCGGTCGTGGTGATGTCATCCTCCACGAAAGCCGCTTTGGCGATCCCGAAGTCCGTCACCTTGAGCACTCCGTCGTCCGAGATCAACACGTTCGCCGGCTTGATGTCGCGGTGCAGGACACCGTTTGAGTGAGCAAACGCGATCGCCTCGCAGACGGTGATCGCGGCCCCGCAGAGCGTTTCGATGTCGCTGTCGCGATCCGCCATCAGCTCCGCCAGGGTCCCGCCTCCGCAATGCTCCATCACGATGAAGTCACAGCCTTCGGGGTGATCGAGGTGCCCGCTGTCGAAGATGGCGACGATGTTTGGATGGGCGAGGTGCGCCGCCGCCAATGCCTCGGTTCGGAACCTCGCCACGATGTCGTCGCGCTCCGCGAGCGTGGGATCGAGGATCTTGACCGCCACGGTGCGCTCGAGAACGAGATCTCGGGCCTTCCACACGGTCGCCATACCTCCGGTGGCGATCGGAGCTATCAGCTCATAGCGGTCCGCGAGGACGTCGCGCGGCTCCGGCACCCCGACTTATCTGGTGGAGGCCTGGGCGTCCGCCGTCGTGATGCCCCAGTCTTTGATCGCGCTTATGCGCTGAACGATCAGCGTGGGAGCCTCGCGCCTCAGCGTGACCCTAAAGATGCCCTCGGCGTCGACCGAGACCGCGACGACCTTGGCATCGGACTTCTTCGCGATCTCCTTGGCAGCGGCCTTTAGTTCGGCGTCGGTGCGGTAACTGCCGTCTCTGATGTGGTCGTCCAAGGCCTCGACGATCTCCTTGGCGTTTCCATCGAGACCGATCAGGTTGAGGAAGATCGCACCTGCGTCGAAAAGGATGACTCCGGCGAGGGCAAACCAGATCGCCACTCGGAGGAGCCATTCCATGACAAAGCCGTGCTCATCCCGCATCCGTCTCATCAGCTGATTATGACCAACCTCATGCGTCGTTGGAAGCTTCGGGGCGTAATCGCCGCGAAAGGACTCCTCGCATCAGCGCGATCTCCTCGACTTTCAACCCATACGACACCGCTAGGTACGTGATGGTGCCCACGGCTACGGGCACCGCGACGATGAGGATCTCTCCCACGGTGGACGCTGAACCCATCGTCGTGTCCATGAGCCGATAGGCCGCGTACACCGCGACGCCCATGACCGCCGAAGCGGCACCCGTGCGCAACGCGCTCCGATAGACGCGGCGTCCGTCAAGACCACCGATCCGCCGGGAGAGGAGGCGCCCCTGGATGATCGACCCGAAGATGTACGCGAGGGCGTGTCCTGCAGCGAGGCCTTCGGGGCCTAGCCACGCGAACATCGGGATGTTCACGGCAGTGTTCAGCGCCACGGCCGCGCAGTTGACGAGGAATGGTGTCTTCGTGTCCTGCATGGCGTAGAACGCGCGGGAGAACAGCTGGAACAAGGAGAAAGGCACCAACCCCACGAGGAAGAAGCGGAGGACGTCCGACACGAGCTCCGTCGATAACCCGGTCATCACTCCCCGCTCGAGCAATACCCGGATGATCGGTTTCCCCAGGATCAAGAACGCGACGCTGGCGGGAAGGATGAGGAAGAACGTCGCTCGCATCCCGGTTGAGACCCGTTCCGTAAAGTCGGCCCAGCGCTTGTTCGCGGCGTGCGCGCTCATGTCGGGTAGCAGAGCCGTTGTGACAGAGACGGAGAAGAGTCCGTGCGGCAGGATGAAGAAGGTGAATGCCGCGAGGTAAGCCGAATACGCGCCCTGCTCGGCGTTCGCGAGCACCTGCACGATCAGATATCCGATCTGGTTCGCGACGACGTATCCGACGACGAAGGTCGATAGTCCGGCGAGCTTTCGGATGGAGGGATGGCGCGGCGAGAACGTGAAGCGGTACCGCGCGATGCCTCGCAGGAACGGCAGCTGCGCTATGGCCATCAGAACGATTCCGCCGGTGGTGCCAAGCCCGATGACCCACAGCTGTTCAGTAGTGACGGTATCGAGCGTTACCGCTCCGTAGGCTTTCGAGAACGCGATGAAGATGATGATGACCGCGATGTTGTTGAGGATCGGCGTGTACATCGGAGCGCCGAAACGTTTGTGGGTGTTGAGTATCCCGGCGGTTAGCGCGGTGAGTGAATAGAAGATGATCTGTGGGATGAACAGCCGTAACAGGAAAGTGAGCACCTCCTGCTGTCGAACGGCAGCCTCACCCCCGAGGCGGAACGTATAGAGCTTCGCGATCAACGGCGCGCCCAGGATCCCGAGGATGGTGATCGCGCCGAGGACGACCAGAGACAGGTTGATGATTGCGCTCGTGACCTCCCACGCCCGCTCACGCCCCTCCTTCTCGAAGAGTTCCACGATTACCGGGACGAAGACCGAGGTGAGAACGCCTCCGAGGACGAGCTCGTAAATGATGTTGGGGGCCGTGTTTGCGAGGTTGTAGGTGTCGGTGAAGCGAGTCTCGGCGAGACCGATCGCGGCCGCGATCGCGGCGAGCTTCGCGACTCCAGTGATCCTCGAGACGATCGTGCCGAGCGTCATCACCGCGGTCGCCCGGGCCAGAGATGTCACGCGGCGGTGGCCCCCATCTCCTCTGCCGGATCGCCGCCGCTACCCTGGTGATCTCTGCGACGGAACGCCCGGAGGGCGTAGTAGAGGACCAGGAATCCGAACGCGCCGAGGGTGATCCCAAGAGCAACTTGATTGAGCTCGGTCGAGCGTACGGAGATGTCTTCGGGTCCGAAGATGACGCGGCCCTCGACGGGTGTCTCCACCACGACTTCTACAGGAAAAAGCCCACTTGTCTGCGCGGTGGCCCTCAGCAGTAGGGGCGTCGTCTTGCCGGGAGCGAACTCGTCCTGAATCACGCCGCCCTCCTCGATGTCGAGGTTCAGTGACGTCACTCTGATCGCGACGGTCACGGGGAAGCTGTTGTCGTTCGTAACGAACAGCTGGATGTCGCCTTCTCGTGACGTCATCGTGATCTCCGGCGCGCCCAGCACTCTGATCTTGTCCAGATGCTCCTCGGCTTCACCGGCTGACTCCGACGCGTAAGAGAGTCCCGAGTCCTGCAGGTCTGGCGTCGTCCACCACGTGCGGCTGTAGGCGACGAGGATGTTGTCACGTAGCCGTGACAAGAGGTCTTCGGGAGGACCGATGGTCCCGAAGCTCTCGACCAACTCCCCGGCCTCCTCGATAGCTGCGAAATAGCTTTCCCCGGGGTCGGTCACAGCGGGGCGAAGCTCGTCCACGAGCTCCCTCGGCATGAGCTCCGCACCCAGATGAAGGCCTTCGTTCGGGGTCTGCGACGCTAGCCACGGGGCGGTGGCGAGGCCCTTGAAGAGACTCCCGACCAGCCTGGGCGCGCCGTGAAGGTCGGGAGGGATCGTGACCTGTATGACACGTTCGGCGCGTCCGGGAAGCTCTTCTCGGATCATCGCCGTCTCCGCCAGGAAGCGCTGCAGGTCGAGCCGATCGTCGCCTGGTATGGCGATCGCGCCGAGTCGTTCCTGCAGCACCGGATCGGCGAGATAGCCCGCGACGCGACCATCGGGGGTGTCGGACACGATCGGACACGTGAGGCTCGGCGATCCTTCAGGACATCCGGTGGTGGGGTCGGGAGGTGGCTGCAGTGAGCCGTCGCTGAAGAACGAACGTGTCGCTAGGTCGAGCTGGATATCGCGCATCCGGCCCAATGTCGTTTGGTCAAGGCGTCCGGCGGGTGGAAGGATCCAGCGACGCGTGAACTTCGCGCCCAACGTCGCGAGGGCACGCTCGGCATGAGTGAGCTGCTGTGAGAGAACCTCCAACTTCCCACTGCTGAGTGCCGGGAGGTCGGGCCATGAGTAGGGCGCGAGGATCGCTTGGACATTCGGTCCGTGGATTATCCGGCGGATGTCGTCGAGCGCTTGCGCTGCTGCCGTCGGAACCGCAGCGCCATCGACCACTTGAGCGACATCGTTTCCGACACGGCGTCGGTAGCCGTCCGCAAGGTCGTCGAGCTCTGCGATCAACAGGGGTGTCGGAGCGAGCGCGAGATGGAAGCCGCGCGGCACGCGCTTTCGAAGCGCGCTAAGCGTGGAAGTGAGCCAACCGGTATCGGCCAAGGCCGACTCGATCGGGATCGTGTCAACTCCGACAGGAGCTGTGAATGTCCCGTCGGGTGCCCGCGATGGGATGTCCGTCAGCGGAAGGACGGTGACGATATTGAGGCGGGTCTCGGGGACATCGGGGTAATAGATGATCTGCGTCGTCATCGTGGCCAGAGCCTCGGTGCTGGCAGGCCCCAGGAGTGTGACCGCCAGCGGGTACACGCCGGACTCGGTGGCTCCACCAAGTGTCACGAGGGTTGCGACCGGATCGTCGATCTCGACGATGCGGGTGCCTCCGGGAGGAAGCGGAATCTCGAAGTCGCGTGTGTATGAGCTAGGAGCGAACTGTGACCCGGGGTCGATGGTCAGGCTCTGGGCGAGCTCGGAGCGGCTCTGGACCCGATCGAACGCAGCGAAGGAGAGTCTGAACCCCTCCAGGGTTTCGGCCGATGCGTTACCGACCTCGAGCCGCAGATCGAGGTCAGCGTCGCGTTCATGCCATAGCGGCTGAGCTACCAGCCTCACCGAGTAGGGGGACTCGACGGTCTGAGCGCGCGAGGGCGCAGCCGGGACGAGTACGGAAAAGACGATGAGGCAGGCGGCAACCCGCCGCGCGAGGGTGCGCATGGGGTCAGGATAGGGGGGTCCGGGGGGGTAGTGACGGCTTGCCGGAACGTCCCCCCGAGGCGGCGATGCCGCAGGCATCGTTCTCCGCCGGCAAAAAAGGGGGTGATGAGTTATCGGGCCTGGGTCGTTCCCTATCTGAGGGAGGTCACTCCGGGCCCGCTACTTCGAGCCGCCGAGCCTCCCGATCTTCTGGTAGAACTCCGACCCGTAGCGCTGCTTGGTGGTTTCTCCACCCTTCTTGCCGCCGATCTTGCCGATACGGCCGAAGTGCTCGTCGCCGTAGCGCTGCTTGGTCGTACGCCCCCCCTTACGTCCGGCTTCGGCGCGCGACATCTTCGACGGGCCGTTGTCGATCGCGGTGGCGGGGTTGGCCCCGTTGTGTTCCTGGACGTTGGCTCTGGGAGCTTCTTCCATGTCTGCCTCCTGGGGACCTCACTAGCTAGAGGTATCTTGGGAAGGCCTTACCCCAGGGGTCCGGGCTGAAAACAGCGAGGGAGCCCTGAGACCCACTTTCAAGCGCGGGGTCTCGGGTGCCGACACACCTTACTGAGCCGCCCCTACGACGACGGGAACGATGTGGCCCAGATCCACGAGTACCTGAAACTCATAGTCGACAAGAAGGGATCCGACCTTCACGTGAAGGCCGGCAGTCCTCCCTACATCCGGATCTCGGGGCACTTGGCGCGCACCGAGTTCCCTCCGCTGGGCGAGGCCGATTGCGAGCGCGCCGCCCTCGACCTCATGAACGACGAGCAGGCGCGGCACTTCAAGGAGAAGGGCGAGATCGACTTCGCCTATTCGGAGCGCGGTCTGGGTCGATTCCGTGTCAACGTTTTCCGCCAGCGCGGCAGCGTCGGGCTAGTCGCCCGCCGTGTGTTGCCGGGCAGTCCCGCATTCGAGACCCTCGGCCTGCCTCCCGTGGTGCGGACGCTCGCCGATGAGCACCGTGGACTTCTCTTGGTAACCGGCCCGACATCGTCGGGCAAGACGACCACGACGGGCGCAATCATCAATCACATCAATGCGACCCGCGCGTGTCACATCTTGACGATCGAGGATCCCATCGAGATCCTGCACAACGACCGGATGGCGATCGTCAACCAGCGTGAGATCGGTCAGGACACGACTGACTTCGCGATCGCCCTGCGCGCTGCTATGCGGCAGGACCCTGACGTCATCTTCCTCGGAGAGATCCGAGACGCCGAAACGGTCAAGGCTGCACTACAGGCAGCAGAGACCGGGCACTTCGTGGTCTCGACGTTGCACACGACCGACGTCTCCGAAACGGTCAACCGCATCATCGATTTCTTCCCCCCGCACCAACAGAAGCAGATCCGAGTCTCGCTCGCGGCGTCCCTCAAGGGGATCATCTCGCAGCGCCTCCTTCCGAGGAAGGATGGCCGAGGCCGCATCCCGGCGGTGGAGGTTCTCGTCATGAACGGGCGCATCCACGACCTCATCCTCAACGCCGATCAGACCCACATGATCATCGACATCGTTCAGGAGTCGTCCTTCTACGGGATGCAGACCTTCGACCAAGCCTTGCTCGCGCTCTACCGCGCGGAGGCGATCACGCTCGAGGACGCCATGAACGCAGCGACCAACCCCCACGACTTCACGATCGCCCTGCGACAAGAAGGGCTTCAGCCGGTCTCCTGAGTAGTGTGACCTTGTGGCATCCATAGCGGAGCTCTTCGAGCCGCGCTCTCCCGTGATGAAGCTCGCGTCGTCCTTCGCGTCGCGGGGCCATGAGCTCTATCTCGTGGGCGGTCCCGTGCGCGACTCGCTCATCAAGCGCCCCGTGGAAGATGTCGACCTGAGCACCGATGCGACGCCCGATGTGATCCTCGAGATCGTCTCGCCCGTCGCCTCCGCGGTGTGGGAGCAGGGTAAGGAGTTCGGGACGATCGGTGCCGCGATCGAAGGCACCAGGTTCGAGATCACGACGTTTCGGACCGAGCGCTATCAACCAGCCTCGAGGCATCCCGAGGTGTCGTTCTCCGACGATGTCGTGACGGATCTGTCACGACGTGACTTCACCATCAACGCCATGGCGATCCGCCTTCCCGGGAAGGAGGCGATCGATCCTTTCGGTGGGGTCGAGGATCTGCGGGCGCGAGTCCTTCGTACGCCGGTAGATCCCAAGATCTCGTTCTCGGACGACCCCTTGCGGATGTTGCGAGCATTTCGGTTTGCCTCTCAGCTCGACTTCGGGATCCACGCCGACACGCTGGCGGCCATCACAGCGATGGCGAGCGAGCTGGCGACGGTCTCGAACGAACGCATCCGAGACGAGCTATCGAAGCTCATCATGGGCCTCGCGCCCGCGCGCGCTCTCGAGCTGGCCACGGACTGTGGTCTCACACAGCTGTTCTTGCCGGAGCTGCCGGCTCTGAAGCTCGAACAAGATCCCATCCAGCGTCACAAAGATGTTTTCCACCACACCCTTGCCGTCGTTGAACGAACGGAGCCGGACCTCATCGTGCGGCTGGCGGCGCTGTTGCATGACATCGGCAAACCCAAGACGCGCCGCATCGACGAGACTGGCGTGACCTTCCATCACCACGAGGTCGTCGGTGCCGACATGGCTGCCGCGCGCCTGCGTGAGCTGCGGTTCCCCAACGATGTCGTTCACGGGGTGAGTGAGATCATCCGGCTGCACCACCGTTTCCATACATACAGGCTTGGATGGACGGACTCGGCCGTCCGTCGTTACGTCCGCGACGCGGGGTCCTTGTTGGAGCCGCTGAACAGGCTTGTGCGCGCCGATTGCACGACTCGCAACCGAGCCAAAGCTGCCCGCCTGGCGGAGCGGATGGACGATCTGGACGCGCGCATCGCGGAGCTGGCCGAGCAGGAGGAGCTCGATCGCATCCGCCCGGATCTCGACGGCGCGCAAGTGATGGCGTTCCTCGGTATCCCTCCGGGGCCTATCGTCGGACGCGCCGCCGCGTTCCTGCTCGAGGAACGCCTCGAGCGTGGGCCACTTGACCCGGATGACGCGTACGCATCGCTCGCCGCGTGGGCGAGCGAGAACGGCATCGAGGTCGCCGGTACCAAGGTTCCTCCCAAGCCGAGGGGTCGTCTCGACGATCCCGGAGGGAAAAAGTGAGGAAACGCGTCGAGCCGGATCACGAGTGAACGAGCCTCGCCCCCACCCGGGCGACGCGTATTTCGCGTCGGTCGGAGATGCGCTCGGGTCGTCGTATCTCCGCTACAGCTTCACGAAGGGAACCGCGCAGGAGGTGGCCTTCCTGCTGGAGCTGTTGGATCTCCCACGGGGAGCCCGCGTCCTCGACGTCGGGTGTGGGCCATGCCGGCATGCCATCCCGCTGGCTCAGGCAGGTCTCGCAGTTACGGGCATCGATGTCTCTCGTCGACTGCTCGACCTCGGCGCGGAGGAGGCACGCTCTGCCGGGGTACCTCTTGCTCTTTTCGAAGTGGACGCCCGCGCGATGCCGTTCGACGATGAGTTCGATGCAGTGATCTCGATCTGTCAGGGCGCGTTCGGACTGATGGGAGGGGACGACGGTTTAGTGCTACGGCGGATGACGGAGGCGCTGAGGTCCGGCGGCCGCCTCGCCACCACGGCGTTCAACGCCTACTTCGAAGCGGCCCATCCGCGCGGCGCCCACCTCGAAATCGACGAAGGCATCGTCCACGAGCGAACGACCATCAAGACCGAGTCCGGTGACGAGGCCGACGTCGACCTGTGGACGGGCGTGTTCACGCCGCGGGAGCTCAGGCTGTTGGCCCTCGGGGTTGGGCTCCTACCGGAGGCCGTGTGGGGCGTCGAACCCGGAGATTTCGGGCGCCGTCCTCCCTCGATCGAGCTTCCCGAGCTTCTGCTTTGGGCGCGTAAGCCCTAACGGGCGGAGGCAGCGAACCCGACCCGTAGGAATCCCGCGCACGCGAGGGTGGCCACTCCCGTTGCTACGGAAACCGTTCGTAACGACGACGCCTGCACCGCGACCATGAGCGCAGCAGCAGCGACGCTCGCGAGGTTGTAGACGATGTCGTAAACGGCGAAGCCGCGTCCACGGAAGTCATCGGAGAGCTCCTCCTGCATGCAGGCATCGACCGCGACCTTCGTCAAGAGATTGCCGAACCCGGCAGCGAAGGTGAGCACGAGGATCGCAGCGATGTGCTCGACGCCGCCCAGCGCGGCGATCCCCGCTCCCGAGACCACGAAGCCCAGGATGATGATCGCCTGCTTGTCGAGCCGCCGGTGGAAGAATGGCGTCGATAGGGCTCCGATGAACGCACCTGCTCCCGCGACGCCCAAAACGATCGCGCTCCAGGACAACCTCCCCGCGCGCTCGCCCGCTTCTGGGAACGCATCCTTGATGAACAGGATCGCGACGATCGCGACGAACACGGTTACCGTTCGCAGCACGAAGATGCCCGCGAGGGGAAGCCGCAGGCGGGCCTCGGCCCAGAGCGTACGCAGCCCTTCGCTGAGGTCGCGTGCGATCTCGATCGCATCCTCCACGAAGCGTGTGCCCTTGGGATGGGGATGAGCGAGGGAGGATGCGAGACGGTGCGCGAACCATGCCGAACCGAAGTAGGCGACGCCCGCGATAGCGAACGCACCGGTTGGGCCGACGACCGCGACGGCTCCGAAACCGGCGGCTCCGCCGGCGAG
>DATLNM010000008.1:0-64640 GCA_035536775.1 Actinomycetota bacterium | reverse complement strand
TTCGGTGATGTCCGATGGGCCCTGCCGAGATCGATTCCTGAACATTTCCTGTAGAGCTTCGCATCCGGATCGGGTGCAGGTTGATGCCTGGTTGCGGAATTCACATCTCGTTCACACAAGCGTCGCGGTGCGTCTAGATGCGATCGTTACCTTGGCGCTAACGACACTCCCCATGCGATATCGCTTGATATAGGTTCGCACCGCCCGATAGACGGATCGAGGTTCTTGGAGGACATTTTGGCAAGGTTGAGACTCATCCCTCGCGAGGAGTCGTTCTTCGATCTTTTCGAGGAGATGGCCAAGAAGGTGCACCAGGGTGCCGTCGAGCTCCATGACATGCTCGAGGACTACACCGATGTGGATCGCAAGACCGGGCGGATCCTCGATATCGAGCATGAAGGTGACGAGCTAACCCATGAGGTCATGCGGCGGCTGAACACGACCTTTATCACCCCCTTCGACCGCGAGGACATCCACCGATTGGCTTCCAACCTCGACGATGTGCTCGACCACATCGAGGCCGCGGCAGAACTGCTCCAGCTTCACAAGATCGTGCAGCCACTCCCGCAGATGACCTCGCTGGCAGAGACCCTTGCGTCGGCCGCTAAGCACACCGCCGAAGCCATGCCTGCTCTCCGGAAGATGAAAGGCATGGAGAGCTACTGGGTGGAGATCAATCGTCTCGAGAATGAAGGTGACCGTTCGTATCGGCGAACGATCGCCGAGCTCTTCTCTGGGGACTACAAGGCGATGGATGTCCTGAAGTGGAAGGACATCATCGAGGAGATCGAGTCGGCGATCGATCGACTCGAGGATGTCGCCAACACGATCGAGGGCATCGTCCTGAAACAAGGCTGATGGATCTCTGGATCGTTCTGCTCATCGCATACCTCTTCGAGTTCGCCAACGGTTGGACGGACGCACCGAACTCGATCGCGACAGTCGTTTCGACGCGTGTCATGCGCCCCATGACTGCTGTCGCTATGGCGGCGGTCCTGAACCTGGTCGGAGCGCTGGCTGGGACTGAGGTTGCGAAGACGATCGCCAAAGGGATCGTCAGCGCCGACGTCATCTCGCTCGAGACGATCGCGGCCGCGGTCTTGGCGGCGACGCTGTGGGCTCTCGGAGCTCAGTATTTCGGCCTTCCCTCCAGTGAGTCTCACGCGTTGGTGGCGGGACTGCTCGGCGCCGGTTTCTCGGCCGGAGGCCTGAACGGCCTCGAGTGGGAAGGGACCAGGAAGGCATTGATCGGTCTTGTCACATCCCCCGTCGGCGGATTCTTCATCGCGCTCTTAATCATGGTTGCCATCTACTGGATCTTCTCGAAGGTCCGGCCGACCCTTGTCCGGCGGATATTCGGCCGAGCCCAAATGGCTTCGGCCGGCTTCATGGCATTCAGCCATGGGTTGAACGACGCGCAGAAGACGATGGGGATCATCGCACTCGCCATCTACCTTTCGAATCATCCCGGTGAACCCGCGCCCGAAGAGTTCCCGATCGATACCTGGATCATCATCTCAGCTGCGTTGGTGATGGGAATCGGGACATCTGTCGGCGGATGGCGTGTCATCCGAACGTTGGGCCTCCGGCTGACGAAGCTGGAGCCGGTTCACGGTTTCGCAGCAGAGACCGGAGCGGCAGCAGTGATTACCGGTGCCGGGATGCTGGGCATCCCAGTTTCGACGACGCATGCGATCGGATCGGCGATTATGGGGGTCGGAGCGACGCAGAGACTCTCGGCGGTCCGCTGGGGCGTTGCCGGCCAGGTCGTGCTCGCATGGATCTTCACTTGGCCTTCGTGCATGCTCCTCGGTTTCTTATTGGAGAAGTCCTTCGCCAATTTCCCGCCGATGCTCGTCCTGGGAACGATCGCCTCAATGTTGGCGTGCTTGGGCTATCTGTTGCTCGCCAACAGCCGGAAGGGGCAACGGGAAATGGCCGAGAGGATGTCGATCGGCCGCTGACTTTGAGATACGCGCGATACGTCAGTGATACAGATAGTCGAGCCCAACACCGACCTTCTCGATCAGCGCCGGTGCGGATTCTGAGGTACTAGCCTAGCTACTCGCCCGGTCCGCTCTCATCGCGTTCCCGCAGGAAGCGTTCCAGCTCGGCAGCGAGCGCATCGCCCGTCGGAAGCTCGATCTCTTCCTGACGCGCACGTTCGTCCGCCCGCTCCTCGAGCAGGCGCACGTACGCCTGGACGTCCTCGTCCGAAGCGACCATGTCGGTGACGCGTTCTTCGTAGGCATCGGCCGCGTGTCGAAGTGACGTGATATCGATCGATGACTCGAGGAGCTCTCCCGTCTTCTCGAGGAGCGCGAACGCCGCTTTCGGATTCGGGGTGATCGCGAGGTAATGGGGCACCGCGGCCCACAGGCTTGCCGATGAGATGCCGGCGCGCCCCAACGAATCGTGAAGGACACCGACTATCCCGGTCGGGCCTTCGTAACGCGATCGCTGGAGGCCGAGCTTGTCGATGAGGTCCTGATCGACAGCAGTCCCAGTGATGGGCACGGGCCGAGAGTGAGGGACGTCGGCAAGCAAGGCGCCGAGGGTGATGACCATCTTCACGTCGTATGTCCGAGCGACGTCCACTATGAGATCCGAAAACGTTCTCCAGCGCGTATTCGGCTCGGTACCGACGAGCAAGATGGCGGGAGGCGTGCCTTCGAGGTGTGCAGCGAAGAAGTCGTTCGCCGGCCACGTGATGTGACGCGTGTGGCCGTCTATCAGCTCGACGCGAGGACGAACCGCCTGGAAGTCGAAGAACTCCTCTGGGTCGATCGATGCGAAACGCTCGGCGGACCAGATGCGCCCAAGATGCTCGGCGGCGAAGGAAGCGGAGTCTCCTGCGTCGTTCCAGCCACGGAATGCCGCAATCATCACGGGGTCTTCGAGAGAGGGTGCTGCTGTGTGTTCGATCAGGGGGTCGGGCATGATCTCACCCTAGTCCCGCGCGTCGCTCCGATCGGCCCTCAGACAGACAGGGCGTTGCGCTGATCGAGGTGACGCTGAAGCTTGCGTTTGATCCGCTGGAGAGCGTTGTCGATCGACTTGACGTGGTTGCCGAGCGTCCCGGCGATCTCTTCGTACGACTTCCCGTCCATGTAGAGGCGCAGGACATCGCCTTCGAGGTCCGTCAATGTCGATCGCATCGAGGTGCGTATCGCGTCGATCTCCTCCGCGGAGATAACGAGCTCCACGGGATCGAGCGAAGTCGAGGCGATGAGGGTGTTGACGATCGAGCTGTCCCTAGAGTCATCGCCGTATGCAGGCGCGTCCAGCGACATCGAAGAGTTGAGCGGTTGATGCTTGTGGCGGTTGGCGGTCTTGATCGCGGTCAGGATCTGGCGTGAGATGCAGAGCTCCGCGAACGCCCTGAAGGGTGTCTCTTGGGCGAGATCGAAGTCCCGGATGGCCTTGAAGAGGCCGATCATCCCTTCCTGGACGACGTCTTCCTTCTCGGATCCGGCCAGGAAGTAGGCACGGGCCTTGGCCCGGGCGAAGTTGCGGTAGCGCGACAGAAGGCCCTCGAGGGCTCGTTCGTCGCCGTTGCGGACGAGGCTCAGAAGCTCGAGATCCTCGAGCGCTTCTAGTTCGTTTCTCTCCGCCGTGCGCACTTTCGCCATGTCGCCTCTCCGATGGACGGGCCCGAAGGCTCCGCCGCTAACTACGTTCTTATCGGCTTATGGAGCCCAACTTCAAGCGATTCCTGAAGAAAACCTGCAGCTCAGACGCTATTTGTCCTGATTCGCCCGAACAATGGCCCAAAAAGATGGTCTCCACCTCTTCAAATGACTAGTACGTCCGAGGTCACCCGCGGTCGCGCCCTGAAAGAGTTCTTACCCCGAAATCGCATTGCTATCCTCGGCGCCCTAGGAGGCGACTGGGGGCTGGTGTCCCTCCCGATCTTCAAAATCGGTGAGACGGCGAAAGTCGTCTGGCGGGTTCGATTCCCGTCCGCCTCCGCCAAGACCGCTCCGGCGGACCCGCCATGCCCGGTGCCTCTCACCCGCCAGACGGCTGCGCCGTTCTCCTGGCGGGTTCGATCCCCGTCCGCCTCCGCCAAAGATCGCTCCGGCGGGCGGGTTCGATCCCCGTCCGCCTCCGCTACTCGACCAATGCCTCCTGCCGGATGCCGTAGGGATAGAAGTAGGGGATGTAGGGGTCTGGGTCGCCGTCCCAGTCGTACGCGGCGATCTGTTCGGGGCTTCGCCGGCCGGCCATCGCACGGAACAACTCGAAACGGCTCGCATGCACGGTGGCGCTTACCTCGCCGTCACCGGTGGTGTACGCCTTGTCGCCGACGTCGAACCGGACCGGGCCATGGCCGGCGGCCGGGAGTCGCCAGCCCATCATCGCGATGTAGCCGCTCAGTCCCACCTTGATCGGAGCACCGTCGCGCGCATCCTCGATACCGAGTGCTCCAAAGATGTCTTGCTGGTGTACCGCGGCATCTGTCATGAGGACACGGTCCATGAACATGACGCTCCCGTCAGGCCACGGCTTCTGACCGCGCATCATCGCAGCGACTTCGTCACCCGACGTCTTCCACTCATCGAGCAAGTCTGGCAGTGGTCGATCTTTGCGCTCCCCGACCTGACGGCGCGTCCAGTCGTTCACTCGCGCAACCGCGGCATCCTCACCGAACGCTTCAAAGAACTCGCGTGGAAAGTCACGCTCGATGACACAGGTCGCGTCTGCGACGACATGAGAAACCACGTCTCTGATGCTCCAGCCTGGAGTGGCCGGGACGGGCGTATCGAGCTTGTCGGGGGTGAGCCCCGAGACGAGCTCAGAGATGTCCTGGCGGAGCTGCTCGTAGAGATCGCCGACGTTGGCCATCAGGTGTTCCCGGTCTCCGCTGCCATGGCTACAGCATAGGGAGGTCTGGGCTCGGGCCGTTACTGTGGATCTGTGGACGCGCCTACCTTGAGCACCGGCGACCTCATACTGCGGATCCTTATTGCGGCGCTGCTGGGTGGTCTCGTCGGCTTGGAGCGCGAACTCTCGGATCAACCCGCTGGGCTCCGCACGCACATCCTGGTCGTCCTGGGCGCGTGCCTTTTCACGCTTGTCGGCGCGTACGGAGTCGAGGCATTCGCTGGGGGAGATGGCTCCATCCGGTTCGATCCCACTCGGGTCGCGGCGCAGGTCGTTAGTGGCATCGGTTTCCTCGGTGCCGGAGCGATCTTGCGTGAAGGCATGAATATCCGCGGTCTCACGACGGCCGCAGCTCTGTGGGTGACGGCTGCGATCGGGGTTGCGGTCGCGCTCGGCTATTGGGTCGGCGCGACCACCACCGTCGTCGCGGTTCTCCTCGCGTTGTTCGGACTCAAGCGTGTCGAGCGGTTCCTGCTCCCGCGCCTGCGGCGCGGCATGCACCGCTTCACGATCACCATGGCTCCGGACCTGCACCTTGCCAGCCTGGCCGAGGCTGTTGAGTCGCATGGGGGGCATGTGCACGCGCTGAAGATCGTGACGGTCGAGTCGGGGGAGAGACTGCTGGTTGGTTACGTGAAGCTCCCGGCCGGTGCCGCGTCAGAACTCGTTGCCGAAGCGATCTCGGAGGTCCCCGGGGTGACCGAGATGGAGTGGGGTTAGCACCCCAGCCCGTGTGATCAGGAGGGTCCCTGAGGGCTTTGGCGAAGTTGCTGAGCTGGGGTGTCGCCACGGATATCGGCGGGGACCAGGGCCGTCGCGGAGAAGAAGAGGGCGTGATGAAACGGGTTATCTGTGTTGTCGGCGTGGCCTTGGCGTTCGCCGGTTCTCTGGCCGTACCCCCGGCCGGGGCAAAGCGGATGGACACATCCGGCCATAACGGGACCGGGGCCGCCGCACAACGCCAGACCTATCCCGAGTTCACGTACGAGCGCATCTTGGTGCCGATGCGCGACGGCGTGGAGCTGTCCGTAGATCTCTACCGCCCGGTGACCGGCGGGGTGAAGGTCCCCGTGATCCTGAGCCTCTCGCCGTATCACGTGCTCAGCAAGGCCCTCGATAACAACGAGACCGACCTTCCCTCCGGCGACGCCGAGATATACGTCCCCAAGGGTTATGCGTACGCAGTTGGCGATGTGCGCGGCACCTATAACTCCGGAGGGTGCTGGGACTACGGGGGCCTCAAGGAGCGCCAGGATGGCTACGACCTTGTCGAGTGGCTCGGCACTCAGTCGTGGTCGAACGGCAAGGTCGCCATGACCGGCGCGTCTTACGACGGAACCACTGCCAATGCAGCCGCGGTCGAGCAGCCACCGCACCTCGCAACGATCATCCCGGTCTCGGCGATCAGCCGGTGGTGGGGCTACGCGTACCAGCAGGGCGCGCGGTCGACATACTCGGGCGAGTCCGCGGACATCGATCCGCCTTCGGATACTCCGACGGACTTCATGTTCGCGTACGGCTTCATCCCGCCACCTGAACCGTCGACCCTCACGCGCGCACAGCAACTGTCGATGCGATGGAACCTGTGCGATCGTGTCGAGCAGACTTTGCACGGCTACAGCACCCAGCCCGACTACGACGAGTTCTGGGTAGAGCGTGATTACTTGCGGCTTGCGAAGCGGGTCAAAGTCCCGGTGTTGGTATCGCATGGTCTCCTGGATTTCAACGTGAAGACGTGGGAAGGCACTGCGTGGTTCGAGGCCGTGAAGACCGAGAAGGCGATGGTGCTCGGACAGTGGCCCCATGCCGCCCCGCGTGGTCGCTACCCCGAGTGGGACGCGTTCCTCGAGCGCTGGCTCGAACGTTGGCTATATGGAGTCCGCAACGGTGTCGAGAATGAACCGGCCGTGCGCATCCAGACGAGCGACGGGACGTGGCGCACGCAGGAGAAGTGGCCGGGCACGACCCGCCGCCGGCTATCCCTCGAGGGGACGACTGGGTCGTTCGTCGACGACGGATTGCTGACCGAGTCTGAGATGTTGCGCGGCCTCGGAGCGGGGCGATACATCCGCACCGTCGTGGAGAAGTCGGAAGGGTTGCACATCTCCGGTCGTCCGGTCCTTGATCTGGTCGCGTCGAGCTCGGAGGCGAGCACCCATTTCATCGCGGTCCTCTGTGACGTCGGTCCGTCGGGGGCCTGTCAGGTCATCTCGCGCGCGTTCATGAACGCGCGCTATCGAGACGGCCTTGAGTCCGGTAAGGATCTCGAGCCCGAGAAGACCTACACCTTCAAGCTCGAGTTCATCGACAAGGACTATGTCCTCGCCGACGATCACCACCTCGAGCTCGTCATCGCGTCGTCGAGCAACACATGGGTCGCTCCCGATGAGCGGCGAGCTACCAACACGATCGACCTCCAGGCTTCGTCGCTCATGGTTCCCCTCTTCACAGCTCGAGGCGCGCGCTAGAAGATGCTTCGCCGTTCGAGCTTGCTAGTCGTCGTCGCCCTCCTGCTGGGCATCGCCCCCGCGACGGGCTCGCCTCGTGCTCCCGTCAGTGACCGTCAGGCGACTGATGGGCGGCCGAACATCCTTGTGATCGTCACCGATGACCAGCGCTACGAAGACACACTTCAGGTCATGGACGCGACCGTGGAGTGGTTCCGAGGTGGTGGGACGTCGTTCTCCCAGGCGTTCGCGACCACGCCCCTGTGCTGCCCATCTCGCGCATCCATCATGACCGGTCAGTACGCGCATAACCACGGGGTCAAGGACAACTATTCGGTCCCTGCACTCGACCATGATTCGACCGTGCAGCGATATCTGCATGATGCCGGGTATCGAACGGGTCTTGTCGGAAAGTTCTTCAACGTGTGGCCGCTCCTCGAGAACCCCCCGTACTTCGACCGTTGGGCGATCTGCGCGCCGTGCGGCTACGGAGGACGTCCTTACAGCATCGATGGCCTTCTGACGAAGCCTGTGCAGCGCTACTCGACTTCGTACATCCGTAATCGCGCTGTCGACCTCCTCAGCGAGTTCGAGGGTGAGGACGACCGGCCCTGGTACCTCTACGTCGCTCCCTTCGCTCCGCACTCGCCGGCGATACCGGCCAAACGTTTCGCACGAGCGCCCATCCCGGAATGGGAGCAGACCCCCGCGATCAGAGAGCTCGACACATCAGACAAGCCAGACCACGTTAGGAGCGGCTTCACTGCGTCGCGGTACGCCCGGAATCTCCGGGCGCGCCAGCTGCGATCTCTGATGTCAGTGGATCGGATGGTCGCGGTCATCCGCAGGACGCTGGAGGCGCTGGGTGAGGACGAGGACACCCTCGCGATCTTCCTGTCGGATAACGGGCAGCTGCTGGGCGACCACGGCGTGCTGGGCAAGAGGTTGCCTTATACGGAATCGATCCAGATCCCTCTGATGATGAGGTGGCCGGGCCACGTCCCCACAGGTTCGGTTGAGTCTTCGCTCGTGACCACCGTCGACATCGCACCGACGATCCTGGACGCCGCGGGCATCGATCCGGAGCCCACACGGCCCCTGGACGGGCGACCACTCCTGGCGCGTCCGACGCGCAGTCTTCTCTTCTTTGAACACTGGTCGGACCGTTACCGAGGGTTCTCTGACTGGGCTTCGATCCGCACGAAGGAGTACCAGTACGTCGAGTACTACGACGTCGAGGAGCGAAGCCAGATCGTGTTTCGCGAGTACTACGACCTCCGTGACGATCCCTGGCAGCTCACGAACCTTCTGGCCGATGGAGAGGATGGCAACGACCCGCCGGTCGCGCACCTCGAGGCCTTGATCGCGCTGTACGACAACTGCGTCGGAGCTCTCTGTCCCTAAGGCGGATCAAGGAATCCGAGCTTCGCGTCGATGGTTCTAGCTACAGAGGCAACCCTCGGCCATCCGGAAACGTCTATACGGTAGTCAGACGGGTCGCTAGGGTACGAACTACAACGGCGGTAATGGCCAAAGGTTTAGAGATGAGCTCAGGCGAGATCAGGATGGCGGAGCGCAACCTAAAGGCGCCCGAAGAGGGACCCGCGACTCCGACGCTGGGGCGCTGGGTCGTCGCGGTCGTCATCGCATGCGTCGCGCTCCTCGGACTCCTCATCCTGGTGGCCCTGGTCGCTCTGGCTCTGCCTCCCCCGACGTGGCTCCAAGTCGTGTTGGGCGTTGCTCTCGTCCTCGGTGCGACGGTGTTCGCATGGCTAGTCGCTTCGGCCCTAGGGAGCGGCAAGAAGGGGGATTGACCCTCCATCTGCCCGTCGAGGGCTGGTACCTACTCACCGACGCCGAGGTCGAGCAGCTCCTGATCTCGTTGCGTGCCGGTGAATCGTCTCCCGTTCAGCTTCAACCGTTGGAGAGCGCCGCTGCGCTCGCGTTCCGCAACCGCGGCAACGTGCCCGACGAGCATGGCCGCTGCTTGCGACTCGTCCTACACGTCGAGGGAGTCGAAGGCCTAAAGCAGCTGGACGCGCGACGCGCTGGTTTCGAGCCCGACTTCCGCGACGCACCGACATGGCGCCGGCCCGGGTCGCGGGCGGTCAATATCGTTCCGCTTCGACTCGATGCACGATCAGAAGGCGGAGGCCGCGAGGTCCAGAGCTGGTTGGACGATCCAGACGTCGCCGCGCTCGAAGAGGAGTGGCGCGTCACGGGACGTATCGCCGGGCTCATCGTGCCCGCCGAGTACCGCAGTTTCGTCTACAAGACGGTGTTGTCACTGAGAGCGTCGCGTCACCCCGTCACGGTCGAGAGTGTGCTCGCTTCGGTTGCCCGCTGGCTCGACCCCGACGGAGTTGCAACGCTACGCAGCGTGATCTCCCAGAGTCAGGTAGATGGGTGAGCACGGACCCGTCTGGGTAGGTAACAGGTTCTGTAGGACTATCCCAGGAGGTGTCACATGTCGACGATCGAAGAGGGTGTGGAGGTACAGGTCCCTGTACGCACGGCGTACAACCAGTGGACGCAGTTCGAGGAGTTCCCCGAGTTCATGGAGGGTGTCGAGAGCGTCAAGCAGCTTGACGACAAGCGTCTCCACTGGAAGGCCGAGATAATGGGCGTCGCGAAGGAATGGGACGCTGAGATCACCGAACAGAACCCCGACGAGCGCATCGCATGGACCTCGACTGACGGGTTGTTCAACTCCGGGGTCGTCACGTTCCACCGTTTGTCTGACACGGCCTCTCGCGTGATGTTGCAGATGAAGTTCAACCCGGACGGCTTCAAAGAGAAGGCTGCGGACGCGCTCGGGATCGTCGAGAGCCGCATCAAAGGCGACATGAAGCGGTTCAAAGACTTCATCGAGACGCGCGGCGCCGAGACCGGCGCGTGGCGCGGAGAGATCGAGCAAGAGAACAAGTAACGCCACACCCTTCTAAAGCGACTCCGTCACCCTCCGATCGCGACACCACTGGTTAGCATCGGGGGGTGACTTCGCGTTCCAGGAGGGCATTGGCCGCAGAAGCTGCCCTCATCGGGGTCGCGGCCGTATGGGGCCTCACATTCGTGATGGTCAAGGACGCCGTGGAGGAGATCCCCGTCCTCGCATTCCTCGCGTATCGGTTCCTCCCCGCGGCCGTCCTCGTCTCAGCGGTGTTCTGGGGTCAGCTCCGCCGGCTCACTGCCGAGGCCGCTCGCACCGGGATCTTCATGGGGATCCTTCTAACCGCCGGTTACATCTTCCAGACGTTCGGACTCGAGCGCACGACTGCCTCCAACGCCGGTTTCATCACGGGGATGTTCGTCGTGCTCACGCCGCTCTTCGGCATCGCGTTCGGCGAGCGTCCCGGCAGAGCGGGGTGGGCCGCGGCGGCGGTTTCGGCCGTCGGGCTATGGCTGTTGTCGGGGGGCGCGCGCGGCGGCAGCAGGCTCGGGGACGCGCTCGTTTTCCTATGTGCTTGTTCGTTCGCCGGCCACATCCTCGCGACCGACCACGGCGTGAAGAAGCACGACGTAGGAGCGTTGCTTGCCGTCCAGCTCTGGGTCTGCGGCCTGACGACGCTCATCGCGACTGCCGCGATGGGAGAGCTGCCTCTTCCCCGCAGGGAGACCGTGTGGACCGCCCTTGCCGTGACGGCGCTCGGCGCGACGGCGCTCGCGTTCTTCATCCAGAGCTACGCGCAGAAGAACACCGCCCCGGCCCGAACCGCGCTGATCCTCGCGAGCGAGCCTGCATTCGCGGGGCTCTTCGCCTACATCCTGGTCGGGGAGAGGTTGACCGCAACAGGGTGGGCCGGAGCCGGCCTCATCATGGCGGCGATCATCGTGGCCGCTGCCCTGCCCTACGTACGACCTATCCGCCCGCAACTAGAGGGCTAGCCACTATCGAACATACGTTCTATACTGACTAGGTGGCGGCGCCGGCGGAAAAGCTCTTCGAGCTACGCAGAACGACCTTCGATACCCCTCACTTCCGAGGCATCGAATTCCTCGAGGTCGAGGCCAAATCGATCATCAACAAAGTCCCCGGCAACCGCTTCGCCTTCAACTGGACCATCAACCCCTACCGAGGCTGCTCGCATGCGTGCAGCTACTGCCAATCGGGAGAAACACCCGTCCTCATGGCCGATGGGAGAACCAGGAGGCTTGGGGACCTTTCCGTCGCCGACAAGATCGTCGGCACGACTTTCGACGGAAAGTACCGTCGTTACGTAACGACGGAAGTTCTAGCGCACTGGCAAACGGTCAAGCGGGCTTATCGCATCACCCTCGAGGACGGCACCGAGTTGACAGCGAGTGGCGATCACCGCTTCCTGGCCCGCGGCCGAGGATGGAAGCACGTGACCGGCAGGATGTCGGGCCGCGGTCAACGTCCGTATCTGACAACGAACGATCACCTTGTGGGCATCGGACACTTCGCCCCAGGACCTCGAGGCGACGCTGACTACAAGCGCGGTTATCTCTGCGGGATGATTCGAGGAGACGGCAGTCTTGGCGTGTACCCACTCCGACGTCCCAACGGCCGGGTCGATTCTGTTCATCGGTTCAGGCTTGCTCTAGCAGATCTCGAGGCCCTCAGACGTAGTCGTGCCTACCTCGGGGAGGCTGGTGTGGGTACGACGGAGTTCGTTTTCTCCGAAGCAGTGGGAGCCCACCGCGCCGTCCACGCCCTTCGGAATCAATCGGCAGCGGGCTTTGCCACGGTGAGTGACATCATCGAATGGCCGCACCATCCCTCCGACGAGTGGAGGAAAGGGTTCCTAGCGGGAATCTTCGATGCCGAAGGGGGATGTAGCGCGGGAGTTCTTCGTATCTCCAACAGTGATCGTGAGATCGTCGGCACGATCACGTCGTCCATGAAGCACTTTGGGTTCTCGGTTGCGCACGAAATGCAGCCAGGAACCAACAAGCCTGTTGAAGTTGTCCGACTTCTTGGCGGTCTCCGCGAGCGCATGCGGTTCTTCCACACCGTGGACCCCGCCATCACGAGGAAACGCTGCATCCCTGACGGGATGGGGATTAAAGGTGACTCCCAGCTTCGCGTCATCGCGATCAAAGACTTGGGCCTCGAGATACCCATGTACGACATCACGACAGGGACGGGCGACTTCATCGCCAACGGCGTTGTCAGCCATAACTGCTTTGCTCGGTCTACGCATACGTATCTCGACATGAATGCGGGCTCTGACTTCTCCAGCAAGATCGTCGTGAAGGTCAACGCACCGCAGTTGCTGCGCAAGGAGTTGCGCGCCAAACGCTGGACCGGGGAGTCGATCGCGATGGGGACGGCGACCGATCCCTACCAACGCGCGGAGGGTCGGTATCGATTGACCCGGGGAATCATCGAGACGCTGACCGAGGTGCGGAATCCATTCTCGATACTCACCAAAGGGACGCTGATCCTGCGCGACATCGACCTCCTGCAAGACGCAGCGGCGGTCAGCGACGTTTCGACCGCGTTCTCGATCCCGACCCTCGACGAGGCCGTCTGGCGCACGAGCGAACCAGGCACGCCGCATCCCATGAAGCGGATGGAAGCCGTCCGGCGGCTCAACGACGCCGGCATCCCCTGCGGCGTTCTCGTCGCGCCCGTCTTGCCAGGACTGAGCGACGGCGAGGACCAGCTCCGAGCGGTTGTGACCGCCGCGGTGGAGGCAGGCGCGACGTTCGTATCGCCGATATTGCTGCACCTGCGTCCTAAGGTGCGTGAGGTCTACCTCGAGTGGCTGGCCGCCACCTATCCAGACCTCGTCCCGAGGTACCTCGAGCTCTACCCAAAGACCTATGCCTCCGCCGCCGAGAAGAAGAAGCTCTCGGCCACCGTTAGCGGCATCCTCGATGACCTCCCGCGATCGCGACGTCGACCCCGCCCGAGGAGGCCGCCGGTCGAGCTTGCGAAGTTGAAGTCATCGCTGCACGCCGAGCAGCTCAAGATGCTCTAGACCTACGATTCTTCGAAGTTATCGACCGCACGGAATAGCCTTCGGAAGCGCCATGTTCGCCAGAGATATGAACCTTCAGGCAAAACCAGACCGCTCGGCACGGTCGTGGCATGTGTGGGCCGCGTTATGGGTCGTCTACATCGTGTGGGGCTCGACTTACCTCGCGATCCGCATCGCGGTTGAAACCGCGCCCCCATTGCTGAGCGCGGGCGCTCGGTTCCTCATCGCGGGGGTCGGCGCCTACCTCCTGATCGGCGCGCTGAAAGGGTGGCGTGCTTTGAGGGTCAGCGGCCGGGAGATCCTCGCGTCGTCGATCGTGGGCGGCGCTCTCCTGCTCGGGGGCAACGGGCTGGTCATGGTCGCTGAACAGAGCGTTGGGTCCGGCCTCGCGTCGTTGACCATCGCCTCGGTGCCGCTCTGGGTCATCCTGTTGCGCAAGCTCGCCCGGGAGACGATCCCGACCACGACGCTCGTCGGCGTCCTCGTCGGTTTCGTGGGTGTCGCACTCCTCTTGATGCCGCGCGGAGGGTCTGCGTCATCAGCGACAGGGCTCCTGCTGCTCGTTGCGGCCGCTGCCTCATGGGCGACGGGGTCGTTCTTCGCGAAGCGCCTTGCCCTCCCAAAGGACATCTTCCTATCCACAGCCGTTCAGATGATCTGCGGCGGCGCGCTGCTGACGCTCACAGGATTGGCAACTGGCGAGGCGGTGGGCTTCAGCATCTCGCAGGTCTCGACGGCGTCGTGGCTGGCACTGCTTTACCTCGTCGTGGCCGGTTCCTGGCTCGCATTCACCGCGTACGTTTGGCTCCTCCAGCACGCGCCGATCTCAAAAGTCGCGACCTACGCGTACGTCAATCCGGTCATAGCGATCGTCCTCGGATGGCTGGTGCTTAGTGAATCGTTCACGCCCTTGATCCTCGCGGGAGCAGCCTTAGTCGTGTCGTCAGTCGTGTTCATCGTTCGTCAGGAGACAGATGAACCCGAGAGAGCTCACCGAGCTCAACCCGAGTTCTCGGTCGGCGAAGCGGCGCTCGCGTCCGAGAGGGCTTGACCCGACCTACGGGTTGTGGCGAAGGATCGTCAGGGTGCCGGTAGCCGCATCGCTGACGTAGACGAGCTCACCATCGACCTCGACGTCGAACACGTACGGCACCGCACCTGGGGTGCCGGGTGCTACACGAGATGCTTCGTTGCGCGCTCCGAAACGCTGATCCACGCCAACTAGGACGCCCTTCGCATCGAATATCGCCAACCCGGCATGCGAATGGGCGACGTAGAGGTAACCGTTCGACACGGCCATCCCCTGGACGCGCCAGAGATCATCGGCAAGCTTCGTAACCCCTATCCGGCGCGGCGTTTCCCCGGGTTCGTTGAGGTCTACGACTTCGATCTGAGGTTCGAGGTTCTTCACGAACCAGTACTCCGGCGCGAGGTACACGGTCCGGTCACGTGCGCCCCCGGCCACCTCGACCTCGGCGAGACCGGTGCTGCTCCCGAGGTCCGTCGCGATCGCCTGGGGCGCGGCCGGCTCTGACATATCGAAGATCTGAAGGCCCGTCTGACCCGTCGTCACGTACAGCGTCGGGACACCGAAGTGGGGGTCATCGGGATCGATGAACAAGCCCGCTGACGCCGGCCCTCCAACCTTGAGCGCAGGCAACGCGTCGATGGACACCGGCACGAGGATCCCCGCGGGCCTGATGAATCGGTTGATAACCAGCCCGGCGGTTGCGTCGAGCGTGATGACGTACTCATCGGCCCCGGTCTTGTAATAGACGACGCGAAAAGTTCCCCCTTGTGGTTGATATGACGCCTCGACCGGCGCGGTGGGGTCGGAGATGTCGAGGACGTGGATGCCGTCCTGAGAGAACTGCACTGTCTGGCGGGCGTAGAACAACCACTGCCCGTCGTCGGAGAACGCGACGTCCCCATCGAGCGACTGCTGGGCATCGTTGCCCCATTCGCCGATCTTGCGAGGACGACTCGGGTTCTTCACATCGACCAGCGCGACGATGCCCTCGTCACGCTGGAGGGCGGCGATGAGGTCATCATGCTTCTCGATACGCCCGAGGCCTCCAATTTCAGACACCTCGACGCTCCCCACCCGCGCGACCCCGCAGGAGATCGTGTGCCCAGCCGGCACCGCGTGGCGCGCGAGGTCGTGGGCCATCACGGGGTTCGGACATGACCGCGATCTGGGCGCGCCGGCAACGCCGGGCGCGCCGGCCAGACAAAGGGCACTTGCGATCGCGATGGCCCGAAGCGGCGTCCTCATGGAACCCAGGGTTCGCCCTCCCGCAGCGGCGCCCCTGCGGGGGCGTACAAGGTAGCCCTCGTGGGTATCGGGAGGGAACGACCGTTGGATCCATAGGAGGTGCATATGAGACGACACAGAGCTGCCGCCGTCGCGCTGGCCGCGATCCTGGGGCTCAGCGGCATGGTCGCGTGTGACAACGAGGACAAGAAGGACATAGAGGAGATAGGAAACGAGATCGAGGACGTCGGTGAGGACATCGAACAGGAGATCGACGAGGCCGACACCGACGGCAAGGACGACTAGCGCATCACAACAACCGCGGAGCGCTCGGGTTTAGACCCCCGGTCTCCCTGCGCCGACGTAATCAGAGCGGTAAGCGGAGACGACCCGCACCTGTTGTCCGCTGTAGGGCGCCTCGACCATCTGGCCGCTTCCGATGTACATCGCGACGTGGTGGATCGGGCTACCGAAGAAGAGGAGATCTCCGGGCTGCCAGTCGGACTGGGCGACCCGAGGTGTGGCGTTGTACTGCATCCCCGAGTTGTGAGGCAGCGACACACCCGCGTGTGCCCACGCCCACAGCATGAGGCCCGAACAGTCGTAGGTATCGGGACCTTCGGCCCCCCATTCGTAAGGCTTCCCACTCTGCGAAAGGGCGGCGTCGACCGCGATCTGGGCCCCCGGACTCGATGCCTTGACGGTTGGCACACCCGCGGGGACTCCGACCGACGCGACCTGAGCGGCTGCCGCGGCCTCAGCCGCGGCGGCTTCGCGCGCCGATCGCAGCCGCTCGGCGCGGGCGATCGCGGCGGAGAGCTCGTCGACCTCGTCCTTCTGCGCCGCAAGGGTCGCCTCGACGTCCTCGCGCAGCGCCAGAAGCCTCTGCTCCGCCGCGGCGGCTGCTGCACGGTCGCGTTCCAGGACGACCAGTTGCTGATCGAGGGCATCCCGGTCGACCGCGAGGTCCTCGAAGACCTTGGCCTGTGCTTCCTGTGACGAGTGGAGATACTCGAGCCGCGATTCGATATCGGCGATGTCCTCTGAGGACAGGACGGCCTCTATGGCGGTAGCGCCTCCGTCGATGTAGAGCTCGCGAGCGAGTGCGATGGCATCGTCTTCCCGGCCACCCATCCGTCGCTCGAGCTTCGTCACTTCCAGCTCGGCCACTGCGATGCTTTGCTGGAGGCCCGTGAGCTCCTCGTGGACTCGGTTGTAGTCCTCGACGACGAGCTCGAAGTCCCTCTCGAGCTCCATCATGCGCTCCTTGGCAGCCTCGAGCTCGGACGCCGAAGGCGCCGCGGTCGCGGGCAAGCCGGCGGCCGCGATCGCGCCTGCCACGATCATCGATGCAACCAAAGCCGTGCCCAGGCGCGCTCTCAGAGGGTGGGTCCTCAATGGGGGCATCGGCTCATCCTACCGTTCGGCTTCCCAACCTTCTGGCCGCCCACCAGGCAAAGAGGGCGACACCGGCCACGCCTAGGGCGGCACGTACGCCCAGCTCGGCGGTCATCTCGGGGGTCTTGAACTGCGTGAGCCTGCTGCGCAGCGGGACGGGGTTGCGGAACATCTCGATGCCCCACCCCCGTTCCTGAGCGATCCGGCGAAGGTCCTTGTCGGGATTGACGACGACCGGCCGACCTACGGCCTCGAGCATCGGGAGGTCCGTGACCGAGTCCGAGTAGGCGAACGAGTTGTCGAGGTCGATGTCTGCCTCGTCGGCGAGAGCTCTCATCGCCTCGGCCTTATGCGGGCCGTATGCGTAGAACTCGAGCTCACCCGTGTACTTGCCGTCCTCGACCTTGGGCATCGTCGCGATCCACCTGCTTACGCGCAGCATCGCCGCGAGAGGCTCCACGATCTCGGCGGGGGACGACGACACGATGCAGACGAGGCGGCCGGCAGCCTTGTGGTCGTGGATCAGCTCCAGCGCCTCGGCGTAGATCAGCGGCGAGATGACGTCTTCGAGGACCTCGGCAACAACGCGTCGGACCTTCTCCTGCTCCCAGCCGGCGGTCAGCTTCGCGGCCTCAGCGCGCATCCTGTCCATCTTCTCGTCGTCCGCGCCCATCAGCAGAAACACGAGCTGCGCGTAGATGGACTTGAGGAAGAACGAGTGGCCGATCAACCCTTCCTTGAGGAAGGAGCGCCCGAGCGCGAGCGGGCTCGACCGGGCGATGATCGTCTTGTCGAGGTCGAAGAACGCCGCTTCCATCTTTCCTTCCCTCCGGCCAACGATCCTTGCGGCTCGTTGCCCTGCGACGGCATCACCTTCGGCGATGCCTCTGCGACGCGATCGTCCAGACGATCGCTTGCTTGCGCATCATCCCGCGGGGGGGGTTGGTGTGACAAAGACCATAGCTACCAGGCACCGCGGCTAGGACGGTGGCCCAGTGACTCAAGCCACCCAGCGCCGCGTGGCGATCTTCAGCCGGGATCCCGTTATGCGCGTCGCCCTAGCGCGCGCGTTCGACGCGGCGCCGTCTTCGTGGGATGTGACGTTGCACGAGGTGTTACCCGTGGATGCCGACGTGACTGTGGCGGGAGCAGACATCGCAGACGAGGAGCTCGATCCTCCGCCGCGCTCACTCGTTCGTATCGGCCCCGATGCCGACGAGGACGTGATCGAGATCGTCCGGGCATCAATGTCGCAATCGCGTGCGGTCGTGGTGGCATCGGCCGTTGGTGGGTGTGGGGTGACAACGATCGCACTGCAGCTCGCCTACCGTGCAGGTTCCGACGCCCTCTACGTCGAGGTCGATCCGGGCCCGACCTCGATCACCGCGCAGCGCCTCGACCTAGATCGGATCGGGCCGGTGCCCCGACCGACGCGCTGGGGATTCTCGGCGGCCTCCGTGGACAGTTCTTCGTGCGACGTGCGGGCGACGATGAACGGCTGGCTCTCGGCATCACCCGTCGTCGTGATCGACCTCGGTCGGCCCGCCCACCTTTCGATGGGCGATGTTCCGTGGATCTTCGTCCTGCCGCCGACGAAGCTGGCCGCAGCCGCGACAGGGTTGGCCCTCCGCCGGCACCCCGGCCGGTGCGCGGTCGTCACCAACAGAACGGGACCGGGCGGCGAGGCGACGCGCAGGGAGCTGCAGGTGTTCTTGGGATGCAGGATCGCGGTCGAGCTGCCGCAATGCCCCGCTCTTCGCGACCTGGAGGACGAGGGAGAGCTCGGCCTGCCGGGGTGGAGCCGGTGGAGTCGGCGCGTCCGTCCTCTCATGCGCATCTGGGACGCCTGATGGAGCAGTCGATCCTGCAGAAGGTTTTCAGACACGCGGACGACATCGCAGATCTTGATGAGGGGGCCCGCCGTCTGGCGCTTCGCCGTCTTGCCGCGGAAGAACCGGAGCCCGTAAGCATCGACGAGCTCGTCGACGAGGTCGACGGCTTCGGCCCTCTCGCACCTCTGATGCGCGACGACCGCGTCTCTGACATCTTCGTCAACGGACCAGACGACGTCTGGTTCGAGCGTGACGGGACTACTCAGGCCGCGTCGTTGCGCTTCCAGAACGCAGATGCCGTCCTGCGCTTCGCGGATCGGTGGCTCGGTCGCGCGGGGGAACGCGTCGATGCAGCTCGCCCGATCGCCGACGCACGCCTTCCCGACGGATCGCGCTTGAACGTCGTGCTGCCCCCGGTGAGTCAGGACGGGCCACTGATGTCGATCCGTAAATGGCCGGGAGAGATGCCCTCGCTCTACGACCTGTTGGAGCTCGGCACGATGACGCCATCCCAGTACGCGTTCCTCTGCGAGGCCGTTTCAACACGCTCTTCGCTCGCGATCAGCGGTGCGACCGGCAGCGGAAAGACCACGCTCCTCAATGCTCTGATCGGGGTCGTCCCATTCAACGAGAGGGTAGTCATCCTCGAAGAGACGCCCGAGCTTCGACCGCCGTTAGGGCATTCGGTGCGTTTGGCTACGCGCCCCGCGGGGGTCGAGGGTACGGGCGAGATCGACCTAGCCGCACTGGTACGCACGGCACTCAGGATGCGGCCGGATCGTCTGATAGTCGGTGAGGTCCGAGGACCCGAAGCGCTCGGAGCGTTGACCGCGTTGGCAACGGGCCACGAAGGCTCGATGGTGACGCTCCACGCGCGGTCCGCGCGCGAGACCATCGAGCGGTTCGTAACCCTCGCCCTACAGGCTCCCGGCGCGCCCGAGTGGACCGCTCTGACGAGACAGTTCTCCGCCGCGTTCTCCGCCGTCGTCCATGTGGCCCGTGTCGATGGGCACCGCCGAGTTGTTGAGATCGATCCCCTGGTTTCGCTCGCGCTCTAGCGACCCGGCACGCCGAGCTCAGGTGCCTGAGGCGCTGAGGGCGCTCGCGTCGCTGGTGCGTTCGGGCTGCGCCCCACGCGCGGCATTGGAGCAGTGGCCGACACTGGCACCCCCGGCTCGAGAGCGTCACTGAAGGCCGTAGCCCGGCGCGTGTCGCTGGGCGCGCCGTACACCGACGCGCTCGAGCCACTCGTCCGGGCATGGGGTCGTGACGGCGAGGCGGCGGTCGCTCTCCTGTGCCTGCAACGTGACACAGGCGGTCGTCTCGGAGACATGCTGCTCGGCCTCGGGGACTCGATCGAGAAACGTAACGAAGAAGCGGCGCGGAGCCGGGCAGCTGCCGCCGGCGCCCGACTGTCGGCGCGGATAGTTGCGGGACTTCCGCTGCTCGCGGTCCCAATCATGACCGGAAGCCGAGCCCCGATGTTCGACGCTCCCGCTCTGGTGACGAACTTCATCGGGGTCAGTCTGGCGATAACAGGGCTTCGATGGATCGCGAAACTGCTGCCGGCTCCGCCGCCTGAGGACGACCCGATGGCCGTGACCGCGGAGATGATCGCAAGCGCGGTGGAAGCAGGTTGTCAGATCGACTCGGCGCTGACCGCGGTGGCGCGCTACGCGCCGTCACCGATCGGTGATGCTCTGGAGAGCGCCCGACGGAGGGTCGAGCTCGGGTGTGGATGGACGGCCGCACTGAACGCCGACGAGGCACTCGTCGAGCTCGCGGGCGCGGTCCATCGTTCGAAGTCGCTAGGCGTCGAGCTCGCGCCGTCGCTGCGCGAATGCGCACGAAGGAGTCGCGAGCTGCAGACACAAAGCTTCGAGCTCGCCCTCAGGCGCGGGCCCGTGCTGATGGTCCTCCCGCTGACGCTCTGTGTTCTCCCTTCATTCGTGATCCTGGCATTGGTGCCATTCTTACGTGGCCTCGATCTCGCGAGCTAGTAACCGTGTGTCTTGTAGCTTGGCTGGATGCGGGCGCGGACGGCAGTGATCCTGGGCGTGATGCTCTTGGCCGCGTCATGCGACACGTCGGACGACGCGGCTCGATCGGCGACGAACGTTTCTCCGTCCGCATCCCCGTCGGTGTTCGAGACCGGCAGGATGCTTCTCGACACCCGCGCCGGGTCGCGCTACATCGATGTCGAGATCGCGGATGACGACGTCGAGCGCGCGACGGGCTTGATGGGCAGAACGGAATTGCCGGACGACTTCGGGATGGTGTTCGTGTACTTCGAAGACACCCGTTCACCCTTCTACATGAAGAACACCCTCGTGCCGTTGTCGATCGCCTTCTTCGACGTCAACGGCCGCGTCGTCGAGATCCTCGACATGGAACCGTGCCGGCGTGATCCGTGCCCTCTTTATCACCCAGCGTCCGCGTACCGCGGTGCGCTCGAGGTCGAGCAGGGATCGTTCGAGGAGTGGGGCGTCGCTGAGGGAGATCTCGTTCGCCTGACGCGCTGACGACATCGGCCACCTCGTGGCCTCGGCCACAAGGCAGGCACGCCACCCGCGGTTCATTCACCCCCCACCGGCTGCGGGGCCGGCCTCTTGGAAGGAGCGTGCATGTCTGCTTGGAGATATCTGGCCGTCCGTGCTCGAGGAGATCAGAGGGGTCAGAGCACGGCGGAGTACTCGCTCGTGTTGTTGGTTGCGGGTGCGATCGTCGGGGTGTTCGCTGCGTTCGTTAAGTCGGGGGCCCTGGGATCGATGTTCGAGACGATCGTTGGCTCCCTGATCGAGCGTGCCGGCGGCTGACGTGAACCGTGGAGACAGAGGGCAAGCAACGCTCGAGCTTGCTCTCTGTCTTCCGCTCGTCGCGTTGATCCTTGCGGCCGTCGTCGAGTCTGGCCTCGTCGTATCGGACCAGGTTCGTCTGTGGCACTCAGCGCGTGAGGCAGCTCGGGTCGCGGCCGTCGATCCGAACCCCGAGGCGATCGAGGATGCTGCGGAAGCATCGGGTCTGAAGCCCCTGGACATCCAGACCTCGCCCCAAGCCGCGGAGCGCAGGCAAGGGGGAGCCGTCACGGTCGCGTTGGAGTACGAGCCTCGTGGACGCGTGCCGCTCATCGGCCGTCTCATCTCGGTGCCGCTGACCGCCAGCTCGACCATGAGGATCGAGGTTCCGTGAGCCTTCTCGTTGTGACGTTGACGCTCGTGCTCAGCCTCAGCTTGGGTTGGTTCACCCACGACCTCGGATTGACATCGGTCGCCAGAGCCCGAGCGCAGATCGCTGCGGATGCGGCAGCTCTTGCGGCCGTCGCCGAAGCCGGGCCCTATGGACGCAACCTGCAGACCGCCGTCGCCCGGCGTTACGCGTCCTCTAATGGTGCAGAGCTCATCGAGTGCGTGTGTGACTCGGGAAGCACTGCAGTTCAGGTGATGGTCGAGATCGACGGCGTTCGTGCGCAGGCGCGCGCGGTGATGGATCCCACGTTGTTCGGCCCCTTGATCATGGGTAGCTCGGCGAGCGGTATGCATCCACTGTTGCAAGACTCCGTCGAGAGGCTCCTCGTCGCGGCACGCGGTCGCCTGCACATCGTGTCCGGGTTCCGCTCGACCGCGGAGCAGACCATCTTGTGGGAACAAGCGCTGGCGCGCTACGGGAGTGCTGAGGCAGCCGATGACTGGGTCGCTCCGCCCGGACATTCGATGCACGGGCGCGGCTTGGCGGTCGACCTTGGGGGCGACCTCGCGCTCGCCGTCTCCCTCGTCGACCACCTCGACCTCCCCCTGTACCGCCCGATGGCATGGGAGCCGTGGCACTTCGAGTTGATCGGCTCGCGCTAAGGGTCTTGGGGGCAGGCCAGCCCCCTTAGGATGCGCCGGATGTCGCACGGTCCGTACAAGATGGTCGAGGCGTTACAGGAACGGATCCGCGCGGCGGAGACCGCTTTCCACCAGGCCTACTGGGATTCCCAGATCGACGCGAGCCCCGCCAACGATGCGCGCAGGGAGCAGCTCGAGATCGAGTTGCGATCCATCAAGGGCGACCCAACGGTCTATCAAGAGGTCCTTCACGCACTCGACGAAGACGTACACGATCCGGTCCTCCTCCGACAGCTTCAGCTGCTGAAACTCTCCTTGACCGGCAATCAGATGTCGGATGAGCGGAGGTCGGAGATCGTGGCGCTATCGAGCTCGGTCGAAAGCGACTTCGCCTCTTATCGACCCCAACGACGTGACCACGCGCTTAGCGACAACGACATCGAGGATGTCCTCAAGCGCTCTGACGACGAAGGTGAGAGGCGCGACGTGTGGGAGGCCTCGAAGGAGATCGGGGCGATCGTTGCAGACCGTGTCCGAGAACTGGCACGGCTGCGCAACGCTGCCGCGCGCGACCTCGGGTTCGCCGATTTCTACAGGATGTCGCTCGAGTTGCAGGAGATGTCTGAGGAGTGGTTGTTCTCGACGCTCGATCAGCTCGAGTCATTAACCAACGATCCTTATATGCGGTGGAAGGAGGCGCTGGACCGAGCGTTGCGCAAGCGATTCGGGACCGCCGATCTCTATCCGTGGCATTACGCGGATCCATTCTTTCAATCGGTTCCGCCGGACGTCACTCCCGATCTCGACGGGTTGCTCGCAGACAAGGACCCGGTGGATCTCACTCACAAGACGTTCACAGACTGGGGTTTCGACCTCCAAAAGGTCATCGAGTCGAGTGATCTCTATCCGCGGGCGAACAAATGCCAGCACGCGTTCTGTATCGATGTCGATAGATCAGGCTCCGATGTTCGGATCCTGTGCAACATCGTGCCGGGTGAGCGCTGGACCGAGGTCATGTTGCACGAGTCGGGGCATGCCGCCTACGACCTGTCTATCGGCGACGAGCTTCCGTATCTCCTGAAGCGAGCGGCGCATACGTTCGTGACCGAAGCGATCGCGTTGATGTGTGGTGCGCTCAGCCAAGACCCCGAGTGGCTGACGTCGGTAGCGGGGTGCGACCCCACGAGGATCGGGGGCATCGCTGCGGAGCTCGCGCCCGCACGTGCTGCACAGAGCCTGATCTTCGCCAGGTGGGGCGGAGTCATGGCCCACTTCGAACGAGAGCTCTACTCGGATCCAGAGGCCGACCTGGATTCGATCTGGTGGGATCTCGTCGAGCGTTTCCAGCTGGTTGCGCGCCCACCGGGTCGCAACGCACCCGATTGGGCCGCGAAGATTCACGTCGCGGTCGCGCCGGTCTACTACCACAACTACATCCTGGGAGAGGTCCTCGCGGCGCAGTTGCGAACGACGATCGAACGAGAAGCCGGGGGTCTCATCGGACGCCGCGCCGCGGGAGAGCTCTTGCGCGAGCGGGTGTTTGCCTCGGGCGCGCTGTTGCGTTGGGACGCGCTCGTCGAAGCCGCGACCGGCAGGGAGCTAGCGGCAGACGATTACGCCGCCGCGATAGCGGTTTAGAGCTCTAGAGCCTTCCTGTCCGCTTGAAGCGGGCGAAGATGCCGTTCGCCTCGTCCTCGATGAAGACGACACTTGCGGCCCCAACAGCTCCGATGCGAACCGGGACCGTCACGCTCCTGACGTCTTTGGGATCCATCGCCGAGACGAGCACGGCCAGCCTGAAGAGTTCCGGCGCCGGGATATCGAGGCGCGTGTGAGTGGATGTGATCCGCAGCCAATCCAGGACCGCGCCGGGATCGCGCTGCGCCTGGCGGCGGAGCTTCGCAAGCAGTGCCAGGAGCATGTCGCCCTGATGCGTCGTCCTATCGATGTCGCCGTTGGGGAACGAGTGGCGCGTCCGGGCATACGCAAGCGCTCCGAACCGCCCCAGGACGCGATCTCCAGCTTTGATGTGCGCGCCGGATCCGGTCGGGTCGTTCACGTCCTGAGCGATGTGCATCCGCACTCCACCGATCTCATCGATGAGGTCGCTGAAGCCCTCGAAGCCGGTCATGATCCAGTAGTCGATCCGGATCCCCGTGACGTTCTCGAGAGTTTGCGCGAGCAGCTTCGGCCCGCCGTGGTACAGCGCTTCGTTCATCTTGGACGAGCCAACCCCAGGGACCGAGACCCATGAGTCGCGCGGGAAGTTGAGGATCCCGCCTTTCATCGTCTTGGTATCGATGCCCGCGATATGGATCGCGTCGGCGCGCGACTCGTCGGGGTTCCCGCTACGGGCATCGTTCCCGATGATCAGCACGAAGATCTTGCCCTGCGAGGGGTTGAACCGACTGTGCACGCGCCCGCCCAAGAGCGGTGCTGCTCCCACTGGGCGGGGCGGCGCCATCAGGGGGACGACCGCCATCACGCACGCGATCACCGCGAGCAAAGCGGCGGAGCGCTTGATCATCGCGACGGTCTCTGGTCAACGTCGAACGCGAACACGCGCCACCCGCCCTTGCTCTCCTCGATCCACAGGGTCGAACGTTGTTTCAGGCGCAGAGGACCAGACGGGGTTTCGCCGGTGGCGATCGTCCTCACGATCGCCACCGCGCGCGGCGACGACCCGAGCTCGACGTGAACACGTGCGCGTCGTTTGATGACCCTCACGCCAGTGGTGTCCTCAGGCCACCCGAGACCGGCCCGCACTAATGCCGACGCGGCGTCGCGTGCGAAGTGGGCCTCGAGACTCGCCGAAAGCCCGGCGGGTTGGAGAAGGAGCGCGTCATAGACCTCCCGCACGATGGCCGACACGTCTTTGCCGGCTGCTTGAACTCCATGTCCGCGTGCGGATCCGACCTCGACGGTCTTCAGCTTCCAGGCGGCCTGCTCGACGGCGGAGTCAGCGAGCGTCGACGAGGACGTCTCCGATGCCGCTTCGACCCGTGGACCAAGAGCCTGGATCACGCCCGCGCTGAGGAGCGCGATCGTGGCGATCGCGATCGACACAATTGCTGGAAACCAGTTCCGCCCGGTTTGGGGTGCCGCGATACTCAACAGGTCCTCCCGCCTCAGCCTGCCCTCGTGGCTCCTGCGAGCCCGCCCATCCATCCGAGGGTAGGTGATGGATCTCCGCGCGCCACGGATTGTGACCGATGTCCCCAGGCCGCTGCTTGCTTGCCCCCCTCCTGCCTGCTCCGGTGCGCTCGTCTGGACGATCGCTTGGGGGTAGGGAGGCACCCGCCGGGTAGGATTCGCCGGCAAAACCCACGACTTCGCACATCCACAGAGAGGGGACACCCATGGAGCTCGGCCTCGATGTAGGGAAGGTTGGATCTCACGCGGTCGTCGACGTCAAAGGCGAGATCGACGTCTACACCGCCCCGAAGCTCCGGGAGAAGCTCATCGAGCTCGTCTCGGAAGGCTCGTATGACGTCATCGTGAACCTCGAGGGTGTGGACTTCCTCGATTCGACCGGGCTCGGTGTCCTGGTCGGAGCCCTGAAGCGGGTCAAGGCGCATGACGGCAGCCTGGCCCTCGTATGCACCCAGGAGAAGATCCTGAAGATCTTCAAGATCACCGGCCTGACAAAGGTATTCCCGATCCACTCATCCGTGGACGACGCCGCCGCCGATTCTTCCGCGAGCTGAGCTTGCCCGACGTCAAGCTGGAGATCCCGCCGCGGACGGCTTACGTAGGGGTCGTCAGGCTCGCCCTCGCGTCCCTCGCGCGTTCCGCCGGTTTCGATGAGGAAGCCGTTGACGACATCAAGATCGCGGTGTCCGAGGCGTGTGCCAATGCTGTCCTCGCCTCCGAACAAGCGTTGAGTGATCAACCCGTCTCGGTTTCATGGAGTGAGGACGACGGAGAGTGCACCATCGAGGTGGTCGATTCTGGTGCGCCTCTGGTCTCGGTCACCGACGGTGACGACTCAGCCAATGTGCGACAAGAGATGTCGTTGGACCTCATGCGGTCGCTGGTCGCCGGGTTCGATCTTTCGACGACCGACGACGGAGGCAATCGTGCAGTGCTCACGATCAGCCGGCCAAAGGACGCGGGTTAGCGGAACCTTTCGATCGTCCTGGCCGGGCCCGTGCCGCCGAGCGCCCGCACGGTCTCGATGAAGCCGTCGATCGTTCCTTCGTCCAGGTAGCTCTTCTGGAACCAAGCGCGCAGGATCTCGATGAACCTCGTCTGGCCAACGGCATCATGGACGGCGAGTAACACCTCGCTGCCCGAGCTGTAGACGGCATCGGTGTAACCCGCATTCGATTCGAATCCTTCGATGGTGGCTCCCACCACGCCTGGGCGCGGTGGCACGCCTTGGGAGAGGCTGGCGAATCGCCATCGCCGGTCTCCGTCGCCGGGCAGACTGCGCAGCCACAACCTCGTCGAGATCTCAGACATCGCTTCGTCTAGCCATGGTTCCCGTATCTGGTCGTTACCGACGGTCGCGTACCACCACTGATGAGCCATCTCGTGACCGACGACGTAGCGCGTGATGGCATCTTCGAGTCCTGAATAGCGCGTCAGCTCGCCCACGACGGGAAGTCCGGTCCCGAGGTAGGAGTCGCTCGAAACGAACACGACACCCGGGTATTCCATGCCGCCGGTGAGACCTCCGGTCTCGATGACGTCGGTTTCGTCGAATGGCAACGCCCCGAAAGAACGGCTGTAGAACGTAAACGCGGAGCTCGCCGCGTTGAGATTGGTGAGCCCTTGCTGCCTGTCGCTCGCGCGGTACCACGAGCGGATCGTGGCTCCCTCGGCCTCGGTCTCGAGTCCGCGGAGGAAAGAACCGATCGCGAACGCAGCATCTCTGCTGCTGCGCGCCTCGAAGGTCCAGCGGCGGACCCCGGCGGCGATCGACGCGACGCCGGTCAGCACGCCCGAGCCCACGACTCCGAGGGAACTGTCGACGTCGAGTGAGATCGAGTAGTCCGCGGGACGTCCATAGAAAGGGTCTCCGACCGTGCCGAACTCGTCGACGACCCAGAGCCCGCCATCTCTGCGCGCGACGACCGGGATCCAGTTGCCGAGCAATGTGATGTCTTCCCACGTGCCAAAACGTTCTGGCCACGTGGGCATCTCGATGTCGAGAGCGACGGTTGCTCGGGCGGTGCCACCGGGCGGAACGGGCCGAGGCAGTTCGATGAGGAGGTACGTGTCCTCGAGCTCGGCGGGAACTCCTCGTCCTCCGACGGTGGCCGAGACATCGAGGGTTCCGGATTCGATCCTCGAGGCGAGAGTGCCGGTCATGTCCGCGGCCAAGAGGTCTTTTGCGAGGGGGATGTCGCGCTTCTGGCGCGTGTAGGCCGCTGCGTACACGTTGACGCCGAGGGTCCAGATCGGGGCTGTCGTGTCGTTAACCCAGGCCACCTCGGTCTCCGAATGTAGTTCGCCCCCTTCGAGGCGGGCCTCGACGACATAGGTATCGACCGATCCATCGGGGGGTGGGATCCGCTCTCCGATGGCCTCTTCGGGCGAGATCTCGCGGCGCTCCGCCCTCGTCAAGAGCTCGTTCTCGGCGCGTCCGGCTGCCTCCTCGGTAACCACCGCGATCCCGTTGACCACGACTACCACTGCGAGGGCCGCGGCGGCGATGCGGCGAGCGAGCGGATCAGGTGCGCGATCCTCCGACCTACGCGATGACTTCGCGCGGACCGAGGGATCTTCGATCTTGTCGAGGTACACCGCGCTCCATGCGCATGTGGCGATCGCGATGAGAGCCGCTTCGATCGGGATCGCGATCAGCAGTTGCGCGAGCTCCCTGAGCGCTGCATGAGCGCTTCCGGGGTCGAAGTCGAACGCGGTGTCCTGGAGAACCGGTGTTATCAGCCGCCCTCCGATCCACATAGCGGCTCCCAACGCAGCGAGTGTGAGCCACGTCGCCACGACGTACTGCCGGCGCGCCGCGACCATGGCGACACCCTTCTTCAAGGCTTCGCGCGGAGGGAGGTCTTCGAACACCGCCGCGCGCACGGCCTGCGAGAGGTAAACCCTCGACACGGTCCGGAACCCCACGAGGATGACGAGGGCCGTTAACAGCGACAATCCATCGTCCTCGGCACCGCCCGCGTCGATGAGGAGGAACAACCCGACCGCGATCCCCGCCAGGGCCGCGTACCCCCCGGCGAGGAGAACCGCCACACGGGGCCAGATAGGCCGTGATCCGGTCCACGCGTCCCGGAGCCCAGGAGCGTTCCTTTCGTCGGATGCCCACACGCCGGCGGTGTAGATGCGGACCCACGCCGCCGCTCCGACCAGACCCAGGATCGCGATCGTCACCGCAGCCGCGGATGGAAGCCGGGCCCACTCGGGAAGGAGGCTCGCCGCCAACGCGGCGTCACCCGTCAGCAGAGCGGCAACCCCCGACGGCGCGAACGACAGGGCAGCGACCCCCGCAGGGATCGCGATGAGAGCAGAGCAGACGGCCGCCGACAGCCACAGGGCCGGGCGCGTCGCGAGGCACCTGCGTGCATAGGCGAACACCATGTGTATCTAACCCTCCAAAAGGGTGGTTTGCGTTTTGGGGGGCAAAAAGCTAACTTCTCGCACTGAAAAAATGGAAAAAGACCTGTCCAAACCTGATCGAGAAACCCTCAAAGCCATCTACCGCCTGAGCAAGGGCGGTGACGACGCGCATACCGGCGCGCTCGCGGACGCGCTCGGCATCTCGCCGGGGACCGCCACCTCGGCGGTGAAGCGCCTCGCCGAGCGGGGCTTTGTGGATCACAAGCCTTACAAGGGTGTCGAGCTCACCCGTACGGGGCGCCGGGTCGCGATCGCGGCGATCAGGCGTCACCGCATCGTTGAAAGATTCCTGTCGGACATGCTCGGCTACGCATGGAACGAGGCCGACCGGCTCGCCGGGGCGTTCGAGCACGAGCTCCCGCAGGAGGTCGAGGACCGGCTTTACGTCGCCCTCCATCGCCCCTCGACATGTCCCCATGGATTTCCGATCCCCGAGCCGGACGTGACGGAGATGCCGGAGATGCCGCCGCTCTACGAGCTCGATCCTGGTGATTCGGCAGTCGTGGCGGTGCCGGGATCGACCGACGCCGACGTAGTCCAGTTCCTCGAGGCCTTGGGCCTGCGTCCCGGCGTGAGGGTCGAAGTCAGAGAGAAGCATCCCTTCGACGGTCCGCTCGTTCTACGCGTCGCAGGTAGTGATCGCACCGTGAGCGAGAAGGTCGCACGGCAGATCTTCGTGCACAAAGAAGAAACAGGTACCGAAGAAACCAAACGAAAGGCAACCGGATGAGAAAGGGAGATGTATGAGGGGCTTAAAGCTGGCAGCAGGCGGGGAGGCGACTGAGCTAAAGGGTCTCGAGTTTACGAACGGCGAGAACCTAGCGCTCTACGCCATCCTCGGTATCTCACTCCTTGCGCTCGTATACGCGTACACGCTCGTTCGAGGCGTGCTCGCGAAGGACGAGGGCACTGCGAAGATGCAGGAGATCTCGCTCGCGATCCGCGAGGGTGCAAACGCATATCTGACACGGCAGTTCAGAACGCTTGCGGTCTTCGTAGCGGTATTGAGCGTTGTGCTTCTAGCTCTCGAAGCACCCGACATGGGCATCCGGATCTCGCGATCGGTCGCGTTCATCTTGGGCGCAGTCTTTTCGGGAGCTACGGGCTACGTCGGGATGGGGCTCGCGGTAAGGGCGAACGTGCGTGTTGCCAGCGCGGCACGTCGTGGACTCAGAGAAGCGATGGCGATTGCCTTCCGCGCCGGTGGCGTGGCCGGGATGTTCACCGTTGGACTTGGGCTTTTCGGGGCAACGGCGATCTTCATCATGTTCAAGGGCAAGGCTCCTCTCGTACTGTTCGGGTTCGGATTCGGCGGCGCACTTCTTGCGATGTTCATGCGGGTGGGTGGCGGAATCTTCACGAAGGCGGCCGACGTCGGTGCTGACCTTGTCGGGAAAGTGGAAAAGAACATCCCCGAGGATGACCCCCGTAACGCCGCCACGATCGCCGACAACGTCGGCGACAACGTCGGCGATTGTGCGGGTATGGCGGCTGACCTGTTCGAGTCGTACGAGGTCACGCTCGTCGCGGCCCTGATCCTCGGTTTCGTCGCGTATCAAGGCACCGGGTCGGTCGTCGCGGCCGTCCTGTTCCCACTGTTCGTGCGTGCTATCGGAGTCATCACTTCGATCATCGGCATCGAGGCCGTTAAGCCTAGAAGCGAGACCGAGCACGGCATGAAGGCGATCAACCGAGGGTTCATCATCTCGGGCGTCGCGTCGGCGATCGCGGTGTTTTTCGTCTCGAAGTTCTACGTCAAGGACATCAAGACGTTCTACGCGGTCGTCATCGGCCTGCTTCTCGCCGCTGCGATCCACTACTTGACCGAGTACTACACCTCGACCGAGCGTGGGCCGGTTCGTGAGATCGCCAAGTCCACTCGAACCGGGCCGGCGACGACGATCATCACGGGTACGGCGGTCGGCATGGAGTCGACGGTGTTCGCGATCCTGACGATCAGTGCCGCCATCGGGGCCGCGTATCTGCTCGGCGCCGGAGATGCTTCACTTTCCCTGTACTACATCGCCCTCGCCGGTATGGGCATGCTCACCACGGTCGGTGTCATCGTCTCCATGGACACTTACGGTCCCATCTCCGACAACGCGCATGGTGTTGCAGAGATGGCCGGCGGTCTCGGAGAAGAGGCTGACCGCATCATGACGGGCCTCGATGCAGTCGGAAACACGACCAAGGCCATCACCAAGGGCCTTGCGATCGCCACGGCGGTTCTTGCCGCAACGTCACTGTTCGGGTCCTTCCGAGACATCGTCGGGAACATCGCGATCGATGTCGCCAAGCCGAATGTCCTCATCGGTCTCCTGATCGGTGGAGCGGTTCCGTTCCTCTTCGCAGCACTAACGATCCGTGCCGTGGGTCGCGCAGCAGGGACGGTGGTGCTCGAGGTGCGAAACCAGTTCAGGGACAACCCCGGCATCATGGATTACTCGGTTAAGCCCGACTATGCGCGAGTGGTCGACATCTGCACCAAGACCTCGCTGCGTGAGCTTGCGACACCGGGGATCCTCGCCATCACGACACCTATCGTCGTCGGGTTCGCTCTCGGCGCCGTCCCACTTGGAGCCTTCCTCGCGGGCACGATCCTGGTCGGCCAGCTCTTGGCGGTCTACCTGTCCAATGCCGGTGGCGCGTGGGACAACGCGAAGAAGCTGATCGAGGATGGGCACTACGGCGGCAAGGGCTCGTCCGCACACGAGGCGAGCGTTATCGGTGACACCGTCGGCGATCCGTTCAAGGACACCGCCGGCCCTGCGCTCAACCCGCTCATCAAGGTCATGAACCTGGTCGCACTTCTGGCGGCTGGCTCGATCGTCACCGCAGTTGATACCGACAACACGGGACTGCGGGTTGGGATCGTAGTGGTCGGCATGATCATCCTGATAGGGGCCTTCATGTTCTCGGCTCGCCAGGAGGAGGCCGACTTCGGCCCGGGCGAGTCCGAGCCGGCCGAGGCCGTGCGCGAGGCGATCTAGGGCAATAGCTGGACTCCAGCGCTTACGGAAAGGCCCCCGGGTTGCCGGGGGCCTTTCTCGTTGCTCAATCCTCTAGGTGGTAGGGGACGCTCGCCGTCATGATCCCGGGTTCGAACAACAAGCGCCGCTTGATCGTGAGCGCGGTCTGGTTGTGGAGGATCTGGTGGCGCTTCTTGCTCACTACGAATTCGGGGATGACGACGGTGACGATTCGGTCCTTTCCATTGGCCTTGAACTGACGCAGGTAGTGCAGCAGTGACACGCCGATGTCCCGGAACGGCGAGTCTTCGATCTCGAGGGGATGCTGGATCCCCGACGACAACCATTCGTTCCCGAGCGCCATCGTCTGAGCTGGATCCAGCCCGAAGCTGAGAGCACGGATGTTCGTCGCGCGAAGCGTCTCGGCGTATTCGATGGCCTGTAGCGTTCCGTTGTGAACACCCGACACAAGGACGACCGCGTAGTTGCGCGCAGGCTCCTGAGTCTCGTCGAAGGTGGGATCGATCTCGTCCTTGAGGATCGGGATGTCGAGCACCTGCACGCCGCGCTCTCCAAGCAGAGATGCCTTCAGTCTGTGAAGACCCGGCCGTCTGATGATTTCGAGGAGACCTGTTGATCCCAACACCTCGGGGATCAGAACCGTGAGGAAATCGTTGGGATCCATGGTCGATCTTTGCTCGCGCAGATATTTCTTGAGGCGAGTCGCCACGCGGCCGCCTTTCGGGAGTGTGACTATCGGGATCTCCTGAGCCATGCGCCGCCACGGCGCGTGATTGGTGTCCTCCAATGTCACGGCCGTGATGCCGCGTGGGCGAATCGAGCGTGCATACCCGATGGCGCGTGCGGCCGCCGCGTCGACTTTAGGAACCAAGATCACGAGGTGGTGGTTTCCCGGGCGGCGGTCGGCAGGCAAGCGATCGGGGTGCTCGAGCTGCATGTGCAGGTCCTCGTAGTGCTTGTGGACCGAGCGCATGAAGAACACAAGAAGCGGGATCGCGCTGACGACGATCCACGCACCCTCCAGGAACTTGGTACCGATGACCACGAAGAGAACGACACCGGTGACGGTACCTCCGACACCGTTGATCACCGCGCTACGTTTCCAATGAGGTCCCTTGACCTTGCGCCACCTCAGGACCATTCCCGACTGAGAGAACGTGAACGAGATGAACACGCCGACGAGATAGAGCTGGATGAGCCGGTTCAGCTCAGCCTTGAAGATCACGATGAGGGCGCACGACAACAGCGTCAGGATGACGACGCCGTTCGAGAAGACGAGCCGGTCGCCGCGGTTCGAGAACTGACGCGGCATGAAGCGATCGCGGGCAAGGATCGACGAAAGGCGGGGGAAGTCCTGGAACGCGGTATTCGCCGCGAGCACGAGGATCGCTGCCGACATCACCTGTACGAGGTAGAACATCGGTCCTCCGCCGAAGATGGCATGCGCGATCTGTGCGACCACCGTGCGCTCCGATTCCTCGGAGAAGACAACGCCCATCGAATTCGCCAGCCATGAGATGCCGAGGAACATCGAGATGGAGAAGACTCCCATGACGGCGAGCGTCGTTGCGGCGTTCCTGGACTGCGGATAGCGGAATGCTGCGACGCCGTCCGAGATCGCTTCGACACCGGTCAGCGCGGTCGTACCTGCAGAGAAGGCCTTGAGGATCAGGAAGAAGCTGAGGGTCGTGTGGGGATGGAGCTCCATGCTCGCGCTCTCGGCGATCGGGCACCCTCCCAGGCATTTGATGACCCCTGAGGCGAGCATGAAGTAGATCGACAGCACGAACCCGTAGGTCGGTATGGCGAAGAAGACACCGGATTCCTTCACACCCCGCAGATTGATGAGCGCGACGAATACAACGAACCCGATAGCCATCGGGATCCTCAGATGGTCGAGGTTCGGTGCCGCCGAAACGATCGCGTCGACACCCGCGACGGTCGACACCGCCACCGTCAGGATGTAGTCGATCAGCAGCGCCCCTCCCGCGAACAAGCCTGGGTACATGCCGAGGTTCTCTCTCGCCACGATGTACGCGCCACCGCCTGTCGGGTACGCACGCACGGTCTGTCGGTACGACGTGACGACGATCGCAAGGAGGGCGGCGACCGCCACAGCGATCGGCATCGTCAGGGATAGCGCGGCGACCCCCGCGGTCCCGAGCACCAGGAGGACCTCTTGCGTCGCGTAGGTGACGGAGGAGAGTGGGTCCGACGCAAAGACCGGCAGGGCGATGACTTTCGGCAGCAGCGTGTGCTCGAGCTCGCCCGAGGACATCGGACGCCCTACGAAGATGCGCTTAACGGCCGCCGTTACACCCATTGTTTACCCGTGCTCCGGTCCCGAGACCAATCTGTACTCGGGGTTCAGCACCATGGCTTCCCCGTCGGTCGTCCCCGGGGTGCCCTCGATGACCAGACCGACGCCGAGGGTTATCCCCGAGAGCGACGATCGGCCGAGCCACTTAGCCACCATCTGACCGGTCCCGTCGATGATCGTCGCTTCGATGCTTCCGTGACCCTCGCGCGGATCGAGTCGGAGGTTCTGGACGACACCGGCGACGCGGCATCGGCAGCGGGGCTCCACCTCTGCGATAGGGACCGCCCCTTCGATGGTTGATGCCCATGCACGAAGGTTCTCGGCGCGCGTTTCTTGCGGCGTGGCCGACACCTGCTTCAACAGCTTCCTAGCGAAGGGCACGAGGATGAAGTATGGCAGTATCGCCCGCGCCCACATGCAGGGATAGGAGAGTGTTGATCACGTGCACGTTTTGATCGCCGGCTGCGGCCGGGTCGGCTCGGAACTGGCCAGCAACCTCGAGAGATTGAGCCACTCGGTCACGGTCATAGACAAGAAGGCGACCGCTTTCGAACGGCTCCGTCCCGGCTTCGCCGGCAAGAAGATCGTCGGCATGGTCTTCGACCGAGAGGTCCTCGAAGAGGCGGGCATCAAGGACGCGAGCGCCTTCGCATCCGTCACGAATGGGGACAACTCCAACATCCTGGCTGCCCGGGTCGCGAAGGAGCATTACCGGGTGCCCCATGTCGTTGCTCGCATCTACGATCCTCGGCGCGCCCAGATCTACCAGCGCCTGGGGATCCAAACCGTGGCCACCGTGAGGTGGACGACCGACCAGGTCCTGCGGGCCATCCTTCCGGACGACGTTCCGGTCGAGTACACGATCGACAACGGTGAGGTCGTGCTTACGGCTCTCCCGGCCCCAGCGGAGGTCGTCGGCAAGCATGCCAAGGACCTGGACCTCGACGGTCTCCGGAGGGTCGTTGCCGTCAGCCGATTCGGTGTCCCCCGGGTCCCCGACAAAGAGCTCACGGTTCAGGATGGCGACATCCTGTATGTCAGTGCCGTGCGCAGCGTCGTGGTCGACCTCGCCGAAGATCTCAAGAAGATCGGACAGCCGACGTGAACCAAGTCGCGTCTCCCGGCAAAAAGAGGCGTATCCGCATCGCGATCGTGGGTGCAGGCAACGTCGGCACCTACGTTGCGCGCGACCTGCGTGCCAAGGGCCATGATGTGGTGCTCATCGAGCAGAACAAGACGATCGTGGAAACACTCGAGCGCGAGCTTGACGTCAACTGGGTGACGGGGGACGCGTGCGAGATGCATACGCTCGACGCGGCGGTTCTCTCCTCCTGTGAAGTCATGGTTGCGGCCACCGGGGACGACGAGGACAACCTCGTGATCTCGCTTCTCTCGAAGCAGGAGTTCGCGGTTCCACGCGTGATCGCACGCATCAATCATCCCGACAACGAATGGTTGTTCACGGAGTCGTGGGGCGTCGACGTCGCCGTCAGCACGCCACACCTTCTGACCTCACTGGTCGAAGAGGCAGTCTCGGTCGGTGATCTCGTCCGCCTGCTGCGCCTTGAGCAGGGCAAAGTCGCGCTCGTTGAAGTCACCCTCGCCGAGGGCTCTCCGGCCGACGGCAAGACCGTTGCAGATGTCGCCTTGCCGCCCGATTGCACCCTCGTAGCGGTGGTGCGGGATAGACACGTGATAGCGCCGAGACCTGAGACACCGCTGCAGGCAGGGGACGAAGTCCTCGCGCTCGCGGCCCCCGAAGCCGAGGCCGAGCTCATGCGCGCCCTCGCCTCGTCCTAGCGGCATTGGAGCGAAGCGCGGCCCTCGAGATCGTCGGGCGATACACGACCAAGGGCATCACTTATCGCCATCTCATCTCCGTAGAGGGCGTGATGCGCGCCCTCGCCCGGCATTTCAGCGAGGACCCTCACCGCTGGGGCTTGGCCGGGCTGTTCCACGACCTCGATTACGACATCACACAGGACGACATCGAACGCCACACCGACCTCACGGTCGAGTGGCTGAAAGCTGAGGGTTTCGACGACGAGGAAGTGCTAAACGCCATCGTCGGGCACCTCCGCCCCACTCACCGCACCGACCTCATGTCCAAAGCGATCGTCCACGCCGATGCCCTTGCCGGCCTCCTCGTCGCATGCGCTCTGGTGCGTCCCGAGAAGGCGACGGGGATGAAGGTCTCTTCGGTCAAGAAGAAGCTGAAGGAACGATCGTTCGCACCGGGGGTAGAGCGTGAGGAGATCCACGATGTCGAAGGGTCGATCGGGATACCGCTGGACGACTTCATCGCCATCGGGATCCAGGGGATCCAAGAGGTCGCCGGCGAGATAGAGCTGTCCCCTTCTAGCTAGCCTTCGGATTCGGCGACGGGCTCCTCGTAGACCGTCGCCTCGATCAGGACCTTCCTGGCCTTCACGAGTTTCCTTCGCCGGAGGTACCAGCCCACTGCCACGACGACGAGGACACCGCCGATGATCAACGTGGGGATGTCGAAGTACGAATAGACACGCTCCCAGTTCGCGCCCACCAGCACGCCGAGATACGCGAGGCCGTATGTCCACGGGACTACCCCTAGAAAGGTGAACACCGTGAACCGGACGAACGGCATCTTGGCCATGCCGGCGGGAAGCGAGATGAACGTCCGGATGACGGGAAGCAGGCGCCCGAAGAAGGTCGCCGCTTCGCCGTGCCGTTCCCACCAGATCTCGGCCTTGTCGATGTCATGCGTCCGTAATAGGACAAACCGCCCATACCGATCGAGAAGCGAGCGCCCCGTCCGACGGCCGATCCAGTACGCGATCCACGAGCCCACTACGTTTCCGAGCACACCGGCGACGCCCACCGCCATGAAGTCGAGTCGCCCATCGGCCGCGTACCAGCCGCCGATGAGCATCGTCACTTCGCTGGGAAAAGGGACGCACGCAGACTCGAGCAGCATCAGTATGAAGATGGCCAGGTAGCCATATTCGGTGATCCACTCTTCGGCAACACTCAGGATCTCTTCGATCATGCCCTTCTCCGGTTGTGGACGATCGGCGTGCATCGTGTATAGACCACGCCCCGAGTTCGACGGGTCAGGATAAGGGGCGATCCCTCCACCGGAAGGAATGAGTCTCCGCGGGTGTTGGTTGACAGCACCCCGGTAAGGTGCGATAGGAAGCCCCCGAGCCCCCGTGTCGAGGGTGGCTCGGCGGGCCGAAGGCGCATCGAAGCCTCACCCCCGCCCCGTCGGCCCGGTTGAACGGCTGGGACCCGCAGAATCTCGAAGGAGTTACGTGGCCAAGAACCTCGTCATCGTCGAGTCGCCCGCGAAGGCGAAGACGATCGAGAAATACATGGGCAAGGACTACAAGGTCCTTGCCTCGATGGGCCACGTCCGGGATCTGCCCAAGTCGGCGTTCGGCATCGAGGTCAACGGGGGCGTGACCATCGCGTACGAAGCCATCAAGCGGGCAACCGCGAAGAAGGCGGTCAGCGAGATTCGCAAGGCGATCAAAGATGCCGAGATGGTGTGGCTTGCACCCGACCCCGACCGGGAGGGCGAGGCGATCGCCTGGCACATCGCCGAGCTCACCAAGCTCAAGCCTGCGACGACCCAAAGAGTGTCGTTCAACGAGATCACAAAGAAAGCTGTGACTGAGGCGTTCGCGAACCCTCGTTCCATCGACATGAACCTCGTCGATGCGCAGCAGGCCCGCCGCGCCGTCGACCGCATCGTGGGTTACAAGCTCTCTCCTCTCCTGTGGCGAAACGTCGGACCCAACCTCTCGGCGGGACGCGTTCAGAGTGCGTCGCTGCTGCTCGTCGTCGTGCGGGAACGAGAGATCAGGGCGTTCACGGCGGTCGAGTACTGGGATGTAACCGCTCGACTCGCGACCACCGGTGGTGACGAGTTCACCGCCGTGCACCCGGTTGGCGAGAAGGAGAAGTTCTCGCTCCCCACCGGTGACGCAGCGCAGGCTTTAACCGAGACCGTTCGCCCGGGACCTTGGGTGATCGAGGCCGTTCGCAAGACGGAACGCAAGAAGAACCCCCCTGCGCCGTTCAAGACGTCGACACTGCAGCAGGCCGCATCGAGCAAGCTCGGCTTCCCGACGTGGAAGACGATGCAGGTCGCCCAACGCCTCTACGAGGCAGGACACATCACCTACATGAGGACCGACTCGACGAACCTCTCTGCCGAGGCGCTCGGTGAGATCGGCCGCGTCGTCGAAGGACAGTTCGGGAAGAGCTATCACCAGGTCAGGAAGTTCACGGCGAAGTCCAAGGGTGCACAAGAAGCCCACGAGGCGATCCGCCCGGCATCGGCAGCGCAAGGGCCCGGCGACATCGCCGCCCTCCCGAAGGACGAGGCACGCCTCTACGAGATGATCTGGCAGCGCACGATGGCGTCGCAGATGGCGGAGGCCCTGTACGACGCGACCTCGGTCGACATCGCCTCGAACGGAGTCACCTTCCGTGCGACGGGACAGGTCCTGAAGTTCGACGGGTTCATGCGGGTGTACCTCGAACGTTCCGACGACGACCCCGAAGAGGCCGAAGGCCTGTTGCCCGAGCTGGCCGAAGGTGATGTCCTCGATCTCAAGGCTCTCGACCCCGAGCAACACTTCACCCAGCCCCCCGCTCGTTTCACGGAAGCGACCCTCGTCAAGAAGATGGAAGAGGTGGGGATCGGCAGGCCGTCGACGTACGCGCCCACGGTCCAGAAGCTCGTCGAGCGTGAGTACCTCAAGGTCGAGAGCCGGCGACTTTTCCCAACGCTGCGGGGAGAAGTCGTCACCGAGCTGATGGAGACGCACTTCCCGGAGATCGTCGATGTTGAGTTCACCGCCAGGATGGAAGAGGAGCTCGACGAGATCGCCGAGGGCACGAAAGAGATGGTGCCCATCGTCAAGGCCTTCCACAACTCATTCATCTCACGGGTCGAAGAGCAGGGGGACAAGATGTCTCGCCCCGAGCGTCCGACCGACAAGGTCTGCCCCGAGTGCGGGCGGCCGGTCGTTCAGAAGTTCGGCAAGCATGGGCTTTGGTTCTTGTCGTGCACGGGATGGCCGGACGACTGCAAGTGGTCACAACAGCTCGACGAGGCGGGCGAGCCCCTCCCCGATCCCGAGGGCACCGGCGAGAAGTGCCCAGAGTGCGGCTCGGAGCTGGTTGCGAAGAGCGGCCGCTTCGGTCCGTTCGTGGGCTGCTCGAACTATCCCGGGTGCAAGTACATAAAGAAGGAGCCGCCGAAGGAGACGGGAGAGGCGTGCCCCAACTGTGGCTCCCCTCTGGTGGAGAAGCGCGGGCGGTTCGGCCCCTTCACCGGCTGTTCGAAATATCCGGAGTGCAAGTTCATCAAGAAAGATCCCAAGGGTGCGAAGGGGCGTGAGCCCGCCGAACCCCCCAAAGAAACCGGAGAGGCATGTCCCGAGTGCGGCTCCCCCTTGGTCGAGAAGAAGAACCGATGGGGGACCACCTTCGTGGGGTGTTCTAACTACCCGACGTGTAAGCACATCAAGAAGACCGACGACCCCGCGACGGAGGGCGCAGAGGCCTCCTGACGCGTTATGCCACTCTGTATCTAGGATGGCGCTCGATGGGTTTTCGGCTCGGAGGGATCTGACATCCAGCGTCCTCAGGCTCCGCATCTGCAGGCGGTCCAACCGCCCGACGAGGAGGTCTCCTATCTAACCCTTCTCCGAAGCCCGAACTTCTTGCGCTTCTTCCTCGCGCAGTCAGTGTCGAGTCTCGGAGACTGGATAGGCGTCATCGCGATCGCAGTCTTCGCGCAGAGGCTCGGTGGAACTACCGCCGTTGGGGCGGTTATGACCGCTCGAGTCTTGCCCGGATTCCTGGTGGGTCCTCTCGGCGGCGTGCTCGCGGATCGCTGGGACCGCCGCAAGACGATGGTGATCGCCGACGTCGTACGAGCGCTCATCATCTTCTCGCTGCCGTTCGTGCCGAACCTCATCTACCTGCTGCTCGCGAGCGCGCTGCTGGAAAGCCTCACTCTTATCTGGGGGCCAGCAAAGGATGCATCGCTTCCGCACTTCGTGCCTCAGAAGCACCTGACGCATGCGAACTCCCTGTCGCTGATCGCGATCTACGGTCCGTGGCCCATAGCGTCGGTGCTGTTCGCGTCGCTGACATCCCTTGGAGGTTGGCTCGGCGATCACGTCACCGTCATGGAGGGCCTCCAAGGCAACAACGAAGCTCTCGCCTTGTGGATCGACTCCCTCACCTTTCTGTTCTCCGGCATCATGATTTCGGGACTCTCCATACCTTCCTCGCAGCGCAGATCGGAGTCGTTCGACCTCGGCGCGGTGAAACGTGATCTCGTCGAAGGGCTCCGGTTCGTCGGCGAACACAAACAGGTCCGGCCCTGGCTGTTGGGGATCGCGTTCACATTTACGGCTGCCGGCGGTGTGTTCTCACTTGGTGTCGAGTTCGTGGACAAGATCCTGGGTGGCGGGGAGGCAGGGTTCGCCTTCCTGATCGGCTTCTTGGGCACCGGGATGATCGCGGGGTTGCTCGCTTCGGGAGCTCTCGCCAAGAAGATCCAGAAGGACGTGCTGTTCACGTCGTCGCTGTTCCTCCTGGGCGCTGCGTTGATCGGTCTCGCCAGCATGGGAAGCCTCGATGCCGCGATCCCCGTTGCGAGCGCACTCGGCTTCTTTGGGGGAGTCGCTTATTCGACCGCCTACTCACTCATGCAGGAGACGACCCGCGACGACCTCAGGGGGCGGACGTTCAGTGCCGCCTATACCCTGATCCGTATCGGGACCTTGCTTGGTCTCGGGATCTTCCCCCTGGTTGCAGGTGCTATCGGGGACCACCGCGTCGCCATCGGAGGTGCGACCCTCGCACTACCTGGAAGCAGGATCACGCTGTGGCTCGCGGGATTGGTGGTGATGGGAGGTGGCCGGCTGTCGATGAAAGCGATCCGCGCGCGTGGCTCAGCCGCGCTCGAACGGGAGGCGGCGGCCACGGGTCCCGGTTACATGGTCGCGTTCGAGGGTGGTGAAGGGGCCGGAAAGAGCACACAGGTCGAGGCCTTCGCGCGCTGGCTCGAAGCCCGGGGGATGGGAGTCGTGCAAACTAGAGAGCCGGGAGGTACCCCGATCGGGGAACGGATCCGCGACATCCTCCTGGATCGAAGCTCCGCGGCCCTCGATGCACGCGCCGAGGCTCTGCTCTATGCGGCCGACCGGGCTCAGCACTTCCGTGAGGTGGTCCGTCCTGCCCTCGAGGAAGGCAAGGTCGTTATCTCGGATCGTTCGGTGGACTCATCGCTCGCGTATCAAGGATTGGCGCGTGGCCTCGGAGTGGACGACATCTTCGAGGTGAGCGCGTGGGCAACGGACGGCCTTCTCCCCCATCTCGTGTTCTTCCTCGACCTCGATCCCGAGGTAGGGATCGAACGCGCCGGGGGAGACCCCGATCGCATGGAGCTCGAGTCGATCACTTTCCACAGAGCTGTGCGCGGCGCCTATCACGAGCTTGCCCGCCGCTATCCCGAGCGCCTGGCGATCGTCGATGCCTCCGGAACCACCGAGGAGATACATCGCGCGATAACCACCTTGTTCCTAGAACGTACCGAAGGGAGCCCACCGTTCGACGGCGATCTCCCCGCGTCCCCGACGGGCGGGCCGCTGCCGCGATGAGCATTTGGGATGACGTCGGCTCGCGTGCCGCCTCGATGCTCGGCAAGGCCCTCGAACACGACGAGCTCAGCCACGCGCTGCTGTTCCTAGGACCCGAAGGGGCCGGGAAGCGGGTCGCAGCCGTGGCGATCGCCGCCGCCCTTACGTGCCGGGCGAAGCCCTTGCAGGGATGCGGGGAGTGCCAGACATGCGCGCGCGTCGCACGCGGAACGCATCCCGATGTTCACCACATCGCACCGGAGGGAGCGTTCATCCGTGTCGAGACCGTACGTGAGGGGGTGATCCAACAAGCTGCTCGTTCACCTTTCGAGGCGGCGGTAAAGGTGTTCATCATCGAGGACGCCGACCGGATGAATATCTCCGCACAGAACGCGCTTCTCAAGACGTTGGAGGAACCTCCGTCCGACACCACGTTCATCCTGTTGTCGACGCGTGAGGACGAACTGCTGGAGACCGTCCGCTCCCGCGCCCGAACGATCCGCTTCGAGGCGGTCCCCGAGAGGAGGATCACCGCGCTGCTGGTCGACGAGGGCGTCGAGGACGGGCTGGCGCTGGCCGCCGCGCGGATGTCGGGTGGAAGCTATCTGCGAGCGCGGGCCCTCGCACTCGACCCTGACCTGAGCGAGCGGCGCCGTCGCTGGGCTGCGCTCGGTCTGCGCCTGACCGGGTCGGCGGATGCGCTCGAACGCGCCGTCGAAGTGATCGACGACATCAAGCTCGCGGTCAAGGGCAGAGAGGCCGCTCAGAAGGACGAGATGACGCGCCTCGTCGAGGCCGCCGGCGAAGGCCGTGGGACCGCTGCGATGCGCACCGCGCTTGCGGCCCGCTTCAAGCGGGAACTGCGGCGGGCAGAAGAAGAGCTCTATCTAGAAGCTCTCGACGCGTTCGCCTCGTTCTATCGCGACGCGCTCGCGCTGCGACGAGGGGCCGCCGAGACAGTTGTTAATCTCCTGATGATGAGCGAGCTCGAGGACTGGGCGGCCCGCCGCGTAGACGACCGGTGGATCGTGGAAGTGATGGCCCGATGCTCACAGGCTCAGGCGGCGCTGAGCGCCAACGCGAACCCTTTGCTGACGTTGGAGTCGGTCTTCCTGACCGCGGTGCCGGCCGCGTGAGACCGATCCGTGCACTGGCGGTTCTGATGGCGGTGCTCGCTGGTCTCGCGCCGGAGACGCCCGCGCCGGGTGCTTCCTCCGGTGCATCCGACCTGCAGACTCCCGAATACGAGATCGTCGCCACCTATCCTCACGACCCGGAAGCGTTCACCCAGGGGCTCGCGTTCGCGCGCGGCCAGCTCTACGAAGGGACGGGGCTGAACGGAGCCTCCTCATTGCGGAAGGTCGATCTAGAGACCGGCGAGGTCCTCATGAAACGCGACCTCGCCGAGGAGTACTTCGGTGAAGGCATCACCGCGATCGGTCGCCGGATATGGCAGATCACATGGCAGTCGGAAGTCGCGTTCCTGTACGACCGCCGCAATTTCAAAGTGCTCCGTCGCTTCAACTACAAGGGCGAAGGTTGGGGACTGGCGGACGCGAACGGGCGCCTCATCATGAGCAATGGAACCAACCGGATCGTGTTCCGCGATCCCGAGACGTTCCGGTTCAAGCGCCGTATCGAAGTCACCGAGGACGGCGCGCCGGTGGAGCGCCTGAACGAGCTCGAATGGGTGAACGGGCAGATCTTTGCCAACGTCTGGCAGACGGATTACATCGTTCGCATCGATCCCGCGACCGGGAATGTGCTCGACCGCATCGATCTCAGCGAGCTCCACGCGATGGAACAGGCCCAAGGCGATCCCGATGTCACCAACGGGATCGCCTATCTACCCGATGCTGATCGCCTCTTTGTGACCGGCAAGAACTGGAGTCATATCTACGAGATACGCCTCCTCTAGCTCTGGTTAGAGTGCTCCCCCATGACATCCGACGAGGCGGGCGCAGACCGTTGAAGCACGGCCTTCGGGGGGCCCGCCGGAGCGTGGTGGCCATCATCGTCGTTGCGCTGCTGGCCCCCGCGGCGACAGCCTCGAGCGCACCCGATCAGCGCCAACCGGCTTTGACGGGAACCGAAGCCTGGGCAACCCTGCTGTGCCGGTTCGCGGATTCGACCGGGACCACGCCGCATCCCCGTGAGCGGTACGAGGCGATGATGGGGTCGACGTACCCCGGTATGGACCATTACTGGCGCGAGGCATCCTTTGGACAGTTCGGGATCACGAGCCAGGTCGCCGGCTGGTACAACCTCCCGGACCCACTTTCCGCTTACTTCGATGCGAGCGGGAACTTCGATCGCTGGCATTTCGGTCGTGACTGTGTTGCGGCTGCGGATCCCGATGTGTTCTTCCCCTCCTTCGATGGGATCAACTACATCGTGAACATCGATCAACCCGCGGGAGTCCCCTTCGGTGGGACTGCGCTGCCGGCGGAGTATGCGCTGGACGGCGGGCCCTCTAAGCATTATTCGGGAACGTTCGGCTGGAACCCCAACATGTGCACGGTGGCACATGAGATGGGCCACATGTTCATCATGGCCCACTCATCGGGCCCATATGGTGCCGTCTACGACTCGGATTGGGACGTCATGAGCGGGGGTTGCAGCGCCTTCGGGTCCGAAGGGATCCCCACACATCCGATCGCGTGGAGCAAAGAACGGCCCGGATGGCTTCCCGCGGAGCGAACCTTCCGCTACGCAGGATCCGGCTCGAACAGCATCGTTCTCCATCCATCGGCAGGCTCGATGCCGTCGTCTGGCTACCTCTGGGCGGTAGTGCCCGTCCCGGGTTCCTCGACCCGCTACTACACGGTGGAAGCGAAACGACGCATCGGCTACGACTCGTCGGTGCCGAGTGATGGTGTCCTGATCCACGAGATCGACATGGCCCGGACGGGAGCCTCACTCGCTCTGGTCGTCGACCCAGATCGCAATAACGATCCCAACGATGCGGGGGCGATCTGGACAGTGGGTGAAACCTTCACAGATCGGGCGGCTGGTGTGCAGGTCGTGGTTGATCGTGAAGGGACTAACGGGGAGTTCACGGTCACCATCGGTCCGGCTGCATCCACTCGCACACTCACGGTTGCGCGAGCGGGGTCCGGAGGAGGAACCGTCACGAGCGACCCTCCCGGGATCTCTTGCGGGACCGATTGCTCAGAGCCATACGCGCCAGGGACCCCCGTCACCCTTTCCGCGTTGCCCACGAGCGGCTCCAGCTTCACTGGTTGGTCAGGGGCATGCACGGGGACGGGTCCGTGTCAGGTGTCCCTTTCAGAGGATCGTGTGGTCACTGCGACCTTCGGTGCGACATCCACCACAGGCGAGACCCGGGAGCTTGCGGTATCGATCACCGGCACAGGATCCGGGATTGTCACAAGCTCCCCCGAGGGGATCTACTGCCCGGGCACGTGTTCGTCGTCGTTCCCGAGGCACACCAGTGTCCTCTTGTCGGTGTCATCCGATCAAGGGTCCAGGTTCGCCGGCTGGACAGGCGCGTGCATGTCTCTCAGCGACTGCCGGGTCGTCCTCGACACGGACAAGGCGGTAGGGGCGAACTTCACCACACAGTCGTCAGAAGAAGTTGTCACGCGCGGCGTGACCCTCCAGCTCCGGCGTCATCTGCGGGCGATCGTGCAAGTCTCGATCGACCCAGGTTCTGAGGCAGCCTGCGCCGAAGGCGTGCCGGTGTCTATCGAGCGACTTCGGGCAGGTACCTGGCAGGTTGTGAGGAGTGCGATCACTAGTGGATCCCAGAGGATCAGTACTCTTCTCCCGGACAAGCGGGGACTCTATAGGGCGCGATTGCCCGAGGAGATCGTAGGTAACACGACGTGTGTGGAGTCCCTTTCGACATCGATCCGCCATCGTCATTAGGATCCGATCTCCCCTCATCGCTCTGCAGGAGCATCACCTGATGCCTGCACGGCGCGCACTGCTTCGAGAAGATCCTTGTTCTTGACCGGCTTTGCCAGATAGGTTGCCCGGCCCATCCGCTCATCCGAGGGTGCATCGGCACTGCCCGTCAACACGATCACCGGCACTTCTGCCAAAGAGGGATCCTTGTTCAAGGCATCCAGCACGTCCCAGCCCGAGCCGCCTTGCAGTTTGAGGTCGAGGAGGATCACGTCCGGCCGGTGAGCCGCAGCTTGATCCAAGGCATCTCGCTCGGTCTTGGCCGAGAAGACCTGCATCCCGGCTCCCTCCAACACAAGGCGCCATAGCAGCTGCACGTCGCCGTCGTCCTCTACTACGAGCGCTGTGGGTTTAGCGGACAGGGCCGGACCTTCCTCTCTGCGGCGTGGCCGGCAACAGCTTGCCAGCAAAGCGGGGGGCCCGCAGTACCATTCCGCGCCATGGCCGATCACTCCTTGGTGCCGGGGGGTGCCCCAGATTTCGAGCGGCTATTCCAGGGCGTTCCGGGCCTCTACCTCGTCCTCGACCCGAGCCTCCAGATCGTCGCTGCGTCGGACGCGTACCTCGAGGCGACCATGACCCGGCGAGATGACATCTTGGGCCGGGGTCTGTTCGAGGTATTCCCGGACAATCCCGAGGATCGTGAAGCCACGGGTGAGAGCAACCTTCGGGCTTCGCTCGATCGCGTCCGGAGCAAGCTTGTGCGGGACACGATGGCCGTTCAGAAGTACGACATCCCGCGACCGGACGTGGAAGGCGGGGGATTCGAAGAGCGCTATTGGAGTCCTATGAATTCACCCGTGCGGGGTCCCGACGGTGGCCTCGAGTACATCATCCACCGTGTCGAAGACGTGACGGAATACGTGCTGCTTCAACAAGAAAGGGTGGAGCAGGCAGAGATGACGTCGGAGCTGCGCGATCGCAGCGAGAAGATGGAATCCGAGGTCTTTGCACGCTCCCAGGAGCTGCGTGAGCTGAACGTCAAGCTCGAGGCCGCCAACAACGCGAAGAATGAGTTCCTTTCACGAGTAAGCCACGAGTTTCGAACTCCACTTACGGCCATCCTGGGGTTCGCCGAGCTACTGGAGCTTCGCGATCTTGACGAGGACGAGCGGGTCTACGTCGCCGCGGTTGAGAATGCAGGTGACCACTTGTTGTGCCTCATCGATGAGGTGCAAGATATCTCGCGGATCGAGACGGGTCACCTCTCGATGTCAATGGCTTCCGTCGCGCTGGGCCCGGTGCTCGAAGACAGCATCGGGCTGGTCGCCCCCCTTGCGCTAACAAACGATATCGAGCTCGTCGCCGACATCGCACCGGCCGAGCATCTCTATGTATGGGCCGATCCCCAGCGTCTGAAGCAGATCTGCATCAACCTGCTGTCCAACGCGATCAAGTACAACCGGCCAGGCGGCCGGGTGATGCTGCAAGTCGAGTCCCATGACGAGAAGCGAGTCAGGATCTCGATCGTGGATACCGGTTCCGGGATCTCACCCGAAGCGATCGGTCGCCTTTTCGTTCCATTCGAGCGGCTGGATGCAGCCGAACGAGGTATCGAGGGGACGGGCCTCGGGTTGGCTCTCTCGCGCGTCCTTGCCGAGGCGATGGACGCGGTGATGGGGCTATCCAGCACCGAGGGGGAAGGGTCTACATTCTGGGTGGACCTGCGACTGACCGAGCCTGTGGCGCTGCGGGAGGAGCGCGTTGAACCCGATGCGGTAACCGCGCCCCGCACTTATCCATCGAAACCCCTGATCCTCTACATAGAAGACATAGTCGCCAACGCCAAGCTCATCGAAGAGGTCGTCAAGTTACGACCGGGAACGCGCCTCATCTCGGCGATGCTCGGTGGGGCCGGTTTGGATCTGGCCCGGGAACATCGCCCCGATCTGATCCTTCTGGACCTCCACCTGCCCGATGTCGACGGGGTCGAGGTGCTCGAGCATCTGCGGGCCGATGACAGGACCACTCGCATCCCGGTGGTCGTCTTGACGGCCGATGCCACCCGACGCCAACGCGGTGAGCTTGAGTCTCTAGGGGTCGAGCAGTATCTGACAAAGCCCATCAGGGTCCGAAGGCTGCTCGAAGTCCTCGACGACCTACTTGGGAGTGAGGTTGTTGGCGTTCCACCCCCTCGAGCCAGGTCCTGAACAAGGATCGTCCACGACCCCCGTCTCGAATACTCTCTGGTCAACATGTGCAGTTTCGCCGGGGTAGCTCAGTCGGCAGAGCGTCTCACTCGTAATGAGAAGGTCAGGGGTTCGATTCCCCTCCCCGGCTCTGAGCGCAGCGAGGAGGCGGAGTGGGAGGGGGAGAACAGCTCCTACTTCGATTCCCCTCCCCGGCTCTGTGCGCTACGCGCGGGCGAGCTTGACGACGAAGTTGGCGCCGCCGCCGTCCTCGCCGTGGTACTCCACCTCGCCGCCCTGCGCGGCGGCCAACATGCGCACGATCGCAAGTCCCAGACCCGATCCACCGATCCCCGCCGAGTCTTCGCCCCGAGTGAACGGCTCGAACAGTTTCCCGAGCAGCGCCTTGGGGACCCCTTGGCCGTCGTCAGTGACCGAGATAGCGACGGTCTCCCCGTTGGGCTCGGCCCTAATGGTGATGTTGGATCCGCCGTAGCGGTACGCGTTGACTACGAGGTTCGTCACGATCTGTTCGAGCCGGAGCCTGTCCGCCATTACTTCGACGCTCGGCGGTGCTTCGACCTTTATCGACTTCCCGCGCGGAGTGGGAACGACTTCCACGACGTTGTTCAGAACATCCGCGACCCGAAGAGGCGCGAGCTCGACCTCCGGCCGTTGCTGCATGCGCGTGAAGTCGAGGAGGTTGTCGACGAGCGCGCGCAATCGCTCCCCTTGCCGGTAGAGCGCCCGGATGGATGCGTTCAACTCATCGGGGGGGAGTGCCGCCTCGGGATCGGCGAGGATTGAGGAGAACCCGACGATGGCGGTAATGGGGGTTCTGAGCTCATGTGCTGCATTCGAAATGAACTCGTTCCGGAGGGTCTCGTTGCGTTTGCGTTCGACCACGCGCCCCAATTGCGCCCCGATGCTCGTCACGACGTCAAGGAGCCCATCGTTGGGTTCCACCACGTTCTCCGAGAAGAACTCGAGCACGCCCACGACCTCGCGTCCGATCAGGATCGGGAATGCGAATCCGGCGGATACGCCGGTATCGGCGCGCCCGCGCTCGAACGTCGGATCCTCCGAGACATCCGAGACCCACGTCGGCCGTCCGGTCTCCCAGACGCGCCCGGGAAGGCCATTCCCTTTCGTGAACCGTTGTGACTCACTGACCTCCTTGAAGGTGCTGAACCGCACGGGATCGACAAGGTGCCATATATGAGCGCTCCGGAGTAGATGACCGAATTCATCTGGGAGGAGCGCGTGACCTATGGGCCATCCCGAGTAGGTACAGATCGCGTCCAGCGCCGCCTGCAACGCATCGTCGACCTCGACCGCCTCGTTGGCGGCGACCGCGACGGATTGCAAGAGCTGAACGGCCTCCGACTTCTGGCGCAGCGCTTCCTCGGCAACCTTGCGATCGGTGACGTCACGGATGATCGAAACGATGCGTTGCCCCTCGTCGCTCTTTAGAACCTTGAGTGCAACCTCCGTGTGACGGATCGTCCGGTCTTTGCGCACGAGGATGGCCTCGTAATGTTCGCTGATGTCCTCTCCGCCGAGGCGGCGTCGCAGACGCTCGGCGATCTCCTCGCGTTCGTCGGGAAGTGCCAGCTCGATCAACGTAGGCAATCGCCTCAGCTCGTCGAGGGTGTAGCCCGACATCCTGCAGTAGGCGTCGTTGGCATAAACACAGCGACCGGCTTCGGTGATGACGAATCCCTCACCGACGTCACTGACCGACTGAAGCAATGCTTGATAACGCTCGGTTTCTCCCGCGAGCGCTTCGACCAACCGAACGCGATCGAGCGCAACGCCGAGCACAGACGCGTACTCGCGTAGGCGAAGGATCTCGTCGGATCCGAACAGCGGTGTGAATGGCCCTGAGACGATACAGAGGAAGCCAGTGCCCGACTCCGCGCCGAGGGGAACGACCACTGCGGTCCGCACCGAGTCACCTTCGACGCGCGTGATCGCAGTGCCGTCGTCGGAGCGCGACTCACTCAGGAGCTCGGCCGTGGGCTCCCCGGGGTCGCCTCGACGCGCGAGGACTTCGCCGTTGCGGTCCTGGATGAAGCCCGAGTCGGCACCTACGAGGCGCAGCGCGCGGTCCAATCCGCGCTCCGCCATCGTCTGCATATCGGGTGCGAACACCGCGAGGTCGTGGGTGATACGAAGCGATTCCTCCTCGCGGCCGCGCCACGCCTGTCGAAGCCACTTCGGTGGAGCGAAGCTGACGTACAGGATCGGTACCAAGGCCAATATGAAGACGTTGATGAACGTCTGGGCCCGTTCGTTGAACCCAGGACCCTGGGCGAATGCCACCAGAAGGATGAGGATGATGCCGAAATAGCCGGTCCCGAGCGCGCGCAGACGAGCCTTCTGAACCACGGGGAGATCCTTGGACGCGACCCAGAACCTGATGCTCGGTTCGCCGACATAGATGGCCCAAAGGATCACGACGGCCAGCAAAGCTGCGGTTTGCGCGGAGGTGTATTCGGGACGGGGTCCATTCGGTAGCCGGACGGCGATAGCGAAAATCGCACTTGCGGTCGCGGAACCGGATGCTAGTAACCGAACCGGCTTGCTCAGCGGAAGGAGACTGTGCCGGAACATGAGCAGGAAGTAGCCGGACGCGAGGAAAGTGACGATGTTGACGGGACCGAAGAAGCTGTATTCGTATCCGGTGGCCTCGTTGATGCGTCCCAAAACCGACACGACGCCGAGGGAGCCGAGTGCGAGAGCGAGGTAGAGACCGCCCTGATCGCGTCGCTGACGCCATCGATAGACGGCGGCGACGCCTAGGAATATGAAGCCGAGGGTATCGAGGAGTTCCAGGAGACTGAACGGCTGCATGGGCCAATGCTAGAGCTACAGGGAAGGGGCGAGCGGTGCAGCACCGCCTGACGCGTGGAGAAGTCGTTTTCGGTACTGCCGCGGTGGTGCTCGTGGCACTGTCGGCGGTGCCGTTGTGGGCTACGTATGTCGGTGGGGCGCTCGGTGTGGCGTCGGTTGAACGCTCCAACGCATTCGCGCCCGCCCTGCCGCTCACGGCAAAGCTCGCGCTGCTCGTGACGTTCCTAGGCCTTGCCATCATCGTGGCTCGGATGGTTCTCCGCGAGCGGAGTCCCGTGCTTCACCCGGCCGCCTACCTCGTTGCAGGGATCGTCATCGCGGTTCTATTGGTGGCGGGTGTTGTTGCCGGCCCCTCGTTGGGGCTCGAGCGCGGGCTCGATCGCCTGGAAGATCTCGGATTGGACAACCCGTTGGGGATCACGGCCGAGGTACGAAGGGGCCCTTTGTTATTCGTCGCGTGGGTGCTCGCCCTGCCACTGATCGCCGGCGGCTTCCTGCACTTCGCGGACCAGACGCGCCCCGTTAAGGACCAGTTCCCGGAGGCTTGACCTTGTCCCGTGCGGTTTGGCGCGCGGCGCCCGTTGCGGCCGAGATGAGACCGATCCACGCGGCCTTCTTCATCGGTGTCGCCGCAGAGTCGACCTGAGGCGGATCCTCGCGTGTCACCAGGCGCCATCCCGTCGTGACGATGTAGGCCGCGATCCTCGTCGCGATGACCCCCGCCAACGTCGCCCCAAGCGCCTTCAAGAGGCCGGCCTTGGGGTCCTCGTTACGATCCTTGCCCATTCAGCAACTATGCCCTAGGTCGACGAGGCCTACGCTAGCCCGCCGGAGAGAGCTCGCGCCTCATCCCTACGAGAGCGTCCAGCTCTTCTCCGCCTTCGGCGGGCCCGATCGCGATGATCCGGTCCCCCGCGCGGAACACGAACCTCGGCTTGGGTCGATATGTCCATCGGCGCCCGCGTTGCACGGCGAGAACGAACATCCCTGTCTCGGTCTCGACGCTGAGTTCCTTGATGGATCTGCCCGCGGCGTCTGAGTCCTCCGAGACGATCGTTTCGTGTCCGACCTCGTCGGACTCGACGAGCGCTGCGGCGATGACCGGGTGCAACTCTTCACCTTGTTCAACCAGCCTCGTCATCTCGCGCGCTGAATCGAAGATCATCTCGGACGCGTGCGCTAGCCGTATGAGCCCTCGTAGATCGTCGGGATTCCGAGCTTCCTGCGCGCTCCGCAAGACCCAAGACTCGAGCTCGTCGTGGATGTCATCGGAACGTGCCTCGAGATTGGCGACCTCCGCTGCAAGGGCGCGATCGTTGAACAACAGTGCCGAATAGGCGAGACCGACGGCGACCTCTGCTGAGTTCTTCATCTCGACGAGCAGGTCGACGGCGCGATCGAGATCCGACAACACCATCTGTGGTTCCTCGGCCTTCGTCTCAAGAGGGGGCGCTCCGAAGAGCTTGCGCGCGAGATCGACTCCGTCCTCCGGACCCTTGATGAGGAGTGAGTCTCGGCTCGACACGACGAAATCGGGCCCGGGGTCGAGATCCCATTCGCCGCCGCTACGCGTCGCGATGACCCACATCCCGATCTCGACGGGCATAGCGAGCTCCCGCAGTGTTTGTCCGGCGGCTGCGGAATCCTCTGGGACCTTCACACGCGCAACGATCTCGTCCGCGTGCCGCAGGTCTTCTCGAAGGTCGTCCAGGATCCCCATCCCCGACGCGACGACCCGCGCGATGTCTTCGGCCGCGTCGGCGATCTTTTCAACTGCCGATGCGATTTCGAGAACGCCAGCCATGTGCTCGGCGTCCTCGGGGCTGCGCGCGGACAAGATCGCGAGGCGACGAAGCTCGTGAAGGTGGTGGAACATGCGCTCCTCTAGGCGCCCAACCTCTTTCGCGAGGTCGGTATCGGCGTAAAAGACCGCCGCGTACGCGAGATCGACCATCAGCTCCGACGAGTCTTTGATCTCGGCAAGGAGCCCCTTGACCGTTCGTTGGGTTTCGGGCATGGCCTTTCGGTTCCCCCTTTGTCTCAAGAAACTACTCCGAATAGCTGGATCGCGGCCACGAGGCAGATGATCCCGAGCAGGTCCATCCCGCTTGTCACGAGTGGGATCGTGTGGTTGTCGGGGTCTAGACCGAAGCGATACGTGGTGGTCGCACCGTAGTACCCGATCACGGCGGCGAGCAGGGTCGCCATGAACCCGCCCACCATCACTATCGCGATGAAGCGGAATATCCCTGGGTGCGCGAAGCCGAGGACGGCCGATAGCCCGAGCGTGAGCCCCGCGGTCATCGAATAAAGGATGAAACCCAGCACCATGATTATCGACCCATCCAGCAACGCAACCGCGTCCGGACGCGGCGACGCCGAGATCGCACCAAGGTGCAGCTTCGAGCCGAGCCGGGCCGAAAGGATTCCGCCCAACGCTCCTGTGTTCTCGAGGAATCCAGGGATCAGGACGAGCAGCGCGGGGAACGGAAGGAACACCTCTGCGATCCTGGGCTGCACCACCGAGCCGGCGAGCACGTCGAGCACGATCGCGAAGCCCAGCACAGGAAAGCTTTCGCGCACTATCCGCCGCGTGGTGCGCGCGTTACTTGTCCATCCCCGTGCCAACGCGAGCGCGCCTGCGAGGAGGGCGAGCGCCCCTACGACCGGCGTGACTCCTCTTATGCCGACGAGGAACGACGCAAGGAATAGACAGGGGAGCGTTACGACATCACCGATCGCGGTTATGAGCGGCGCGCCTACGCTATCGAGGTCCCACCCGCGCCGGGACGACGTCGTCGAGAGGTAGACCGTCACCGCGAGGACGATCGCCGACGACACGAGCCCGCCGGCGAGCGCCACCACGATGAAGTCCCATACCGAGACAGTCGCGATCCCGAGCAGCCCTGCGATAGCGCGGGCGAGGACCGCCATCGTCACCGATGTTGCGATCGTCAGGAGTGTCGCTGCGGAGATGTTCTGGAAGAACTCACTGTCTCGGCGCCTGGATGCCTCGAACAGACCTGTATGGATCGCCGTGCCGAATCGGGCGGCTAAGGCCCCGAAGATGTTGCCCCGCATCCCTATCGAGACGGGGATCAGGACGAAAAGACCCTGGACGGCCTCGATCCTGTGCTGCATCCCTGCGAGGGTCAGGCCGGCGAGGAGGGCCGTTGTCGAGGCGACCGTCAAGGCGCCCAGCGCCTGACGCATCGTGGCGCGCTCGGACCCCCAGTAGTCGACGACTTGACGGGTGGGGTCGCCGACCAGGCGGGCGGTCCCACGGGCCGCCCTGGCTGGGGTCCCCACCACGGCGCGCACGGCGAGACCCAGCCAGCGCATGGGCCTTTCGAGCCGCGTCTCGCCCCGTTTGCGATCCATCCTCGGGAACTCCAATCCGTAAGCGGGCGTCAGTACGGATAGTCAATGAACGTCAGGTCCGAGCAGGATATGGCGAGAGCAGGAGAGGAGCTTGGCCATGGGCGATAAGGCATCGATCAGGGGATCCCGCCCCCTCGCGGTACCAGCGCCTTCGAAGCGCTTTCCCCAGGGTCGCGTGTGCAACTCTCCGGAGTGTGAGACGAAGCTTTCGACCTACAACCGCCGCGACCGCTGCTGGGTCCACGCCGAGATGAAGGTCCCACGCCTCCGAGGCCGCAAGCCAGCTCCAGGAGGGGCATAGAAGAAGCTCCTGGCTCGGGGCCGAGCGATATATCCTCGCCCCGGTATGAGAACCCGCAATGTCGTCGCCCTGCTCGCCATCCTGGTTTTGTCCGTGATGGCCCCGTGGGTCTCCGCTTACGCCCAGACCCCGGCGTCGACCGGGGCCGACGAGGATGAGAGCACCCAGGGCAACGAGCTCGAAGGTCGTTCGTCCGAGGAGCAGGAGGCGGATGCCGAGGGTGGGGGAGCTGACGACGAAAAGGACGTTGGTGATGCAGCGGAGGAGGAGGCTGTCGAAGAGGCTGGCCCTCCGTGGACCTATCAGATGGCGAAACTCTCCCTCGGACTCCTAGTCCTCCTGGGCATCGCCATCGGAGCTGCTTGGTACAAGTTCGTCGGGATGAGGCAGCGCGGCGAAGCCTGAGGCGCTATGGCCCGCTTGATCGACCCTAAGATCGCGGCCTCAGTGGCACGCCGGGTCGCGGGCGATGAGGCACCGCCGAACTCCTATCTGCTTCAGCGTCTGCACCGGGACCTCGAACGTTCGATAGAGCGTTCCGAAGAGCTCGTCGCCGAGGCGAGCGGCATCGCTCCGCCGACGCCGGTCCGGTGGGGGTTGATCGACCGGGCGGGATGGGCCGAGGCGAATATCGACGGCATGACTCAGCTCCTCGCGCCGATCGCGGAGAAGCTCGGCCGCGGACCCGAGCACCGGAGCCTCCTCGACTGGCCGGTTGCGTTCGCCCAGCGAGGCATCGTGTCGGCGGAGCTCGGTGTTCTCCTCGGCTACATGTCGCGCCGCGTGCTCGGGCAGTACGACGTCTTGATCCCAGAGGACGAAGCCGCGGTGGGGACCACACCCTCGTCTTCCGGCCGCCGACGCAGGAAGGCCCGACCGGCTCTGTACTTCGTTGCGCCGAATCTCGTAGAGACGGAGCGCCGCTTCTCATTCGTGCCCGAGGACTTCGCTCTGTGGGTGACGGTTCACGAGGTCACCCACCGCTTCCAGTTCGCGGGTGTGCCGTGGTTGCGTGAGCGCTTCTTCGGGCTCATCAACTCGTACCTGACGTCGATGGATTTCGACGCCCGCTCGTTCGCCGACCGCCTTGCGCGCGCCGGGCGTCGGCTCGCGACCCGCAGCGCTCCTCCGGAGGAGCGCAACCCTGTCTACCTTCTTGCATCGGATGAGCAGCGCGCGATCCTCGACGAGATCCAAGCCCTGATGGCTGTTGTTGAGGGACACGGAAACTTCGTAATGGACATGGTCGGGGCGCGCTCGATCCCATCGTTCAGCCGGATGAGGTCGACGTTCGACAAGCGCCGGGAGCAATCCACGCTCCTGCAGCGCGCGCTGAACCACGTCATCGGACTCGAGATGAAGCTGCGCCAGTACGAGCTCGGTCAACGCTTCTGTGAGAGCGTCTATGCGACCGGAGGGTCGGCGGCGCTCGCAGCACTGTGGTCGTCACCCGAGGGACTTCCCACTCTCGCAGAGCTGCAGAAGCCGGACGCGTGGCTAAGACGGGTCGCGTAGCGGAACGACCTCTCGGCGGTCCGGGTTTCGACGTCGTCGAGAAGGCTGCGCGTGCGATCCAGCGCTACGGCATGTTCGAACCGGGCGATGCGGTGCTCGTCGCACTGTCGGGAGGACCGGACTCGACCTGCTTGTTCGACGTCCTTCGCAGGTTATCTGCCGGCCTCAACCTCAAGCTCGGGGTCGCGCACGTCGACCATGGTTTGAACGAGCGATCGAGTGAGGTCGCCGCGAGGGTCTCTCATGCGGGAGCGGCGGCGGGCTTCGATGTTCACCTCTTCAAAGCTCCCGACCTCGCCGGCCCCAACCTTCACGCTCGGGCGCGCGATCTCCGCTATGCGTTCTTCACCGATATCGCGGCCGATCTAGACGCAACTGTGATCGCGACGGGGCACACCCTCGATGACCGCGTCGAGACGACGATGGCTCGATTGATCCATGGGGCGGGGACGCGGGGTTTGGCGGGGATAGCTCCTCGCGAGGCCGGACGCGCCGAGGGATCCGCGGCGCGCGTCCGGCCTTTGATCTGGACGCGCCGGACCGAGACCCGCGCGTACTGCGATGCCTGCGGGCTCGAATACGAGGACGACCCCGCCAACGAGGACACGCGCTTCGAACGTGTGGCGGTGCGCCGCGAGATCCTCGGCGCGATCGAGGAGCGCTGGGGCGACGGCGCGATCAAGGCGATGGCCGCATCGTCAGAACGTCTCAGTGAGGATGCCGGGACCCTGGATGACATGACGAGCGTCGCGTGGGAGGCGGTCGCTGCCTCATCGGAGGCGGGAACGTCCCTCGACCGGGTCAGGCTGATGGAGCTTCCACGGTCCCTGCGGCGTCGGATCCTCGAGCGCGCGATCGGGCGCGTCCGGGACCGCAACGCAGGGATCGACGAAGTCCTCGACGCTCTCGAGGATCGCTCGGGCGTCGCGATCGAGCCGGGCAAGCGCTGGTCGATCGCGTCGGGGATGACCGTGGAGGCCCATCCGGAGCACTTCGAGATCACTATGGGCCCCCCCGACGAGCCACCGGTTACGGGCGAGTCTTAGGATGACTCGGTCCGCGCCAGGGGAGGGTCGAGTGATGAACCGTGAGGTCCATGAGGACATCGCCGAGGTCTTGATCTCCGCGGACGAGATCCAGCAGAAGATCTTGGGCCTCGCCAAGCAGATCACCGATGACTACCGTGACAAGGACGTTTTACTCGTGGGCGTTCTGAAGGGCGCCTTCGTGTTCATGTCGGACCTCGCCCGCGAGATAAAGCTTCCGCTCGAATTCGACTTCATGGCCGTGTCGTCGTACGGGTCGGCGACGAAATCGTCCGGTGTCGTGAGGATCCTCAAGGACCTCGACTACGAGATCACCGACCGTCACGTGATCCTCGTCGAGGACATCATCGACTCAGGCCTGACGATCTCCTACTTGCTCCGTTACCTCGAGGCGCGCCACCCTGCATCGCTCGAGATCTGCTCGTTGTTCTGGAAGAAGGGCGAGCAGGCCGTCGCCCTCGACGTCCGCTACCCGGGTTTCGAAATCCCCCCGGTCTTCGTAGTGGGCTACGGGTTGGACTACAAGGAGCGGTACCGGAACCTCCCGTACATCGGCCTGTTGAAGGACGAGGCTTACGATGCCGGAGAGGTCCGCTAGTCCCTCTGGCCGGGCGCCGCAGGCTGATCGAGTACGGCAGCCCTCCTGCTACCCTTGCCCCGACTGAACCGCCGCGGCACTCCATCCGCGCCGCGGCAGGCCCGAGGGAAGAGGAACCATGAACAGGATCTTTAGGTCGGCGATCTTCTATCTGATCCTCATCGTTGGCGTGTTGTGGATCTTCCAGTTCTACCGGGGCAACGCGAACCAGCCGGACAAGCTGGAGTCGATCAACGAGTGGATCTCGATGCTCGACGAAGACATCGACACCGCGAAGTTCCTGACCAAGGACGAGAAGGTCGTGGGCGAGAAGGGCGACGGGACGAAGTACGAGGTCAACCTGCCGTCCGACACCATCGACGAATACCAGGCCCTTGCGCTCGAGAAGGACGTGGAGGTCTCGGCCGATCCACAGCAGGGATCGGTGATCCTGTCGGTGCTGTTCCAGTTCCTCCCGATCCTCATCATCGTCGGCTTCTTCTTCTTCCTGATGCAGCAGATGCAGGGGGGCGGTAACCGGGTCATGTCGTTCGGCAAGTCCAGGGCGCGCCTCGTGACCAAGGACCAGCCCAAGATCACTTTTTCGGACGTCGCCGGCCTTGACGAGGCAGTGGAGGAGCTCCAGGAAATAAAGGAATACCTCGCCGCACCCCAGCGCTTCCAAGCGATGGGAGCCAAGATCCCGAAGGGCGTCCTGCTGTATGGACCACCGGGAACAGGCAAGACCCTTCTCGCACGCGCCGTGGCCGGGGAGGCCGGCGTTCCTTTCTTCTCGATCTCGGGATCGGATTTCGTCGAGATGTTCGTCGGCGTCGGCGCGAGCCGCGTCCGTGATCTGTTCGAGCAGGCGAAGGCTAACGCTCCCTCGATCGTGTTCATGGACGAGATCGACGCTGTCGGCCGCCACCGTGGCGCTGGTCTCGGCGGCGGTCACGACGAACGCGAGCAGACGCTCAACCAGCTGCTGGTCGAGATGGACGGCTTCGACGTCAAGGGTGGGGTCATCCTCATCGCTGCGACGAACCGCCCCGACATCCTCGATCCCGCGCTCCTCCGTCCAGGACGGTTCGACCGGCAGATCGTCGTCGATCGTCCCGACCTCACCGGGCGCACCGGCATACTCAAGGTGCACACGCGCGGCAAGCCGCTCGCGAAGGAGATCGACATAGAGGTCCTCGCCCGCCGCACTCCCGGCTTCACCGGCGCCGACCTCGCGAACGTCGTCAACGAAGCCGCCCTCCTCGCAGCGCGGTTCTCGAGGCCCGAGATCGGCATGCACGAGCTCGAAGAAGCGATCGATCGTGTGCTCGCCGGACCAGAGCGCCGCAGCCGCGTGATCTCCGAGAAGGAGAAGAAGGTCATCGCGTATCACGAGGCCGGCCACGCGCTCGTGTCGCACGCGCTTCCGAACGCGGATCCCGTGCATAAGGTTTCGATCGTTTCGCGCGGACGTGCGCTCGGCTACACGCTGACGCTGCCGACGGAAGATCGCTTCCTGGTTACTCGCTCGGAGCTGATCGACGAGCTCGCGATGCTGCTGGGTGGGCGCGTCGCGGAGGAGATCGTCTTCAACGAGCCGACCACGGGTGCTCAGGACGACATCCAGCGCTGCACGCGCATCGCGCGCCAGATGGTGACCGAGTTCGGGATGTCCGAGTTGGGTCCCCTGGCGCTCGGACAATCGGAATCGCAGCCGTTCTTGGGACGTGACTTCGGTCACGTCCAGGATTACTCGGACGTCGTCGCCGCCCGGATCGACAGCGAAGTGCACCGCCTCGTCGAGGAGGCCCACGATGAGGCCAAGGAGATCCTTACGAAGTATCGGAAGAAGCTCGATCTGATGGTGACCAAGCTGCTCGAGAAGGAGTCGCTCGAGAAGGAAGAGGTAGCCGAGATCCTGGCTGAAGTCGCCAAGCAATCGCCGGCGAACCCGCTGGAGCGCACGCGCCGTCGGCGAGAGTCGCGCGATTCAGCGGTAGCTAAGAAGAAGCCAACGGCCAAACCTCGATCGAGGCGCGCTCCTAAACCGCGTCTCGGTGAGGCCTAGTCTCAGGACTGTCGACGATCGACCGCGACGCGATCGAAGGGGCCGTCCGTACCATCCTGGCTGCGATCGGTGAGGATCCCCATCGCGACGGGCTCCTCGAGACGCCTCGGCGCGTCGCGGAGATGTACGAGGAGATCTTCGAGGGCATCGCACGCGACCCCTCCGAAGAGCTGAAGGTTGTGTTCCAGGCCGACCACGACGAGATGATCATGGTCCGGGACATCCCGCTCACATCGATATGTGAGCACCACCTCGTTCCGTTCCTCGGCAGGGCACACGTCGCCTACATCCCGAACGAGGACGGCAGCATCACCGGTTTGTCCAAGCTCGCTCGCGTCGTCGATCTCCTCAGCAAGCGCCTCCAGGTCCAAGAACGGCTCACCATGCAGATCGCCGACGCCATTGAGACCGCTCTCGAGCCGAGGGGCGTCCTCGTGGTCATAGAGGCCGAGCACCTCTGTATGACGATGCGTGGGGTCCGTAAGCCGGGCAGCCAGACGGTCACCTCGGCGGTGAGGGGTCAGTTCCGCACGAACGACGCGACCCGTTCCGAGGCGATGGGGCTGATACACCGAGGCGGACGGGCTTAGCGTCCCTAGTTATCCTCCCGCTATGGCGCCCGATAGCCCGAGACCGATGAGCCCATCCCGCGCGTTCAGATGTGGCGAGCACGTGGTGTCCCTCGATCGTGTCGCCGTCATGGGGATCCTCAACGTCACCCCCGACTCCTTCTCCGATGGCGGTATGTGGGTCGATCCCGACGCCGCGGTCGCCCATGCGCGCGTCATGGCCGATGAAGGCGCCGCGATCATCGATGTCGGAGGGGAGTCCACGCGCCCCGGAGCCGACGAGGTTTCAGAGGAGGAGGAGCTCCGCAGGGTCGTCCCGGTCATCGAGAGACTCGTCGGCGAGGTGTCCGTGCCGATATCGATCGATACGCGCAAGGCTGCCGTCGCTGAGGCCGCGATCGCGGCCGGCGCATCGATCATCAACGACACCACCGGTGAGGAGAGCGACGGTTCACTCGGCAAGGTCGCGGGATCGACGAAGGCTGGGATCATCGTCATGCATTCTCGAGGCACCCCCGCGACCATGACGACGCTGACCGATTACGAGGACCTCGTCCCCGATGTCACGAGGTGGCTCGTCGATCGAGCGAAGTCCTTACTCGAGACGGGGGTGCGTTCAGACTCGATCGTGGTCGATCCCGGCATCGGGTTCGCGAAGACGCCCGAGCAGAACCTCCAGCTATTGCGCGACATCGATGCACTCGTCGCCACGGGGTGGCCCGTGCTGTCGGGAACCTCTCGTAAATCGTTCCTCGGTGCCGTCCTTGACCTCCCCGAGGACGACCGCCTTGAAGGGAGCGTCGCGAGCGCCTGCTGGGCGGTGTCGAAAGGCGCGCGGTTGGTCCGTGTGCATGACGTAGCTCCCACGGTGCGTGCCGTTCGTGTCATCGAGTCGATCCTCGCGGGGGGATAGAGGTGGACGTGATCACCATCCGCGACCTCCGCGTCGAGACCCACGTCGGGGTCACCAAGAGTGAACGCGCTCGCACCCAGACGGTCGTCATCTCGATCGACATCGAATCTGACCTCACCGCGCCGGCCGCTTCGGACGATGTTGCCGACACGGTGGATTACGACAAGGTCGCGACGCAGGTGGCGGACCTGGTGCGCTCCAGCGAGAGCAGCTTGCTCGAACATCTCGCAGGAAAGATCGCGGATCTCGTGTCGGGATACAAAGGAGTCGACGGGGTAACCGTGGAAATCATGAAGGAGAGACCTCCCATCGATGAAGATGTCGGTGCTGTGGTTGTAAGTCTGGAGAGACCGCTCGAATAGCAGGGTGATGAGATGACCGTTGCTTACATCGGGATCGGGTCAAACGTCGGCGATCGTGTTGCGTTCGCGCGCCGAGGGGTGGACGAGCTAGGCGCGAGCGATGATGTGCAGGTTTCGAGAGTTTCAAGCCTCTACGAGACCTCCCCGCTTGGTGGTCCGCCGCAGCGCTCGTACGTCAACCTCGTCACCGAGGTCGAGACGACTCTGAGTCCTCAGGAGCTGCTCCAGGTAGCGAAAGCGATCGAGACGAAGCTCGGACGAGAATCCAATGCGATGCGGTGGGGTCCGCGCGTCGTCGACCTTGACATCCTTCTGTTCGGTGAGGAGAAAGTGAACGATCCTGACCTCGAGATCCCGCACCCTCGTCTGCGCGAGCGAAGGTTCGCTCTGATCCCCCTGCTCGAGGTCGCGCCCGACGCGGCCGACCCATGGGGGGCGCGCTATGCAGACGTCGTGAGCGAGGCCCAGGGCGAGGTCGAGTTGTTGGAGCCCTGGTTGTTGGAGTCCCGGGAGCCGACCACCTAGACTTCCGCTCTACACACTTTTCCTCGCGGGATCGGAGTATCGATGAGAAGGATCGTTTCGGGTGTCGTCGTGGTCGTTCTGGGGGCCGGTCTGCTGGCGGGCGCGGCCGGCGCCTCTTCAGCCAAGGTCGTTCGAGGCCGCGGCACCGCGACGCCAAGCTTCGTATCGGAGATCGCGGGGGTCCCCATGCGCGGACGTCCTGCGGACGTGGCGCGCTCGTACCTCGCGGCGCATCGCAGCCTCTTCTCGATCGCCGACCCCACACGGGATCTGACCGTGCTCGAGCAGGTCGGTGATCTGGCCGCTCCGACCGTGAGGTTCGGTCAACGGCATCAAGGCGTTCCTGTGTTCGGAGCCCAGTACCTCGTTCACCTCGAGCGGCGCGTGGCCGGCTACGCGGTCACGTCGACGAACGGGCACTACTACTCAGAGCTAGACGTCCCCCACGTTCCGTCGCTCAACCTCTCCTCGGCGCGTGACCTTGCGGTTGCGACGTTGCGAGGAGCGCGCATCGAGCGGGTAGAGGAGCACGGCCTGACCGTGTTGCCGCGCGGTGACGGGGTCCTCACCTATCACTTCACTCTCTGGGGATCGTCTTTTGGTGGACCGCTCAAGCGCGAGACCTTCATCGGCGCTCACGACGGCGCGCCTGTGCTTGCGTACAACGATCTCCAGGCCGATGGTGCGTTCGTGGGAACCGGGACGCGTTCCCACGGCGCGACCGTCCCCATCAATGGGGTACAGACGGGTTCGAGATTCCAGATGATCGATCGGACCAAAGGGATGTTCGCGACGGGTGGCGAGATCGTCACCCACGACGCCGAGGGCCGGAACTACACCGACGTCTTCCCCGACGGTTCCAACATCGCGACTTCGACCTCGCCGACCTTCGCCGGCAAGCACACCACCAGCGGTGCGGTTGACGCTCACTGGGGAGCGGGGCAGGTCTACGACTACTACCTCGGGCTGGGACGCAATTCTCTTGACGGCCAGGGCGGAGACATCATCTCCATCGTCAACGCGGCGGACTACGACGGCGCGCCGATGTTCAACGCGTTCTGGGATGGAAAGCTGATGACCTATGGCAACCCCGACGCGACCCAGCTCCACCCGTTCCCGGCAGACCTCGACATCGTCGGACACGAGCTCACGCACGGTGTTATCGAGCACTCGGCCGACCTCGTCTACCTGAGCCAGCCGGGCGCGATGAACGAGGCGTACGCCGATTACTTCGGCAATGCCATCGACGTCAACAACACGCCGCCCGAGGCGACGTCGCCACCGTCGTTCCTCGCCGAGGACCTCTGTCGCGTGGAGCGCCCCGCCAACTGGACGTGCCCGCTGCGCGACCTGAACGACGGTAGGACCGTGGACGATTACTTCTACGAGCTCGTCGACTTCGACAACGGAGGCGTGCACGACAACTCGACGATCTACTCGGGTGCACTGTGGAACATCCGCGAGACGCTCGGAGGCGAGCGCGCCGACCTGATCGTCTACAAGACGCTGACCGAGTTCACCACCCCGCTCGACGAGTTCAACGACGGCCGCAACTCCGTGCTTGCGGCCGCGGATGCGCTCGGGGCCACTCCCGAGGAGATCGCCGCCATCAACGCGGCGTTCGACGAGAAGGGCATCGTCCCGAACTGGGACGCCCGTCCGGCAACATCGGGCTCGACGGTCCTCGCGGCCGACGTCGCTCCACTCGGTTTCTTCCTCGAGATGTTCGCGCCCGAGGCATCGGGAACCAAGTACGTGATCGGTGACTATGCCGACAAGCGCAACGCGGACGGCGAGCACCCGCTCGAGATCTACGTCGGGGATATCGCAGGAGGGCCGCTGACCAAGGTCGGAGAGGACGAAACATCAGGCACGACCAGTGACGAGGCCCCCGACATTTCTGGCAACAAGGTCGTGTGGGGCCACGTGACCGACCAGGGCGGGGGCTTCTACGACCTCGACGTTCACTCGCGCACGATCGGCGGGTCGGTCAAGACGGTCGCGGGCGGGGCCGGACTGCAGATGAACCCCGCGATCGACGGCAAGACGATCGTCTGGGAGGACACCCGTTCTGGCAACGAAGACATCTGGATGAAGCGAGGCAAGAGCAAGCCTGTGCGAGTAGTGGGTGGTCGCGCACCGCAGTTCGCCCCGCAGGTCTCAGGGGACTGGATCGCGTGGTGGGTACCTGGGATCCCGAACCAGCTCGCCCCGTCCATCGGAGTGAAGAACGTGAGGACGGGGGTCAAGTTCTCGATAAAGACGACGAACCCCAACACGTTCATCGGCGCACCGTTGTTGGGCCCCGATTACGTCGCGTGGTACGAGGAC
>DATLNM010000007.1:0-5563 GCA_035536775.1 Actinomycetota bacterium | reverse complement strand
GCAGGCGACGTGCCTTGCACCCTCGAGGTTCAGACCGAGGACAGCCAGGGCGACCCGAACCAGGCTCCGGCACTTGCCGAGAAGCTGATCAGCAACGAGAACCTCGTGTTCTGCGCCTGCCCGTACTTCTCGGGTGAGACGCTTGCAACCGGCTCCATCTTCGGTGAGGCCGGTGTCGCGATCTCGGGCACAGGCACGAACGAGACGATCGACGAGCAGGGCTTCCCGACGTGGCACCGTGCGGTTGCTCCTGACAACATCCAGGCCGAAGTTGCCGCTGCTTACATCAAGAGCGCCGCCAAGGCCCAGGCTGTCGCGGTCATCCACGACAACCAGGACTACTCGAAGGGTCTCGCCGAGGGCGTCGCCAAGAACCTCGGTGACCTCGTTGTCGGTACCTACGTCATCGACCCCGAGTCGACCGATTACTCCGCGGTCGTCACTGAGGTCAGCGACGCCTCCCCGGACTTCGTGTTCTACGGCGGTTACACGCCCCAGGCCGGTCCGCTGGCGAAGCAGCTGCAGGAGGCAGGTGTCACGGCTCAGTTCATGACCGACGATGGCGCCAAGGACCCGTCCTTCGGTGACCTCGCCGGTGGTGCGGCCGAGGGTGCTCTGGCGAGCTGCCCGTGTGTCGACCCGCTGAAGATCGACGCTGCAACCGAGTTCGTCGAGGGCATGCGTGCCGCTTACGGCAAGGACGCCCCCGGCACCTTCGCAGCCGACGTCTACGACGTGACCAACATGGTTATCGACGCTCTTCGTGAGCTCGAGGGCACCGAGTCGATCGAGGACGTCCGCGCCGCGGTCGTCGCTGCGTTCGACAACGCCGATGGTTACGCAGGTATCGCGAAGGCCTACTCCTGGAACGACGATGGTGAGTTCGAGGGTGGTCCTGGCGACGTCTGGATCTACGAGTGGAGCGACAAGGAAGGCAACTTCGTCTCCCTTGGACCTGCATCTGAGCTGATCTAGAGCCCATCGTTTAGGGTTCCGCATCGTCACAAAGAGAGGGGGCTTCGGCCCCCTCTCCCGTGACTGGCTTATGCAACGCAAGCACGTCTCGTCGGCCGACTCAAAGAAGAGGTTCTGATTGGACTGCAACACCGGGTTGATTGGGCCGCAGTTCGTCACCGGAATCATCCTCGGATTCCTCTACGCCCTGATCGCCTTGGGCTACACCATGGTCTACGGCGTGCTGAAGCTCATCAACTTCGCGCACGACGCGATCTTCATGATCGGTGGCGTCGCCGCTTTCTATGTCTTCGGGCAGTGGTTCGGTCTTACCGAGTCCTACAGCGGCGCACTACTGATCGCGATCCTCATCGGGGTCCTGCTGAGCGGTGGTATCGCGTCTGCAGGTGCCGCGGTGCTTCTCGAACGCACCGCGTACCGGCCGCTGCGTAAACGCAACGCGGCGCGGCTCTCGTACTTGATCAGCGCGATCGGCGCATCGTTCTTCATCACCTATCTGTTCCAGCAGGACTTCCTGCTCGGCCCCGCCAAGCGCAACTTCCCCGCCGTGCTAGCGGCCGGTCCGGAGGCTTTCGACCTCCATATCCTCGGGTCGCGCGTGACCAGTCCCAAGATGCTCGTGGTCGTGGCGTCGATCGTCTGTCTGGTCCTGCTCGACCGGCTCATCAACCAGACCAACACAGGCCGCAGCATCCGCGCTCTGTCCGAAGACCCCATCGCCTCGCAGCTGATGGGCATCAACGTCGACAAGGTCATCGTGACGACCTTCCTGATCGGTGGGTTCTTCGGAGGGATCGCGGGTTCGCTCTACGCGGTGCAGTTCGGCAACGTCGCATGGAACATGGGCTTCGTCCCGGGTATCAAGGCATTCACGGCGGCCGTGCTCGGTGGTATCGGCAACATCCGCGGCGCCATGATCGGCGCGTTGCTATTGGGCCTGCTCGAGAACATGAGCACGATCTGCATCGACTCCGAGTGGAAGAACGTCATCGCGTTCACGGTGCTGCCGCTCGTGCTGATCTTCCGACCGACCGGTCTTCTAGGCGAACGGATCGGTGGCTGATGGCGGCTCCCAAGGTCGATCTCCGTGAGCAGCTCAACACCAACGCCCCTCGGATCTCTAAGCTGATCCCAGACCCCGTTGTCGACTTCTTGTCGATCGCCCAGAGGGGTTGGTTCCGTTTAGGCCCCTTCCGTTACCTGGTCGCAGCCGGTCTCATGGCGGTGATCCCCCTCATCCTGGAGCAAGGGTGGCTGCCCGTTCTCAAGGGTGGGTTCGGCGTGCAGGTGCTGTTCACCACCGGTTACTGGATCTTGCTGACGCTGGGCTTGAGTGTTGTCGTCGGGATGGCCGGTCTGCTCGACCTGGGTTACGTCGCCTTCTTCATGCTCGGCGCGTATACGACCGCCTTGATGACCGACTCCGGCAACACGGGTCAATTCCACATCGTTGAGTGGCCGGTGTGGGCTGCTCTGCCATTCGCAGTCATCGTCGCGATGCTGGCCGGGTTCGCGCTCGGCGTGCCGACGTTGCGACTCAGAGGTGACTACCTCGCGATCGTGACGCTCGGGTTCCACGAGATCGTACGCCTGACGGCGAACAACCTCGTGCTCACCAACGGCTCGCGCGGTATCCCTGGGATCCCTCACCCGACGATCAACCTGCCGTTCTGGAAGGCCGATTTCGGTCTGAACGTCGAGTACTACTGGTGGTTCCTCCTGATCCCCGCGATCATCGGCACGGTCATCATGATCAAGCACCTCGACAACTCCCGTGTCGGTCGCTACTGGTCCGCCATCCGCGAGGACGAGGTTGCCGCTGCCGCGATGGGTGTCCCCGTCACCAAGATGAAGGTGCTGGCATTCGTCATCGGAGCGTCAACGAGTGGTGTCGCGGGATGGATCTACGCGGTGAAGATCAGCTTCATCTCGCCCAACAGCTTTCCGCTCCTGTTGTCGATCCTCGTGCTGTGCGCGGTCGTCATCGGTGGGTTGGGGAGCATCTCGGGCGCTGTGCTGGGCGCCATCCTGGTGACGGCTCTGCCCGAGATCGTCCGCGACGCGTCGGGTGGCGCGGAGATCTTCGGGTTCGACATCGAGACCGGACGTATCGCGGTCTTCGGTCTCCTGCTTATCATCGTCATGATCTACCGCCCCGGAGGATTGCTGGCGGCCAAACGACGACGTACCGAGCTGTCAGAAGCCGGCGCCGAGGATTCGGTCATTCACGATGAATCCGCGGAGTCCCTCAAGAAGCGGGGCGACACCCTCCACGATGCGAAGAAGGGCGGCTAGAGATGCCCCCGCTCATGAAGGTCAGCGGCGTGACCATGGAATTCGGTGGTCTGCGCGCTCTCGGCGACGTCAACATCGAGATCAACGAAGGCGAGATCTTCGGCCTCATCGGGCCGAACGGCGCCGGCAAGACGACGCTGTTCAACTGCATCACGGGGGTGTACACACCGACCAGCGGGAACGTGTCCTTCACCGGCACCGCGATCACGGGCAAGCGCCCCGACGAGATCGTCCAGATGGGCGTCTGCAGGACCTTCCAGCAGATCCGCCTCTTCCCCAACATGACCGCGCTGGAGAACGTCTTCGTCGGCGTCGATGCCAGGCACCACACGAGCATCTTCGGGGCCATCTTCCGAGGCCGCCGGCACCGCGAGGAAGAGGCGATCGGCGAGGCTCGTTCCGTCGAGCTCCTCGAGTACTGCGGCATCGGGAAATTCACCAACGAGCTGGCCAAGAATCTCTCCTACGGCGACCAGCGCCGTCTCGAGATCGCCCGTGCTTTGGGCACTAAGCCCAAGCTTCTTTTGCTCGATGAGCCGGCCGCCGGTATGAACCCCGTCGAGAAGAACGGGCTTCGTAACCTCGTGCGGAAGATCCGCGACGAGGGGACCACGGTTCTGTTGATCGAGCACGACATGAAGGTGGTCATGGGTCTGTCGGACCGCGTGGCCGTCCTCGATCATGGCGTCAAGATCGCCGAGGGGATTCCCGAGGTCGTCCAGAAAGATCCGAAGGTCGTAGAGGCTTACCTGGGTGCTGGAGCGGGCGGCAACCCGGGCGACAAGAGCGCCGGTTCGGTGGCGGCGCGGAAGACGTCGACGCGCAAGACCGCGACCGCCAAGAAGACCTCCGCTAAGAAGACGACGGCCAAGAAGACCTCGGCCAAGAAGACGACTTCCGCTAAGACGGCAATGGCCAAGACCACGACGACCAAGAGCACTGCATCCAAGAAGACGACAAAAAAGAAGACGCCAGCCAAGAACACGGCGGCGAAGAAGACCACCGCCAAGAAGACGGCTGCGAAGAAGACGACGCGCCGCAAGGACTCCTCGAATGGCTGAGCCGCTTCTCGAACTGAAGAATATGCATGTCCGCTACGGCGTCATCGAGGCCGTGAAGGGCATCGATCTCTACGTCAACGAGGGCGAGATCGTGACCCTGATCGGCGGTAACGGCGCCGGTAAGACCACCACACTCCGAGCCATATCGATGGTCCACGGCCCCTTCAAGGGCGAGATCCGGTTCCAGGGTGAAGACATGACGCGCCTCAAGAGCCACGACGTCGTCGAGCGCGGGATCGTGCAGGTGCCCGAGGGCCGTCACATCTTCCCGAACATGTCGGTCGCCGAGAACCTCGAGATGGGTGCGTTCACGTCCAAGGCTTCCAAGAAGGAGACCCAGGACATCGCGGACCACGCCTACGAGCTGTTCCCCGTCCTCGCCGAGCGTCGCAAGCAGGCGGGTGGAACACTGTCGGGCGGCGAGCAGCAGATGCTCGCGATCGGTCGCGCCCTCATGAGCCGCCCAAAGCTCCTGATGCTCGACGAGCCGTCGATGGGACTCGCTCCACAGATCGTCGAGAAGGTCTTCGAGGTCATCCAGGAGATCAACTCCCAGGGCACACCTGTCCTCTTGATCGAGCAGAACGCGCAGATGGCACTGCAGGCTGCGAATCGCGGTTACGTCATAGAGACGGGCGAGATCGTCCTCGAAGACGATGCGAAGAAGCTGCTCGGCAACGACCAGGTGCGAAAGGCGTACCTCGGCGAGGAGTAACACCTCTTGAACCCGACCACATCGGCGGAGCAGAGAAAAAGGAGCGGACGATGAAGGAACGGAACGGACTACTGAGGCTTCTGGCAGTGCTGATCGCAGCGATGCTGGTGTTCGCCGCGTGCGGTGGCGGCGAGGAAGAGCCCGCCGACGATGAGCCGGCGGCAACCGAAGATGGCGGCGAGGAGCCTGCTGGCGACTACACACTGATCACCGAGGGCACGCTGACCGTCGGGTCGGACATCCCTTACCCGCCGTTCGAGTTCGAGGAGGGCGGCGAGCTCACCGGGTTCGACGTCGAGCTAGTCAGAGCGGTCGCTGAGCACATGGGCCTCGAGAACCCCGATGATGCATGGATCTCTACGGACTTCGACACGATCTTCCAGCAGCTCGCGGGCAACAACAAGTTCGACATCGTGGTCGCGGCCGTGACCGGTTACGCGCCCGAGGGTTCTCCGGCGTCGGAGACGGTTGCAGACCGCAACGAGGTCATCGACTTCACCACCCCGTACTACCCGTC
>DATLNM010000006.1:0-11993 GCA_035536775.1 Actinomycetota bacterium | reverse complement strand
ATGCCCGCGGGATCGACGTGTTGCGCTACAACGGCGAGATCTGACCGTAGAAACCCCGTTCCGCCGGAGCCGATAACTCCAAGGCTAGGCGATGGCGGTTTTGCGAGCCCGTTCTGACTCAAAGGACGCTGTCATCCGGATCAGCGCGAAACCCAGCGCAGCGAACAGCACCATCCAGGCAGTGATGGCAAGGCGGGCGAGCACGAACGGCCCCATCAGCGCCGGTGTCATGGGGACGAAGACCCAAACGCCCAGGAGCATCGGAACCCAACGCTGCCATCCCGTCCATCGACGCTCACGAAGTACGCCGATGCCGACGAGAACGAGGCCCACGCCGATGGCGATCGAAGTCAAGCCATATCCGGCGTCGAGTGGGTCCGTTGTTGGGCTTGGATACGCGGCGTCGACGGCAGTGATGGCAACAACCTCCATGACCGCGAGGCCGAGCATCCCGGCACCGGCCAACCAGTGCCCGATGCGAGTGAGGCGTGACGCACCACCGACGCTGAAGCGCGCAAGAGCTTGGATCCCGATGAATAGGCCGATGTGCTGGATGGCGAACCAAACCTGGATCGCGATGAAGCCTCCAGCAGCGAGCGGGTAACTGAATCGACTCTCGGGGACGGAAGGAGGGACGACCGCAAGGAAGATTCCGGACGCCGCACCCAACATCCCAGCCCAGATTGTGATGAGCCCGCTCACGCGTTCGTTCATCCCTGACCCTCCTCATCCATCTCGACAATAGTGGAGTAAAACACTAGAGTAAGACTCTAGTCTATGTCAACAGCTAAGGTCTATGCGTGGGATCGAAACGAGAGAAGGCGGCGGCGACGCGAAGAAAGATCATCGCGGCGGCCCACGAAGAGTTCGTGTCGCGCGGCTACCACGGAGCCACGATCGCGTCGATCGCCGAGAGCGCGGGCGTGGCGGTGCAGACCATCTATTTCGTTTTCCATACGAAAGCTGACCTGATCAGCGCAGTCATCGACTTCGCCGTCATGGGAGGAGAAGATCCGTCGGGCATTCCACAGGCCACGGAGTGGTGGGAAGCGATGGTGGTGGAACAGCGCGCGGACGAGGCGCTGCGGATATTCATACGCGGTGCCGGCCCGTTGTTCGAACGCGCGAGCGCCGTCTCCGAGATCCTGCGCGCTGCGTCCCTAACAGATGAGGAGGTCCGCAAGACGTATCAAGGCCACGAGGAGCTACGCAGGAGCGGCTTCCGTGATGTCATCGATGTGATAGCGACGAAAGGCAGGCTCCGTGACGGACTCGATCCCGAGTCGGCGACCGACCTATTCCTCCTATTCGTCGGCGACTCGACCTATCAGGTGATGACGGTCGAGTACGGCTGGGCCCACGAACGTTGGATCGAGTGGCTCTGCGAGGCGGTCCCTCAGATCCTCCTGGAGATAAAGCCTGGCAGGCGTCGCTAGCAGACTCTTCAACCGGCCGCGCCGTCGGGCTAACTGAAGGGTCAGCAGTACCAGCGGTAGGGGATGTTTTTCGGAAGGTCGACCGAGCCCGCGCTTCCTTCCCAGTCGCCGGAGGGCATCCACCTATAGAGATACGCCATCCCGTAGAGGTTGAGGCTGGTCAAGCACTTCATCTTCGTGTGCTCGTTACCCGCGCCGATCGTCTGCCCATCTCCGTAGACGAAAGGAGCCGGGCTGTTCATCAGGTCGGGGCCGAGCTTCGGGTGCCAAGTCATCGTGTGGCCGAGCCCGAACGTGTGGCCGAACTCGTGTGCGGTCACGATCTCCAGATCGTTGACCTCCGGGAAGTCGTACGCGACCTGTCCCGCTCGAGGCGACGAGCCGAACAGGCTCAGCGCGATGACACGACCGCTGTACCTCGACTGGTCCCTGATCCCGACCTGCTCGAGGATGTTGTTGACCGCCTCTTTGGTCCCCGTGTCGGCAGCAACCCCCCGGAATGCAGGCCCGGCCGCGACATACCCGAGGATCACGTCATAGCCAACTGGATCGACGGGATCGGCGGCATCGAAGACCTCGACTTGGAACGTGACCTCGTCTAGATAGTCGAACTGCGGGTAGTCGGCGACGAAGTCCTTGAGCGCCTTCCTCCACCGCTCGAGTCCTCGCAACGTGGCATCGAGATAGTCCACAACCGTGGGACCAAGTGGGTTGCCCATGTCACCGTGACTCGGAGGAACCATGAGCACGCGGGCGTCCGTGGTCTCCAACGAGCCTCCGAAGATGAGGTCGATCGGAGCAGGATGAGGATGCTCGCAGTTCATGAAGCACATGTCGTAGTCGCGCAGCTCGTTTCGAGCGCTCTGGACGTGGAGCCGGTAGTCACCCGCGACGGCGGCGCGGTGCACCGCGACGCGGACCGCCCCGACCTCGCTGGTCAGACCGGAGCTGACCGTGACGCCGTTCCCCTGGATCTTGGTTCCGACGTCGATCACGGCACCGTTGGGGTCCAGCATCGTGACGGGGTCGATGGCGTCGGTCGAGAAGTTGATCAGGACTGACACGGAGTCGTTCTGGTCGAGGGAGAACTTGTAGAAGTCATCGGTGTCGCCACCGGCCATGTCCAGACGACCTTCGTAGAAGCCATGGGGCTTCACCTTGGTCGCCTTCGCGAACGTGTTCCCGGCGTCCCGCTTGGAAGCAGCGTCGTTCTGGCGCGCCGCGCCGGAGGCGGGAGCCACCGTCACCGCCGACATGAGCAGAACCGCTGTGAGGGCAATCCCTAGCCCGCGATTGATGGAATGCATGGCCAAGAGGTTCTGCCCTCGAAGGCCCTATCCTGCGGCCTCGCCCAGAGGCGCCGTCGCCTCCCGCGAAATCTCTTGTGGGGGCATGTCGCGGCTAGCGGCAGCCTTTGGGCACGTGGGCCGCGTTCAAGTCGATCGGGGATACCCGAAGCTTCGTTGCCTGCTCGTAGTCGTACGCGAACGAGATCAATTCTGGTTCGCTGAAGCCGTCGGCCAGGAAACTCAAACCGAAGGGATTCTTCCCCGTATAACCGGCGGGGACGATGACCGTCGGGTATCCGGCTGCCGCGCTCACATTGGCGTAGGTGTTGCCCGGTGCCACGATCGCGTCGAGGTCGTCGGCAAGGAGCGTCACGTCGATCGCCGCCTTAGAGGATTGGATCGTCGCCTCCGCGGTCGCTGGGTGGTAGACGCCGGGCATCGCGTCGGACGCGATCAAGAGGTTCTGTCCGTACTTGACCTCGTCGGGATGCTGCTCGTTGTAAGCGATGATGTCGCTCAAGGTCCTCACGCGCAGCGAATCGGGCGTCTGTTCTGCGAGGTACTCGTTCAAAGAGGCCTTGAACTCGTTCGGGATCAAACCGATCTCGGTGATCCCGATAAGGCTCGTGTTCGAAAGGGTGTCGGTCTCGACTAGCGTCGCACCCTGCTCCTCGAGGACGGTCAACGCAGCCTCGAACAGTGGGTTGCCGAGGTCCTGGGTGCTGTATCCGATGCGCGCTCCCTCCAGGGCATCGGTCTTCAGGAACTCCCTGTAGTCCGTCGGCGCATCGCCACTGGCCGCGGTGCGATCGTCCTTCTCGTCAACACCAGACATCACCCCGAGCATGATCGCCGCGTCGGTGACGTTTCTCGTCATGGGCCCGGGGGTGTCGAAGCTCGGGGCAAGCGGGAGGATCCCGTAACGACTGAGCAAACCCGTCGTGGGTTTTATCCCGACGAGGCTGTTGGCCATGCTTGGGCTGAGGATGCTGCCCGAAGTCTCGGTACCGACCGTGCCGGTCGCGAACGCCATCGTTCCTGCGACCCCAGAACCGGAGCTCGACCCACTCGGATCCGCGAGCGTGTAGGCATTGCGGACTTGACCTCCGAGCGAGCTGTAGCCGCTCGGCATGCTGAGGTCGACCCAGTTGGCGAACTCCGAGAGGTTCGTCTTGCCGAGGATGATCGCTCCCGCGTCTTCGAGCTTGGTAGTGATCGTCGCTTCAACGAGCGGGATGCTGCCTTCGAGCGCGATCGATCCGGCCGTCGTCGGCATGTCCGTCGTGTTGATGTTGTCTTTGAGAAGGACGGGGATGCCGTGGAGGGGGCCGCGGATCTTGCCGGCGGCGCGTTCGGCGTCGAGCTTGATCGCGATCTTGCCCGCATCTGGATTGATAGCGCGTATCGAATTGACCAGCCCGTCGTACGCGAGGATCCGCGCCGCGTAAGCCTTCACCAGTTTCAAGCTCGTTGTCTTCCCGGATGCGAGGGCTTTCTGAAGCTGGGGGATCGTCACCGTCTGCAGGTTGAGGCCCGCTATCGAGGGACGACACTCCCTGGTGGCCGCGGCCCCGGCCACCGCCGTGGCTCCGGCAGCCGCGCTACCGGGCGCGCCACCCGCAACCGTCACGCAGGCAACGGCGCCGAGGGAGATGAGCAGTCTGCGGCCCGATCGAAGCATCACCCGAGGACTTTCGCCCAGGGACCCCCGATTCCTATCCGGCGAGCACGGGTCCGATCTGTCAGACAGGTTGAGGTTCCGCCGTCTCCTCGCCGGTGGCGATCGTGTCGGCCGCGGCATTCTGTTGTCGTGACAGGAAGATGAAGGGGATAGATAGAGCCGAGACTGCCGCTCCGATCACGTAAGACGTGCCGTACCCCCACACGTCCGCCGCCCGCCCAAGGGCGGGTTGGATCCCCACCCCGCCGAGAGACGACATCATCGAATCGAACGACAGGATCGAGGCGCGTTCACGGGACGGGATCAGACCGTTGATGTACGCCTGGCGGATGGGCATCGAGGCCGAGAACAACAGCGCCCACACGACGATCAACCCCACCACCGCATAGAAGCTATCCACAGTTCCGATGAGCGCGAGGGCGGCCACTGCGATCGCTGCCGTCAGTAACAGTGCTGAAGTGCGGCGGTGGAACAGCCGGCGGATCCAAGGGGCTGCGAACCCACCGAGGATCTGAGCGCCGGCAACGATCGCTGCTACAAGACCGGCGACCTGATACGCCTCCGGGTCCCCGTAGAGGTCCAGAAGGTAGGGCTGTAACGCGTAGAAGGCATAGATGCCGACACCACCGATGAACAGACCCTCGACCATCAACCACCTGACGGCAGGCACGCGCCACCCGTGATCGAGTGTGGCAGCGCTCAACTGTCGCAGTTCCGCGCTGAGCTTTCCTCCCTTGCGTGGCGTGAATCCGATGTCGTGCATCAGCTTGAAGGCCACCACGAACATCACGATAAGGATCGCGCCGCGGACGACGAATGGGACCCCGAGATTCGTTTGTTGGGCGATGAATCCACCCGCGACCGAGCCGGTGAGCATCGCTATGCCCGTGACGATCTGTCCTCGACCGAAGACGCGCTCGAGCTCACCGTCGAATCCCGTTGCCGTGAGCGCGTCGACCAGCCACGCCTCGGTCGCGCCGGAGAAGAAGGTGAACCCGAGGCCGATAAAGACCGACACGATCGCCCAGAAGATGAACGCAGCCTCGATCTGCCAGAGGAGCACGTAGAGGAGCGTAGAGACGCTGAGTGTGATCGTGCCGAAGAGGAAAGATGTACGACGCCCGGCGGTATCGGCGACGATCCCTGTAGGAACCTCGAACAGGACCATCCCGGCGGTGAAAAACGCATTCGCAGAGAACGCCTCGAGGTTCGACAGCCCCGCGTCGAGCAGGAAGATCGTGTTGATCCCCCAGATAAGAGATGCGGCAAGCGTGTTGCCGAGCAGGAGCACCAGGTAGGTGCGCTGGATCGTGCGAGGGGTGGGAGTCACCAGCCCATCTTCTTTCGCTGGCGTGTTTCGAGTCCAGTCGACCATTGCCTCGGCCCCGCCGACGACGCTTCTGACCTCTATTGTCTAGAGATGTCTCTGTTCGCGAAGCTCTTCCTCGGCAACGGGCAACTGAAGCCGGAGCTGCGTGCCGCGCTCGAGTCCGAGGGGCTCGTCGTCCTTGAGGAGGGGCTGCCGGGCTCCGTTCGCTACAAGCACTTCAAGGCCCCGGGAAAGCGCTTCCACGGCAAGGTGACCCTGCAGCGGATTGCGCTCGGGATCAGCAAGCAACGTCTCGTCGTTTACTGCCGGTCCGGACGCGCCAAGCTCATCGACACCCCCTTCGCGGATCCCCGGCTAAGCGCTATCGACGTATCCCTGGATGGCAACGACACCGTGGCGATCCGGATCGACTACAGCCGCGTCAACGTTCCGGACGTATCGGGCGAGATAACGATCACGGCCAAATCCCCCAACGCAGCCGACATCGTCGAGCAGTTGCAGGCGCGTCTGGGCCGATGAGTTTCTCGGTCGGCCACGGTCCAAGTGAGCAGACCTATCGAAGCGATCGGAGGAGACGATGAGGAAACTATCCGTGAACACCTTTCTAACCCTCGATGGAGTGATGCAGGCCCCCGGTGGGCCCGACGAAGACACCTCGGGTGGGTTCACGTACGGGGGATGGTCCGTCAACTATTGGGACGAAAAGATGGGCGAGATCATGGACGACTACATGGGCAAGCCATTCGATCTGGTTCTCGGACGCAAGACCTACGAGATCTTCGCCGGTTACTGGCCTCAAGCGACCAACGATGCCGCGAAGCCTCTGAACGACGCGACCAAGAACGTTGCTTCGCGCACACTGGGCGCCGTCGACTGGCAGAACTCGTTCCTGATCGAAGGTGACGTAGTCGAAGGCGTCGCCGCGCTGAAGAAGCAGGACGGACCCGAGTTGCAGATCCACGGCAGCGGGAACCTGATCCAGGCGCTTCTGCCGCACAACCTCATCGACGAATTCCGTTTGTGGATGTTCCCGCTCGTGGTGGGTTCGGGGAAGCGGCTCTTTGCCGACGGCACCGTGCCGAGCAGATTGAAGCTCGTCGACAGCATCGTTTCGACAACGGGTGTGATGATGGGTACCTATGTTCCGGCCGGGGACATCGAGACAGGTTCCTTCTGACGCTGCTCGCTGACGTCGTCACGGCGTCAACCGAGGTTGGCGAGACCAGCTCTCGGTCCGCGAAGGTGGCGATACTCGCCGACCTCCTTGAGAGACTGGACGCCGGCGAGGCGCCGATCGTTGTCGGATTCCTCTCCGGCAAACCCCGCCAGGGGCGGTTCGGCGTTGGTTATTCGATCGCATATGGCATCGAGGGTCGTAGTGCCACTGCCGCCTCGGTGACCATCGAAGAGCTCGATCGAGTGATCTCGCAGGTACAAGAGACGGTCGGGGCGGGCTCGGCGGGGGAGCGCAAGCGCATCCTCGCCGCGCTGTTCGCCCGGGTGACCGAGAACGAGGCCAGCTTCATCAAACGCCTCTTCACCGGAGAGTTGAGGCAGGGCGCTCTCGCCGGCTTGATGCTGGACGCGATCGCGAAGGCATCGGGCGCGCCGGGCGAGGTCGTGCGCCGAGCGGCGATGCTTTCGGGTGACCTGTCGCGCACTGTGGAGATCGCCATGACCGCAGGTGAATCCGGCTTGCGCGAGATCGGCTTCGAGATCTTCCAACCGATCATGCCCATGCTCGCGTCAACGGCGGCGAGCGTCGCGGAGGCCGTGGCTGGATTCGAACGTTCGTCTGTCGAATGGAAGCTCGACGGGATCCGCATCCAGATACACCGACAGGGTGACGAGGTCCGCATCTATACGCGCAACCTCAACGACATCACCGACGCGCTCCCTGGGATCGTCGACGCGGTGAAGGGCCTGCCGGTCCGGCAGGTCGTGCTCGACGGTGAAGCCCTGTGGATGGACATCTCGGGCCCCGGGTCGTTCCAGGAGACCGTGTCTCAGATCGATCGGGACGCGCCGCCCGAAGGGGTCGTCACGTTCCTATTCGATCTGCTCCACATCGACGGCGAAGATCTGCTCGACTCTCCGCTCATCGAGCGCGCGAAGCGCTTGGAGGAGCTGGCTCCCGATCTCAAGATCCCTTCGATCATCACATCGGACCCCGACGAAGCGCAGAGCGTCCTCGATGAGGCCCTCGATGCAGGACACGAAGGTGCAGTCGTAAAGGACGCGGCATCGGTCTACGCGGCGGGTCGCCGCGGCAAGGCGTGGCGCAAGGTGAAACCGGTCCGCACGTACGACCTGGTCGTGCTGGGCGCCGAGTGGGGCCATGGTCGTCGCCAAGGCTGGCTGTCCAATCTGCACCTTGGCGCGCGCGATCCCGACACGAACCAGTTCGTCATGGTCGGCAAGTGCTTCAAGGGCTTGACCGATGAGCTCCTTGGCTGGCAGACACAAGCACTGCTCGAGCTGGAGAAGGAGCGGCGGGGCATTGCTGTTCTGGTTCGCCCAGAACTCGTCGTCGAGATCGCGATCGACGGCGTCCAGAGGTCGACGCGCTACGCCGGGGGAGTCGCGTTGCGCTTCGCTCGCGTCAAGCGCTACCGCCCCGACAAGAACTCCGAAGACGCCGACACGATAGGTGCCCTGCAGCAACTTCTCTAGGCCGCCATTCACCACGCTGCGCGCCGGCCCGCCTCGCCGGAGGTGACTTGGACCGATCCGAACGCGATGAGTTTGGATGCTCGACCCGGTCCTAAGTGTGATGATCGAGCACAGGGAGGGCTGCCACTTGTTGGAAGGAACAAATCAAACGGCGTCTCGTGCCACGGCCAAAGAATGGGTCGGGCTGGCCGTCATCTCGATCGCATGCCTGCTCTACGTAATGGACCTGTCGGTTCTCTATCTGGCGGTTCCGTCGCTCACGCGCGACCTCGAGCCGACGAGCGCGCAGCTGCTGTGGATCACCGACATCTACGGCTTCTTGGTTGCAGGTTTCCTCATCACGATGGGCACCTTGGGGGACCGCATCGGACGCCGGCGCGTGCTGCTGACGGGTGCCGCTGCCTTTGGCGCGGCTTCGCTCCTCGCCGCGTTCTCGACGAGCGCGGAGATGCTTATCGGATCCCGAGCTCTCCTTGGGGTCGCCGGGGCGACGGTCGCTCCGTCCACGCTGTCCCTGATCCGCAACATGTTCCACGACGAGCGCGAACGCACTCGCGCGATCTCGCTGTGGGGCACCGCCTTTGCAGCCGGGGGAGCGGTGGGCCCGCTTGTTGGTGGCCTGTTGCTCGAGCACTTCTGGTGGGGTTCAGTGTTCCTGATCAACGTTCCAGTCATGGCGCTGTTGCTCGTTCTTGGTCCAAGGCTTCTTCCCGAGTTCAAGGACGCGAGCGCGGGACGCCTCGACTTGACCAGCGCGGCGATGTCGCTCGCGGCGGTTCTCGCGGTCATCTATGGGCTCAAGCAGATCGCGCAGGATGAGTTCGGCGCGTCGGCGGCCGCTACGGTAGTCGCGGGTCTGGTCGTCGGTGCTGCGTTCGTTCGGCGCCAGAAGAAGCTTGCGGACCCACTCATCGACCTCAATCTTTTCCGGATCCCAAAGTTCAGCGTCTCGGTCGCGTCCAACGCCATGACCGGGTTCATCGCGTTCGGGACATTCCTCTACACCGCGCAGTACCTGCAGCTGGTTCTCGGCCTGAGCCCATGGGAGGCCGGGCTGTGGTCGCTGCCGTCGTCGGTCGGCGTCGTGTTCAGCTCCCTGATGGCGCCTGCAGTTGCCAAGCGCGTGCGTCCGGCGGCCGGTGTGGCCGGGGGGCTGATGGTCTCCGCACTCGGGCTCCTCATACTCACGCAGGTCAACGCGACTTCGGGCCTTCCGCTCGTCGTCACAGGCTCGATCGTGTTCGCGCTCGGCATGGGACCGATCTTCATACTGGCGACCGACCTCATCATGGGCACCGCACCTCCGGAGAAGGCCGGGGCGGCCTCCGCGATCTCCGAGACCGGTGCAGAGTTCGGAGGCGCGGTCGGCATCGCGATCCTCGGCAGCATCGGCACGGCGGTGTATCGCGATCGATTGATCGAAGCGGTTCCGGCTGAGGTCCCGACCGCCGCGGCGAACGCGGCGCGCGACACGCTGGGAGGCGCGCTCGCTGCCGCACAAGAACTGCCTGCGGGGCCCGCGGCAGAGCTCGTAGACGCGGCGCGCTCAGCGTTCACGGAGGGGCTGCACATCGCGACGATGACGGGGGCCGTTATCGCGGTCGCAATCGCGATCTTGGTCTACGCGAAGCTCCGCAACGTCCCGGGTAGCTATCAATCCGGCGATACCGGCGACAGCCCGGGGGATCCAGATGCTGGTTCCTATGAAGAGAGCACGGGGTTGGTCGTCGGTAGCTCGGAACCGCCTTCGGGCTCGACAGTGACGGCCGCGCCGTCGAAGTCCTCGAGCGAGCGAGTGGATTCCACGATCACAACCGCATCCGTCGCGTCGAACGTGATGTCGGGGACGGGAACCCCGTCGTCCATGAGCCACAGCTGATAGACGCGTCCGTCCGGAGCCTCGCCGAGGTCAACGGCCGCCAGCACGGTCCCTTCGTTCGTGGACGCGATGATCGCTTCGGCTCCGCCAGGCCCTCGTAGCGTCAGTGCGTTGGGATCCCGAACGAGCGCGGTGAGGACACGTTGATAGTCCCGTCCCCGATCGACCGAGCGGACATAGGACGCAGACACCGCAAGCAACGCTACGATCGCGACCGCGGCAACTGCTCGCAGAGCGGCGGGGCGGAGGCGCGGGAGCCATCTCGTCCGGGCTGCCGACGGCTCTCGGTCGCCGAGGGCTTCCTTGAGCACGCGGTCTGCGAAGTCCTTGGATAGCGGGGCCGGCTCGACCGTTTCCGTTAGTGCCGCGAGCGAGCTCGCGTAGCTCTCGGCTTCGCCGAAGCATTGGTCGCACGTAAGGATGTGCGCCCGGATCGCCGGGATCTCCTCTTCGGGGACCGCGCCGATCGCATAGGCCGCGATCAATGAGTGGATCTGGTCGTGGGTGTTAGTCATCGTTGGCCTCGTCTCGGGCATCAGCGAGAACGGTTCGCAGCTTCTTCAGTCCGTCGCGCAGCCGGGTCTTGGCTGTTCCTTCGGCGATGCCGAGCTCGTCTGCCACCTCACGATAGGTGCGCCCACCGAAATAGGCCAGCGTTATGGCCTCCCGTTGCACGCCGGAGAGGCGACCGAGGGCGTCGTGGATCTCGGCGCGCCGATCGGCATCCCCATCGAAGCCAGATGTCGCGGGCTCGACCTTCATCTCTTCGATGAGTGCGTCCTTCTTACGTTTGTTGGCCTCTTCCCGGCGAATGAGATCGACCGCCTTGTTGCGAGCGACCGTCGTGAGGAATGTCTTAAGGCTGCCGCGGTCCGGATCGAAAGCTCCGGGTCTACGCCACAGTGTGACGAAGGCGTCCTGCGCGACCTCCTCGGCCATCGCGGTGTCGCCCACGACCCTCCTTGCCATCCCGTTCACGATGCCTCCATAGAGATCGATGACCTCTCTGAGAGCGCTCTCGTCCCGGGTCATCAATCGATCGATGAGCGCTGTGTCGCTGCCGCCGTAGGCCATCTTCGTCCTTGGTTGGGTTCTCACTGCCGGTTCGGCTCCGCTACCCGTTTTGGATGGGAGCCTCTGCCGGGCTGCAGCGATCGGCCGGCGAGGGCTCGCGGGCCGCCGAAGAGACCGTTGCCGCAGCCCAGGGGTGGATCGAGGGAAGCGCATCGTTCAGCGTCTTGATGCAGTAGCCCGCGTGGCCTCCGCTGACCTTGACGGAGATGCCTTCGACCTCCCCGAGCCCCTCCTTCCTGAGGTCCTTCGTAGAGAGCTCGAGGAAATGTCCGAGGTGGGCTTGGCCGTAGCGCTGCGCTGCCTGAGACGCGTTTTCGAGCGTGGCGCGAGTGAGGGCCACCTGCTTGGTGGCCTCTCGCTCGGGTGATGCCTGGGTCCCCGAGGGGGAACCGCAGGCCCCGAGCAGCAATGCTGCTGCGAGGCCTGCGGCTGTTGCGTGGAGCTTCTTCATCGGGGTCTTTTCTTAGAACTTGTCGGGGAACTGGGCGACGATCGCACCGGCGAGTGCCGTGGCGATGCCCGGAAGGTGACTCGCAGCGACCGAAAGCTTGTCGAACGCCTTGCCGTCACCGGCGATGATCGAATCGATCGCATCGATGGTGGACTCGACGTGAGGAAGAAGAGCCTCGGC
>DATLNM010000005.1:0-33856 GCA_035536775.1 Actinomycetota bacterium | reverse complement strand
TGGGGGAGCTATTTCTCGTCGGACAAGATCGCTCTTGCGATGAGCCGCGCGAAACCGGCCGACGGCCCGGCGTTCCAGCAGTTGCACAACATCGTGGACGGCCTCTGTATCGCAGCGGGGATGCCCAAGCCACGGGTCTATTACGTCGAGGACGAAGCTCCCAATGCATTCGCGACGGGGCGCAACCCCGAGCATTCTGCGATCGCCGTGACGACGGGACTTCTCGGCAAGCTCAACCGGGACGAGCTCCAAGGGGTCATCGCCCACGAGCTGTCACATATCAAGAATCGGGACACGCTCGTGATGACGCTCGCCGTAACGCTGGTGGGAGTGATCGTCCTGTTGGCCGACTGGATGATCCGCGCGCTCTGGTGGGGATCCGGGGATAACGACAACCGGGGGGGTGCAGGTGCGATCTTCGCCATCCTCGGACTCGTGTTGTTGCTCGTCTCGCCGATCATCGCTCAGCTTCTCCAGTTCGCCATCTCTCGGCAGCGCGAGTTCCTCGCAGATGCCGATGGGGTCTTCCTGACGCGTTATCCGGACGGGCTCGTCAATGCGCTGGAGAAGTTGCGTCAAGACCAAACGGTCGTGAGGTCGGGAAGCCGGGCCACTGCCCACCTCTGGATCGAGTCCCCGATCGCACGGCACGCGAACGAGGCACGCGCACACGCTCCCAAAGCATCGTGGCTCAACCGCATGTTCGACACCCATCCCCCGCTCGAGGATCGGATAACGGCCCTGAGAACCAGCGCGCTGTCGGCCCCTCCCGCCGTTCCAAGCGCCCCGGCTGTCCCTCCTCCGCCGGCCTAGAACCTCCCCTTCAGAGGCAGCCGATCCACTCCACGGCACGATCCACGGCCTCGGCCCAGGCATCCGGCGTCGAACGACCCGACGACTTGCGGACCTTGAACGAGTGGTCGCCATCCTCGATCACCGCGAGCTGTGCCGCCGGCAGCTTCTTCAAGACACGATCGAGGGCAGGCAGCGGGCAGAACGGGTCCCGTGTCCCCTCGATGAACAGCATTGGGATCTCGAGGCCGTAGAGATGCGCGTCCCTGATGCGTTCCGGCTTGCCCGGTGGGTGCAGGGGGTATCCGAGGAACAGCAATCCGTCGGCCGGGGTGCCCGCCGCGGCGACCTGGGATGCGATCCGCCCGCCCATCGATTTTCCACCCAGCACGAGCTTGCCCTTGCCACGGGGACGCGCCTCCTCCGCGACCGCCGCTAATGTCGACTCGAGCAGGGCAGGCTTGTCCGGACTGCGACGGCCGGCGTCTGTATAGAGGAAGTTGAAGCGCAGAACTCCCATGTCGGCGCGCGCGAGACCATCGGCGAATATCGCCATGAAGTCACTGGTCATGTCGGCGCCCGCTCCATGACCAAGAACGACGGTCGTGGCGGCGTTGCGAGGTCCATCCCAGAGGGTAGAGACCTTGCCCCCGGGGACGTCTATCGCCTTGCTAGCCAACGGGAGGTGATGGGAACGTCCTGCGCTTACCCGCGGCATCGATGACATCGGACTTCATCGCGCGTCGGATGCGACGAACATCTCTCAGAGGAACGAGCGCCATGCGATCGCGACCGCCCCTCTCTTCACTCAGTTGAGCTTGGAGCTGCTCGACCTCGCCCATCGCGCGGTCGAAGCGTGCCTTCATCCGCTCGACGTCGCGCTCGAGCTCCATGATCCGCATGACGCCGGCGAGGTTGATGCCTTCTTGGGTGAGCTCCTGGATCCGCCTGAGGCGATCGATGTCCTGCTGTGAGTACCTCCGGGTGTTCCCGCTCGTCCGCTGTGGGCGCAATAAGCCTTTGCGTTCGTACACACGCAGGGTTTGTGGATGAACCCCGGCCAGCTCGGCGGCTACGGAGATTATGAAGATCGCTTGTTCATCGTGGCCGGGACGCTTGCTCACGACGCTTTCCTCGCCTTGGCGATCTCTTCGTCCAGATGCTCACGCGGCGAGGCCTTGTGCATCTGGGCAAACTCTTCGAGGAGCTCTTTCTCTTTCTTGGACAGCTTGCGCGGCACCTCGACCTCGATCTTGGCTAACAGGTCGCCTCTCCCGTTGCCTTTGGGCGCGCCCTTGCCTTTGACGCGCAACGTGGCACCCGTCTGTGTTCCCGGTGGCACCTTGACCGTGACGTGTCCGTCGAGCGTGGGGACAGCGACCTCAGCTCCGAGCGCGGCTTCGGTAAAAGTGACGGGAACCTTGACCTGCAACGCACCGTTGGCGGCGATCGAGAAGATCGGGTGAGGCTCGACGTGTATCCGCACGTAGAGGTCACCACGGTCGCCACCGCGTTGCCCCGGACGCCCCTTGCCGGCTGCCCGGATACGCGCGCCGTCGGTGACGCCCGGCGGGATGCGCACCTTCGCACCGTCCCCGATCGAAATGGTTGCTCCGGATATCGCATCGTCGAACGACAACGTGACATCGGACTCGAGGTCCTCGCCGCGCCGATTCCCACCGAAGCCGAACAAGTCCTCGAAGATGCCGCCGCCACCACCCTCGCCGCCAAAGAGGTCACCGATGTTGACGCGCACGTTGCCGGCACCTCCCGGCGTGAACCCGTAGAAGCGGTCGCCTCCGGATCGAAGGAGTGCGCGCATCTGGTCGTACTCCTTGCGCTTGTCATCGTTCGACAAGGTCGCGTGAGCCTCGGAGATCTCCTTGAAACGCGCCTCGGCCGCTGGATCGCTTTTGTTGGCGTCGGGATGATGCTTCTGAGCGAGCTTTCGATAAGCCTTCTTGATCTCTTCCTTGGTGGCTTGGGGCGAAACGCCTAGGACCTTGTAGTAATCCTTCTCCGCCCAATCGCGCTGCGCCATCTCAACCCGCCTCTTGGTCGCGCTCTTCTGTGGACCGCTCGTCACGCGATTCCACTGACTCCGGCGCGGGATCCTCTGCCGGACGCGCCACGACCACCATCGCAGGGCGGATGAGGTGGTCGGCGACGCGGTAACCCCTGCGATACACGGTCTTGCAGACCTCACTCGTAACCGAGGGGTCCTCTACCGACTCCACAGCCTCGTGGACCGCGGGATCGAACGGCTTGCCTTCCGCCGGGACCTCTTCGAGCCCGTGCTGGGCCAGGGCTTCCTGAAGTTGCTTGTAGACGAGCTCGATACCGCTGTCGACGGTGCCGTGCTCGAGTGCCCGTTCGAAATTATCGAGCACGGGCAAGAGGCCCTCGAGCAGCGCAGAGGTGATGCGCGCACGTACCCGCCCCTGTTCATCGCGATGACGCTTGCGGTAATTGTCGAACTCCGCCTGGACGCGCTTGAGATCCTCGAGATAGTCGTGTTCGGGCGCGCGAACCTGCTCGTCAATAGTGGGCGCCTGGGGCGCGTCGACGTCCTCCACCTGCGGCTCCTCCGCGGCGACAGCCGCCTCTTCGGAGACGGGCTTCTTCTCAGACGGGTCCGTCTTCACCGCGACGCGCTTGCGCTTGTCGTGCACCTCAACCATGGTCGCCTCTCAGCGCTCGTTTTCCTCGGATAGGGACTGACGTCACGCGCTCTCGGTTCCACCCTCGTCTACGACCTCCGCGTCGACGACATCGTCATCACCGCCGCCGCTGCCACCCGGCGTGGACGTCGTCTGGGCCCTTTGGTACAGGACCTCTGCGAACTTCTGGGATGCAGTCATCAACTGCTCGCTGGTGTGCCGGATGCGATCGACGTCGGAGCCCGCCAGTGCCTCCTTGGCATCTGCAAGCGCGTCATCGACCAACTTGCGATCCGACTCGTCGAGCTTGTCGCCATGCTCCTTGAGGCTCTTCTCGGTCTGGTAGATGACGTTGTCGGCCTGGTTGCGAACCTCGGCCTCTTCGCGACGCTTGCGGTCCTCGTCCGCGTGCGCCTCGGCCTCCTTGACCATGCGATCGATCTCGTCATCGGCGAGCTTGGTTCCACCGGTGATCGTCATCGATTGCTCCTTGCCGGTGCCCTGGTCCTTCGCGGAGACGTTGACGATGCCATTGGCGTCTATGTCAAAGGTGACTTCGATCTGCGGCATGCCGCGCGGTGCCGGTGCGATGCCCTCGAGCTGAAACTTGCCGAGCGACTTGTTGCGGTATGCCATATCGGCCTCACCCTGGAGGACATGGATCTCGACCGACGGCTGATTGTCATCTGCCGTCGTGAAGATCTCCGAACGCTTCGTCGGGATCGTCGTGTTGCGCTCGATGAGCTTCGTGAAGATGTTGCCCTTCGTCTCGACACCCAGAGACAGGGGTGTGACGTCGAGGAGAAGGACGTCTTTGACCTCGCCCTTGAGGACACCCGCCTGGATCGCGGCACCGACCGCGACGACCTCATCGGGGTTCACTCCCTGATGCGGGTCCTTACCGCCCGTCAGATCTTTGACCAACGCGCGCACCATCGGCATTCGGGTCGAGCCGCCGACGAGGATGACGTGGTCGATCTTGTCCACGCCGATGTTCGCGTCGCGGACAGCCTGGTTGAAAGGTCCTTTGCACTGCTCGAGGAGATCCTCGGTCATCCGCTCGAACTCTGAACGGGTGAGCGTCAGCTCGAGGTGCAGTGGCCCCTGTTCGGTCGCGGTGATGAACGGCAGGTTGATGTTCGTGCTCTGCGTCGAGCTGAGCTCGATCTTGGCCTTCTCGGCAGCCTCCTTGAGACGCTGCAGCGCCATCTTGTCCTTCGACAGATCTACACCCTGCTGGTCCTTGAACGTCTTGACCAAGTGGTCGATGACCCGCTGGTCCCAATCGTCGCCGCCGAGGCTGGTGTTGCCCGAGGTCGACTTGACCTCGAAGACACCGTCGCCGAGCTCGAGCAGTGATACGTCGAACGTCCCACCACCGAGGTCGAACACCAGGATGGTCTGGTCGCCTTCGGTCTTGTCGAGTCCGTATGCGAGCGCAGCCGCGGTGGGCTCGTTGATGATCCTGAGGACCTCGAGGCCGGCGATCTTCCCGGCTTCGTTTGTCGCCTGTCGCTGCGCATCGTCGAAGTAGGCAGGAACCGTGATGACCGCTTCGGTGACCTTGTCGCCGAGGTAAGCCTCGGCATCGGCCTTGAGCTTCATCAGGATACGCGCCGAGATCTCCTGCGGGCTGTACTTCTTACCGTCGATCTCGTCGGTGTGACCGGTCCCCATGTGTCTCTTGATCGACCGGATCGTCCGGTCGGGGTTCGTGATCGCCTGACGCTTGGCTACTTCACCCGTGAGGATCTCGCCCGCTTTGGAGAACGCAACGACCGATGGGGTCGTGCGCTGGCCCTCCGCATTGGGGATAACCGCCGGCTCACCGCCTTCGAGAACTGCGACCACGGAGTTGGTGGTTCCGAGGTCTATCCCAACCGCTTTTGCCATACCGGTACCCTCCTTGAGACTCTTGGATCGATGGTGTTATGAACTTGAGTGCCTCATAGTATGCCAAGTTGAGTGTCAGTGTGTCAACTCTGAGGGGTCTCCGCCTCTTATAGTCTTCCGCCGTGCTCGAGTCGGTCGTCATGACGCTGCTGATCCTGGCCACCGGGGCCGCCTTCGCCAGGCGGTCCAAAGACCTCGTGGGGTTCTTGGGCCTGGGCGCTCCGGACGACCGCACGCCCCGCAACTGGGCCCAGAAGATCACCGAACAGATCATGGTCGTGTTCGCCCAGCGCAAGCTGCTGCAGTGGACGATCCCCGGCCTGATGCACTTCTTCATCTTCTGGGGCTTCGTGATCCTCTTCACCACGATCGTCGAGGCCTTTGGAGCTGTCTACCAGGAGGGCTTCCACATCCCGCTGATCGGTCGGTGGGGCCCCTTAGGCGCGACGCAGGACTTCTTCGTGGTCGCGGTGCTCGTGAGCATCGTCGTCGCGTTCGCCATCCGGAAGGTTCAGCGACCGGGCCGCTTCCGAGGGTCGCATCTCAAGGAGGCTGACTACATCCTCATCGCGATCTCGGGGATCATGCTCACGATCCTGTTCACGCGAGGGGCCGAGATCTCACTCGGGCACTTCCCTTACGACCCGCGCTGGACGCCCGCTTCGGATGCCGTGGCGCAGTTGTTCGAAGGCTTGTCGCTGTCGGCGCGCGAAGCACTCGACACGGTGTTCCTGTGGTGGCACTCGCTGCTGATCCTCGGCTTTCTCGTCTATCTCACATATTCAAAGCACCTCCACATCGTGACGGCAGGCGTGAATGTCCTATTCACGTCCGAGCGTCCGAAGGGCGCGCTGAAACCGATGCACATCAACATCGAAGAGATGTCCGAAGACGACACGTTCGGTGCAGGGAAGTTCACCGACCTTACGTGGAAGCAACTGCTGGACGGCATGACGTGCACCGAGTGCGGGCGTTGTCAGTCGCAGTGTCCTGCGTGGAACACGGGGAAGCCACTGTCACCCAAGCTCCTCATCATGGATATCCGCGACCACATGTTCGAGAACGGCCCCGCGCTACTCTCAGCCAAGGAGCAAGGAGAAGAGGCATTCCAAGCAGCCGTTGCTGCGCTGCCGCCACTAAATCCCGAGGTCGTGGAGGACGAGGTCATCTGGGACTGCACGACTTGCGGCGCGTGCGTCCAGGCCTGCCCCGTGAACATCGAGCACATCGACTCGATCATCGACATGCGACGAAACTTGGTGATGACCGAGTCGCGCTTCCCGCGCGAGATGCAGAGCGCCCTTCAGAACATGGAGAACACGGGAAATCCGTGGGGCCAGCCGCCCAACGCGCGCGAGGACTGGATGAGGGGGACGTCCAAGCAGGAGCCCCTCAAGATCCCGCACATCTCCGACGCGCCAGACGCCGAGGTCCTCTTCTGGGTGGGTTGCGCGGGAGCGTTCGACGATCGCAACAAGAAGGTGGTCTACGACTTCGCGCGCTTGATGCAGATCGCCGGCATCAAGTTCGCGGTGCTCGGCCAAGAAGAAGCGTGCACCGGCGACCCTGCGCGACGGATGGGAGCCGAATACATCTTCCAGATGCTCGCAGAGCAGAACATCGAGACGCTCAAGGGTTACGGCGTTCGAAAGATCGTCACGATCTGCCCGCACTGCTTCAACACGATGCTCAACGAGTACCCGCAGTTCGATGGGCTCTTCGAAGTCATGCACCACACCGAGTACCTCGCCAAGCTCGTCCTCGACGGCCGCCTGATCCCCCAGGGCGCGCTCAACAAATCGGTCACGTATCACGACCCCTGCTACATGGCGCGCCACAACGACACGATGCAAGGCGCGCGCGATGTGATCGAGGCCATCCCCGGCACCGAGTACGGCGAGCTACATCGCCACGGTCACCAGACGTTCTGCTGCGGAGCCGGTGGGGGACGCATGTGGATGGAAGAGCGGATGGGCAAGAAGGTCAACACCGAACGCACCGACGAGGCGCTCGCGTCCGCCTCCGACATGCTCGCCGTCGGGTGCCCCTTCTGCAACATCATGCTGTCCGACGGCGTAACAGAACGCAACGCGAGCGACCGCATGCAGGTGAAAGACGTCGCGACGCTCCTACTTCAATCGATCGAGTTCCACCCCGAGTCGAGCGCGTCAAAGACCAACGGCAACGGCAACCGGAGCGAAATGGAGCCCGCAGCCGCGGTCGAGAAGAACGGCGTCGGTGAAGAACCCGGGAGCGGTGCTAGCAGTTCTTCTTGAGGACCCTGCATTGCACGATCTGCACGAAGTCGTACTGACTCGGATCAGGATCGCAGGGGTTGTCCGGGTCGGGACAAGCGCCGGCAGGACCCGCCGGAACGAGCGACATGGCAGCGATGGTCGCGACCATCAAAATCCTCTTAGCGGTGCGCATCATTCCCCCTGGGTCTCTGGCCTGAATCGGTGGGGACTATAGCTAAAGAACCGCAGCGATCGTCTGGTCCAACTGCTTCAGGTGAGCGAGGTCGTGACCGGCCAGGAGGTTGACCGATAGCTCAAAGCTCTCTGGGCCTCGCTCGGAGTGGATTCCCGACTTCGACCAGTCGGAGCGCGGCGTGCCGCGCAGCAGGGTGACGTTCATCGCGCGCAGTGCGGAGAAGCCGTCGAGCGATTCTGTGAACGGGGGCTGCACCAGCTTCGTCCACTCGTCCTGGTCGTAGCCGGGATACGCGACACCGTCCTGCGCGAGCGTCAGCCGCCACCGGAACGAGTACACGATCTCGGCCCCGAGTAGATGCCCAAGGAGTTGTTCCACCGACCACTCGCCCGGCGCGGGAGCCGCAGCGCGTTGTTCGTCAGTGAGATCTGCGCTCGCGTCCCGGTAGTAGGCCGGAGTCGCGGCAAGGACCTCGATGGGATCGAGTCCACCGAGGATGCCGATCAGTTCCTGCGTGTATCCAGCGGGGTCCGCTACCGGATCCGACGAGACGATGCGCTCTTCCAAGTGGCTCCTTCCGGTTGGCGCCGATATTCCTATCTATTCTGGCGTCCGGCCAAATGACTCGGCCCTTCCGCCCCCGGCGGAGCCGTGGCCGTCCGCGTGGTCAGTCCTCGAAGTTCTTATAGAAGCGCGACGGTGTGGGGCCACGCTGCCCTTGGTACTTCGACCCGGCCTCGCGCGACCCGTAGGGATTGTCCGCCGCGGACGTGAGCCGCATGAAGATGATCTGTCCGATCTTCATCCCCGGGTAGATCGTGATCGGGAGGTTCGCGACGTTCGATAGCTCGAGGGTGAGGTGACCCTCGAACCCCGCGTCGACGACTCCGGCGGTGCTGTGGATCAGAAGTCCGAGGCGCCCGAGGCTGCTCTTGCCTTCGAGGCTCGCGACGATGTCGTCGGGAAGCCGAACGTACTCCGCGGTCGACCCGAGGACGAACTCACCTGGGTGAAGGATGAATGCCTCGGGCGTATCCACCTCGACGAGCTCCGTGAGATCGTCCATCGGCTGCTTAACGTCGATGAACGGGTAGCGGTGGTTGTGGAACGTCCGGAAGTATCGGTCGACGTGGAGATCGACCGATGACGGCTGGACGTCCGCTTCGTCGAAGGGATCGATACCGATCCGCCCGTCGCCGATCTCCTTGCGGATGTCCCTGTCCGAGAGAATCATCGGGGGGAGTGTATCGAGTGCCCTGGACGCCGCCGGGAAGGAAGCGGCTTCGCGACCCCGAACCTCTAGAGCGCCAAGACCGACATCCAAAGGAGAGACCATGTCACGTAAAGCGATCGCTCTATGCGTTCTCGTGGGCGTGCTTGTCGCCGCGATGGGGGCGCCGCCTGCATCCGCCAAGAAAAAGAAGAAGCCGAAGCCACCGGCCGCGTGCCCCACGTTCACTCCCGGGGAGCTGGGGGCGGACGCACCTACCGTCGTCCTCACCGACGCTGCGACGGAGGCTGCCCCCGTCACCCAGACGGTGACGCTGGACATGTCGATCGCCGACCTCGACCAGACCGGCACGACCGAGCCGAGCCGGGCGTACTTCAACGTGCAGGTCGATACCGCACTGCCCGACGCCGGCCTCCACATGCACATGGAGTTCCCGACCAACCGCGACTACGACCTCTGGGTTCGCTATCCGGGCGACTCGAGCGCCGCAGCTTCGTCACACGAGTTCAACACGATCTTCCTGCCGGGGGTCGGCTACCCGCCGGGCGTGCCCACCAATGGAAGTCATGGAAATGCTTCGAGCGCGACATCAGAGGCGATCGTCGGCGTCAAGACTCCCGACTGCGGGGGCTACACGATCGAGGTGGAGAACTGGCTCGGTGAGGGCGGCGACCTCGATCTCGCTCTCTACCTCGGAGAGGCCACGATCGATCCCCTGGCTCCGGGCGCGGAGCCTCGCTAGGACACATCACCACCGAAACGTCGACGGCGGCGGAGCCGTAGGATTCCGCCCCGTTGCGGGTGTAGCTCAATGGCAGAGCACTAGCTTCCCAAGCTAGTGACGGGGGTTCGATTCCCCTCACCCGCTCGAAGAGCGGAGGCGTGAGGGGATCGAACAACGTCCCCGGCAGTCCCGAGGGGTTCCTTCGATTCCCCTCACCCGCTCGAAGAGCGACCGGAGCTTCGCTCCAGTTTCTACCTGGGGTGTGTTGGGTAAAACGCCTCTGAGACTTCAACAACGCTGAACTCTTGATCGCCTCAGCCCGACCCCTTCGAACCCTGGAACCTGTCACAGATGCCTCTTAAACGCGGATGGGAACGCGCTTCCTTGAGGACCAAGGTCCTCTTCGTGACCGTCGCTGCCCTGTTGCCTCTCGTGGTCTCCATGGGCTTCATCGCGGTCCTTCAGGGACGGCAACAGGACGTCTCTCGGCGGCTGACCGCACACCGCGATGCCCACAGCATGGAATCTCACCTTTTGAGCCTCCTTCTGGAGGCGGAAACCGGCGTCCGCGGTTACTTATTGACCCGCGATCGAACGTTCTTGGAGCCATTCCTCTACGCACTAGAAGAGGTGCCCCCATTGCTGGATGGATTGGAGCCCCATCTCTCAGCCGATGAAGGGGCGGATCTCGCGACCGTGCGCAAGCTCGCCATCGAAGAGCTGCAGCTGCTCGAAGACTTGGTGAACTCCCAGCGCGTCGGCGATCTCCACCGCCCCAAGGAAGTCATGGACGACTTCCGCGCGCGGATCGCATCCCTGTTGCAGATGGAGAGACGAGAGATCGAAGAAGCCCTAGAGGAGCAGGCCGCCACCGCCACAGGCCAAGCGAGGGCGTTGTGGGTCGGGATCGCCGTGGCTGTGATCGTGGGCACCGCCGCGGGGGTCTTCCTGATGGCATGGATCGTCCGGCGCATCCGGGACCTCATGGAGAACGCTCGGCGCCTCGCGAACGAGGAAGAGCTTCTCCCGTTCCCGAGGGGGGCCGATGAGCTCGCCGAGCTGTCGCGCAGCCTTGAAGAGTCGGCATCGCTTCTCAGAGCGCGTCAGAGCGCTCTCCAACAGGCCAAGGTGGAGGCCGAAAGCGCAAACAATGCCAAGAGTGAATTCATCTCTCGCATGAGCCACGAGCTTCGAACGCCACTGAACGCGATCCTGGGCTTCGCTCAGATCCTCAAGCGGGACATGCTGGGCGGCCAGGGACGAGACGACCTCGAACAGATCCTCGTGGCCGGGCGGCATCTTCTCGCACTGATCAACGAGATTCTCAACCTGGCCAAGATCGAGTCAGGAACGATGACACTGTCCATGGAGAGTGTGAACCTCGCCGAAGTGGTCAGGGAGAGTGTCGATCTCCTGGGTCCGGCTGCCGGGGATGCTGAGGTCGACATCGTGCTCTCCGAGACCGCCGATCCCAACGCCTTTGTGTCCGCGGATCGGCAGAGTCTCAAACAAGCACTGATCAACGTCATCTCGAATGCGATCAAGTACAACCGCGCCGGTGGCCACGTATCTGTCGCGTGGAGCACTCAGGGTGGGATGGTTCGGAGCACGATCACGGACACCGGCCGAGGGCTCGCGTCCGACTATGTCCAGGAACTCTTCACTCCGTTCGCAAGGTTGGGCGCGCAGATGGGCGATGTCGAAGGCACCGGCCTAGGGCTTGCGGTAACGATGCGGCTGATCGAGGCGATGGACGGAAACATCGGTGTGGGCCACACAGGCCCTGGCGGGACCGAGTTCTGGATCGACCTCCCTGTTGCGCAACCGCGCGCTTTCGATCCGGAAGTAGACACGGGGCCGGTCGCGACGGTGCCGGTGCAACACGCGTATTCGCGGACGGTCCTTCAGATCGAGGACAACCCGTCGAACACCCGGCTCGTGGAACGCGTGCTGAACTCTCGGCCTTCGATAAGGCTCGAGACAGCCCATGAAGGCGCCGAGGGCTTCGAGCGAGCTCGCGAGCTCTTGCCGGACCTCATCCTCCTTGACGTAAATCTGCCCGACTCTGACGGCGGACGCATCTTGCAGCTCTTGAAGGAAGACCCTCGCACCAAAGACATCCCGGTCGTCGTGGTGAGCGCTGATGCCACGGACAAGCAGGTGGCGCGGCTCCTCTCGGGCGGGGCTGTCACCTATCTAACGAAGCCTTTGAACATCAAACGCTTCCTGGAGGTCCTGGACCAGGAACTGAACATCGGGGAGGAGAGCGTTGTCGCAGTCAATCCTTGAATCACGCATCCTCGTCGTTGACGACGAGCCGGCGAACCTCCAGCTGCTGCAGCGCCTGCTTGACATCGAAGGCTACGAGAACGTACTGGGGATCCAGGATCCCAGAGAGGTAGCCGGGGTATGGGAGTCCTTCCAGCCAGACCTCGTGCTCTTGGACCTGATGATGCCGCACCTGAACGGCTACGACCTGATGGAACAGCTCGGGATCTCGAGTCAATCCGAACGGGGCGAATACGTTCCGGTGCTTGTTCTTACGGCCGATGCCACGTCGCGCTCGCTCGATCGAGCACTGTCGACGGGGGCAAGAGACTTCCTGACCAAGCCGTTCGATCACAATGAGGTCAGGCTCCGGATAAAGAACCTCCTGGAAACCCGCGCGCTTCACGTCGCCCTATCGAGGAGCAATGAGGTTCTGGAGGAAACCGTCCGTGAGCGAACAGCGCATCTATCGACGTCACTCGAGGAACTACGTCAAGCTCACGATGACCTGAAGTGGTCGCGGGAGGAAACGATCGAACGTCTCTCGATGTCCGCCGAGCTTCGGGACGACGACACCGGCAAGCACATCAAGCGAATGAGCCGTTATTGCGGGATCCTCGGCCGAACGACCGGCATGAGTGACGAAGAAACCGAACGGCTGGTCATGGCGAGTCAGATGCACGATGTGGGAAAGATCGGCATCCCCGACTCGGTATTGCGCAAGCCTGGCAAGCTCGATCCCCAGGAAAGAGCCATGATGGAACGACATGCCGAGATCGGTCACCGGGTCCTAAGCGGCTCACGATCGGACCTCTTGATCCTCGCAGCGGATATCGCGCTCACCCACCACGAGCGCGTCGACGGATCTGGCTACCCGCGGAAACTAGGGGGCGACGACATCCCCCTCGAAGGGCGGATCGCGGCGATCGCCGACGTCTTCGATGCCCTTACAAGCGATCGCGTCTACCGCGCGGCTATGCCTATAGACGACGCCATCGCACTGATGAAGCGCGATCGAGGCAGCCACTTCGATGCGGCGTTGCTCGACTCGTTCTTCGATGTCCTCCCTGAGGTGTTGGAAGCGAGGTCAGGTATCACGGGCGAACCGTAGGGTTCGAGGATGGATGGGAAAAAGCTACGTGTGACGCGTGGAGTAACGATCCCGCACGAAGAGCTACAGCTGACTTTCTCACCGTCCGGTGGGCCGGGAGGGCAACATGCGAACCGAAGCGCGACGCGCGTCGCGGTGACCTGGAATGTCCGGGACAGCGCGGCTTTAGGCCCACGGCAGCGCGAGCGCGTCCTCGAGAACCTGAAGGCGCGGATCGACGGCTCGGGGAGCATCCGCCTCGCAAGCTCGAAGCATCGGTCGCAACTCCGGAACCGCGAGGATGTCCTGGAGCGGTTGGCGGCGCTCGTTGCGGAGGCCCTTATCCCACCCAATCGGCGGATAGCCACCAGGCCGACGCGCGGCGCTCAGCAGCGGCGGCTCGCTCAGAAGAAGCGACGAGGCGAGGTCAAGAAGCTACGCACGCGCCCCTCCGACGAATGAGGACGAAGGCCGGCTAGGTCGTGGACCTAGGGGCAGAGCGAGACGCCGGCTTGCTTCGGTACCAACCTAGGAGGCGAGGGGGGGTCGACGGCGAAACTGTCTCTCGGCGAAGCGATGCGACTAGGGATGGGGGACGCGATGAAGCGGGCACTTTCGGTCGTGGCGGTCATAGGTTGGGTCCTCGCGAGCTCGCTTCCCGGCGCGTCCGGAGCGGAGCCGAAAGCGGTAATCGAAGACCCACTCGGCGACGCCAACTTCATCAACGACCAGGGCACCGGCGACGGTTCCGTAGGTGACCAGACCCCCGCGGATGCCGGAACCGTGAGCGACATCACCGCGATCAGGATGAGCAACGACTCCAAGAACCTCTACGTCCAGATCGACACCGAGGCTGCGCCCCCGGCCGCGACCGGCATCGGCTTCCGGATCCGGGTCAACCCCGAGGGGGCGGGCGGTACTCACTGTCTGTTCTTCGAAGCGTTCTTCTCCGGGGCGAACAACATCGTCACTACGCCGCAAGCGCACTTTGTCGACTCGTGCGGCGGCGGCACGACTACGCCCGTCGACATCCTCGGGATGCAGCTGGTCATCCCTCGAGACCTTCACGACGCATTCGGCAAGGGTGCGACGCTGGCCGCGCCTCAGGCGCAGAGCTTCCTGTGGACCGGAACCTATCCGCAGGGCGTCGCAGGACCGTTCCCGGACACGACCAAGGTCGGAACCGACTACAAGTTCATCGACAAGAAGAAGTAGCCCACGGTTCGGACACGCTGGGCCAGCGAACCGATCTAAACCGGCGCGGGCTTATGCGCCTCGATCCATTCGTCGATGTTCTCCCACCACGCGTAGAGCCAGTCGATCACCTCCTCTTCGCTTTCGGGGACCTCATCGGGAGGGATGCGCCAGTACTGCGCGTCGATCGGCTCCTCTAGCGGGATATGACGCCACAGCTCCCGGAACGTTCCAATGTCTTCGAGAACGGAATGGGCAACGAACGCAACATCTGCTTCGGGAGCGTTCGTGATGGCCGCCAAGGGCCCGCGATGGCGCGGCGGCAGCACATTGTGCATCTGCTCGGCCTGATCGGCATGCTTCAGGAATCCGCCACGACGAAGTCGTTCGATCGCACGCTCCCGCAGACGTTGGGTGAAGTCCTTGCCTTCAGGAAACAGCACGAACGCATCTTGGTCACCGAGCCCGCGAGCGAGCTCGCCGATCGCGTTGACATAGCGGTCGCTGGCGTTCTTATCGTGCGTGATGAATCGATTGGGAAGTCGATTCCCCATGGTGTCGAACAAGGGGTCCCACTGCAGCTTGGCGAGCATCACGATGCGTGGTCTACGACGGTAGGCGATCATCATGGTCCCGATCAACATCAAGGAGTTCCCGGGGCCCGCGTGACGGCAGAAAACCAGCAGAGGTCCGGGCTGAGGAGCCGGACGTTCTTCGATATTGATCCGCAACCCGAACAGAAGAGCCACGGCCATGTACATGGACTTGAGCCATTTGGCCATCACCGCGTAGTGGAGGTCCACGAAGAGCGGAGAGCGGAGACCGGCCCCGAATCCGGACGCGATCCACAGCACCAGCATCACGATCAGGCCCACGACCTCGAACACCAGATAGACAACACCGAACGCGACCATCCGCGTGGTCCTCCAGCTACCGGGGAGAAATACATCGGCAAGCGCTGCGCCGAGAAGGAACACCGGAGATACCGCGATAAGCCCGAGGCAGATGAGGAATACGAGGGGAGCCAGGATCAGTCTTCGGATGAGCTTGGGCGGCAATCGATCCAACGGATCTCCTCTCTCTCGTCGAGGTTACGTCGAGAGTGAGACCGCGGACCGTCTATCGGCTGTCGTCGAGGTAGCGCAGCGTGGCTACATAGGCAGCGTCGATCCGCCTATGGACGGAGCGGAAATTCTTGTAGCGCAACTGCGAAAGGCTGTCGTACCGGACCGGCTCCGGCTCGCCTGACGGCAGCACATGCGCCAGAACGCCGGAGGGGAGCGAGGCCATGTCGCGCGCGAACCTGTGCCTGCGGGCGACCTCGAACGCAATCATCCCGACCTGCCATGGATTCTTGGGAGCGGCCAACGGACGCTCGATGCGGCCGACATGCAGAACGTAGATCTCGGTCGCGCCGAGTTCCACCGCGCGGCTGATCGGGATGCTGTTGACGATCCCGCCGTCGATGAAATGCTCGCCATCGATCCTGACCGCGGGGAGGATCCCTGGAACGGCGCAGGACGCCAGGATCGCGTCGATAAGGGAGCCGGATGAGAACCAGTGCTCCGCGGCGCGCTCTATCGATGCCGCAACACATTGGAACTCGACCTTGAGCTCCTCGAAGGTCGCCACCGGGAGGAAGCGCTTGAGGAGAGCGCGGAACGGCGCGGTCGACTGTAGGGAGGTCCGGGTGCGGACAAGGTTCGCAGCGCCGGAGAACATCGAACCAGAGAAGATCTCGGTCTTGTCGATGTTGCGCCAGACATCCTCGAGCTTGTCGACGGTGTCAAGCTCGGGGGCCGCCGCGATCGCAGCGCCGTTCAATGCGCCGATGGAGGTGCCGACGACGAGGTCGGGGACGATGTCCCGCTCCACCAGCGCGCGCAGCATCCCGACCTCGTACGCCCCGAGGTGGCCGCCGCCCCCTAGAACGAACGCCACGCGGCTAGGCGCGACCTTCTTCCTTGGTGTCACCGGCGTTCGGTCTCAATCATCACTGCCGGGACCGCTGTTGTCGTCTCGGTCGTCGCGCCGGTCGGGCCGGTCCTCGGACCGATCGAGGCGCTCTTCACGCTGGTCCTCGGTGCGGTCCGTGCGCTCGTCGCGCTCATCCTCGATGCTCTTGGCACGCTCACGCAGCTCGTCGGCGTTCCCCGGTCCTACAGACCCCGTGACGAACGCGATCGTCAAAGCAACGATGAGGATCCCGGCGATGATCGAAAGGATCGTCTGAAGCGCGTATCTCTGCTCGGCCATCACCACCACTCCCACAGGAAGTCCGCTGCTGATGTCACCCAGGTGATTATGAACAACACGAAGATGCTGAGTCCGATGGCCGGCAGAAAGCGCCCCATGGCATGCCACCATCGCACGACGACGATCTTCAGCGCGAGCGCCATGAGCAGAAGAATCGCGGCGACTACGTGGACGGTCACCCGGACCTCTTCGCCGTCGGTGGCGTGTTCGATCCCATCCGAGATCTCGAAGTAGCCGATGCACATGAATGCTACGGCCAAGGCGACAACCACGATCGAGTCACCCACGGCGCGGTGGGTGAACGAGGCGGATCGGGGTGCCAGGAAGGGAAGTTTGAGCTTCCCGTATCCAACGGCCATCAGGAACACCTGGTAGACCGCGAGCGCGAGGACCACCGACGTCAAGACAACCTTGACCTCGGTGATGTTCCCGAACGTGATCGCCTCGACGAGATCATCCATATCGGAGGCGTACCTACCCCGCTCGGGCGAGGTTTGTACTTAGGGCGCTTCGATCGCGTAGATCCCTCGTCCGAAGGTCCCCGCGTACAACGTGTCGTTGCCGGAGATGTAGCGCAGGTCGTTCACGGGAACGAGCGGGAGACCTCGACCTACCGCGTGCCATTCAACCGACTTCGTCGAAGTCGTGAAGACACCGACATCGGTCGCCGCGAACAGGCGGTCGCCTACGAGAACGAGATCGTTCACGGGTGCCTTCGGCAGTCCCCTCGTGACGTCCTTGAAGGTCGTCCCGCCATCGCGTGACGTCATCACGTACGCGTTTTCGTCCCCGCTGCGGAAGCCAGAAAAGCTGATGTAGAGAACGTCGGGATCGTCGGGCTCGACCGCGATGTGGGTGATCCAGTGTCCGGGCAGCTGACCGGCGCCGATCTGCGTCCATATGAGCGGGTCACTCTCGCCTGATGACTCGGTCTTCCACAGCAGGCCGTTGTCCGTCCCCGCGTACATGGTCCCGGGCTCGACCTCGTTCAAGCCGAGGGCTTGCACAGTGCCGTAATGCGCCGCGTAGAGGGGATTCAGCTCGAGGCCAGGATCGAGATTGCCGAGGTCCTGGCTGACGACCTGCCAGGTCGCGCCCTTGTCGAGCGAGCGGTGGATCTGACTGCCTGCGTAGTACACGACGTTCGCGTCACCGGGCTGGAACTCGATCGGTGTCAGCCATCCGTTGCGTGCATTTTGGGCAGAGTCCATGGACTCCATCGAGCGCCCGCCGTCGAACGAGACCCCGCACGCGCCGTACTGCGAGCACGCGAATACGTTGTTCATGTCTTCGGGATTGATCGCATTCTTGACGCCGTCGCCGCCGTAGTAGCCGGACCAGTCCCCCCGCCCCCACGACTTGATCGAGCCGTTGTCCTGCAACCCGCCGTTGATCCGGATCGGATCCTGCTCGGACACGTCGATCGTGAAGAACTGGCTCCATGGTTGGTATGTCGCGTGCCGCCACGTGCGGTCGGCGCCACCTTCATCCGAGACGTACACACCGCCATCGTTTCCGTTGTAGACGCGGCCGGGCGTGTGCGGATCCCACGCCATCGCGTGGTGATCGACGTGCTGCTGTGACTGAGCCACGGGGAAGGTGAGCCCGCCGTCGGTCGATTCCATAAGGGGGAGCCCGGTGGCGAAGATGTGCTGGCCATCTTCGGGATCCACCCACATCCGACCGAACCACCATCCGTAGACGCTTTGCGAATCCGCTAGTGTCGCTTGGCCCGGGGAAGGAAGCCACGTGGCGCCACCGTCGGCTGACATGAAGAACCCGGAGAACGTTCCGACATCGTTCACGTACAACGTGTAGACCTTGGCCGGGTCGCTGGGGTCGATCGCGACCGAGATCCTGCCGATGTTGGGCAACGAGGGAGGTAACCCGTTGAGCGGTCCAAGGCGGGTGAACGTCTTGCCTCCGTCGCTCGAGCGGAACAGACCCGAGCCAAGCCCGGCGTAGATCCGCCGGTCCGGATAGCGGATGTGATCCCACATCGCGACGAAGATGTTGTCGGGATTCTTTGGGTCCCACGCGATATCGATCGCGCCGGTCGTCTCGTTCTCCGGCGCGAGGATCTGCTTCCAGGAGTCTCCGCCGTTCTTCGTTTCGTAGAGGCCGCGCACGCCGCCACTTTTGAAGAGATGTCCGGTGGCAGCGACGAGAACATGGTCGTCGTCCTTCGGATCGACAAAGATGCGGCCGATCCTGCTCGAACCCTTGAGGCCCACGTTCTTCCACGTCTTGCCCCGGTCATCGGAGCGATAGATGCCGTCGCCGCCGTAAGTGAGGCTTCCGCCGCCGGGGTTGGCTTCACCGGTTCCCGCGTACAGCGTTCCACCGGAGCCGATCGCGAGCGCACCCATCGACTGCGTCATCTGGTCGTCCCAGATCGGCTTGTAGGTCATGCCGGTGTCGGTGCTCTTCCACACGCCGCCGGTTGCGGCTGCGGTGTAGATCGTGTCCTCCAGCTTGGGATCGACGGCGATGTCGACGACACGCGCGCCGACACTCGCGGGGCCCATGAAGGTCCACCGGTCTTTAACGAGCTCGGGGAACTCGACGTTCGTCGCTATCGCGATCTGCTTCGCACGTTGCGCGGCGCGCGCGAGGACGCGGCGCGTGGGGATCGCTCCTCCGAACGCACGCTGGAAGAGGAACGCGTCCTCGGGGGCCTCCATCTCGTCGAATGCCTCTGCGATGGGGTCTGGCTTCCCGTGGTCGAAGAAGTAGTCCGACTCGTCGAGGAACGCATTCCAGGCACCCTCGAATGTGCCACCCGACGAGACCCTCGAGCTAGGGGAAACCCCTGCGGTCAATGTCGCCAACACGGCTAGCAGGCTCACGAGAGACAGGACCTTCATCTTCAGTGTCATTCTTCCGGGGGTTCTCCCCGCCACCGCCGTGTCCCTTCCCGCGTGGCCTGGCGACCGGCCGGGTGGGTCAATCCTTCCCACGCCGCCTGTCATCCCAGCCGGGTGCCCGAACTAGCCCCGCGGGCTTATGAACAGGGTCTGCATGCCGTAACCGATCGGCCCGGTCTCGTCCCACAGCCGGGTCGCGGCGAGACCGTTGCCTTCGGGTCCCAGCGTCGTCTCCGATTCGAGGCACACCCACTCGCCGGCCGGCTCGCGCGCCAGGTAAACGCTCAGATCGGGGTTCACGAACAACCAGCGGTCGAAGGGGACCGTTCCAGAGATGCCGCTACCTGAGTCGGCCGCGATGAGCACCCGCGTGAGGGGGCTGTTCAGCTCACCGTCCACCAATGGGTAGCGGGCTCTCAGCCATGCGGTCGCCGGGCCCTCATCGAGGAACGTTCCGCGGACGAACCTCCACTCCATCGCACGCAAGTAGCTCTGGTCCGCCCCCTCGAACAATTCGACCTCCTCGCCTTCAGCAGGCCCCGGTGGCGGCGGATCACCGCGCCCGCGCGGCGCTAGATCCAGCTCGGTGACGCGTATCCGCCACGCGCTCGCACGCATGACCTCTTTTCCGTCGGCAACGATCGACGCATGCAGCAGTTCGACACTCCGGCCCGGCCGAACGGTTTGGACTTCGACGGTCAGTGGCGCCACCGGTACGGGGCGGAGGATGTCGAAGACGATCCTGGTCGTACGCATGTCGGACGCGCCGGCGAGATCGACGGCGCGTCCGAGCAACGCGGCGGGGGGGCCTGCGTGCTGCGACCGAGGGTCCCACGGGCCCGTGGTCCAAAGGGTCGAGACGAATCGACCGGGCCCGTCGCTAACGTAGAAGGAATCGTTCACCGCGGCAGGCTACACAGCCTGCAACCGCGAGCGCACTAATGCGCGTGGTGGAGCCTTCCGATGCATCTCCGGCCGATCGATTTGATCCACAGCAGGACGACGATGAGGAGCGCGGGGGACCGCATACCTAGGGGAGCTTGCACCCATCCTTTGTCCCCGCCGAGCCACTGGCTGAGAGATCCGTCGTCCTCCCGCCGCCAGCGTTGGCCTCGTGCGTAGAAGATCATCGTGAACCTCCTTCGGGTCGAAGTGCTTCTCTTACTTATCGACCGAGCCGTCGAAAAACTTTCGTGTTTCTCACAAAGTCATCGCGCGTCTCCACGCGCGAGCAGTACCGGCCCCGACGCGCAGAGGTCGAGCAACGGACATTCGGAGCATCTCGGGCGCCGCGCGGTACAGATGGTGCGTCCGTGGTGGATCAACTGCATATGGAGCTCGTAACGGATCTGCGGAGGGACGTTCGGCGTCAGCAACCTGTGCGCTGCCTCCGCGGTCGTCCGGTCGGGGATCAGCCCGAGTCTCAGCGCGATCCGATGTACGTGGACGTCGATGGGAAACGCCGGGCGGCCCATCGAAAAGGCGAGCACGCACGCCGCTGTCTTCGGCCCGACGCCTGGCAAGGAGCACAGGTACTCCTCGACCTCGTCGTCGGTAAGTCCATCGAGGCGCGCAAGGTCGGCGCGCCCTTCGCGCTCCTTGACCGTTGCGAGGATCGACTTGATGCGCGGAGCCTTCTGCGCGGCCAGCCCGCCGCTGCGTATCGCGGCCTCGATCGATCGCACCGGGGCGCGTGCGGCAGAGCTCCAATCCGGGAAGCGTTCCTTCAGAGAAGCGAACGCCCGCGCGGTGTTGACGTCCGACGTGTGCTGCGAGAGCACCGTCGCGATGAGCTCGTCGAGGATCGGAAGGCGCGGCTTCGGCGTGAACGGCCCTTGGGTCGCGCGCAGCCGGCGATGCACGGCACGGATGCGATTACGGGTGGCCCCTTTCGCGGAGCGACTGGGAGTACCCACGCGTCCGGCGAAGGTATCCCCGCGTCCGGCGGAGGCATCTCGACGGGGCACGGCCTAGGCCGCGGTCAGCGCGGGACGTTCGCGATGGACGCGAACTTCGTGTACTGGTTCATGAACGCGAGCCGCACCGTTCCCGTCGGCCCGTTCCTGTGCTTTGCGATGATGAGCTCTGCTTCGCCCTTCGCTTCCGACTCGTGGTTATAGACCTCATCGCGATAGATGAACATCACAACGTCTGCATCCTGCTCAATCGACCCACTTTCGCGAAGGTCTCCTAGGAATGGGCGCTTGTCGGCGCGGTATTCAACGCCTCGGTTGAGCTGGGATGCGCAGAGGACCGGGACCTTCAGCTCACGCGCCAGGATCTTGAGCGACCGCGAGATCTCCGAGACCTCTTGCTGGCGGTTCTCGGACTTGCGCGGCGACTGCATCAGCTGGAGGTAGTCGATGATCACCATCCCGAGGCCGTGCTTCGACTTCAGCCGGCGCGCCTTCGCGCGCATCTCCATCAGCGTGATGTTCGCCGAGTCGTCGATGAAGATCGGGGCCTCGGCGAGGCGACCGACCGCAGCGGAGAGGCGCGTCCAGTCCTGCTCTTGCAACGAGCCCTTACTCATGCGCTGGGAATCGACACGTGCCTCGGACGCGAGGAACCTCTTCACGACCTCGTGACGCGACATCTCCAAGCTGAAGATCACGACAGGCGTCCCATGCTTCATCGACGCCTGCAATGCGAAGTCGTTCAGCAAACTCGACTTACCCATCGAAGGCCTAGCAGCGATGATCACGAGGTTGTCGGCCTGGAAGCCGTTCGTCATGTTGTCGAGGTCGACGAAGCCCGAACCGACACCCGTCAGGCCTTCGCCGCGCTCGTAGAGCATCTCGAGCTCGTCCATGTTGTCGATCAGGAGGTCGCGGATCGGCATCGCGTCGTCGCGTAGACGTCGTTCGCCAACTTCGTAGATCAGCTCCTCGGCTTGGTCGACCGCCTCGGTGACGTCCTCCGGGAGCGCGAAACCGATCTCCTGCACCTTGTTCCCCGCGTCGATCAGGCGCCTGAGGAGCGCGTGCTCCTCGATGATGCGCGCGTAGCGTGCCGCCGACGATGCCGTCGGATAGGCCTCGAGGAGACCGTGGATGTAGGGCTTGCCGCCGATCTGATCGAGGGTTCCGCGTCGCGCCAGCTCATCGGCCACCGTGACGGCGTCGGGCGCCTCGCCGCGCTCGTTGAGGGCAAGGATCGTCTCGAAGATCTCTGCGTGCGCCGGCTTGTAGAAGTCCTCAGCTTTGACGATCTCGATGACATTCGCGATCGCATCCCGCGACTCGAGCATCGCGCCCAGCACCGACTGCTCGGCATCGAGATTGTGCGGCGGGATGCGGTTCGTCCGCACCGGCGCGATCGGGGCTCTTTGGGCCACTATCTCCGTCTCTCCCTAGAGTGCCTCGGCGACGAACGTACGTTCGTAACCTAGCCAACGGGTACGACAATTTCGGGGTACTAACGGGAAGGTTCGTCCGGCCTCGCAGCTGTGGACAGATGGACGCTACGGGGTCCTGCCTGTGGACAACAAGGGGCGACATGCTGTGGATTCGACTGTGGACATCCACGACCCCAATCGGACAAGCAGGTGTTGATAACTCGGGGACGCGCCTGTGGACGACCCTGTGGATGACGCCCTAGTGAGCTGTGGATAAGTCGGTGATCCGAAGCTAGGCCTCGGGCTCGGCGGCCTCTTCCTCTTCGTGCGCGATGACCTCGACGGCAACCGCAGCCCGAACCTCCTCGTGGAGGTGGATCGAGACCCGGTGGGTGCCGAGTTGGCGGATCGGCTCGTCGAGCCTGACCTTGTGCCGGTCGATGACTTCACCCAGCTGCTCTTCGATGGCTCGAGCGACGTCGGAGTTGGTGACCGACCCGAACAACCGACCGCCTTCCCCGGCACGCGCCGAGATGTACACGGGGGACGCCTCGAGGCGTGCCACGCGTGAAGTGGCCTCGTCCTTCGCACGCTGCTCGACCTCGGCGCGGGCCCGCTGCATCGCTTCGGCCTGCTTCAGCGACCCCCGCGTGGCCTGGAACGCGAGACCCTTGGGAACGAGGAAATTGCGGGCGTATCCATCCGCGACGGTTACGACGTCGCCCTTGCGGCCGAGCTTCTCGACATCATTGTTGAGGATGACCTTCATCGGTTTGCCTCCCTATCTCGACGAGTAAGGGAGGAGCGCCATCTCCCGCGCGTTCTTGACCGCCGAAGCGACTAGACGCTGATGCTGTGAGCAGTTGCCCGTCACCCGGCGCGCCCTGATCTTGCCGCGGTCGCTCATGAACTTGCGGAGCAGGGCGATGTCCTTGTAGTCGATAAAAATCTTCTTGTCGGCGCAGAACTGGCAGTGCTTCTTCTTGCCGCCGCGCTTGAGCGCGCCGCCTTTACCGCCCTTGCGGTCTCTGTCTCGGTCGCGATCACGGGGCACGCTTAGAACCCTCCTTCTTCAGCCGGGGGAGCGCCGACCGATGCCGGCGCGCCGCCCCAATCGCCCCCGCCGCCACCTGAAGCGGATGCGGGGGTCGAACGAGATGACTTCTGTGGCTTGGCGGTCGCCCAGCGCAACGACGGGCCGATCTCGTCCACCTGGATCTCGAACGCGGAACGCTTGCCCTCGTCGGTGTCCCACGAACGCTGCTGGAGACGACCGACGACGACCACGCGCGTGCCCTTCTGGAGCGACTCGGCCACGTTCTCGGCCATGTCCCGCCAGCAGCTGCACCGGAAGAAGCCGTCGAGCTTGTCCTCCCACGATCCGTCGTTGTTCTTGAAACGACGGTTGACTGCGACCGTGAAGTTGGCCACGGCCGCTCCTGAGGGGGTGAAGCGGAGCTCGGGATCGTCGGTGACGTTTCCTACGAGAGTAACGGTGTTGTCCGATGCCATGTCTTTATCCTTCCTTTGCGCCGGCAAGCTCAGGCCGGACGATCTTCCCTCTGACGAACTCGTCGGAGATCTGCAGCGTCCTCTTCAGGACGTCCACGAGGGACTGCTCGGCGCGGAAGTTCGTTACGAAGTAGTAGCCCTCGTGCTTGTGGGCTATCTCGTAGGCGAACCGACGGTTGCCCCATCGGTCGACACCGGTGACCTCGCCACCCCCGGTGGTGATGGCTTCGAGGAACCGGTCGATGGCCTTCTGGATGTCACCCTCTTCGAGAGCGGCGTCCACGATGACCATGGCTTCATAGCTACGCACTATGCAACTCCTCCTCCGGACTCGGCACGACCCGTTAGTCGTGCGCTGAGGCCCGGCCGCTTGCCGGGAGAGCCGTCCAAATAGACAAGCTCACACCAGCCGGTCGGGCAGGGGGTTTGTGCCGTCAGCCGAAGCCGAGGCGGCCACGATGCTAGCACCCTCCCTTCTCTACGGCTCCGTGGCCTCTGCTCTCCAACGGGGATCACGCTAGCGACCCCCTACGACAACTTTTGGTTTCGTTTCTCCGGGCCCCCCTCGACGAGGGCTATCGCGCCGATGCAGGCTCCAGGGCGGCCGAGCGCTCGGCGTCCCCCTTCGGATCGGGGAGCTTGGCTCTCACGCCGGCCCCTTCCGGCGCGTCCAGTGCCGCCGGGGAGCGCAGGAACGTGAACGTCAGGATCGCGAGCAGAAGAGCTCGGGCCCACACGCCCCCGACCATCGTTTGTCGCCAGAACGCGCTGTTCTGATCGAAGAAGAACCGAAACACGCCCACATAGACCACGAGATCCACGATCGCGTATGCGACCCACCACGCCATGTGGACGCGGACGAGCACGAAGAAAGGAAGCAGCCACAGCGTGTATTGCGGCGAGTGCACCTTGTTCCACAGGAGGAAGATCGCGAGGAGCGCCGCACACGTCTGCAGAAAGGGGTACCGCTTCTCCTCCTTCACACCCCGCATCCAACCGAAGCCGAGCGCAAGGGCGAACGAGATCAAGGTGAGGGCCGCCGACCACAGGTTGATCGCGGAGAAGTCGAGGTCCGGCATCCAATCGGGGAGCCACGTCCAGATGTTGTCGAAGTTCGGACCGCGCAATCGATGGAATTCATAGGTTGCGAACCACCCGGCGCGATTGACCACCGCGAAAGGAAGGTTGATCAGCGCGACCGCCCCTACTCCTGCGCCCGCGCTCTGAAGCGCTGCTCGGCGATCCCCCTTCAACCACTGTTCAAGGACAAGTGGCCCGAGGAAAAATAACGGATACATCTTTAGCGCTGCTCCTACACCGAACCACACCGCGGCGTTCAGCGCTTTGCCCCGGTACCACGCATAGAAGCCGGCAACCGCGGCAGCTACCACCAACAGATCCCAGTTGTGGAACGCGTACAGGATCACTGCCGGCGCCGCGGCCCACAGCAGAGCACGTTGCCCGCTCATCTTCCCCAGCAGATAGGCGGTGAAGAGCCCGAATGGAGCCATCAGAACCGCCGATACGATCAGGTAACTGTTGTTGTTGTCACCGACGAACAGCCCGGCGAACCACATGAAGACGCCAGTCAGGACCGGGTACTCGATCGCCCCGCCGGTGAGTTCGCTGGTGCCCTGCATCGATCCATCGACGTATGGAAAGACGTTCTGCGCGATGAACCTGATCCCGAACAGCGGCTGGATGTCGTTGTAGCAAAGCCTCGAGTACTGCCTGCCGTCCCATGGCGAGAGACACTGAGCTTTGAAGAAAAAGCCCAACAACAGGAAGCCCGCGCACATCCAGACGATGGCGATCGTCGTCCACTTGAACGGGGGCGGATCGAGAGGAGCCGCCGCTTCGGGGCGCGGCTCTGTCGGCGTGTCGCTTATGGGTCGTCCTCCCGTCCATCGTCGCGGATGCTCGGAGAAGGAAAGATAGTCGGCCCGCCGGTCGGTGGTTCAGGGGTAGGTGTTGGCGTAGGGGTCGGCACCTGCGTGGGGGTCGGCGGCGCGGCCGTTCGTGTGGGGGAAGGTGGAGCCGGGGGCGGAGCATTGATGACCTCGTCGGGTACATCTTCGGGCACTGCGAACTCGAGCGGCTCCATCTCGGCGGTCGCCTCGGTCATGAATGCGGCCCATATCTGGGCTGGAAAGGACCCTCCCGTCACTTCTATCCCATGCACCGGGCGGCACAGCTCGACATCCGCGCAGTAGCCCATCTGCGGCACGATCCTCTGGCCGTCCTTCTCCTCGGATGGGTAACCCATCCAAACCGCGGTCGTGAGCTGCGGGACGTATCCCACGAACCACGCGTCCACGTTGTTCGTGGTGGTCCCGGTCTTCCCAGCCGCTTGCCGGTCCAGGTCGATCGCCGCGGACGCGGTCCCCTCCTCGACCACGTGGGTGAGCGTTTCGTTCAGGACGTCGGCAGAGTTCTGATCGACGACTTGGTCACCGACATGAGGTGCCTCCTCGTCACAATCGATGTCGCTCTGTGGGAGGTACTCCTTCAAGCAGTGCCCGGTGCTATCGGTGATGTAGCGGATCGGCATGACGTCGGGGACCCTCCCGCGCGCCGCGAAGCCCGCATATGCGCGCGCCATCTCCACCGCAGTCACGTTCAGGTCACTTCCACCTAGGGCGAGGCTGCAATGCGGAGTTACTTCGTCCGGGTCGGGCCCATGAGAGAACCCGAAGTCCTCCAAGAGATCGGCGACCGGCTCTGCCCCGATCTCGGCGATGAGCTGCGCGTAGATCGTGTTCACCGAGTTGGTGGTCGCTTGTTCCAACGTCATCGTTCCGAACGAACTGCCCCCGTAATTGTCGACGGGCCACGGCTCGCCGCCATTACAAGTCTCGTCGTCGATCGTCCGGGGACTAGAACCGGAGAAACGCGAATCGGGAGATATCCCCTCCTCGATCGCGGCCAAAAGAGTTAAGGGTTTCAACGACGACCCCGGCTGACGCCCGACGTCAGACGCGAAATTGAACCCGCGCGCTTTCGCGACATTCCTGAAATCACGCCCGCCGACGAAGGCACGGACCTCTCCCCGCGGAGTGATCGAGACGAGCGCGGCCTGTGGATCCGTCGACTCCGTCAGGATGCTCGCCACCGCGGTTTCAGCATCGACCTGCATCTGGGGATCGAGCGTCGTGTAGATCTTCAGCCCACACGTGAAGAGGCACTCCTCGTACTCATCGCGGAGGTATTCCCGTCTGATCCACTCGATGAAGTACGCGGCCTTCTGGCTGCCCCCCTCGCGCGTCGCGCTCCTGGCGAGCTCCAATTTCTGTCGCTTCGCCTCGTCGAAACGGAAGGCGGAGATGTAACCCTGACTCTTCATCAGGTCGAGGACCCGATCGCGTCGTTCGATCGCGCCTTCATGATTCCGGTCGAGCTGATAACGCTCCGGGGCCGGGATGATGCCTGCGAAATACGCGGCTTCACTGAGGGTCAGCTCGCTGGCGTGCTTGTCGAAGTAGGTACGCGCGGCGGCCTCGATCCCGTACGCACCTCGCCCCAGATAGATCGTGTTCAGGTAGAAACCCAGGATCTGATCCTTGGAGTACTTGTTCTCGAGCTTGATCGCGAGCATCGCTTCTTTGGCCTTGCGCGTGAAGGTCCGCTCCGCCGTGAGGACTGAGTTCTTCACGTATTGCTGGGTGATCGTGGATCCGCCTTGAGCGATCTCTCCGCCGGTGATGTTGGCCCAGGCAGCACGGGCGATGCCGCGGTACGACACTCCCCCATGCTCGTAGAAATCGCGATCCTCCGATGCGACGACGGCCTGGCCGACGTACTCCTCAAGGGTGCTGGTGTCGATCAGGAATCGTCTGACTTCGTCCGAGAAGGTCCCGATCAGGTTGCCTTCTCGGTCATAGACCTCGGCGCTCGAGGTCACGAAGTCGACATCTTCGGGGAGAAGGACCTTGGCGTAGGTGTAGGTGAAGAGGAGAACGCTTCCGCCGATGATCAGCGCCCCCACAGGAAGGATCCATCCCCACCTGACCAGCCAACGTTGGAAACGAGAGCGCGGCTTCTTCCGCCGGCCTTTCTTCTTGGAGGTCTTCGCCCGGTCAGGCATCAACGAAGTCTAGACACGCTGCGCTCATAGTCAGCGATTTGCCGGTCCCTCGAGGTGCGCTAGAGAAAGCCGGCCCTCGCCCCGGCGAGCGTTGCCCACGTGACGACGGCAGCGGTCGCGATGAACAAGACCGTTGCCGCCGCGTCGCACACGGCCGGAAGCCACACGGGGAGCGCTCGCGGCGCGCTGAGGCGGTGCTTAGGTTCGATGACCTCGGCGGAACGCCCGGCGGGGAGAACGCGGTGCTTCTTCATCCACCATGCGAGCCAAGCTCCGGCGCCGATCGCCACGACGACTAGGCCCGCTCCTCCCGAGGAAGGATCGGGGGCGCGGGGCAGCAGCCATGTGGGGACAACCCCGGCAACCACCGCAAGGACCACCAGCCAGAGTCCTGAGAGAGCGCCTCGTGCGTCATCCGCGCCGTCGTCCTGAGAGGGCGCCACGAGCGACCCCGCGACCAGGATAGAGGCGCCTGTCAGCACAGGCAGCAGCATCGATGCCGCGATCCAGGGGAGCCGGGCCGACATCGACGCAGAACGGATGGCCTGATCGAACGCCGCACCAGCGCCGACGATCAGCGCGACACCACCGACGGTCGGAGGCAGAAGCGCGGCGAGCAACGCGGTCGGTGTGTGACCCGGTCGCCTCCACGCGATCGCCGACACGGCGGCGATCCCCGCGATGGCGGCGAGACCTGCGGCCGGACGCGCCGCAGCGGCCACTCCCAGCGTCACCATCACGCTCGCCGATGCTGCCGCGCCTACGCGCTGTCGAGGGCGCGCCACTAGTGCCGAGGCGACAAGCGCGCCCACCAGCAGGGAGGACGCAACGGCTCCATCGGGGATGCGAGCCGCTCCGTACATCGCGAGCGCAGCTCCGCCCGCCGCAGTCGGCACCATAGGAAGCAGAGAGCGATGCTCCGATCCCCTGGCCGCGAGGGTGCCAGCGGCTATCGCCATCAGCCCCGCACCGGCCGGTGCCCACGGCCATGCCGTCACCGCATCCGGGAGAGACCACTCCCCTCCCGAAACGGCCCCCGCGGACAGACCCCCCGCAAGCACAAGGCCCGCCCCGGCGAGCGCTAGACGCGTCGTGCTCGTTCCCCCCACGCCCCGTGTCGACAGCCCTATCGCAACCGATAGAACGCCGACCGCAAGCGCGAACGGAACCGCCCACTCCGTCGCAGCCGCCCAGGTAAGTGAAGAACAGGCGACACCGCATAGCGCGCCGCGCGCGCCGTCCCCGCCGCGCGCTTCCCCGACGACGATCGACCACGCGGCCGCGGCCGCGACCCCGGCGATGACTAGACGCACTCCGTCGACCGGCTCACCGCGCCACTCCATCGTGGAGTGCACGGCGATGATCGACGCCGCGCCTACGGCTACGCCTAACGCGCCCAACAACACGGTCACCGAGTAACGCCAACCGCCCGCGAAGGTTGCCAGGAGTGCACCGAGACCGAGCGCCGCGTGGGCCACGACCGCGAATGCGATCAACTTACGAGGCCAAACATCGCTCCCCCACCCAGGATCGCCATCACGGCCGCCAGCGCCAGCAGGAACCCGCGCCACACGACGTCGAGCGAGCGGACAGCGCGCCCGCCGACCGCAGCGCAGGCCGCGACTGCAGCGGCAAGCACGACCCAGCGACCCATCCCCGACAGCAGGGCCGTCGCCGGCGCCCCTCGGCCGGGGAGTGCCGGACCCCAAAACGCGGTAACGAGTGCCGTCGCAGAGAAAACCGTCTCCAGAGACCACAACACCTGCCCCGCGTGCGCTGCCACGCCTTCGCCGGCGGCGCGCGACGGAGATTCCCCGCTCCACAGCGCGAGCGCGAGAACTCCCGAGACGGCACCGGCCGACGCGGCGGCGGCGTGCTCCGCCGGTGCGACAAGAAGAGTGGGGCCGAGCACAGCTTGGACCCCCCGCAGCGATTCGAGCGACAGGGTCGCCCATCGCAGGGCGGCGACGCCGAGGGCGATCGCCAATACCGTGAATGCCGCAGCGGCGATGCCATCCCCTGCTGAGGGTCCCGCCAGATAGCGCCCGAGCGTCACCAGTCCAAGACCACCCGCGAGCGCCACGATGGTTCCGTCTGCCCACCCAAGCACGTAGCCCGCGGTCATCACGACGCCCGCGCCGCGTAGGGCTACGGCGATCGAGGAAGTATTTGAGTCCTCTGTCAACCTCGTCCGGTTCGCTCGCCGGAGCGGGTCTTCTTCTGCCACCGACGGCCGGCCGCGTAGGACTTGAGCAGGTGGTTCCACGCGCAGTCGATACAGACTTCCACCACGTAGCACGTGAACTGGTCGTGGTCGCGAACGAGCTCCGTCAACCACTCGACGGGGTAGACAACCCGTCCGTTGTTGCGCTTCAGCTCTTCGCCGTAGACGTAACGCACCCAACGGAGCGTGTCGTGCGAGCACACGGGACACGGGGCACCCACGTCCTCGCCGATGTTCTTGGCGGCGCGCATGAGCTCGGGATGGGCGTCGCACACATCGGTCGTCGAGAGCAGACCGCGGCGGACGCTCGAGAGGGTCGACCGGCGGGCGAGCGTGTAGTCGACGACCGGGCCGCGAGGCCGCGCTGGCGTCGACGTCGGATCGAAGGACCGGCCGGAGATCGCCATCGCCCGATGCTACCCCCGCCCCCTCCGCAATGGTCGTCGGTCCTGGGGTGGTGTCCATACCCCCCTCCTTGCGCTTTGGGGCTGCCGCCCATACCGAGATCACATCCGGGGTAGTGTCGCGCGATATATCGAACCGATATATCGTTGCGGTATAGTTGTGGAAACCTGAGCGTTCTGAAAGGCGCCGCTAGATGAAGCAACCCGGCATGCTAGAGCTCCCCGTCTTGGGCCTCCTCAAGGAGCGCTCGATGCACGGCTATGAGCTCCGCAAGCAGCTGAGCACCATGCTCGGGCCCTTCTGGCAGGTGTCGTGGGGGTCTCTCTATCCCACGTTGAGGCGCCTGGCGAAGGAGGGAGCCGTCGAGACCGCCCCGCCGCCGAAGCCCTTCAAGTCAAAGGCGAAGACAACCGCTCGCTCTCACAAAGCTCAGCCCGCCGCGCCGATGACATCTGGGCGACGCAAGACCGTTTACCAGATCACCCCTAAGGGCGAAGAGCTCTTCACCTCGATCCTCGAAGAGACGGCCGCCGCGGTCGACGCCGAACACTTCACGCTCAAACTGGCGTTCTTCCGATACCTCCGGCCCGAGACGCGCCTCCTGCTGCTCGAACGGCGCCGGGCCTACCTGCAGGACAAGCTCGCGCAGTTCAAAGCCAACATGCGGGACTACAAGGAACGCATCGACAGTTACACCTTGTCGCTTCAGAACCACGGCATGGCCTCCACTCAGAGCGACATCGAGTGGATCGACGAGTTGATCAGGAACGAGCGGGGCGTCGAAGTGACAACCCGTCCCGAGACTTCGCAAGCTTGATATAGGGGGACACATGGCAAAGCTGAGAGTGGGGATCGCCGGCGTCGGAAACTGCGCGTCGTCGCTTGTTCAGGGTGTGGAGTACTACGCCAAGGCGCGCTCCGACGAGCGGGTGCCCGGACTGATGCACGTCGACCTCGGCGGCTATCACGTGTCCGACATCGAATTCTCCTGTGCGTTCGACGTTGACGCGGCCAAAGTGGGGCTGGACCTGTCCGAGGCGATCTGGGCCGAGCCCAACAACACGATCAAGTTCTCGGATGTCCCGACATCGGGCGTCGAAGTCATGCGCGGCCACACCTACGACGGCCTCGGCAAGTACTACAGGGAGATGGTGACTGAGTCGGAGATGCCTCCGGTCGACATCGCCAAGGTCCTGCGCGAGACCGAAACCGACGTTCTGGTCAGCTACCTTCCCGTCGGCTCCGAGCAGGCCGCCCGCTTCTACGCCGAGCAGGCGCTCGAAGCCGGGGTCGGGCTCATCAACTGTATGCCGGTCTTCATCGCGACTAACGAAGATTGGGCGCAGCGTTTCACGCGCCACGGCATCCCGATCATCGGAGACGACATCAAGAGCCAGCTCGGCGCGACCATCTCGCACCGAGTGCTGTCCAAGCTCTTCGAGGACCGCGGTGTCGTCATCGACCACACCTACCAGCTGAACTTCGGCGGGAACATGGACTTCAAGAACATGCTCGAGCGCGACCGGCTGCAGTCCAAGAAGATCTCCAAGACCCAGTCCGTCACTTCGCAGATCTCGGGCGGCATCGATCGAGACGACATCCACATCGGGCCCTCGGACCACGTGCCCTGGCTGAAGGACCGCAAGTGGGCGTACATCCGCATCGAAGGCCGCGAGTTCGGCGACATCCCGATCTCGATGGAGCTCAAGCTCGAGGTCTGGGACTCCCCGAACTCGGCCGGGGTCGTCATCGACGCGGTGCGCTGCGCAAAAGTTGCCCTCGATCGAGGCATCGGAGGCCCGCTGCTGGCGCCGAGCGCGTACTTCATGAAATCCCCGCCCGTGCAGTACTCCGACGACGAGGCGCGTGACTTGGTCGAAGGCTTCATCCTCGGAGATGTCACAGAGGACGACATGATCGTGCTCGGCAACGGGCATCCCGTTTCGAACGGCCACGGGACCAACGGGCGTGGGTCGAACGGCCACGCCGTCGATGCCGTCGCGGTCGTCCGCCGCCCCTGACACGGCCTTCGGCTAGCAACAAGGGAGAGCTCGCAAGGCTCTTCGGGGAACCGGGCTTCAGGACACTGCTCGCGTCGCAGGCGACCGCGCAAGCAGCGGACGGATTCGCACAGGCGGCGTTCGCAGATGCTCTCGTCCTCGAACCGCTCGGTCAAGGCACACCCGCGCGGATCCTTCTGCTCTTCGTGATCACACTTCTTCCTTACTCGGTGATCGCTCCGTTCGCCGGGGTGTTCGTCGATCGATGGTCGCGCCGAAAGCTGCTCGTGGGCACGAACCTCGTGCGCGGCGGGATACTCGTCACACTTCCGCTGTGGGGGCGCGCACTCGGCGAAGATGGTGGTCTGTTCGTTTCAGTCCTGGTGCTGCTTGGTCTCGGACGACTCTTTCTGACAACCAAGGGGGCCGTTCTACCGGCCGTCGTCCATGAGCGATCGCTGGTGAAAGCCAATTCGGTGTCAGCCGGTGGCGGGATGATCTCTGCGCTCGCCGGTGGAGCCGCAGGTTTCGGAGCCGTCGCGATCGTCGGGCCGGCCGGTGCGTTCGCCATCGCGGGGGTCGTCTACTTCGGTTCGGCGTGGTACGCGCACCGTCTCGCATCCTCCCTCGCTCATCCCCATCCCAAGGGCACACGCTTCGTGGAGGACGTGATCGAGATCGCACGCGACCTCAGAGAAGGGCTGCGTACGCTCTGGGACGAGGCGCGGTTGCGCCTTCCCCTTGCTGGCATCTTCGCGCTGCGAACGGTAACGGTGTTCGTCGGGATCGTCGCGATCCTGTTCATCAAAGATGCGTTCCCAGAAGCGGACGAGCGCGCGGGGAGGCTGTCGCGGAGTGCGATCGTTTTGGGCGTCGCGGGAGCAGG
>DATLNM010000004.1:0-17793 GCA_035536775.1 Actinomycetota bacterium | reverse complement strand
ACGCCCCTCGAGGACCCCTTCGTCCTCGTCGATCGGGATCGGCGTGAAAGTTGGGCTAGGGGTCGGTTCGGGGGTCGGAGTAGGGGCCGGCGCAGTCGCAGCGACGGTCGGTTCGTTACCGCGATCGACCGCCTCGATCGCGCGCCACACCGCGAACCCCACAACGATGGCGATGATGATCCACGGCGCCGACCAACCGATCATCGATCGAAAGAAGGGCAACTTCCGCTCAGACGAATGACGTCCCACAACAGCCGTCCTTAAAACGCGTCAGGTGGGGCCGTTAACGCTCCCCGGGTGAGTATTGCGCGCCGAGCAGCCTAGCGACGCGCTGACGCTGGCGGTAGGTACGGAGCCGCACAAGCCTCTTGACCAGGATCGGGTCGTACGCCATCGATTCGGGCTTCTCGAGAAGCTCGTTCAGGAGCTGGTAATAACGGGTCGCCGACATGTCGAAGCGCTCCCTGATGGCCTGTTCCTTGGCCCCCGCATGCTTCCACCACGACCGCTCGAAATCGAGGATCTGGATATCCCGCTCGCCCAATTCAGCCATGAGGCCAGGCTATTTGGGAGAGGTCGACTTGAGTCGGATTTGCTACGGGAAGAGACCGCGAGTGAGGTGAGCTTCGGCCACCCTACCGACGCCGATCCAATGCGCCGCCTGACGCAGCGTCAGGCCTTTGTCCTTCGCGAGATCCTCGACCTCGGCGAACGCCCTCTCCATGATCAGGCGCAGGCGATCGTTGACCTCCTCCTCGGACCAGAAGTACGCCTGGATGTCCTGGACCCACTCGAAGTACGACACCGTCACACCACCGGAGTTGGCGAGGATGTCGGGGACGACATAGACGCCCCGGTCACCGAGGATCTTGTCGCCGTCGAACGTCGTCGGCCCGTTCGCCGCCTCGACGACGACCTTGGCCTTGACCGCGTCGGCGTTCTTGACGTTGATCACACCTTCGATCGCGGCAGGGATGAGGACGTCGCAATCGACCTCCAGGAGCTGGTGGTTATCGATCACTTCGCCGCCCTCGTAGCCCGCGACGCTGCCGGCCTCTAACTTGTGCCGGTTGATCGCTTCTGGGTCGAGGCCTCTCTCGCGGTATACGCCGCCGTCGACGTCCGACACCGCGACAACTCTGCATCCCGCGTCGTGGAGAAGTTGCGCCAGGAACCCGCCGACCTTGCCGTATCCCTGGATCGCAACGGAAACTTCCTCGATACCGATGCCGAGGGTCTTCAGTGTCGAGAACACCATGTACATGACGCCGCGCGACGTCGCTCCGCTTCTTCCCTTGGACCCGCCGATCGCGACGGGTTTTCCGGTGACGACACCCGGGACCGAGTACCCCTGGTTCTGCGAGTACGTGTCCATGATCCAGGACATGACCTCTTCGTTGGTGTTCATGTCCGGCGCCGGGATGTCACGCTCGGGTCCAATGAACGGAAGGATCTCCGACGCGTAGCGGCGCGTCATCCGTTCGAGCTCCGCGCGCGAGAGGGTGCGGGGGTCGACGGTGATGCCACCTTTTGCTCCGCCGAACGGGATGCCTGCGATCGCGCACTTCCATGTCATCCACATCGCAAGGGCCTTGACCTCGTCGAGCGTGACGTCGGGGTGGTACCGGATGCCGCCCTTCGCCGGGCCACGTGTGACGTTGTGGTGGACGCGGAATCCTTCGAGCACGCGCGTCGAGCCGTCGTCGGTCTTGAACGGGACGGAGACGATGAGGGTGCGCTTCGGCGCGCGCAAGATGTTATGGACGCCCGGCGCGAGGCCCATGAGCTCGGCGACCTCGTCGAGCTGCGCGAGCGCGGTCTCCCACGCGGAGTCGCCGGTCTGCGATTCGTGGATCGTTGCGTCCAACCCGTCTGCCACGCGCTCCCTCTCCGTTGAGTGGACCTGCGAGCCGGGTGTCGGATTCGAACCGACGGCCGATGGTTTACAAAACCATTGCTCTGCCAGACTGAGCTAACCCGGCTAGACCTCTGCGGTGCGTACCCATCGTACGAGGTCGGCGTCGGCGGGGGCGGCTAGGTGGTGGAGCGGCGGCGGGAGATCTCGAACATGGCTATGGCTCCGGCTACGGCTACGTTCAGGGAGCCCAGCTTGCCTTTCGACGGGATGCGTAGGAACGCGTCGCAGTGCTTCTGGACACCGGGGGAGATGCCTTTGTCCTCGGACCCGACGACCAGGCCGAGCGGTGGCTCGACCATGTTCGACGTCCACAGGTCCTCTGCGCCTTCGGGATCCAAGCCCACGATCCACAAGCCTTTGCGGCGGGCAAGATCGAGCGCGCCGCTCATGTTCGGGACTCGAGCGATCGGGACGACTTCGGACGCGCCGGCAGAAACTCGGCGGACCGCGGGGGTCACGCCGACGGTGCGGCGCGCCGGGATGACGACGCCGTCGAAGCCGGCGCCGTCGGCCGAGCGCAGCAGCGAACCCAAGTTGTGCGGATCGGTGACGCTGTCGACGAACAACAGCGTCGCGTCAGGTGCGGCAAGCAACTTGTCGAACGACGCGTAGCGGAAGTCCGTCGTGACCGCCACGACGCCTTGGTGTGAGCCGCCATCGGTGGCTCGATCGAGCTCGGAGCGCGGCACCATCCTCAGCGGGATCGCGCCTGCCTTGCAAAGCTCCTTGATCTCATCGATGACGGCGGAGTGAGAAAGGCCGTCGGCCATCATGATTCTCTCGACGGACCCGCGCACCCGCAGAGCCTCGACGACGGGACGCCGGCCGTACAACAGGCGCGTCCTGTCGATGTCGCGAGAGGTCAGACGAGCCTCCATCGTGGGCCTGATGCGGTGTCCTCGACCTCGACACCGAGTCCCGCGAGGCGATCGCGGATGTCATCGGCGCGATCGAACGCTCGCTCCTCGCGCGCCCGGTCGCGGAGCTCGAGGAGGTATCCGATCAAGCCGTTGGTCAGCTCTGCATCCACGCCCGAAGCCGATGTCGTCGCATCGAACTCGAACCCGAGCACGGCAGTCATCTCGAGGAACTGCATCACGAGATCCCCGAGCTCCTCGACCGCGCCCGTGTCGCCCGTTTGCGCGCCCTCGAGCAGCTTGTTACCGGCGCGGACGAGAGAGTGGATCGCAGCGAACGCTTGCGACGATGAGAGATCGTCGTCCATGGAGGCGATGAAGTCACGCAAGAAACCGCCGGACACGGAGGCGTCGTCGGACTCGGGTCGGCGCGGCCCGGCCGGACGCGCCGGCATCTCCTCGCCGAGAGCGTGGGTCGAGGACTCGTAAAAGGTCTTCCAACGTGCCCAACTCTGCACCGCGTCCTCGAGGGCATCGAGCGAGTAGACGGACTGGCTCCGATAGGAACTAGCGAGCGCCCAGTAGCGAAGGGCATCACCACCGAACGTCGCGACCGCATCCTTCGCAAGAACGACGTTGCCGAGAGACTTCGACATCTTCTCGGCCTCCATCTGCACCATGCCCGTGTGCAACCACCCCCGGACGAACAGCGACTCGTCGGCAAGTCCCTCTGCCTGTGCGATCTCGTTCTCGTGGTGCGGAAAGATGAGGTCGCTTCCACCCCCATGGAGGTCGAAGCCCATCCCGAGGTACTTGGTCGACATGACGGAGCACTCGATGTGCCAGCCGGGACGACCCTCGCCCCAGGGTGACGGCCACGAGATCTCTCCAGGCTTCGCGGACTTCCACAACGCGAAGTCGAGCGGATGCTTCTTCGATGGATGGGGCTCGACCCGCTCGCCCGCACGCATGTCCTCGAGCGTCCTGCCGGAGAGCTTTCCGTACCCGGGGAAACCCTCGACGGAGAAGAAGACGTCGCCGTCGACCTCGTACGCAACTCCGCGTGCGATGAGCCCTTCGACAGCCTCGACCATGTCCTCGATGTGCGCGGTGGCGCGGGCAAGGATGTCGGCGGGACGAGCGCCGAGCGCGCCCATGTCGGCTTCGAACGCTGCCGCATACTTCGCCGTGACGTCGTCGGGTGCGACCCCTTCGAGCTGGGCTCGCTCGATGATCTTGTCGTCTACGTCGGTGTAATTCATCACGTAGGTGACGTCGTAGCCGCGATACGTCAGATACCGGCGGATCATGTCGCACCACAGCGTCGTGCGCGCATTGCCGATGTGGATGTAGTTGTAGACCGTTGGGCCGCAGCAGTACATCGACACGCGCCCCGGCTCCCGCGTCTCCAACGGCCCGATCTCACGAGTGAGTGAGTTGAAGAGCCGGATCATCCGGCAACCCTAACGTCGAGCAGTGCGACGGCCATGGCCGCTATGCCCTCCCCGCGGCCGAGCGCGCCGAGCGCGTCGGTCGAAGTGACTTTCACCGACACTGCGTCGGTCGTGACGCCCAGGGCCCCCGCGATCGCCGCACTCATTCGCTCGGCGTGGGCCGCGAGACGGGGTCGCTCGGCGATGATCGTTGAGTCGACATTAGCGATCGCGAGCCCTGCGTCCGCCAGCAGCTCCGCCACCCGCTCGAGGATCCGCACGCCTGACGCTCCCGCCCATTCTTGCGTCGCAGGAAAGTTGCTGCCGAGGTCCCCCAATGCTCCCGCGCCCAACAGCGCGTCGGCGATCGCGTGACAAAGTACGTCGGCGTCCGAGTGGCCCGATAGCCCGCGGTGCGCTTCGATCGTCACTCCTCCGAGGACTAGAGGTGTGGTGTCGGCCTCGTCCACGACGAACGCATGCATGTCGATGCCGTGACCGATCCTCATGGCCGCGCGGCCCTCCGCGCGAGGATCGTGCTCGCGACTTCGAGGTCGTGCGGATAAGTCACTTTGATGTTCGTTGGATCTCCGTTGACTATGGCCACGCGTCCGCCGTAGTGCTCGATCAGCTGGGCACAATCTGTGGCCTCGATCGAGTCGGCCCGAGCGCGGCGATGCGCGTCCTTCAGGGTTTGGGTGATGAAAGCTTGAGGTGTCTGTACGGCCCAGAACTTCGCTCGGTCGATGGTGCGCACCACCGCCCCTCGCTCTATCTCCTTCAAGGTCTCGCCGCTGGGGTAACCAGGGACCGCTCCGTCGAATCCATCCCCGAGGCGCGCGACGACTTCCTGGAAGATGCGCCGCGTGGGAAAGGGCCGTGCCCCGTCGTGAACGACGACGACCGGCGAGTAGACGGCAGCGAGTCCGTTGCTGACAGACTGCTGACGAGAAGAGCCCCCGGCGACCACCGAGGCGCGCCCCTCGATCGCGTCCATCGTGGGCGCGACCCACTTGGGGGGCACAACGATGATTATCGGGTCGCAGCCGAACGAGGCCAACGCGTCCGCGCTCCACCACCACAAGGGACGTCCCGCCAGAGAAGCGAACTGTTTGGGGATGGCCTCGGGATCCGTTCGAGCCCGTGAGCCACTGCCGCCTGCGGCGACGATCGCCGCGGGAGGAGGATGGGCTATCCCAGGACCTCGTCGAGCATCTTCTCGGCCTCTTCCTCAGCACAGTCCTTGGAGAAGGTGAGCTCCGACACGAGGATCTGGCGCGCCTTCGTCAGCATGCGCTTCTCGCCTGCCGCGAGACCCTTCTCGCGATCACGCTGGTGCAAGCTCCGCACGACATCGGCGACCTGATAGATGTCCCCGGAGCGCAGCTTCTCGACGTTGGCCTTGAAGCGACGCGACCAGTTGGTGGTGTTCGTCGTCGGCTCGTTCTTCTTGAGCACCTTGAGGACCTTGGGAACCTCTTTCGCGGGCGTTACGACGCGGAGGCCGACTTCGTCGGTCGAGTCGGTCGGAACCATGAGTGTCAGCTCGCCGTATGCAAGCTTCAGGATGAAGTACTCCCGGGTCTCTCCGAACATCTCTTTCTCTTCGAGGCGCTCTATCGTTGCCGCCCCATGATGTGGATAGACCACCTTGTCACCGACGCTGAAAGCCACTCCGCACATCCCTCCCTACAAGACGTATCACTCGCCGTACCGATATATATGGGCGCGCAGCCCGCCCGTGAGAAAGGGCCCTAGCTCCAGGCCCCAAGTTCTCCAAGGGTAGCACGGGCGCGCCCGCCACCAGGGACGACCGCGCCGCCCGGAAGAGCCGCGCGCAGGGCGTCGGCCACACTGCGAACGTGATCTATCGCCAGCGACGAGTCATCGATGTCGTCGCCCGCCGGGACGATCGCTCTCGTGAATCCCATGCGCGCAGCCTCAGACAACCGGCGTTTGACGTGCGGGACGCGGCGCACCTCACCGCCCAAGCCCACCTCGCCCACGACCACCGTCCCTGCGTCGAGAGCGCGCTCGCCGACCTCGGACGCGAGCGCGACGCAGAGAGCGAGATCGGCTGCAGGTTCGGTGATCGACACGCCGCCCGCCGCTGCGACGAAGACGTCTTTCTGCCCGGCATCGATCCCGGCCCGCTCGAGGATCGCGAGCAACATCGCCAGGCGTTTCGCCGACACACCGATCGCGACCCGGCGCGGTTGCGGAGTGCCCTGGGCGACAAGTGCCTGGATCTCGACAAGAAGAGGACGGCTGCCGTCCATCGCAGCCAGCACAGCCGACCCACGCGCACCGGGATGACGATCGGCTAACAACATCGCGGACGGATCGCCGACAGCTTCGAGTCCTCGAACCGTCATCGTGAAGACGCCGGTCTCGTCGCAGGGGCCGAACCGGTTCTTCGTCGAGCGCAGGAAGCGCAGAGTTCCGCTGCGGTCACCTTCGATCGTGAGGATCGTGTCGACGATGTGCTCCAGGGTCTTGGGTCCGGCGACCCCGCCATCCTTGGTCACGTGCCCGATGAGAACGACCGCGGTGCCGGTGGCTTTGGCATGCCGAACCAGTGCTGCCGCGGATTCGCGCACCTGGACCAGCGAACCGGCGACATGTGGGATCTCGGGGGACACGACGGTCTGGATCGAATCGACGACCACGAGGGAGGGCTCGTGCTCACCGCAGGCGGCCACGATCGCTGCCGTGTCGGTCATGGCCGCGACCGTGAACCCGGCATCCCCGACCCCAAGCCGGCGTGCCCGCAGGCCCACCTGCTCGAGTGACTCCTCGCCGGTAACGAGCAGACCGCGCCCTCCCCCCCGTGCGGCCCCAGCCAGCATCTGCATGACCAGCGTCGATTTCCCGATCCCCGGCTCGCCCGCGAGGAGCGTCACCCCGCCGGGGACGAGCCCTCCGCCCAGCACGCGATCCGCCTCTGCGATCCCGGTCGTTGCATGCAGGAGTGGGCCGGCAGCCCCCACGTCCGCTGGACGAGCCCCGGTCCCAAGCCCCCCCACATGCCGGCTCACCGCCGTGCTCCAGGCGCCGCAATCGGGGCACCGGCCGAACCAACGGACCGAATCGTGCCCGCAGGCCGCGCAGGCGAAGGAATCTTTCGCGCGGCTTGCTCTGGATGCCTTAACCAGCGGGGGGTTCATGTCGATGACGGTATCGAGAGGGTGAGACAGAAAGACCGTGGCTAGTAGCCATTTGTGACTAGCCTCGATTGGTTAGGGGTAGCCATTCACCGACGACCCGCACTGGACGACAATTGACTCCTGGCGACAGAAACGGGCGAAAGGGGCAAACCGTGGCACAGGCGGCGGCAACATTCACACTGGACCCCGCCACCCGTGACCGATTCATCGACAGTCTCATCGAGCTCGCGAGGGACCACGGCCTCAGTGAAGACGCCGAGATCCAGATCTTCGTAGGAGGTCACCTGCTGAGGACCGGCCCCCAACGTGACGTCCCCCGCGGCGAGGCCTTCGCCGCCCTCCGGGAACTGACCGACCTAGACCTCTAGGACTCGGCTAGGACGTCGCCTCCGTCTTCGCCGACGCCTGCTCCGGCGAGCTCGACCGGTGGGTGAGCGGGGAGCTTCTCGGTCTTCGTGAAGAAGATCTCGTCCTCGCCGTCCTCGCCCTTCTGGACATCGACGATGATGGTCTCGCCGGCCTGGTACTCCTTCCACAGGATCTTCTCGGAGATCGGGTCCTCTACGAGGCGCTGGATCGAGCGTCGGAGCGGCCGGGCGCCGAGTGAGGGGTCGTAACCCCGCTTGGCGAGCAGCTCCTTGGCCGCCTCGGTCAGCTCGATGCCGACATCCTGGCTCTCGAGCTGTGCCTCGACCCTGCGAATCATCAGGTCGACGATCGACGTGACCTCGGGGCGAGACAGCTCGTGGAACACGATGACCTCGTCGATGCGGTTCAGGAACTCGGGCCGGAAGTTCTTCTTGAGCTCCTCCTGCACGCGTTCCTTCATCTTGTCGTAGGTCATGTCCCCCGTCGCCTGCCCGAAGCCCATCGCAGGCTTGCGGAGGTTCTGGGTACCGAGGTTCGACGTCATGATGATCACGGTGTTCTTGAAGTCCACCGTCTTGCCCTGCGCGTCGGTCAAGCGGCCGTCTTCGAGGATCTGAAGAAGCGTGTTGAAGACGTCCGGGTGGGCTTTCTCGATCTCGTCCAGGAGCACGACCGAGTACGGACGGCGACGCACAGCCTCGGTGAGCTGGCCGCCTTCCTCGTAGCCGACATATCCCGGGGGTGACCCCACGAGACGGCTGACGGTGTGCTTCTCCATGTACTCACTCATGTCGAGCTGGATCAGCGCGTTCTCGTCGCCGAAGAGGAACTCTGCAAGGGCCTTGGCGGTCTCGGTCTTCCCGACACCCGAAGGGCCAAGGAAGATGAACGACCCCGCCGGGCGCTTCGGGTCCTTCAGGCCTGCGCGTGTCCTGCGGATCGACCTCGAGACCGCACCGATCGCGTCGTGCTGACCGACGATCCGGTGGTGAAGCTCGTCCTCCATGCGGAGCAGCTTTGCGGTCTCCTCCTCGGTGAGCGCCATGACCGGGATCCCCGTCCAGGACGACAGCACCTCGGCGATCTCTTCCTCGTTGACCTCTGCGAACGTCTCGCCCTCGGCGGCGCGCCACGTCGTCTCTTTCTCGGAGCGCTCGGCCATAAGGCGCTTCTCTTCGTCGCGGAATCCGGCTGCCTTCTCGAAGTCCTGTGCTTCGATCGCAGCTTCCTTCTTGCTGCGGACCTCGGCGATCTTCTCTTCGAGCTCGCGGTAGTCGGGCGGCGCGCTCATCCTGCGGATGCGTAGACGGGACCCTGCTTCGTCGATGAGGTCGATCGCCTTGTCGGGCAGGAAGCGGTCGGAGATGTAGCGATCGGCGAGGTTGGCCGCGGCGACCAGACCCTGGTCGGTGATGTGCACACGGTGGTGGGCCTCGTAGCGATCGCGCAGCCCCTTCAGGATGTCGATGGTGTGAGCGACCGACGGCTCGGGGACCTTGATCGGCTGGAACCTGCGCTCGAGCGCCGCGTCCTTCTCGAGGTGCTTGCGGTACTCGTCGAGTGTCGTCGCGCCGATCGTCTGGAGCTCGCCTCGAGCCAGCATCGGCTTGAGGATGCTGGCCGCGTCGATGGCACCTTCCGCAGCACCGGCACCCACAAGCGTGTGGAGCTCGTCGATGAACAGGATTATGTCGCCGCGCGTCTTGATCTCCTTGAGAACCTTCTTCAGGCGCTCTTCGAAGTCACCGCGGTAACGGCTGCCGGCGACGAGCGCGCCGAGGTCGAGCGTGTAGAGCTGGCGGCCGACGATCGTCTCGGGCACCTCGCCCTTGACGATCATCTGCGCGAGGCCTTCGACGATCGCGGTCTTGCCGACGCCGGGCTCGCCGATGAGGACGGGGTTGTTCTTGGTGCGGCGCGACAGGACCTGCATGACGCGCTCGATCTCGTTGGCGCGTCCGATAACCGGGTCGAGTTTGTTCTCCCGGGCGAGCTGCGTCAGATTGCGGCCGAACTGGTCGAGGACGAGCGAGCCCTGTTGGGCTTCGCCGCCCGCGGCGCCGGCTGACTCCTTGGAACCGGTGTAACCCGAGAGCAGTTGGATGACCTGCTGCCGGACCTTGGTGAGGTCCGCACCGAGCTTGACGAGCACCTGGGCAGCGACACCTTCGCCTTCGCGGATGAGCCCGAGAAGGATGTGCTCGGTGCCGATGTAGTTGTGCCCCAGCTGAAGTGCCTCACGTAGAGAAAGCTCGAGGACCTTCTTTGCTCGCGGTGTGAAGGGGATGTGTCCGGATGGCGGGGACTGGCCCACGCCGATCATGTCCTCGACCTGCTGGCGGACCTTCTCCAGCGAGATGCCGAGAGACTCGAGAGCCTTGGCAGCGACGCCTTCACCCTCGTGGATCAAGCCGAGCAAGATGTGCTCAGTACCGATGTAGCTGTGGTTGAGCAGCCTCGCCTCTTCTTGCGCGAGGACGACCACCCTGCGGGCCCTGTCGGTGAATCGTTCGAACATTCTGGGCCGCTCCTATCTGCGGTCGGGAGTGAGAGCCCTGTGGCCGCTGTGACCCGCGAGCCCTGCCCGACCTGCCTTGTTTCCCATTATATGAAGAGGTGCTCCTTAACTAGCCGGAGCCTGTGTTCATTAGAACGACGGTCAAGGCAAAAACGTTCCCGGGCGCTAGTGGACCGGGTCTCGTTTGGTCGTCGTTATTCCGAACTTGAAGGCGGTGAAACGGGGGGCTTGGCCGCGGCGGGAAGGGGAGCCTTCGAAGAGGGCCTTCCAGTCGGTGGCGGGGATGTCGGTACGGCCGGACGCGCCGGCGAACGAGCGGGCGAGGGGAACCCAGGGGAAGTTCGGCGGAAGATCGCCCCGCTCGGGCACTGAGGTGCCCGAGGTCGGGATGGTCCACAGACCCATCGCGGGTTGATCCGGGATGACGTGGTCGTCGCCCGAAAGGAACACCTCGAGCCCACCGTGGCGCTCGCCGTGGATGGTCTCGAGCGCGGCGGCGATGCCGCTGCGGCCGGCCTCGGAGCTCTGAGCTCCCCATCCGATCAGTCGCGCCGCTTGATACGCACGATGCTCCCAGCCGAGCGGAGACGACCCCCACCAGTCCAGGAAATCGGCCGCGAACGTCCGTAACGACGGCACCGGAAGGTAATGCGCGCCTCGCGCGTAGGAGTCGGACGCGACCGTCCCGGGTGGTGGAAGATCAGGGGGCGCTGCCGGCGTGACCCCCAGGTCGAACGAAGCCAGCTGCGGCGCCCAATGCCCGGTGCGCACTCGCTGTCGCCTGATGCGCCCGGGGGCGGATCCGATACGCGCGCCCGCGGTCGACGAATAAGCAGCTCCCATCGCTTCGAGGTCGGCGGCGATGGCGAGGACCTCGCGTGGAGCACCCTCGATGATGAGCGCTTCGACCCTCTGCTCCTTCATGTGCTCGAGGTACGGCCTGTAGTCCTCGGCATCGTGCGGGAAGGTCTCGATCACCAGGTCCCGGAGGCCTGGGGCCGCTCGCAGCGACTCACGGGCGGTGCGTCCGGCGAGCGTGTCGCGCACCAAGGCACCGACCTTCACGTACCCGCGGTCTTTGCGGAGGTACTCGCCCAGGGCACGAGCCTCCCACGCATAGGGCGGCGACACCTGGAACAACGTGCCCCTCAATAGACGCGCCGAGAAGAGATCCCCGTAGCACAGGATCCCCGGGATGCCCGCCTGGGCCAGCGCCGCGGCGGCGGAGGCGAGGCCCTCCGAAGGCCCCGCATAGATGACCCCCATGGTGCGCGGGGAAGCGGCCAGCTGCTCCACGAGTGCGGCGGCCTGCCCGGCATCACCGCCGTCGTCTAGCGTGACGAGCTCGTACGGACGTCCGCCTTCGCCGATCTCACGGTTGAGGATGTGGACACCGAGGTCCGCGCCTTCGAACGCATCGTCACCCCGCCACGAGTCGGGGCCCGACATCGTCCCCACGAGGCCGATGACATTGGTTTCCGAGCTGGTGGGCGTGCCCAGAGGCCGTCGCGTGAACTCGTTCGGGATCGGATCGGGGGCGTCGCACGAGAGGGCGAGCGCGACGAGGAGGGCGGCCGCCCATCTCCTGCTCATCGAGGCAGCCTACTGAGGCTTCAGGGTGGGGAAGGCGATGACCTCTCGGATAGAAGAGACGCCCAGAACCAGGGTCAGGAGACGGTCCACGCCGAGGCCGAAACCGCCGGCCGGGGGCATCCCGTAAGTAAGCGCTTCGAGAAAGTCCGCGTCCGGAAGCAGGGTTTCGTCCGCCCCGGCTGTGCGAGCCGCCGCTTGCTGCTCGAATCGCCTGCGCTGCTCCTCAGGGTCGTTGAGCTCCGAGTACACCGGAGCGATCTCGAGGCCTCCGATGACGAGGTCGGCGTGCTCGGTGAACCCGGGGATCGACCGGTGGTCCTTCGCGAGCGGCGAGATGTCCTTGGGGAATCCCGTGACGAAGACCGGACCCGTGAGCTTCTTCTCAGCCGCGTCCTCATAGATCGAGGCGACGACCTTGCCCGGAGGCCACCCCGGCGCGACCGAGACGTCTAGGTCACGTGCTGCGCGTTCGAGCGCCGGCCCGTCACCGGAGGTCCACACGTCGAGGAGATCGACTCCTGCGGCACGTTCGATGGCTTCGAACATCGAGATCCGCTCGAATGGCGGCTCGACGTCGATCTCGACATCGGCGGTCGTGAACCGCAGGGATCCGGTGACCTCCCGCACGATCGCGCGGACGAGATCCTCGACGAACGTCATCGTGTGCGAGTAATCCACGTAGGCCTCGTACGCCTCCAGCATCGTGAATTCCGGGTTATGCCGCGTGGAGACCCCTTCGTTGCGGAAGCTGCGGTTCAACTCGTAGACGCGCTCCAGACCGCCGATCAGCAGGCGCTTGAGGAACAGCTCAGGAGCGATCCTCAGATAGAGATCGATATCGAGTGCGTTGTGGTGGGTGACGAAAGGCTTGGCGACCGCCCCGCTCGCGATCGGCTGAAGCAGGGGTGTCTCGACTTCCAGGAAGCCGCGATCGGCCATGAAAGAACGGATCGCAGCGTTCGCGGCAGCGCGCGCGGTGATCGCCGCGGTCGCCTCCGGGTTGACGATCAGATCGAGGTAGCGCTGCCGGTACCTCGTTTCGACATCGGTGACGCCGTGCCACTTCTCCGGCATCGAGCGCGTGCACGGCGCGAGGCGGACCACGTTCACGACCTTCAACGACAACTCGCCACGGCGCGTACGAACTATCTCGCCCTCAGCGCCGACGATGTCGCCCACGTTGAGCTGTGTAAACGCATCCAAGCCGGCGTCGCCCAGGACGCCGTGTTGGGCGAACAGCTGAATGCGTCCGGATCCATCCTGGAGGTCGGCGAACGCGACCTTGCCGTGTGATCGCGTGGTCATCAGACGTCCGGCGAGGGACTCCTGGGTCCCCGTCTCGCCCCCCGGCTCCAAGCCCTCGTGACGCTGGTGGACGGCGGCTGTCGTGGTGGTGCGAAGGAACGAGTACGGGAACGCTCCCTGACTCACGATGCGGCGTCGCTGTTGCGGTCCCAGATGAGCCGGAGGCCTGTGAGGGTCAACATCGGCTCGACCCTCTCCACACGATGGCAATGCTCGACGACCATGGGTGCCAGTCCGCCCGTCGCGATCACCCGTCCATCGCCTCCCAACTCCTTAACGACCCGTTCCACCAAGCCGTCGACCATTGCCGCCATCCCGAAGACGATCCCGGATTGGACGCTCGAGACAGTGCTCTTACCTATAGCAGCATCCGGCGCGACGAGCTCAACACGTGTGATCCGGGCCGTTGCCGAAAAGAGGGCCGTCGCCGCCGTATCGATACCCGGTGCGATCGCGCCCCCGAGGTATTCACCCTTGCGCGACACCGCATCGACGGTGATCGCAGTACCGAAGTCGACGATGACCGCTGCCTCGTCCGGGAAGAGCGCGTGCGCAGCCACGGCGTTCGCGATGCGGTCGGCGCCGACCTCCTTCGGGTTGTCGGTCACGATCGCTATGCCGGTCTTCACGCCCGGCTCCACAACGACCGGGGGGAACCCGAAGTGGTTGAGCACCATCTCCCGGAGCTCCTGGGTCACCCTCGGGACGACCGATGAGATTGCGACACCGCCGATCTGTCTCGAGAACGAGAGGTCGGCGCCGCCGAGGAACCCGCCGAACATGAGTGCGAGCTCGTCGGCAGTACGACGCGCGTCGGTCGCGGCGCGCCACTCGTGTGCGAGGACATCACCCTTGAAAACTCCAAGATGCATCTGTGTGTTACCGACATCGATCGCGAGGAGCATGGCGCCGCCTAAGCCTCGACCGCGTGAACGGTGTTGCGTGGCTGCGTGGAACGGTTCGCGTCGTCGACCTTGACGACCAGAGGCGTGAATCCCTTGAGCTCCTCGGCGTCGTAGATGCCGTAGGAAATGATGATGATCTTGTCGCCGCGACTGACGAGCCGCGCCGCCGCGCCGTTCAGGCAGATGGTTCCCGAGTCCCGAGCTCCCTCGATCACGTATGTCTCGAAACGGTTGCCGTTGTTGATATCGACGACGTGGACCTGTTCGAATTCGACCAGCTCGGCGGCATCCATGAGGGCACGGTCGATGGTGATGCTGCCCTCATATTCGAGGTTGGCATCGGTGACGGTCGCTCGGTGGATCTTCGATTTCATCATCGAACGTTGCATGTTGACCTCACTTCCTGGTGGCAGAAGGATCGAAGAGGATGTTGTCGATGAGCCGAGCGCGGCCTACGCGTGCCGCGACGGCGAGCAGCGTGGCGCGTCCTGCATGCGGTGGCCCGAACGTCTCGGCGTCCACCACGACCGCATATTCAGGTTCCACCCCATCGGCTGCGTCGAGGATCGCCTTCATGCAAGCTTCGGCGCGGGCGGAGTCTCCGCTTCCCCGAAGCTCCGTCTTCCCGGCCGTAAGAGCGCGATAAAGACTGAGCGCGGCGGCCCTGTCGGCGGGTGATAGATAAGCGTTACGGCTGCTGAGGGCGAGACCGCCGTCGTCGCGCACCGTTGGACACACCCGGATCTCAACGGGGAGCGCGAGGTCGATGGCCATGCGCTTGACGACCGCGACCTGCTGGGCATCCTTCTGACCGAAATAGGCGACCTGCGGTCGCACCAGGTTCAGAAGGATGGCCACCACGCTAGCGACGCCGTCGAAGTGACCGGGACGCGCGGCGCCTTCGAGCGTCTCCGCGAGGGGGCCGAACACCGAAACCGTCGTCGCCGCTCCTGCCGGGTAGACGTCTTCGATCGCCGGCAGATACACGACTTCGACATCCAACTCCTCGAGCAGCGCGAGGTCGCCGGTCTCATCGCGCGGGTAGGCAGCCAGATCCTCCAACGGCCCGAACTGCGTCGGGTTCACGAAGATGCTCACGACCGTCGTCGCCGTATCCGTCTTTGCTGTCCGTACCAGCGACGCATGGCCGTCGTGAAGCGCGCCCATCGTGGGGACGAAACCGATCGGCCTCGCCGCCTGGCCCAACTCAGCGTGCAGCTCTCGGCGCGTCCGGACGACCTTCATCGCGCCTCCAGGGCAGCACCGATCTCAGCTGCGACGGGTTCCTCGATACGCCGCGCCCGGCTGGCCGCGGCCAGGATCATCCATGCGATGCCCTCGTATGTGTCGGCCAGGTGGGGCGCGACCTCTCGGAGAGCCGCGAGGTGGCCTGCGACGACATCTGTCTCGCCGCGCACGATCGGTCCGGTGAGCGTCGCGTCGCCGCCACCGCCCACAACGGCATTCGCGACCGTGCCGGCGGCGAGAGGACCGAGGACACCGATGGGATCGACCACACCGATCGCGCCGAGCAGCGCCTCACCCGAGCCCAGCAGAGCGGCGATGCCATTCGAGGTCATCACCGACGCGGCGTGCCACAGGGGACGGTCTTCCTCGCGGACCTCGACGGGCACACCTCCCAGCGAGGACGTGATCAGACTGAAGGCCCTGGCGCGCACGTCTGCCGAGCAGGTGACGCCCCACGCCGAACCCGGAAGGCGCGCGATACCGAGCACGACACTCGGGCATGCCTGGACGGGATGCCCGGCTAGGAGATAGAGGTCGGATCGACCAACCCCCGCAGCGAGTGGTGCCACTCCTCGCGACCCCGCGAAGTGCCACACGATGCAACCGGGGGGCAGTGAAGGACCGAACGTGGCGGCGACCTCTTCGATAGCGGTGTCGCCCGCGCCGACGAGGAGGACATCGGCTTTTATCTCGGACCCGGGCTGGATCGCATCCGAGCCGAGGAGGTCCCGCGCGCGCCGAGCCGACTCATCCGAGCGCGACCAGACGCCTGCGATCTCGTGTCCGGCCTCGGCGAGCAGCACCGCAACCGCGGTTCCGACACGGCCCGCGCCGGCGAGCGCGATGCGTAAGGAAGAAGGGGTGGGCACAACAGGATCCAAGTTGGCGCTCCAGTCCGCGGTGGGTACCGGTCGTCGTACCTGAGTCTACCGGGCAGCAACGGGAGGGTGGCCCTTTGGGCCGCCCTCCGCGAAGCTCTCGGACCTAGTTGCGTACGAGGTCGGTGCGGCCCGACGACGCGTCGAGCCAGATGACCGTGGAACCGCTTCCGAGGGCGGGATATGCCTGGTCGCCACGGTCGGTCGTCACCAGCGTCGGGGTCCCTCCTGCGAAGGGGACGACCCATACGTCGCGGCCGACCTGTGCGGCCTCGACGGGCTCATTCACGTCCCGCATCGCGTAATAGAACTCGTCGGTGTACGCGATCGTGGTCGCGTTGGCGGCGAGCGCAGGCCCGGTGAAGGCGCCTGTGAGGAAACTCGTCCACACCGGCGCCTGCGCCGAAGTCTCGGGCACGAGGTCCTTGACCCTGCGCCCGGTGAACTTGGTGGTGCGGATCGACCCGAGCCCGTCGAAGTCAGGGTCCTCGTACCACGTGAGGTAATCGGGGCCCAACACCGGCGCGCCGATGAAAGTATTCGGGTTGGTCGTCTTTATCGAGAACTTCGCACCCGTTCTCACGTTCTTCACCCCGATCGACGGGGCGAGCTGGTTCGGGATGCCCGGAACCCACCACGCGACCCAATCCCCCGAGACCTGAGGCGCGAGCTGAGGCGCGCGTCCTCCGGCGACCCTCACCGGCTTGTTCGTGCCGCGCTTCATCCAGATGTCCTCGCCGCCCGAGCGCGTGTCCTCCCAGACGATCGTCTTGCCGTCGATCGCGGGGTTCATCTGAAGACCGGGCCCGCCCGCGACCGTCTTCACAGACCCGCCGATCGTGCGCGAGTGAACGTCGAGGTCGTAGAAGCCGCCACCCTGGTCGGTGACGTGGCCCCACACGACCTTGTTGCCCGAGATGTCGGGGGCCTCATCACTGGTCGTGTCTGACGACTCGTCCTCGCCGACCTTGGTCAGCGGTCCCCCCGCGATATCGCCGACATAGATCTCGAGCGGGTGCTCGCCGTCTGCGTCGCGCTTGTCGGCATAGTCACCGATCACGTACTTGGTGCCCGATGCCTCGGGCGCGAACATCTCGAGAAAGAAACCGAGTGGAGCTACGTCGGCCGCCAGTACCGTCGAGCCAGACGTTGAAGGACGGGCGTCCCAGCCGGGGACGATGCCTTTCTCGTCGAACGCAGCGTTGATGGCAGCGATCTCTGCGGGAGTGGCCCCGAGCGCATCGGCGGCGGCAAGCACGGAGTTGCGCCCGTCATTGAATTCGTCGAGCGGCGTGGTGAACTCGGTCAGCGTCTTGTACACGATCAGGTCGGCACGCTCGCCTCCGAGCGCCTCGCGGATGTTCCACAGGGCACCCGAGAAGATCGTCGAGTTCTCGTGCACACCACCGTTGTCGAAGTCGACAAGCTCGTAGAAGTAATCATCCACGGTCCTGCCGTCGTTCAGGTCTCGTAGCGGGCACGTCCAGTTTTTCGGGCGCGCCACGCGACAAAGGTCCTCGGCGAGGAAGGACGGTGGCGATGTCGCCTCAGGCGACGTGTTGTTGACGTCGATGGCATTGCCGAAGTAGTCGGCGTAGGCCT
>DATLNM010000003.1:0-24464 GCA_035536775.1 Actinomycetota bacterium | reverse complement strand
CCGCCGCGGCGCCAGCGTCCGCGGCCGCCTCCACCACCGCCACCGCCCCCATAGCCTCCGCCGCGTCCGCGGCCACCGCCGCGCCCGCCGCCGGGCTCTACTCCTCCGCCCGCAGGTCCAGCCCCTGGGCCCGTGCCGCCGCCGGGACCGAGATCGTCCAAACCTCCACCACGGCCTGCATCGCCCAGACCACCGCCGCCGCCCTGTGGGACTTTGGGGGTCGCGTCGCGACCGCCACCGATACCGGGCTCTGGGGCGCGACCTCCGCCGCCACCGCCGCCGCCCCGACGGCCCCCGCCGCCACCTCCACCTCCACCGCGGCCTCCGCCGCCGCCGCCTCCACGACCACCGCCGCCGCCGCGTCCTCCGCCGCCACCACCGCGCCGGCCGCCACCGCCTCGCCCGCCACCTGCCATGGCTCCTCCTCGTGGTCGTATCGGCTCCGTTGGTGGAAAAGACAACGTTCCTTCGGAACCGGTCGGAACAGAAGGGGCGACCTTACCCCCGCCGCCCCCGCGCGACCCGTACGCTCCTCGCATGACATCCCCCTCGGCCTACCGTGACGAGTTCCCGATCGTGGCGGAACGGACCTATCTCATCTCGGCGTCACTCGGGCCGTTGTCGCGCCGGGCGCGCCGGGCCGCCGAAGAGCACCTCGACCTGTGGAGCCGGCTCGGCCCCGAAGAGCTGTGGTTCGACCACGGGATGGACAGGTTGCAAGCATGCCGGGAACACATCGCAGCACTCATCGGCGCCCATCCGCACGAGATTGCGATCGTGCCGTCCGTATCCGCCGGTCTGTCGAGCATCGCCACCTGCTTGTCCTGGGACGACCGGAGCGAGGTCGTCCTGACCGACATGGACTTCCCGACCAACCACTACGTGTGGCGCGCCCAGGAGCGCGTCGGAGCCGCGCTCAAGGTCGTAGCGAGCCCCGATGGAATCACGGTCGCAACAGAAGCCGTGGTCGACGCGATCGGCGAGTCCACGCGCATCGTCAACGTGAACCGGGTGCTGTTCGAGTCGTCCTACATCCAAGATGTTGCAGCTATCACCCGCTCCGCGCACGAAGCCGAGGCGCTGGTCGTGGTCGATGACTTCCATGGCACCGGCATCGTTCCGATCGATGTCCACGAGCTCGGCATCGACTTCCTCTTGACGGGCGCGCTGAAGTGGCTGTGCGGCGGACAAGGGATCGCGTTCCTCTACTGTCGCGAAGATCTCATCGAACGCATGAACCCCCTCGTCGTCGGATGGTTCGGCACCAAGGAGCCTTTTGACTTCCGGCGCGACCAGTTGGTGCTGCGCGACGACGCGCGCCGTTTCGAGGCCGGCACCTACACCCTGCCGCAGGCCTGGACCGCATCCGCTGCCCTCGAATTGATCCTCGAGGTCGGGGTCGAGACCATCCGTGCGCACAACCAGAAGCTCACCGCAGAGATCATCGGCGCGGCCGAGGGCCTGGGCCTGGAGCTCCTGTCCCCGAAAGATCCCTCGGATCGCGGTGGGCTCGTGCGCGTCCGTGTCCCCGGTGGACGTGCCGCAGCGGAGGACATCCTCCACAAGCTGTTCGAAGCCGACGTCGTGCTCGATCAGCGTGGCGACGCGCTTCGCATCTCGCCGCACTTCTTCAACACCGAGTCAGACATCGACCGCGCCTTCGAGGAACTAGCCCGCCTCCTCTGACCCATGTGCGCGCCCGGCCCGTCATGAAAAGTTGCGCCGGAACGCAAGACCTTCAGTTTCGACGCAAGGAAGATAAAGAGTGTGCGGCGCTAAGGTCTGGCCGTGAGCTTTTCAATGCCCTTTCTGAGCAGGTGGAAGGGCCGCATGACGATCATCATGGTCCTCGGGGGCTTGATCATCGGGGCGCTGGCGGCGTGGTTGGTCTCGATCGCGTATCGGGAGTTCATCCCCAAGGGGAGTGGGGACTTGGCGATCCCCTTCCTGCTCGTCGCCGGGAGTGGCCTGCTCCTTGCAAAGAAACACCATTCTCTGCGCAAGTTCGCCATCGGAGTCGTCGTCGGGGCCGGCCTCGAAACAGCCTTCTTTCTCTACCTCTTCAAGGAGATGTCCCAAGGCATCAAGGGGCTGTAGTCGGCCCCATCACGTCGTGAGTCTTGACATGCACCCAGTGCCTACTACCTTTGTAGTAGTACTACTGGTGTAGTACCCGCCGACGTCGCCGGGAGCGAGTTGAAGGGGGTCCGGCATGCGTCTCAGAACGCTTATCCCACTGTTCGTCCTGCTCCTCGTCGTGACCAGCTGTGGCGGTGGTGACGAGTCCGCCGACGGAGCCGCGGACCCAGGGGGCGGAACCGTCCGCCACTCGTCCAGCCATGGACGGTCCCGAGCTGGTACGACCGGCGCAAACGAAGGAGACTCGGGCGGGAACGCGACTGTCGTACTCGAAAACGTCATCAGAACGGCAACGCTCGTCCTACAAACGACGGCGGACAGCCTCGATGACGCGATCAACGACGCGGCCGAAGTGGGCACCGACCTAGGCGGCTCGACCCTCGACAGCGTTGTCGATCCATCCGACGCCGAGGCCTCGATCGAGATCCGGATCCCCGCCGGCGAATTCGATAGCGCGCTGTCACGACTGCAGGGTTTGGGGACGTTGGTGGAGCGCGAGGTCGGCGCCCGGGTGGTGGATGGTGAGCTCGTGGACCTCGGGGCGCGACTCCGCAACTGGCGCGCGCACGAGGCCGCCATCCTCGAGATCATGACCCAGGCATCGACGATCGAGGAGACGTTCCATGTCCAGGACGAGCTGAGCAACGTGAGGCTCGAGATCGAACGGATAGAAGGCCGGCTGGCCTACCTCCGCGACCAAGTGGCGTTGTCGACGATCACCGTGCGCTTCGTCTCCCCCACCGCTCAATCACCCGCTCTGAAGCCACCGTCGATCCTCGCGGAGGCATGGGATACGACAACCGAGGGCGTTCTTCGGTCGCTAGGCGTTCTACTCGTAATAACGGGAGTAAGCACTCCATTCATCTCGCTGGGACTACTGATCTGGCTCATCGCCAGGAAGGTCCAGCTAGCAAGACATCCCGCCGCACCGGTCTGATACATCGCAAGGGTTACTCACACTCGAGGACACCCCTCGGGTTAGCCGACGTCGCGGAGCTCTCGTTTCAGATCGGCGATCTCGTCGCGGATTCGGGCCGCGTATTCGAAGCGGAGGTCGTCGGACGCTTGGTGCATCTCCTCTTGGAGTTGAAGGATCAGGCGCTTGAGCTCGTCGGGGCTGCCGCCGACCGGCTCGCGGCGGCGGCTCTTGGACTTGCTCGGGACGTGCCCATCGCGGCCTTTGCGGCCCATCCCCTCGATGAGGATGTCGCTGACCGCTTTACGGATCGACTGCGGGTCGATGTTGTTCACCCGGTTGTACTCGAGCTGGATCTGACGCCGCCGCTGGGTCTCACTGATAGCGGTGCGCATCGAGTCTGTGACCTCGTCGGCGTACATCAGGACCTGACCCTCGACGTGGCGCGCGGCGCGTCCGATCGTCTGGATCAAAGACCTTTGCGACCTGAGGTAACCCTCCTTGTCCGCGTCGAGGATCGCGACGAGTGAGACTTCAGGCAGGTCAAGACCCTCACGCAAGAGGTTGATCCCCACGAGGACGTCGAACTCGCCGAGTCGAAGGTCGCGCAGGATCTCCATCCGCTCGACTGTGTCGATATCTGCATGCAGGTAGCGGACGCGGATCCCAGAGCCGAGTAGGTAGTCGGTGAGGTCCTCGGCCATCTTCTTCGTCAACGTCGTCACCAGGACGCGCTGATCGTTCTCGGTGCGCTTACGGATCTCCTCCATGAGATCGTCGATCTGACCCTTGGTCGGGCGGACGAGGATCTCGGGGTCGATGAGACCGGTGGGGCGCACGATCTGCTCGATCGGTTGCCCACCGTGGCGGAGCTCGAATGGGCCGGGAGTCGCGCTCATGAACACGACCTGCTTGACGACGTCGAGGAACTCATCGAACCGCAGCGGTCTGTTGTCCATGGCGCTCGGGAGCCTGAAGCCGTGCTCGACCAAGACGGTCTTGCGGCTGCGATCGCCCTCGTACATGCCGTTGAGCTGAGGCACCGCGACATGGGACTCGTCAAGTACTACGAGGAAATCACGGTCCTCGCCGGACGCGCCGCGGAAGTAGTCGATCAGCGTATTGGGCCTTGTTCCGGGCCCACGAGCTTCGATGTGGCGCGCGTAGTTCTCGATGCCCGAGCAGAAGCCCACCTCGCGCATCATCTCGAGGTCGTAGCGAGTCCTCATCCGAAGCCGTTGTGCCTCGAGTAGCTTGCGCTCGTTCTCGAGGACGTAGAGCCGGTCCTTCAGCTCCCGGTCGATCGCCACGATGGCACGTTCCATTCGATCGCGCGACGCGACGTAGTGCGACGCGGGATAGATCGTGACGTGGTTGAGCTCCTTGACGATCTCGCCCGTGACTACATCGAGCTGGATGATGCGCTCGACCTCGTCCCCAAACAACTCGATGCGCAAAGCCAGCTCCTCGTACGCGGGAAAGATCTCGATCGTGTCGCCTCGAACCCGGAACTTGCCGCGGACGAAGTTGACGTCGTTTCGCTCGTACTGGATATCGACAAGACGTTGCAGGATGAAATCGCGGTCGGCGGTCCCACCCCGCGCAACGCTGACCACCTGCTGAAGGTACTCCTCGGGCGACCCCAAACCGAAGATGCACGACACCGACGCGACGATGATGACGTCGTCGCGCTGTAGCAGTGCGCTCGTCGCGGAATGCCGCAGGCGCTCGATCTCGTCGTTGATCGACGAGTCCTTCTCGATGTACGTGTCCGACGACGGTACGTACGCCTCGGGCTGGTAATAGTCGTAGTAGGAAACGAAGTACTCGACCGCGTTGTGCGGGAAGAACGCCTTGAACTCGTTACACAGCTGAGCTGCAAGCGACTTGTTCGGCGCGATGACCAACGTCGGCCTCTGGATCTTCTCGAGCGCCCACGCCATGGTCGCGGTCTTGCCCGTCCCTGTCGCCCCTAGGAGCGTGGCGTAGCGCTCCCCGGACAGCACGCGCGCGGCTAGCTCCTCGATCGCCTTGGGCTGGTCACCGGAGGGCTCGAAGTCGGCTACGACCTTAAAAGCGTTGCGGGGCATGCGACCGAAACTAACCCTGGGCCAGAAGGTCGGGTAACTCCCTCAGAGAGGAGATCGTCGGCCATGGCGCGTCCGGGTAGCGGGCATCGCGGTCGAGCAGGATCGCGGACATCCCCACCGACTCCGCCGGCTCGGCATCCATCCCCGGCGAATCCCCGATGTGTACGGCCTCAGATGGGTCGACCCCGGCGCGCTCTAAAGCGAGCCGGTAGATCGATGCATCAGGCTTCTCGACGCCTTCTATCCCCGAGATGACCGCGACTTCGAAGAGGTGGCCCACCTCGAGCTCGACCAGCATCTCACGTAGCCATTCGTCGAAGTTCGAGATGAGGCCGAGAGAATGCCGCGCCTTCAGAATCTCGAGCGTCGGCAGGGCGTCGTCATAGAGCCTGTAGGTCGAGCTCTTGGAGAAGGTCGCGTAGAGCAGCTCGACCAACGACTCATCTGGGTATCCGAGCTCCTCGAGGAAGCGCCGGTAGAGGAACGTCCAGAAGATGCGGGAATCCTCCGGCGACAGCGAGGGTCCCTTCTCGATGCCAGACTCTTCCGCGATATCGAGGAGGTGCGGAGCGTGGCTCGCCCGAACCGCGTTGACCTGTTCTGCCGTGACTGGGCACCCTGCCTCTGACACCGTTAAGGCGAACAGCTCAGCGAACGAGGGATGCGGGTATAGGAGGGTCTCCCCCGCATCGAAGAACACGAATCGATAGGTCATACGGCGTCGCGGCGCGCCACCAGCTCGCGCCACACACGTTGAGCCTCCGCGCTCAGTTTTTCGAGGGTGCCGTCATTCTTCACGTGGATGTCGGCGCGCGCCACGAGCTCCTCGGTGGGACGCTGGGCTCCCATACGGGCCCGGATGTCATCGAGCGTCATGCCCCGCTCGTGCTGGAGCCGGCTCTCCCGAAGCTTCGGAGTCGTCGTGATCACGATGAGCAGGTCGAGGATCGCGTCCAGCCCGGTTTCGATGATGAGAGCGGCATCGAGGACCACGATCTCGGTGGTCGGCCTAAGCGTCTCGAGCTCTTCGGCTATCCGACCCATGATCACCGGGTGGACGATGGCGTTGAGGGCGGCGAGCTTCTGGTCGTCCTCGAACACGATCGCGGCCAGACGGGAGCGATCGATGTTCATCCCGGACCCGAGTACCCCATCACCGAAGGTGTCCACCACGGAGTGCCATGCAGGTTTGCCCGGGTCGAGAGCGCGACGACCGATCGCGTCCGCATCGACGAGGCGTGCGCCGTGCTCCGAGAGGAGGGCGGCGAAGGTGGACTTGCCCGAACCTATGCCGCCAGTGAGCCCGGCTACGAGCACCGGTCGCTCTTCAAATCAGGCCTGGCCGCGTTCCCGCTTCAGGTCCTCGACGATCGACTCGAGGGAGTCCTCGCCCTCGAGCAACGGCGTGGACTCGATCGACTCACCTTCGAGCGGCTCTTCGGCGGCGGCGGGAGGGGTGTCCTCGATCAGGGCCTCGACGGCTTCTCCCGGAGCGGCTCCGGGATCTGGCTCCTCCTGATCGATCCGATCTTCCATGCTGGGCTTGTCGGGCTCGGCTGCGGTGACTCCCTCGAGGATCTCAGGATCGGCCTCGGGCGACATCATCGCGATGACCTCGGCCTCTTCCCGCTCCTCGGCCGGCGCATCTTCGCCCGCTTCCTGAGGGGTTGCGGCTGCCTCGGGAGGCGTCTCGGCCTCGACCGCCGCAGCGGCTATGGCTTCGCCAAGGGCGGACTCGGGATCCTCCGGGCTGTCGGAGGCGAGCTCGAGCTCCATCTCTGGAACGTCGATGGCAGATGCGTCCTCGCGGACTGGCGCTGCGCTCTCGTCTCCACCTTCGCCGAGAGACCCCTCGGGACGCAGGGCTTGCTTGCGCGACAGGCTGATCCGACGGCGGTCGAGATCGATGTCGATGATCTTCACCGGGACGCGGTCGTGGACGCTGACCTCGTCGTCGGCACGCTCGACATGGTGCTCGGCGAGCTCGGAGATGTGAACCAGACCCTCGATCGCATCGTCGACCTCGACGAACGCGCCGAACGGCACGAGCTTGGTGACTCGGCCCTCGATGACATCACCGACGTTGTGGCCGCGTGCGAACTGCCGCCAGGGGTCCTCTTGGGTGGCCTTGAGGGACAGGGAGACACGCTCGCGCTCGAGATCGACGTCGAGGATTTCGACCTCGACCTCCTGCCCGACCTCGACGACTTCGCTGGGATGGTCGACGTGCTTCCACGACAGCTCCGAAACGTGAACGAGGCCATCGACGCCGCCAAGGTCCACGAAGGCCCCGAAGTTGACGATCGACGAGACCTGGCCCTTGCGAACCTCGCCCTTGCTGAGCGACGTCAGGAAGTCCTGGCGCTGCTCGGCCTGGGACTCCTCGAGGAACTTACGGCGAGAGAGAACGACGTTGTTGCGGTTCTTGTCGAGCTCGATGATGCGGCACTCGAGCTCCTTGCCGACGTACGGCAGAAGGTCTCGGACCCTGCGCATCTCTACGAGCGACGCCGGCAGGAAGCCGCGCAGCCCGATGTCGATGATGAGACCGCCCTTGACGACCTCGATGACCGTTCCGGTCACCGTCCCATCGACGTTCTTGATCTCTTCGATCTTGCCCCACGCCCGCTCGTACTGGGCGCGCTTCTTGGACAGGATGAGGCGGCCTTCTTTGTCCTCTTTCTGGAGGACGAGGGCCTCGATGTGGTCACCGATGGACACGATCTCGGAGGGGTCGACGTCGTTACGGATCGACAGCTCACGAGATGGGATGACGCCTTCGGACTTGTAGCCGATGTCGAGAAGGACCTCGTCCTTGTCGATCTTGACGATAGACCCTGCGACCAGGTCGCCTTCCTCGAAGGGCTTGATGGTCGCGTCGATAGCGGCCATCAGCTCTTCCTGGGATTCGCCGACGTCGTTATGGACGATCACGCCGCCTGCGTAGGTGGGTCCTGAGGTCGAGGGTGCGGTGCGGGTGATCACGCCGCCGCTGCCGTCCGGGAGGGTCTGCTCGTCGGACATGTCCGGGGCTTGAACAGCCCCGTCTTGCTCTGGGGTCATATAGGTGGGTTCCTCCTAGACAGAAATCTGCCCCCATGCCGGGGGCCGGGAGAGTATAAGGGTGCGAACTCTCGCTCTCAACCGCACGCTAGGGTTCCCTCGTCGTACAGCCCGCCGAGGAGGGGACCTACCTATGCGCCACCGGATCCTGTTCGCAATCTTCGCCGCCCTGCTCGCTTTCGGATCCGTCGCATGCGGCGGAGGGGATGCCACAGAGCCGGATGCGCCCGATGCGGCCGCGTCTGAGGATGCAGAAGCCTCTGCCCCTACCGGGCCCCAACAGGTCGCGGTCACGATGGAGGACGAGGCGATCACGATCGGGACGGCGACACTCGAGGCGAGCCCCTCAGAGGTGACGATCACCAACAACGGCGAGAAGAAGAGCTTTGTGTTCTTCGGACGGCTCAACGACGATGTGACGGTCGAGGACCTCGAGAAGTCAATCGGTAAGTCCCCAGATGCCGCGTTCGGCCTCGTGACTGCTGCCGGAGGTGCCGAGGTGGACGCCGGAGGCACGTTCGAGCTCGTCGTCGAGTTCCCCGTCGGGACCTACATCGTGGGCAACCCCAACTCGTTCGACACCATCGCTCCCGCCTTCTTCGACGTCGTCGATCCCACCACGACCATCGAGGAGCCGGAAGCCGAGTGGGCACTCGAGACCGGCGACTTTTACTTCAAGATCGACGAGGGCATCTCCGCGGGCCCGATCAAGTTCGTAATCACCAACGCCGGCAAACAGAGTCACGAGGTCATCATCACGGGCGAGAAGGACGACCCCGAGACCGGACAAGGCGCGTTCTCGATCGCTCCCGCGCCGGGCGGCGCGATCTGGACGACGTTCGAGCTCGAAGCCGGGAACTACACCGCGATCTGCTACTTCCCCGACCCGAAGACCGGCAAGCCGCACTTCAAGCTCGGGATGAAGCAGAAGTTCACGGTTGAGTAAGAGCTAGGACTTCGCGTCGGCCCAGTTGGGGCCGACGCCGATGTCGATGTCCAGCGGCACCGACATCGGCGGGTCCGCCAGCGCGCCGACATTGGTCATGGCGCGCTCGACGACTCGCTTCGCGGCCTCGACCTCGCTCTCGGGAACCTCGAACACAAGCTCGTCGTGGACCGTAAGGATCATCTTGGTCTCGAGGCCCTCGGATCCGAGAAGCATGTCCACCGCGATCATCGCCAACTTCATGATGTCGGCGGCCGATCCCTGGATCGGTGCGTTCAGGGCCTGCCGCTCGCCGATAGCACGGATGCGCGGGTTCCCGCTGCCGAGCTCGGGGAGATAGCGCCGGCGGCCAAACATCGTTTTGGTGAACGTGTCGACGTGAGCTTGTTTGACGATCTCGTCGAGGAAGTCCTTCACTCCTTGGAACTGCTCGAAGTAGACGTCCATGATGTCGCGCGCCTCGTCGACGGGGACGTTGAGCCGTTCGGCGAGACCAGGGGCGCCCATGCCGTACGCGAGCCCGTAATTCACCATCTTGGCGACGGAACGGTGCTTGGTAGTGAGCTCGGAACCCTTCAGGCCGTAGATGCGTGCCGCCGTCGCTGTGTGAACGTCCTCTTCGTTCTTGAAGACGTCCAGGAGGATGGGGTCCTGCGACAGGTGCGCCATAACGCGCAACTCGATCTGCGAATAGTCGGCGGACAACAGCACCCATCCTGGTTCAGGGATGAACGCCCGCCTGATCTTCTTGCCTATCTCGGTGCGTATCGGAATGTTCATCAGGTTCGGGTTGGTGCTCGATAGCCGACCCGTGGCCGCAACGGTCTGGTCGTAGGTCGTATGGACGCGCCCGTCGTTCGGATCCACGAGAGGCGGAAGGGCATCGACATAGGTGTTCTTCAGCTTCGCGAGCTCGCGATAGTCGAGGAGCTTGCCGACGAATGGATGCTGATCGATGAGCTGCTGAAGCGCACGTGCATCGGTGGATAGCCCCGTCTTGGTCCGGCGGGTCGTCTTCAGACCGAGTTTCTCGTAGAGCAGGACGCGCAGTTGGCTCGGCGACCCCAGGTTGATCCGCTCACCGGCGAGCTCGTAGCACTCCGACTCGAGCACTCCGATCCTCTTATCGAGGTCGGTCGCCATGTCTCCCAGATAGTCGAGATCGACCTTTACTCCGATCTCCTCCATCCGCGCGAGAACCGGGATCAGAGGATGTTCGATCGCGCGGTAAAGCTCGTTCATGCCGAGGCGCTCGAGCTCGGGCTCCACCGCGCCGGCCACCTCTGCGATCGCAAGCGCGCGCAAGCCACCGTCTTCGGCCTCGACGGCGCCGGCCGAAGTTCCGTCGAGGTCGAGGGTCGTCTGGGATCCGTCGGGTCGATCGATCCCGTCGACGGCCTTGAGCTCACGGCCCGTGTACTTCCGGGAGACCTCCTCGAGGGTGTACGAGGCGGCACCGGGATCGAGGAGATACGAGGCGACGTCGGTATCGAGATGGAGTCCGGCAAGATCGAGACCCCCCGCCTCGAGCGATAGCAGCACTACTCGCCCGCCATGAACGATCTTGTATATCGATGGGTCGGCGAGGACGTCGCCTAGGCCGGTGGTCACTTCGGTGAGCGTGAGACCCTCTGCACCCATCGCGACGAACGCCGCCGAGGCGTCGTCGCCTTCTGTGGCCGACCACGAGACCGCGATCGAACGGGGCGCGCCACGTGGTCGCGCCGGCACCACATCCAGCGCGAACCGGCCCGCGGCGCGCAACGTGTCCGCTAGCTCGGCAAGCGCACGGTCGGTCGAGACGACTCTGAGGTCGAGCTCGAAGGGATCCCCCTCGCCTTCGGCCGCCGCGGGGAGATCGGCGAGGAGACGTTCGAAGAGGGTACGGAACTCGAGCGCGGTGAAGAGCTCTTTGACCTCATCGATATCCCATGGATCCATCCTGAGGTCATCGATCGCGATGTCGTCGATCGGCACGTCAGCGAGGGTCGACAGCCTCTTATTGACGCCGACCTGGTCGGCCCACGCCGCGAGGTTCTGAGCGAGTTTCGGCGTCTGCTCGTGGGCGTGCTCGACCGCTGCCTCCGCGCTTCCGTATTTCTGCACGAGCTTCGCCGCGGTCTTCGTACCGACGCCCGGCACCCCAGGAAGGTTGTCCGACGTGTCACCCTCGAGTGCCTTGAGATCCACATACTTCTTCGGTGGGACGCCGTAGCGCTCTTCGACTGCCTTCGGATCCATCTCGACGATGTCGGAGATCCCCCGGCGGTTGTAGAGAACGTGGATGTCCTTCGTGACGAGTTGGAAGAAGTCTCGGTCCCCGGTGACGATGCGCACGGTGTTCCCCTCGGCGGCGGCCTTCTTCGCGAGGCAGGCGATGACGTCGTCGGCCTCGTGGCCGGGCCTCTCGTAAGCGGGGATGCGCAGCACCCTGAGGACGTCGCGGATCAGCGGGACCTGGGAAGAGAAATTCTCAGGAGCACTGCCGCGGTTGCTCTTGTAGTCGGCATACTCGGCGGTGCGCTCGAGCGGGGCGGCCATGTCGAAGCACACCGCGATGCGGTCGGTCTTCTCGTCCTGGAGAAGCTTGATGAGCATCGACGTGAACCCGTAGACGGCGTTGGTGTGCGTGCCACTGGACGTCTGAAGATCTTCCGGAAGAGCGTAGAACGCGCGGAACGCCAGCGAATACGCGTCGAGGATGAGGAGCTTGTCGCGACCGGGCTTCGCCGGACTCATTTCAGTTTCCTTCGGACGGCAGCGCGCTGCGCTGCCTCTGCGGCGCGATCGTCAACGGAGATGGACTCGTTCCGCCCTCGGCGGAGCCGTGGCGATCACTTAACAGTCGGTTGTGGTGTACTCGCTCGCCGGAATCGAGACGACCTCAGGGCCGCCAAGGAAGACATGCTCGAGGGCCCTGACGTCGAGGTTGCTCATGCAATGCAGAGGGTTGTCCTTGGCCCCGATGTTGTGCGGATAAAGGCCGTTCATCACGTCCAGCTCCGGCTGCTCGTTGACGACGTGGCTGAGCCCTAGGCAGTGACCGAACTCCTGACCGTTGGTGTTCCACATGTCCTCGTAGCTGAAGCTCGAGACGAGCATCTTCGAGTTGTTGACGAGACATGGGCGCGTGCTGAAGGCGATGCCGAGGACAGATGCCTTGGACTGGTCGGTGAACACCACGATCTCCGGGTCGAACATGACCGAGCTCGGGATGCTGTCCTGCCCGAGGACGTAGACATTGATCTCGACCTTGTCACGCAGCGCGGGCGAACCGAACTGCTGGATGGCGGTTTCCCATCCGGCTATGGAGCTCTCGATGGCGTCCAAGTAGCTGTTGTTCAGGGTGAGCTCGCCCGCGTCTCCCCCGTTGAGGATGCCGTCGGCGTTGTAGATCTGTCCGTGCTCGGGCGGGATGACGATCGTGTCGAGCGTCGATTCTTCCCAGTAGAACCACACCGGGATCTGGAAATCCGACCCCTGAGCGCGGGCCGTGGCCGGCGCGACCAACGCCGCGGCAAGCACGCTAAGAGCCAAAAGGGAGAGAGCCCGGGACCTCATCGGGGCAATGTTAGGTGAAAACGCTCCGGGTCCTGCGGAGGCGCCCACTAGGATGTCGGCCGTGAGCATGCCGTCGCCCGATCTTCGCAAGCTCAACCCGGCCTCGAAGGAGTACCTCGAGGCGGTTTACGAGCTGGAGGAGGAGGGCCAGAGGGTCCTCAAGGCCCGTATCGGCGAGCGCCTCGGCCTGGCACCCGCGACGGTGTCCGAGGGCGTGAAACGCCTCGTCGACGAGGGTTACGTCAGCGTCGCCGACGGGCGTGACATCGGGCTCACCGACGAGGGGCGAGTGATCGCCGAGGCCCTCGTGCGCCGCCACCGGCTGGCCGAGCGGATGCTCGTCGACATCCTCGGGATCCCATGGCACATGTGCCACCACGAGGCCGAGGACTGGGAGAAGGTCATGACCCCCCAGGTCGAGCAGGCCATCCTCGACAAGCTAGAGGGCGACCCGACCTGCCCCCACGGCAACCCGATCCCCGGCGCGGGACCCGCGGTGCCCTGGTCCGACCTCAAAGCCGTCGCCGGGATGGCCATCGGCGACAAGGGCCGGCTGACCCGGCTGCTCGAGGATGTCGAGTTGGACGGCGACGTTCTGAAGTTCCTCGAGGATCACAGACTGATGCCCGGCCGCGATCTCGAGGTCATCGACATCGCCCCCGACGGCACTCGAACCTTGTCGGTCGAGGGCGGGCAGGTCGCGCTAGGCGCGGGCCTCGCCGACAACCTCTGGGTCCTCCCCGCCTAACTCACGGCATGAGAGTCACAGGCACTGACACCGCGAACATCGGGGAGCCGTCTTCAGCGGAGTAGGTCAGCACCTCGACCGTCCCGGGTTGCTCGTGATCGACCTCGAAGGACACGGCCTTCTCGTAGGTCCCGCGGCAGCCCGTCCCGCAGGTGGCGGTCACGAACGTTTCGTTCAGGACGTCGCCGTTCTCGTCCAGGATGCGGATATTCACGTTGGCCTCGTAGACGTTGGCCGTCCCCGCGATCTTCACGGGGCTGGTGACCGTCTCCGCGGGCTCGGGTGACTCGACCGTGATGGCCGGCGCGTAGTCCTCGAAGTCGGAGCGGGACAGCGGCTTGCTGACATCGATCCCCTCGCCGCCGATGTAGTCCCGCAGCTCGCCCTCGATCGCGAATCGAACACCACCGACCTCCTCGAACTGGGTGACGGTGAACACGACCTGCGCGACCCGCAACATCATCGAGAGCGATCCCCCGCCGGATTCGAACTCGGCAGGCAGATCGACGATCGCAGTGTCGCCCTCGAAGCTGATGCCGAGCGCATGCGCATCTTCAGGAATAGCAGTCGACTCATCGTCCGCGAGGCTGGCTGCCTCAGCCAGCGCCTCCAGAGCGTCGAGCGCCCTGCTCTTCCAGGCCTCGTGACCAAGTTCCCCATTGATCTCGGCATAACTGGCCGACAACCGCTCCCCATCGACGAACCACACCTCGATCGTCGCCGCGGTCGGGAAGGGTGATGGTTCGGGGACGGGAAAGGGTGTGCACTCATCGATCGGCTCGTTAGGCGCATCCGCATCGACGCACACTTCTTGAACGCGCTCGGCAGTCGCCGTTGCGGACCCAGCGGGCGCGACCGGAGCCGGAGTGAGCTTGTCGTTAGTCAGGATCGTGGTTCCGATGGCGGCGCCGCCGGCCACCAGCACTAGCGCAAGTCCTGCGGCCGCGGCTCGATTCATGAGCAGTCTCCGGTGTGCGCGGTGTGTGAATCGTTCCCAGTCGGCCGCATCGGACCGCTCCTTCCCTCGTGCCCGATCCATCAGGCGACGCAACCTCTCTTCATCGCTCATGAGGCCTCCTCTTGCAGCAGGGGCCGGAGTCGCTCGAGCCCTCGGCGGATGTCGGACTTGATGGTCGAGAGGGGGCGGTCGAGCACACGGGCGATCTCGGGCTCGGTCATGTCCTCGTAGTAGCGGAGCACGATCGCGGCGCGCCGGGTCGGGCTCAGCTCTCGGAGAGCGGCTGCCACGCGCAGGCCTTCTGCCACTCCGCCGCTGTGGTCTGCGGTGCTGTCGGGAGCGGGGAATGGCTTCTTGCGCGCCTCGAGGAAACGGCGCCGGTGGTGATTACGGCAGAGGTTGACGAGGATCTTGCGCGCGTACGGCCCCGGGTCGTCACGGCGGATGCGGTACCAGGCGACATAGGACCTCAACAGCGCTTCCTGGGCGAGGTCCGATGCCTTGCCCGGATCGCCCACGAGCATCAGGGCGATCGAGCGCAGGCGTGCGTGCTCGCTGAAATAGAAGTCCCTGAACTCGGCGTCTCGCTCTGAGGTGCGCATGACATAAGTAAAGACACGCCATCTCCTCGAAAGGTTGCATTGGGGGGTGGGGGGTCCGGGGGGTAGCGGCGGCTGAGGGTCGTTGTGGCGGCAGGGAGCCGTCTGGTAGCGTGACTCCCGCATCCATACAGAGCAACGGCGCTCCGGAACGAGCGCCTTTTTCATGCCCGGCGTTCCGACCTACCGGAGGGACATGATGGCTCTGTACGACCCCCTGCGAGACGAACGCGACGCCTGCGGGATCGGATTCGTCGCGGACTCGAAGGGACGCCCCAGCCGCGCGATCGTCGATAACGCCGTCGAGGCCCTGTGCCGGGTCCGTCACCGTGGGGCCGTGGCTGCGGACGCATTGACGGGCGACGGCGCCGGTCTCCTTCTACCGCTCCCAAGCGCGATCCTGGCCGCCGAAGGGGTTGCCGACCCCGGGCGCGCCGGACTTATCACGACCTTCCTCGACCCCTCGCAGCCCGAGCTCGGGCGCGCCGCGGTCGAAGACGCATGCCGTGCGGAGGACCTCGTCCTGGCCCGTTGGCGCCCCGTGCCTATCGATGAGAACGCCCTCGGTGACAGCGCCAAAGCGACGGCGCCCCTGATCGAGCACGCGGTCATCCACCGCCCCGTCGGGAGCGATGCCGAGGACGGGGAGCGACGGGCGTTCCGAGCGCGCCGGAGGATCGAGGCCGCGGCGCGCGAGCAGCATCTAAAGCTCTACGTCGCGTCGTGCTCGTTCCGCACCATCACCTACAAGGCGCTATGCGCGGCGGATCAGCTCTCCGCGTTCTATCTTGACCTCGCCGACCCCGCCTACGCCGCGTGGTTCGCGATCTTCCACCAGCGCTACTCGACAAACACGACCCCGACATGGGAGCGCGCGCAGCCCTTCCGCTTCCTCGCGCACAACGGCGAGATCAACACGATCCGAGGGAATGTCGCTCTCCTCCGCGCCCGTGAGGGGCGTCTCGGATCGGACGACCTCGCTCCTGAAGACCTGTTGCGCCCGATCGTCGACACGGACGGATCGGACTCCGGGATCCTCGACGAGGCCCTGGAGTTGCTCGTGCGCGGTGGGCGCGACCTCCCTCACGCCGCCGCGATGCTGGTCCCCCCGGCCTGGGAGGGAGTGCTCGACCTCGACTCTGAGGTGCGAGAGTTCTTCCACTACCAGGCATGCCTCATCGAGCCGTGGGATGGACCGGCTGCCCTCGTGTTCTCGGACGGTGATCGCGTCGCTGCGACGCTCGACCGCAACGGGCTGAGGCCGCTGCGTGTGTCGATCTGCGAAGACGGACTCGTCGCGTGCGCCTCGGAGGCCGGTGCGGTGACGACGCGCGGACACGGACGCGTCCGTCGCACGAAGGTCGGCCCCGGCGGGTCGTTCGTGGTCGATCCTGCCGCAGGGGGAATCGTCGAAGACGCCGCTGTGAAGACGACGTTGGCGCGTAGGCGGCCCTACGGCGACTGGCTCGGGGAGCACCTGATCGAGCGGTCTCAAGGCGAGCCTCTCGCCGCGCCGGGCGAGCACGTCAAAGCGCGCCAGGTCGCGGCCGGTTACACCAAAGAGGAGTTCACGGTCGTTATCCGCCCGATGGGGAGCGACGGTGCGGAGCCCACCTCGTCTATGGGCGACGACACGGCTCAACCACCGCTCGCGTCCGCTCGGCGAGGGGTCTTCTCATATCTGAAGCAGCGCTTCGCCCAAGTCACCAATCCGCCGATCGACCATCTACGAGAGCGGCACGTCATGTCTCTCTCGACTCGTCTCGGGCGGCGGGCGCGCCTGTTACACGAAGCTCCCAAGGCCGCGGCGTTGAAGGAATACCCCTCGCCACTGCTGTTCCCATCCGCGCTCCAAGAACTTGAAGGTGACGGCGCGATCATCCTGGACGCCACGTTCCCGGTCTCGGCAGGGCCGGAGGGCTTAGAAGTACGTTGTCTGGAGCTGGTGGCTGAGGCCGTCGAGCACGTCGCGCGTGACCGCCATGTCCTGGTCGTCTCGGACCGGGCCTGGGCACCGGGGCGTGCCGCGATCCCTGCCGCGCTCGCGGCGGGCGCGATCCACCACGAGCTGCTTGCAACCGGCTTGAGGTCGAGCACAAGCCTCGTAGTCGACTCGATCGAACCGCGCGAAAGCCATCACATCGCGTGTCTCCTCACCAACGGCGCCGACGCGGTCTGTCCTCGTCTCGCGCTGGAGTCGGTGACCGAGCTCGCACTTGCATCGCGCTTGGGTGGCGAGGTGCCCGCACCGGAAGCCCAGCGCAAGTTCCTGTCGGCGATGGAAGACGGGCTGCTCAAGATCATGTCGAAGATGGGGATCTCGACCCTCGACTCTTATCGCGGCGCCCAGATCATCGAGGCGATGGGGCTTGGACCCGACGTAATGGAGCTGTGCTTCACGGGGATGGCGTCCGCGCTGGGCGGCCTCACCTTGGCTGACCTCGGCGAGGACGTCCTCGACCGCCACGATGCCGCGCTGCAGACGAGCCCGGTCCTCGCCAACAGCGGCAACATCAAGTTCAAGAAGGGCGGCGAGTACCACTCGCTCAACCCCGATGTCATCGACGGCATCCATCACATCGTTGGGTTGAAGGAGGCGCAAGAGCAGGACCTCGCGGCAGCGCACGCCCTGCAGCGCGCCGTCAAGGGAGACGACGGGTCCTATGCGCGCTTCGCGTCTCTAGTCGATGACCGCCCACCCGCGGAGCCCCGCGACTTACTGGAGCTTGTCGCTTCGGTCACTCCGACGCCACTTGACGAGGTCGAGCCCGCAGAAGCGATCGCCCGGCGCTTCTCCACGGGAGCGATGTCACACGGGGCGTTGTCGGCAGAAGCTCACGAGACGCTGTCGGTCGCGATGAACATGATCGGCGGCATGGCCAATACCGGCGAAGGTGGTGAGGCCCCCGAGCGTTACGGCGACCAGCGCAACTCCGGCATCAAGCAGGTCGCTTCGGGTCGGTTCGGTGTCACTCCCGCGTACCTCGCGAACGCCCGCGAGCTACAGATCAAGATGGCGCAAGGCTCCAAGCCCGGCGAAGGGGGGCAGCTCCCCGGCAAGAAGGTGACCGACGAGATCGCGCGCCTGCGCCACACGGTGCCGGGGGTCGCGCTCATCTCTCCCCCGCCCCATCACGACATCTATTCGATCGAAGATCTAGCGCAACTCATCTATGACCTGAAGCAGGCGAACCCGCGTGCCGCGGTCTCCGTCAAGCTCGTCTCATCGGAGGGCGTTGGGACCATCGCGGCGGGTGTCGTCAAAGGACTTGCCGACGTCGTCCACATCTCGGGGTCCGACGGTGGTACCGGTGCGAGCCCCCTGTCGTCGATCAAGAACGCCGGGATGCCGTGGGAGATCGGCCTTGCGGAGACGCAGCTCGCCCTTGCCTCCAACGGTCTGCGAGGGCGCGCCCGGATCCGCGTCGACGGCGGCCTCAAGACGGGGCGCGACATCATCATCGCCGCCCTACTCGGCGCCGACGAGTACTCGTTCGGGACCGCTGCGCTCGTTGCCGAGGGGTGCATCCTCGTGCGCACGTGCCACAGAGATACCTGCCCGGTCGGGATCGCGACCCAAGACCCGGCGTTGCGGGCGAAGTTCGCCGGCACGCCCGAGATGGTCGCGCGCTACCTCATGTTCGTGGCGGAAGACGTCCGCATGTTCCTTGCCTCTCTGGGTCTTCGGAGCCTCGACGAGGCGATCGGCCGGACCGACCTGTTGACCGTCAGGTCCGTCGAGGGCCGCGGCGCGCGCCTCGACCTCACGCCGCTTCTCGGAAAGCCCGATGGAGAAGAGCGCCGCTTCACAGGGGGTCTGCCGGTGCAGAAACCGCGCTCGGTCCTCGGCGACCGCCTCTTCGGCGACGGCATCTCGGCGCTCCTTGAAGGTGGCGCTGTCGAGCTCGATTATGAGATCACCACCGCCGACCGGACCTTCGGCGCGCGCCTCAGCTGCGACGCCTCGCTCGGCGGAACCGAGCGAACCGGGACCGTCAAGGCGCGCCTCGAGGGATCGGCCGGTCAATCGTTCGGCGCGTTCCTCGGTGACGGCATCGACATCACCCTCACCGGTGAAGCCAACGACTACGTCGCCAAGGGGATGGCCGGCGGGCGCGTTTCGATCAAACCTCCTGCCAACGATGCCGGCGACCCCTATCTCGTCGGGAACACGGTGCTGTACGGCGCGACCGGTGGCTCGCTCTTCATCGCGGGGCGTGCCGGTGAACGCTTCGCCGTCCGCAACTCCGGCGCGGTGGCGGTCGTCGAGGGAACCGGCGATCACGCATGCGAGTACATGACCGCGGGTGCGGTCGTCATCCTCGGCCCGACCGGCCGCAACGTCGGCGCCGGCATGAGCGGCGGCGAGCTCTACCTCTTCGACCCCGACGGTGAGCTCGACGAACGCCTCAACAAGCAACTGGTTGCCGCGTACGCCCCGACCGAAGGCCAACTCGTGTCGCTAAGACGCGTCATCGAACGCCACGCCGACGCGACGGACTCGACCAAGGCACGAGCAATCCTCGAGGACTGGGAGGACACCAAGACGTCCTTCTGCCGCGTCGCCCCGGTTGCCGAGGTCGCCCGATTGGAAGCCCTCTTCGAAGGAACCACGGTCGCCGCCGTCTAGCCCTATCTTTCAGCGGTGGAAACAATCAAGATCCGCGCGCTGACCGAAGACGACATCCCCGCGGTCCTCGACCTCTTGGAGAGCGTTGCGGCCGAGGAACGGTGGATCGGGACAGAGCTACCGATCGACCGCGCTGACCGCACTAAGCGATGGCGCACCGACTACCTCGGCGACCGAGGCTGCATGTTCGTGGCTGAGGTTGACGGCGCCCTCGTAGGGACCTCGGGAGTCGAGGACGACCGAGGGTTGGTCGATCTAGGAATGATGGTTCGGGACGGATACCGGCGCCAAGGCATCGGCTCGCAGCTGCTCCAAGCATCTATCGACTGGGCACGCGCCCGCGGAGCCCACAAGATCACCCTTCAGTCCTGGCCCGAGAACCAACCCGCGATCGCGCTCTACGAACGCTTCGGCTTCGAACGAGAGGGCCACCTCCGCGGCCACTACAAGAGACGCAACGGCGAGATCTGGGACGCTGTCATCATGGGTTTGCGTCTCAATGAGACGTAGCCACGGCCTCGGCTATCTGTTTCCACAGCTCGAGCATGCTCTCGACGGCCGCCATCTCGTCGATCGGAGATTCCTGGTCGTTGAAGGTGCCGACGATCACCAACCACATTCCATCGCGGTGTCGAAGGAGCCATGTCAGGTTCAGTACGCCGGGCTCGCTGCCACCCTTGTAGCCGACGTACGTCCACTCATCTGAGTCGTAGGGGACCCCCGGATTCAGAGACAAGATCGACCGGATCTGATGAAGACCGGGCTGGGCGCTCGCGCTCTTCAGGTAGGCCATCGTGCGACACAGGTCTTCGGCGGACGCGAACCACTCGACCGAATCGATGTAAAGCGGATCATCCCCGGCATCCTGCAGATCGTCTGGTGAAAGACCACGAGTTCGGACCCAACTCAAGATCCGCGCCCTCTCCGAAGTAGAGCCGCCGGCATAGAGCGATACGACGCGCGGGGGAACGGCCAACTTGAGTAGAAAGGCCTCGCGCGTCGACAGGAAGGGGCGGTTCAGACGAGGACTCCACAGACCCAATCGATCCTGAAGTCGAGTGACCTTTGCCCGACCGAGATGGAACAGCAGGTGATCGGTGGCGGTGTTGTCGCTGACCGCGATCATGCTCTTGGCGACCTGCAGCACGGTTCGGGTCGCGCCCGGACGAAGACTCGACATCCCCATCCCCAAGCTCTTCTTGAACTCTTCGATCTCGATCGTGTCGGTCCATTCAAGGCGACCGGCATCGATCTCATGGGTTACGACCGCGAGGAGATGAAGCTTGAAGGCCGAGGCGATCGCGAGGCGGCGCTGAGCACCCATCGTGAACCGGGGGATGCATCCCTCGGATGTCACCTGCGCCACGAGAACCGACCTCTGAGAGCCGATCGCGCGTAGAGCCCCAATGTGGGCGAGATCACTTTCACCCGTAGCGCTTGTGGGCGTTGGATTCGGATCGGACTCAGCTCGAGGCTTACCGAACGCGGCTCCAGGATCGGATCGGTTCACGCCCGATACATCTAGGAGCAAGATCACGACACTCGCGATGGCCATCGCGGCGGCGATGAAGCGATCGGCCCCGGTCCCCGCCTCCTTCCTCATTTGGCAACGAGGTCCCGGGCTCGGGTGAAGACAGCGTCGAGCATGGGCTCGGTGAGCTTGCCTGTGAAGGTGTTCTGTTGACTGGGGTGGAAAGAGCCGATGAGCGTCCACCGATCGAGGCGCACTTCGGCGAGGTGACCGAACTTGGGCTTGGGACGCACCGGTTCACCGGTAACCGCCGCGTGGGCTCTCAGAGCGGCGTCCCACGCGAATGCCCCCAACGCAACTACAACTTCGATCGTCGGCAACGCCAGCAGTTCCTGATGTAGATAAGGCTCGCAGCGATCACGCTCGGCCGTCGTCGGCTTGTTGGCAGGGGGGGCGCATCGCACCGCTGCGGCTACGTAGGCACCGTGAACGGCGAGACCATCGTCCCTGTGGACCGACGTCGGCTGGTTGGCCCACCCCGTGCGCCACATCGACGCGAACAACCAGTCTCCCGAACGGTCACCGGTGAAGATGCGGCCCGTCCGGTTGCCTCCGTGAGCAGCAGGAGCAAGCCCGAGGACCAGCATCTTCGCCTCGTGGTCACCGAATCCAGGGATGGGCCGACCCCAATACTCCTCGTCTGCGAACGATGCTCGCTTCTCGCGCGCTACCTGCTCACGCCACGCGACGAGGCGGGGGCAGGCGAAACAATTGACGATGAGTTCGTTGATGGCGTCGAGCGTGTCTGCCACTAACGGCCCGCCCCTAAAGGACGTGGGAGAGGAAGTCCTTGGTGCGCTCGTCTTTCGGGCGGGCAAAGATCTTCTTGGGGTCGCCGTCCTCGATGATGCGTCCGCCGTCAGTGAACAGGAGCCGGCTGCCGACCTCGCGCGCGAAGCCCATCTCGTGGGTGACGATCACCATGGTCATGCCCTCGTCCGCGAGCTCCTTCATCGTGTCGAGCACCTCTCGGACGAGCTCGGGATCGAGAGCAGAGGTGACCTCGTCGAACAACATCAGCTTGGGGCGCATCGCCAGGGCGCGGGCGATGGCGACGCGCTGCTGCTGCCCACCGGAGAGTTGGGCGGGGTAAGCGCCTGCCTTTTCCGATAACCCGACGTGCTCGAGCTGCTCGAGAGCTCGCTTGCGTGCCTCGTTCCCGTCGAGCTTGAGGACCTTCTCGAGCGCGACCGTGATGTTGCCGACCGCTGTCTTATGCGGAAAGAGGTTGAAGGACTGGAAGACGATCCCGATGTCGGTACGCACCTTGTTCAGATCGGTGCGGATGTCGGTCAGCTCGACCCCGTTGAAGAAGACCTTTCCTTCGGTCGGCTCCTCGAGCATGTTCATGGTGCGCAGCAGCGTGGACTTGCCCGATCCGGAAGGGCCGATGATCACGACGACCGAGCCCGCCTGGACCTCCAAGTCGATGCCCTTGAGGACATGGTTGTGACCGAACCACTTGTGCACCCCCTCGAGGCGGATGAGGGTTTCGCCGGCTGGTGCCGCGCTCTTTCGCGAGCGCGTTGGGGATGCTGCCTTTGACGGGCTCACGCACCGATCCCGACTAGCCCGCTCCGGAGTCGTTTCTCGAGCGAGTTGACCAACCGGATGAGCGGCAGGGTGATCACGAGGTACCCCGCGGCGGTCATCAGGAAGAACGTGTAATTGAACGTGTTGGCGGCCGCCTGGCTGCCGACCGTCATGAGATCTCTCTGACTCGAAGTAAGCCCGAGAAGAAGGATCAGAGCCGTGTCCTTGACGAGGATCACGAACTCGTTCATCAACGGCGGTATCACGCGCCTGATGCCCTGCGGGATGATCGCGTAGCGCATCGCTTGGAAGTAGGACATCCCTAGGCTGCGCGCTGCCTCCATCTGACCTCTCTCGATGGACTGGATGCCGGCGCGGAAGACCTCCGCCGAATACGCCGCCGCGTTCAGCCCGAGTGCCGCGATACCTGCTTGATAGGGCCCGATGTCCAATCCGAATCCGATCGGCAGCGCGACACCGATGAAGGAGATCTGCCACACGAGTGGCGTCCCTCGGAAGAAGTTGATGTACGCCCGCGCCGGGGCACGGACCACAGCTCTCTTGGACAACGCGAGCACCGCCAGCAGCAGGCCCAGGACGATCCCGAGCACTTCGCTCGAGAACGCGAGGACGAGCGTGTTCTTGGCACCGTTGAAGAAATGAGGGATGAGAGGAGAAGTCCCCTCGAAGCGCATGTAGTTGAAGACGAAGCGGTCGACCTCTCCGCCCGAGAACCACACCAGGAAGGCGCCGAGCGCGACTGCCAGCATGCCGAGAACCGCGCCGGCGATCGCCTCCTCGCGCGCGACCTTGGTCGGCATCGACTTGAAGCCCCCCCATCCCCCGGCGACCGCGACGATCCCAAGGACGACCCCGAACCACAGGACCGCCTTCATCGCGGAGGACTGGAAACCCTCGATCACGTTGTCGACAGGGATGAATCCGAAGCTCGTCAGGACCGCGGTGCTTCCGAGGATGATTACGGCGAGAGAGGCAGCGCCGAGGCCGAGCACGGCGAGTGCCGCGGTGGTGCTCTGCTCTACGACCCACGAAAAGCCCCGCTCCGGTCGCTTCAGCTCAGGAACCGTTGCCGCCACTGTCTGCTCCTCTAGGAAAGTGAGAGACCCGCGCCAACCGACGCGGGTCTCTCGGTATCAGATGTGAGGTTCCTTACTCCGCGGCGTACTCCGGAAGGTCCTGCTCCGGGAAGTACTTGCTGAAGATCTCGGCATACGTCCCGTCGGCGTAGATCTCCGCGAGCGCAGCGTCGATGGCCGCCTTGAGGCCGGGGTTGTCCTTGCTGACCGCGATCGCGTACTCCTCGCCGGTCGGAACCTGCTCGACGACCTCGAGGCCGTCGATGCCCTTGATGGCCTCGATCGACACGGGGAGATCGTTGAAGACCGCCTCGACCTGGCCGGCCTGCAGCGCCTGGTACATCTGCGGCGCCTTGGCGAACGTCACGAGCTCGACCCCGAGGGGACCGAGGTTCTCCTCGGCGAAGAACGCACCCGTCGTCGCACGCTGCACGGCAACGCGATCGCCCTCGGAAAGGTCGTCGACCCCGCCGATGTCACTCGCATTGGTGTCGACCGTGAGGGACTGCAGGGACGGGTAGTACGGGGTGGTGAAGTCGATGACCTCGTTGCGGTCTGCAACCGTCTCCGACGCCGGAGAACCCTCGGGCGCGTAACCGGTCACGGCCGCGACCACGATGTCGAACTTGTTGTTGCCCGCGAGCTGCTGGAAG
>DATLNM010000002.1:0-14461 GCA_035536775.1 Actinomycetota bacterium | reverse complement strand
AAGTTGTGGGTCCTGACATCTGGAAGTTGGAGGGACCCAGTTGGCAACGCGTAGTCGTAAGCCGCCTCCCAAGCGGGGCAAAGCCCCCGCGCGTCGGGGCAAGGCCCCTGTTCGCCGGGGTGCACCGCCGCGTTCCCGCTCCGGCACGGCCCGGGTCCCGGCCGGACGAGCTCCGGCACGTCGCCCGGCACCCACGAAGGGCAGGGCGCGCCCGGCGGCTCGCAAGCGGACACGCCGGTCGTCGCCCCTGAGGCCGATCGGCAACGGGCTCCGGTGGAGCGTCGTCCACGCTCGCAACACCCCGGTAGAGGTGTGGGGCATCGTCCTCTTCGTCTTGGGGACCGCAGGCGCGCTCGGGGTCTACACGGGAGGCGCGGGGCCCATCGGGAGCGCGTTCAGTTACGTCGGTCGTCTGATGGTCGGCGATGTCGTAGTGACCATGCCGCTGCTCCTGGCGACCGCGGGCACGCTCGTGATCGCGTCGCGCATCAGGCCGCACGCGGCTCGCATCGTCGCAGGCGCCACCCTCGCGATGATTGTGGTCGCCGCGATGGTCCACCTCGTCAACGGCAACCGTCCGCTGTCGGCCCCGATCGAGAAACTTCAGAACGGGGGAGGCATCTTCGGGGCGCTTCTGGCGCGTCCGGCTTCGGACGTCGTCACCGTGCCCGTCGTATGGATCGTGCTCACGCTCCTCACCGGCGTCGCCCTGATGATGATCACCCGCACACCCGCGAGTCGCGTCGCGGGGTGGGCCGGAGCCGGCGCGAGCGCGGCCGGGGACTTCATGCGTGGCCTACTCTCGGACATCGACCTCCTCGCGAATGATGACGAAGAGGAAGAGGACGAGGACGATTACAGAGATGACGACAACGGGATCGCTCTCGCCGGCGACCCGGTCGAGATCGAAGATGTACCGGACGCGCCGTTGCAGCACGACGCCGCGATCGACGGAGATTCTCCGGGAGACGCGGCCGAGCCGCGCCCGCTAGCTCCCGTCACCCGGATCAAGACCGCGTACCGCCTCCCGCCACCTGACCTTCTGTTGCGCGGCGGCGAGCGCGAGGTCTCGGTTCGCTCGATGCAGGAGACCCAGGGTGTCCTAGAGGCGACCCTCGAGCAGTTCCAGGTCGACGCCGCGGTCACCGGATACACCGCGGGGCCGACGGTGACCCGCTTCGAGGTCGAGCTCGGTGCAGGCGTCAAGGTCGACCGTGTCCTCAATCTCTCGAAAGAGATCGCCTACGCGCTCGCGTCGGGAGAGCTGAGGTTCCTCGCTCCCATCCCGGGACGTTCGGCGATCGGGATCGAGGTCCCCAACCGGACGCGCCAGCTGGTGACGCTGGGCGACGTCCTTACATCCAAGGAAGCCAAGAGGGATCGGCATCCCATGTCGGTCGCGCTCGGTCAGGACATCTCCGGCGAGACCGTCATGGCGAACATCACCGAGATGCCTCACGTCCTCATCGCGGGTGCCACGAACTCCGGGAAGTCGTCGTGCATCAACTCGCTCATCACCTCCGTGCTGATGAGGGCGCGTCCGGACCAGGTGCGCATGATCCTTATCGACCCGAAGCGCGTCGAGCTGACCCACTTCGCGGGTGTCCCACATCTGCTGACGCCGGTCGTCACGATCCCCAAGAAGGCTGCGTCGGCGCTCGGCTGGGTCGTGCGGGAGATGGAGATGCGTTACGAGATCCTGGCGCACGCCGGCATGCGGAACCTCGAGTTCTATAACGAGGCGGTGTCGCGCGGCGCGGTCGTTCGGCGCGTCGACGACGATCCTGAGCCCGAGCCTCTCCCATACATCCTCGTGGTGGTCGACGAGCTTTCGGACCTCATGATGGTCGCACCGCGAGATGTCGAGAACGCGATCTGCAGGATCGCCCAGATGGCGCGCGCCGTCGGTATCCACCTCGTCGTTGCGACTCAGCGTCCATCGGTCGACGTTGTCACGGGAGTGATCAAGGCGAATATCCCGTCTCGGCTCGCATTCAGTGTCGCGTCACAACAGGACTCGCGCGTCATCCTCGATCAAGGTGGCGCCGACAAGCTGATCGGACACGGCGACATGCTCTATCTGCACGCGAACTCCTCGAAGCCGCTTCGCATCCAAGGCTCATGGGTCACTGAGAAAGAGATTGCAGCCATCGTGGGCCACACGCGCCGTCAGGGTGAACCTGAATATGTCGAAGGCGTGACCGCCGAGGAAGCCGGAGCCGGCGCGACGTCTTCGGGCGCGGGTGGTGGCGGTGACGAGCTCCTTGAGGAAGCGCTGGATCTTGTCGTCCGTTCGGGCCTCGGATCCACCTCGATGTTGCAGCGGAAGCTGCAGGTTGGGTTCTCGCGCGCGGGACGCATCATGGATCTGCTCGAGCAGCGTGGAGTGGTCGGTCCGTCGCAAGGGTCCAAACCGCGCGACGTTCTCATGACCGTCGAAGAGCTCGAAGCGTCACGCGAGAGCTAACCGAGCCCGCTTCTATACTTTCTTACCGTCCCTGATAGCGAGGCCTCGGAGCGCGGGTGAGCAAACCCACCATGGGCGCCTATCTCACCGCTGCCCGGCGTCGCCGCCGAGTGAGCATCGAGAGAGCCGCCGAAGACACGCGCATCAAGCGAGAGTTCTTGATGCGGATGGAGTCGGATGAATTCGACTTCCTGTCGCCCGCCTATGTGCGGGGGTTCCTGCGTACCTACGCGCGCTTTCTTCACGTCGATCCCGGGCCTCTTCTCGACGAGTTTGACAGGCGTCATGCGCACGCGATCGACGCGTCGCAGATTGTCGCGTTGCAACGGCGCGCTCGACGAGTTCCGAAGGAGCGACGCCGTCTCAACAACTGGGCCCTAGGTGTTGTCATCGCGTTTGCCGGCGTGCTCCTGTTCGCAATCGTGGGTCTTCTGACGGGGCCCGAAGAAGAACCGCAGAGCGCGAGGGAGACCGTGAGACCAACCGCGTCGCCCATCGCGCCCGGGGACCTCCCCAGCGTGATCATCGTGACGCCTACGCCCACCGGCACATCGTTGGATGAGATTTCGGAAGGCGGACCGATCACCTTTGAGGACGGCATAGAAGTCACCGTCGTCGCGGCGAATGCCGATTGCTGGGTCGACATCACGTCTGATGGGACGACGATCTTCAGCGACACGCTCGAGGAGGGAGCGACGGAGACCTTCACCGCCGACGAGACGATGAAGATCGTCCTCGGATTCCCCGACGGGGTGGAGCTGATCGTCAACGACGTCGATATCGGCTCGCCCGGTGGCGTCGATCCGCTCGTCATCGATCTACCCGAGGACATCGACACCTACGACTGAGTCGCCACAAACCGGACATTCCATCTACGCATCTTCGGAAAGCGTCTACGTACTGTCCGCATCTCTATTGAGGTCGTGGGCCAAATGCACGAGTAATGACCTATGCGTTCCCGTTGGACCCTTCTTGTCGTGCTAGCCCTGTTCGTCCCGGCGACGGCGATCGTCGCCGTGGGCGCGCCTGCGTCCGCCTCTTCGGGGACATTGGCGAGTAGCCCATCGGACGCGCCGGGATTCTCTCTGCATCCCGGCGACATCCCTTCCGGTGCCGAGCGCGCCGCGTTCCACGTTCCCTACGGTCGTAGTGCGCGCGGCCTCGCCTCCACTGACAGCAAGAACGCTGCGTTCTCAGGTGGTTCGCCCGGTGACGGACCTGTCTCGGGCACCGCGTTCATCCCCGTGATCCTTGCGGACTTCAGCGACGAGGGGGCCAGCAAGAAACAACATCCACCGCGCGCCTACAAGCGTCTGTTGTTCGAGAAGGACTATCCCCACGGTGCAGGTTCGTTGCGTGACTACTACGACGATCAATCGTCAGGGCTCCTGGATGTGACGGGCGTCGTGACCGATAGGTGGCTGCGAATGCCGCGCACCTACAAGGCCTACTCGGGATCGAGCGAGGGCTACCAGAACAGCGTGCCCAACGACCGCACTCTGGTCGAGGACGCGGTGGAGCGAGCCGACAGCTCGATGGACTTCTGCAAGGGCGACACCGACCGGGACGGGTACGTCGACACCGTCTTCGTCGTACACGCGGGTCCGGGCGCGGAGGAGGTCGGGAGCGGCATCTGGTCCATCCACTGGTTCCTGTCTCAGGCATACGAGACCGACGATGTCTGTGCGAACGGACGTGCTGCTCGGGTCAGCGACTTCACCGTCGTTCCCGAGGGCTACGCGCGATCGCTGTACAGCGCGCCGGGCGCGCCTGACAAGCTGATCTCCATCGGGATCTTCGCCCACGAGTTCGGACATGTGCTTGGGCTTCCCGACCTGTATGACACCGACGGTTCGAGCCCGGGCGGCGTCGGCCCGTGGGACCTGATGGCGACGGGTACGTTCGGATTCACCGGAGAGCACCCGTGGCGCCCGATGCCGTTATCGCCGTGGAGCAAGATGCACCTCGGATGGGCGCAGCCTCTGGTTGCGAAGAAAGACCTCAGACGTAGCTCATTGGGATCGCTCGACCTGAGGGGTTCTGGCGGCAAACCCGAGCTGTACAAGGTTCCCTCGGGCGGCCCCTCCACGCTCTACTACCTGATCGAGAATCGCCAGCGCAGCGTGTGGTCGGCAGATATGCCCGCCGAGGGCATCGCGATCTGGAGGATCGACGAGTCCGCGTCCGACAACGACGGCAGTCGCAGGATGGTCCACCTCGTCCAAGCCGACGGTCTCAACGAGCTCGGCGCGTCGCAAGACGAGTACGAGAAGGGTGATGCCGGTGACCTGTGGCCGGGTGTAACCGGTAAGCGCAAGTTCGCGCCGGGAACGACTCCCAGCAGCGCGCTCGCGCCCGGCAGCGCGATCGGCATCACCGTCCGTATCCGAAGCCTCGGCGCGTTGTCGGGCCTCGACATCATCCTCGCCGACGTCCCGCAGACGATCCCGCGACCCGCGCCGTTCCCGACACCCACGCCGACGGCCACCTCGAACGCCACAGCGCACCCGACGGGGACCCCGACACCATGGGCCTCTCCCACTTCGTGGACCTATCCGACCCCTACGCCGCAGCCGTCGAACCCCCAGGGGCCGCCACCATCTACGCCGCCGGCGCAGCCATCCCCGGAGGCGTCGAGCCCACCTGCCCCCGAGCCGACCAACTCGCCACCACCGGAGTCATCGAGCCCGCCGCCGCCCGGGCCGACCTACCCTCCGAACTAGGCTCCTCGACCTCCGCGCTCATCCTCGCTGTCCGATCCGCTTAGGCAGGTGGACGGCTAGGCCCCTGCCCGCCGCGCCGGGAGTGCCCACTAGCATGGGCTCATGTCGCGCGTCTCGATCGTCACGCTTGGGTGTCCTAAGAACGCGATCGATTCCGAAGGGCTCGGTGGGCTGCTCGCCGCGGGCGGCCATGATGTCGTCGAGCACGTCGATGATGCCGAGGTCGTGCTCGTCAACACGTGCGGCTTCATCGACCCGGCTCGCAGGGAGACCGTCGAGGAGGTACTCGACATCGCGGACCTGAAGGAGTCTGCCGGACTCCGAGGGTTGATCCTCACGGGATGCCTCGTGGCGCGTTCGGCCGGCGAGCTTGCCGATGAGTTGCCCGAGGTCGATGCGCTCGTCGATTTCGCCGCGTACGGACGCGTGTCGGAGATCGTGGACCAGGTCGCGGCCGGCACCCTCGAGACGCGCATCCACGGTGACCCGGGCACACGGTTCGACCCGGCGTACTGGGACGCGACGATCGCAGCGAGCCCACGCCTCAGGTTCGGGCGCGCGCCGTGGGCGTACCTCAAGATCGCCGAAGGATGCGATCGCGGCTGCACCTTCTGCGCCATCCCGTTGATGCGTGGGAAGTTCCGGTCGCGCTCGCTCGAGACCATCGAAACCGAGGCACACCACCTGGCCGCCGCGGGCGTGTCGGAGTTGTCGCTGGTGAGCCAGGACTCAGTGATGTGGGGGCGCGACAGCAACGAGGGCAACCTCACGACGATGCTCCGGCGCCTCGAGGGAGTCGACGGCATCCGACGCATCCGCTTGATGTATCTCCATCCGCAAGGGGTGAGCGAAGAGCTCATCGACACGATCCTCGGATCCGAGAAAGTCGTCTCGTATTTCGATCTTTCGCTTCAGCACGTGAGTCCGTCGATCCTCAAAGCCATGGGGCGGTGGGGGAGCAGAGAGCGCTTCACGTCCATGGTCGAGCGGATCCGGACCGCCGACCCCCTTGCCGGCGTCCGCTCGACGTTCATCATGGGATTCCCCGGCGAAACCGACGACGATGCCGAGGCCGTGCGGTCCTTCGTCGAGGAGACGGACCTCGACTGGGCCGGCGTCTTCGAATACTCGCGCGAGCCCGGCACTCGCTCGCACGATCTCGACGACCAGGTCGACCCATTTCTCGCCCGGATGCGCGCGGACACCGTTTCGACGGCCGCACAAGAGACCATGACCCGGCGCGCCGAGACCCTCGTCGGGCAGACACTTGAGGTCCTCGTCGAGCGGTTCGACATCTCCGAAGGAGCGTGGACCGGCCGTTCGAAACGCGAGGCCCCCGAGATCGACGGCGAGGTCCGCTTCGAAGCCCCGACTGGTACCTCGGTCGGCGATTACATCGGGGTCGAGATCACAGCCAATGAGGGCGCGGACCTGATCGGAACCGCTCCACTGCCCTAACCGTCAGCCGGTCGTCCCGGGCAGCCGGTCGTCCCGGGCAGCCGGTCGTCCCGGTCAGCCGGTCGCCCGGGCAGCCGGTCGTCCCGGGCATAAGTCCTTGTCGTACCCGGCTGACCGGCGTGCCCGGCTGACCGGCGTGCCCGGCTGACCGGCGTGCCCGGCTGACCGGCGTGCCCGGCTGACCGGCGTGCCCGGCTGACCGGCGTACCCCCGTGAGCGCGCATAGCCTCCATCTCCGTGAATAAAGCAAACGCAGTCACCATGGCGCGCATCGCATTGGTGCCCGTCTTTGTGTGGCTCGTTTACGAGGGGTCGACGGCGACAGCCATAGCAGCGTTCGTCGTCTTCCTCGTCGCGTCGGCGTCCGATTCTCTCGACGGCTACCTCGCGCGTAAGTACAAGCTTGTCACCCGTATGGGCCAATTCCTCGATCCGACTGCTGACAAGCTCCTGGTCGGCTCCGCGCTCTACGTGCTGGTTGACACGCGCGATTTCCCACTGTGGGCCGCCATCGTTATCGCGGTCCGGGAGCTGGCCGTCCAGATCCTCCGAACCCAGATCGTGCGCGCGGGACGGGATCTGCCGGCCTCGGGTGGCGGCAAGCTCAAGACCGTCCTTCAGATATCGATGGTGTCGTGGTGGCTGCTGCCCTGGCCCGATCACAACCCGGTCCACTGGGTGCTCTTGGCGGCCGCTGTCATCGTCACGATCACCTCAGGTGTCCGTTACTTCCGAAAGATGGAGCGAGCGGCCGAGGTGCCATCGTGAGAGCCGAGATCATCGGTATCGGTACCGAGCTCCTTCTCGGGCAGATCGTCAATACGAACGCGCAGCGGATCTCGACCGCGCTCGCGACCGTCGGGATCGACGTCATGTGGCACGTCGTGGTCGGCGACAACCACGAGCGCATGTGTGCCGCGATCAGAACCTCTATCGAACGTTCGGACGCAGTCATCATCACCGGCGGCCTGGGACCCACCCCCGATGACATCACACGCGAAGCGATCGCGGAAGTAGCCGGCCGTCCCTTAGAACGCGTTCCCGAGCTCGTCGAACAGATCGAAACGGTCTTCAAGAGGTTCGGTCGCGACATGCCCGAGGCGAATCTCAAGCAGGCTGATCTGCCCCAGGGCGCCAACCCGATCGCGCCCGAGGGAACCGCGCCCGGCTTCTATCTCGATCACGGTGACGCGCTGGTCGTTGCGCTTCCGGGCGTGCCATGGGAGATGGAGGCGATGCTTGGCAAGACGGTGTTGCCGCTGCTGAGGGCGCGTGCCGGCGATTCCGTCATCCTCAGCCGTCACGTCCTCGTCATGGGTCTAGGCGAGTCGGCGACGCACGAGAAGGTCGCGGACATCGTCGACGCGCAGACGAACCCGACGATCGCCTTTCTCGCGAGCCACGGGCAGGTCCGCCTGCGCATCACCGCGAAAGCGGCAACCGAATCGGAAGCGCTAGGCCTCATCGCACCCGTCGAGTCCGCGCTGCGTGAACGCCTCGGTCGTGCGGCCGTTCCGGGTGATCACTCGACGATCGCGTCGGCGCTCGGCGAGATGCTCCGGGAACGCGGCATTACCGTCGCGGTGGCCGAGTCTCTTACCGGGGGATTGATCGGAGCAACCCTCAGCGATATTGGCGGATCGGGCGACTATTACCTCGGGTCGCTGGTGTGCTACTCGACGGAGTCCAAGGAGCACGTAGCGGAGGTGGACCCAGCGATCCTTCAAGGCCCCGGACCTGTCAGCGAAGAGGCCGCCGGCGCGCTCGCTGAGGCCGCGGCGCGGAAGTTCAAAGCCGACCTCGGCGTCTCCGCCACGGGCGTGGCGGGTCCCGCCGAGCAGGACGGTATGCCGGTGGGCACGGTGTTCGTGGGTGCATGCGTCGGTGGGCGCACCGAGGTCCGGCGCGTCAAGGGCTACGGCGATCGCAGCAACATCCGCGGCATCGCCACGAGCGCGGCGCTCGATCTCGGCAGACGGATGATCGAAGAGGCCTGACCGATCGCGCTCCGCCTGTTCATCGCGGTCGGTGTACCCGAGGACCGTCGGCGGTGGCTCGACGAAGCACTCGGCCCCGTGCGCGCCGGAATCTCTGCGCGCTGGAGCCCCCTCGAGAACCAGCACATCACGATCCGTTTCCTCGGGTCGGTCGACGACGGCAGTCGTCCTGAGATCGCCGGCAGCTTGAAAGCCGTCGCCGCGACCCAAACTCCCGGTGATATCTCGCTAGAAGGGCTCGGGGCGTTCCCGAACCGGCGAAGGGCGCGCGTCCTATGGGCCGGCCTGTCGGATCCTGCAGACGTCCTCGGCTCGCTGTCGCGCTCCCTCGACGCAGCGCTGCGCCCCCTGGGGTTCGAGCCTGAAGGCCGAGCCTTCACCCCCCACCTCACGCTGGCGCGTCTCGCCGCGCCGCAAAACATCGTGACCGAGTGGCCCGAGGACCTTCCGCCCGGTGCCCCAGGAGCGTGGACCGTCACAGCGGTTGGCCTCTGGCGCAGCCACCTCAGCCCCAAGGGGGCGCGATACGAAGAGCTTGTCAGCGAGTACCTTGGAAGACATGAGAAAGCTCGTTCTTTGTGTCGTCGCACTCGCCTACATCGCGCTACCGACGACCGTTGCCCATGCCCACGCGGGGTTGCAGAAGTCGACGCCCGCGAAAGGTTCGAGCGTGAGTGCCCCCCCTGAGACCGTGAAGATGTCCTTCGGGGAGCCCCCGACCGCAGACGCCCAAGTGACCATCACCGATGGGTGCCAGCACGACGTCCTCGAGTCGATCGAGGTCCTCAACCAGACGATCGAGGCAAGCGTCTTGGCGGGGCAGCCAGGCACATGGGTCGTGTCGACCAACGTCGTCTCGGCCGTCGATGGACACAACACCCGTGCCGAGTTCTCGTTCGAGGTCGAGGGGACGCCCGATTGCACCGGCGCCGTGACGCCCCCGCCGGCAACCGAAGAAGCCGCCCCCGATAGCGACGAAAATGAGGGTCCGTCCTCGCTCCTCCTCATCGGTGTTGCTACCGTTGCGATCGCGGGCATCGGACTCGTGGTGAGGGCGGCAACCAAGTGATGCGTGCGCTACTCGCCTTGATCGCGTTCGCCGGGATGGTCGCGGGGCACTCGCTCGCCTACCTCTCGGCCGCGGCCAACCCGGGGGAGCGCGCCGAGCTGCTCGCCGCGACCGGCCACGGCTACTGGCCATGGGTGGCGGTCCTCGCCGCTGCCGCGGGGGCTGGAGCATCGGCCGCGATCCTCGGCATGCGCTACGCCCGCGCACGTCGCGCCGCAACCGTGCGGCTCGGGTTCGCCGCGATCGGGGCGCGCCTTGCGCTGTTGCAATGTGTTTCGTTCGTCACTCTGGAGGCCGTGGAACGCGCTCTTAGCGGCCACGGCTCGCTCGGATGGACGGACGCGGTCCTGTGGGCCGGCATCGCGCTTCAACTCGTCGTCGCCGTCGCAGGCTCCGCGCTCGTCATCTTGCTGTCGCGCATCGCGGACCGGCTCGCGCACCGGGCGGCATCCCCGTTGCTCGAGACCCCGACCGTCGTCACGTTCGTCTCTCCACCACAGTCCGTCCGTTCGGCGCGTCCGGGTTCGGCGCGTCCGGGCAACCCGAGAGGACCCCCGGCGCTCACCTTCTCCTGATCCCAGAACATTTCAGAGAAAGGTGAATCATGCGCAAGCTTCTAGCTGCGTGCGCGCTCGCCGTCGTGGCCCTTACGGCTGCACCTGCGATCGCCCACGTCACCGTCCAGCCGAACGAGGCGCCGACCGGCGCGTTCTTCAAGTTCAACGTGCGCGTCCCTAACGAGAGGGATGACGCGGGCACGACCAAGGTCACCGTTCATTTCCCTGAGAACCTCATCTTCGTCAGCTTCCAGCCGAAGGCCGGGTGGAAGCGCTCCGTGAAGATGAAGAAGCTCGACACGCCGATCGAAGCGTTCGGCGCCAAGATCGACACGGTCGTAGACACCGTCACCTGGACGGGCGGCATGATCAAGCCCGGGGAGTTCGACGAGTTCGGGTTCTCGGCGCGTGTTCCCGAAGAAGCGGGCACGATCGAGTTCCATGCCGACCAGACCTACAGCTCGGGCGAGGTCGTCAAGTGGGCCGGCGCGCCCGACTCCGAGGAGCCCGCACCGCTTGTCTCGATCATCGCCTTGGGTGGAGAGGAAGGCCAAGGTCAGCTCGCGGTGCTCGCCCAGCTTAAGGAGCAGATGGGTGGCGGCGCGCACGAGACCCCGTCCGACGATGGCGACGATGATGACTACGAGGAAGAGGATGACGACAGCGATCTCTCAGACATCTTGTCCTACGCAGGCGTAGGACTTGGAGCGCTCGCCCTGGTAGTCGCCCTGATGAAAAAGAAGTAGAGGCAACGACGTTTGCCTGCGGGCGGGCGGTCTACGTGCCGCCCGCCCATGGGGCAAGATGGAGGACATATCCACGGTCGATACAGGAGGCGCTCTAATGCAGCGAGCTTCACGCGCGATCGTTTGCATCCTCGTGCTCGCCGTGGTTGCTGCGCTCGGGCCGAGCGGCGCCTTCGCGCACGCCCAGAAGACCGTCTTCTCGGAGGACTTCGAAGGCAACCTGGGCGACAGCTGGACGTCGGGCGGCACCCACAACACGTGGTCGCGCGTCGAGCCGCCGGACGGCAACGGTTATCTCACCGACAGCCCCAACGGTCCTTACCCACCGGCGACCGATTCGTGGGCGGCGCGCAGCAGCCCCGTCGACCTGAGGTCTTTGAGCGCGTGTCAACTGAACTATCGGATGCTCCTCGACCTCGAGCTCAACGACGATGACTTGCGCATCGAGGCATCGGGCAACGCGTCCACGTGGCAGATGCTTCAGTCGTGGACGGGCTCGACCGGCGCGACGTGGCAGGCGCGTAGCACCTCACTAGGAAGCTTCAGCGGGCAACAGTCTGTCTACCTGAGGTTCAGGCTCGTGGCCGATTCGTCCGACCCTCAGGGGTCGGACTTCGACGGCGTCTCCCTCGACGACGTCACCCTCGTGTGCCAAGAAGGTGGCCCGACCCCGACTCCGTCAGGATCGCCTTCGACCTCGCCGGGACCGTCGCCGACGACTCAACCCGTGTGCAGCCCAGAGACCCCGTGCGATTCCGACGTCACCGGGAAGGTGCGCGTTCGACGGTTGCGCATCACGGTTGCCGGCAGGGTCGATCCTGCGCACCCGGGTCTAAACGTGGTCGCGTCCCTCAGCCGAAAGAAGGACGGCCGCTTCCAGCTCGTGTCGCGTAAGACAGTGACCCTCGACGCGGACAGCGCCTACACGGCCGCCTTCGCGCATCCGAAAGGCAGGGTCTGCCGGATCAAGGTCACGTTCGCAGGCGATGCCGACCATCGCGCGTCGGCCGCGACCGTGCGCTTCGAGTGCTGACCAGGAAACCCAGAATCTCTGACGAACCACCCCGCATGAACCGCGAGGCCTACGGAGCTCCTCCTAGAAGAGCGCGTGCCCTAGCAGGCACAGTGCTCGCCTTACTGGCGCTGTCGATCTCGGGCGTGGCCGCCGGCAGCGCTCGGGATGTCGACGCCCAGGTCGTCGACTACAGCCCGCCGATCCGCACCGAGTCATACAAGGTCACCGACTACGGGCGCACCGACTCGGCCAAAGACGACAAGGTCTCCAAGGCCAAATTCCGCGTCATCGAGCGCACCGGGAACTGCTGCGAGAACTACCTCAGCACCAACAAGGACGGTCGTCTGTTCGACCTCGGCGGTAGCTACATCAACTACACCGATGACAACGGCAAGACGTGGAAGTCGGTGCGACCGCCGACCGGCCTCGTCAACGGCGAAGGCGCGATCTCCATGGCGCCTGGTGGCGACGTCGTCGGGATCGAGTGGGATCCTTACTCCGGCGACCACCTCCTCTCTTACCGCTACGACGGCGACACCGAAAAGTGGGAGTACATGGAGGCGCCGCTGCACACCCCGTTCTACGACCGGCCGTGGCTCACGGTCGTGCCGGGTCCGTTCACCACGCCCCTAGGTGAGGTTGCGTACGTCGTGTTCGTCGACGGTGCTCCCCACGCGGGACCGACGCTCTACAGCACCGACGGCCTGACCTACGTGCAGGTGTCGGCGCCGGCGGTCGACCGGCTCGATTCGACCCCTGTCGACGGATATCTGCGCACGGCTAAAGACCGACAACTCGATTGGGTCATGCCCAACAACAACAGCCCGATCGTTCCACTGGGGAATGGTTACGCGGTTGCTGTCCCCGGCCTCTTCGCCGACGGCTACTCACTGTTCAATCCAGAGAACCAGAAGTGGTCTGCGTTGGTCGGTCCGACCGAGGTCGATCTCGGCGAGGGCTTCCTCGTCGACTCCAAGGGACGAGTGCACGACGTCAAGCCGATGGGGACGCAGTTCGAATACCGGATCTCTAAGGACGGCGGGAAGTCGTGGAAGTCGACGTTCGTGCCGCTGCCGGCTGGAATTTCGATCATCGAGACCGACCTCAAGCTGAACGCGAAGCTCGGCATCGCCGCGCTCGGCATCCACGGCACGACCGGCCAAGCCGACCGCGACCTTCTCTATAAGTTCGACATCAGAGGCAAAACCGCCCGCCTGACCAAGCTGTACGAGATCGGCCTCGGCGACATCAACGCATCGTCGGGAGTCGGTCAGGACATCCGTTTCGACTTCGAGACCGTCGCGATCTTCCCCGACGGTCGCCTCGCGGTGTCGTTCCTGGACTCGACCACAGGTCCGGCGATCACCCTGACCGAAGCCGTCGCCGACCGCCTAGGCCCCGCCCTCGCCATCGAGCTCTAGGGCTGAGCCTTCCTGGCTGCCTTCGGGCGCGCTGACGGTTAGGTCGCCCGGTTGGATAGGGCCGTCGGCGGACTCGATCTGGCGCAAGAGCTTCGCGACGAGATCCTTCGCGTGTTCGAAGGTCTCGGTGACCGATCTCAAGCCGAGCTCGAAGCGATCGCTCTCGAGCGCGATCTTCGCAACCGCGAGACCTTGCACGATGGTGTCGTTGAGCTCGAGAGCGCGCCTTCGATCGGCAGCCGCCTCCTGTAGCTTGGCCTTCGCGGCTTCCGCTTCCTTGCGCTCGGAGATATCGCGCAGGATCGCGAGCGCGAAACGGTGACCCTCCTCGTTCGGCTCCGGGATCGGAGTGAGTGAAAGCTCGACTGGGATCCGCCGCCCGTCTTTGTGGACCGCTTCGAGCTCGACGGCACTGGCGCCTTCAAGCAGGAGACCCTGGCCGGTCTCCTGATAGCGCGCGATGCCGTTGCGGTGCTGATCTTTCAGCTCGTCGGGGACGAGCGTGTGCAGGGGCATGTCCAAGGCTTCATCCTCGGAGTACCCGAGGGTCGTTTGGGCCCAGTCGTTCCAGAGGACGATGCGCTCAGTCGCCGCGTTCGCGACGACGACGCAATCCCTGATGTGACGGAAGAGCCTTCCGATCCCGAAATCCTCTGGCGACGCCCTCATCGCAAGAGTCTCGCATCCTCGGCCGTACTGGCGGGGGAGGGGCCCGGGGGGCCGAACCACACGGGTGTAACTACTTGGATGTAGTCTCTGGATGGGAGAAATCCCGGGTATCGAACATATGTTCGCTTATGCTGCCGCAAAACCTGTCACACCCCCTCTCTAGGGTCGCCTCAGCGGGTCAGAGAGGTCATCGGACAAGGAGGCAACAGTGGCGAGCACTAAGGACCGAGGGGTCGTGAGGGACATCAGCCGCGACATCGCCGGACGCGAAGCATCCGTCGAGATGGCTATCGCCCAGATCGAGAAGCAGCACGGCAAGGGCGCGATCATGCGCCTCGG
>DATLNM010000001.1:0-48649 GCA_035536775.1 Actinomycetota bacterium | reverse complement strand
CAAGGAAGACCTGATCTTCAAGCGGATCCGCGAGATCAAGGAAGCCGGCGTCACCGCGGCCGCTTCTTTGACACCCCAACACGTCGAGCGGTGGCACAAGATCGCGCTCGAGGCCGAGCTCGACATCCTCGTCATCCAAGGGACGGTCGTCTCGGCAGAGCATGTCTCGACGCGCTCCGAGCCCCTCAACCTCAAGCGGTTCATCTCCACCTACGACCTGCCGGTCATCGTCGGCGGATGCGCGTCGTACTCGACCGCATTGCATCTCATGCGCACCGGTGCGATGGGTGTCCTCGTCGGAGTAGGCCCTGGCGCGGCATGCACGACCCGTGGTGTCCTCGGTCTCGGTGTCCCGCAGGCCACCGCGATCGCCGATGCCGCCGGAGCACGGATCCGCCACCTCGACGAGACCGGGCGCTATTGCCACGTCATCGCCGACGGCGGGATGCGCACCGGCGGCGACATCGCCAAGGCGATCGCATGCGGAGCAGATGCGGTGATGATCGGGTCGCCGCTCGCCGCCGCATCGGAGGCCCCCGGACACGGCTACCACTGGGGTATGGCGACGTTCCACCCGACCCTGCCGAGGGGGACGCGCGTCAAGACCTCGACGCTCGGCACGCTGGAGGAGGTCCTCGTCGGCCCCGCCCACGAGAACGACGGTCGTCTCAACCTCTTCGGCGCGCTGCGGACGAGCCTTGCGACGTGCGGGTACGCCAACATCAAGGAGTTCCAGAAGGCCGAAGTCATGGTCGCCCCGGCGCTGAAGACCGAGGGCAAGTCCCTCCAGCAATCCCAGCGCGTAGGGATGGGCGCCTAGCTCTTCTCTGCAGAACCGCTCTCGACCCCAGGGCCTACCAGACCGAGCTTTAACCGCGCCTGTTCTTGGCCTTAGCCTAACAACGGAAAGGTCGTTGGCCTTTGCAGCTTGGATTTCTTTGGAGTTTTCGTTGCAGGCCTCGGAATCGTTGACGAGGAGGAATAGAAACCTGTAATCTTCGGTTGTAGCGGCTATAGGCCGAAGAAAGAGGTGGTAGTTATGCCAGAAGGGCTCATTATCTTCGCCGGAAGCCTCATCGCTTTCGAAGTCGCGGCAGCTCGACTAGGGCGCAACAGCCGCGATGGGCACGACTGGTTCGATGTCCGCGAGACCTTCGAGCGCGGCGTCAGGTGATCGTTTCTTTCGCTCACTTCGTGCACCGAGGCCGCCTGTTCATGGAGGTTCCCCCCCGGACCGTCCTGACAGGTGGCCGGACGCGCCACGGGGACCGGTAGCTATGGCTACCGGTCCCTCTGTGGACGCGATCGACCGACACATCCTTCGCCTTCTCCGCCAAGACGGTCGTATGCCTCACGCCGCCATCGCCAAAGAGGTCGGCCTCTCAGGCCCCGCAGTGCACGAGCGTGTCCGCAAGCTCGAGCGTTCCGGCGTGATCGCGGGATACACCGCCGTCCTCGACCCGCATGCTCTCGATCGCAGCCACGTCGCGTTCGTCCTGGTGACTCTGTCCGAGGGCAACGAGTTCGCGATGGACGAACCGATCGTCGCCCGCATCTGTGACGAGCCCGATGTGCTGGAGTTCCACCGTGTCGCCGGCGAGGACTGCTACCTCATCAAGATCAGGACCGCGACCAACAAGGACCTCGAGCGGATCCTGCGCCGTATCCGTTCGATCCGCGGTGTTGCCCGTTCGAGGACGACGATCGTGCTCTCGACCGAGCTCGAGCGTCCGAGCATCGAGGTTCCTGCGCCCACGTCCGAGGACGAGGTCCGCGAACAAGTCTGAAAGCTGTCAGGCTCCCCGTCATGACTGAGCCGATGACGGTGGGCGACTTGCTTGATACCGCGGAGCGCGTCCTCAAAGACTCGACGGCGATCTTCGAAGATCACGACAACCGGCGCGAGGCCGAAGACCTGATGGGCCACTGCCTGCATCTCGATGCCGACGAGCTCGATCTCGAGGAAAGCCTTCCGCGACGCACCCGCGAGCATTTCCTCTCACTCGTTGCGCGACGCGCGGCAGGAGAGCCGCTGCCGATCCTCGTCGGCCGGATCATGTTCTATGGGCTCGATCTGAAAGTCCGCGCAGGCGCATTCATCCCGCGGCCGTCCTCCGAGCTGCTGGTCGCACGCGCTGCACGAGTGCTCAGACGTCGAAAAGCACCGGTTGTCGTCGACGCGTGCACCGGGGCAGGACCGATCGCGATCGCACTGGCAGACGAGTTCCCCAACGCTCAGGTGTGGGGGACCGACATCTCTGACGAGGGGCTCAGCCAAGGGCGCATGAATGCGCGCCGCCTCAGCCTGGACAACGTGAAGTTCCGCAAAGGAGATATGTACGGAGCGCTCCCCGATGCGGTGCGTGGCACCGTCGACGTGGTCACAGCTCACGTTCCATACGTCCCTCCCGATGAGCTCGACGACCTCCCGCGCGAGGTGAAGGACTTCGAGCCGATCTACACGCTCACCGACGAGTCCGGCGACGGTCTGGATCTGATGCGGCGAGCGATCCGCGAGGCGCCCGACTGGCTCAAGCCGGGCGGGTGGCTGCTTCTCGAGATGTCCGAGGACATCTCCCACAACGCTCAAAAGATGTGCGGAGGTGCGGGATTCGAGGACAAGGGCGTCGCATCGGACAACGACGGCCTAAGCGTCGTGGTCGAGGCGATGCTGCCAAAGAAAGGCCCCCGAAAGACCTCCGCGGTACTCTGACCCATGGCGCAGAGCGACCCCCAGCCGGGCAAGAAAGACGGCGGCAGCGACGATCAGCTCGTCCTCGTCCTCGATTACGGAGCGCAGTACGCCCAGCTGATCGCCCGGCGCGTCCGGGAATGCCACGTCTACTCCGAGATCGCACCGCATGACCTCCCCGTAGAGGAGATCGCCCGACGCCGGCCGTCCGGGATCGTGTTGTCTGGGGGTCCCAGATCCGTGCATCAGCCGGGTGCGCCGTCGGTCGATCCGAAGCTCTTCGATCTCGGCGTCCCTGTGCTCGGCATCTGTTACGGACAGCAAGCGATGACGGTGGCGCTCGGCGGGGAAGTGGCGCGCACGGGAACGGCGGAGTTCGGCAAGACCGATCTCAGTGTCGGCGCGCCAGGCTCCGTTCTGTTCGACGAGCTTCCGGTCGAACAGCCCGTATGGATGAGCCACAACGACGCAGTCGTCCGTCCCCCGGATGGCTTCACCTCGACGGCTTCGACACCCGCCTCGCCGGTCGCGGCCTTCGAGGATCGCGAGCGCGGGTTCTATGGGGTTCAGTTCCACCCCGAAGTCGCCCACACGCCGTGGGGAACCCAGCTCCTCAAGAACTTCCTCTACGAGGCGTGCGACCTCCTGCCGTCGTGGACGATGACATCGATCATCGACCACGCGGTCGAGCAGATCCGGACGACGGTGGGTTCCGAGCGGATCGTGTGCGGTCTCTCAGGTGGTGTTGATTCCGCGGTCGCAGCCGCGCTCGTCCACAAGGCTCTCGGGGACCAGCTGACGTGCGTCTTCGTCGATCACGGACTCCTGCGCTCGGCCGAGGCCGAGCAGGTCGAGGACACGTTCAGGCGCCACCTGAAGATCGACCTGATCCACGTCAAGGCTGCCGACCGCTTCCTCGAGAAGCTCGCAGGTGTGACCGACCCCGAGACCAAACGCAAGATCATCGGCGAGACATTCATCAGGGTCTTCGAAGAGGTTGCACGCGACGAGCTACAGGACGCACGCTTCCTCGTACAGGGAACGCTCTATCCCGACGTCATTGAATCCGGCACGCGCGACGCCGCCAAGATCAAGAGTCATCACAACGTCGGGGGCCTGCCCGAGGACATGAAGTTCGAGCTTGTCGAGCCGCTGCGCAATCTCTTCAAGGACGAGGTCCGCCGCGTCGGTGAGGAGCTCGGTCTTCCTGAAGAGATCGTCTGGCGCCAGCCGTTCCCCGGACCGGGTCTGGCGGTGCGCATCATCGGCGACGTGACTGCCGAGCGCCTCGAGATCCTGAGAGCTGCGGATGCAGTTGTGACCGAGGAGATCCGCCGCGCAGGTTTGACGCGAGAGATCTGGCAGTCCTTCGCCGTGTTGCCGAACGTCAGGTCGGTCGGGGTCATGGGCGACGAGCGGACCTACGGATACCCCATCGTCCTGCGAGCAGTGACGAGCGAAGACGCGATGACGGCAGATTGGGCTCGCCTCCCGTACGACTTGCTCGAGCGAATCTCGAACCGAGTTGTCGGTGAAGTGCCTGGCGTCAACCGGGTCGTGTACGACATCACGTCCAAGCCCCCCGGAACCATAGAGTGGGAATAGAGACGCCCTCAAGACATAGCGCCGCGAACGACTACCGCAACATCCTCTCGGGCACATCCCAGAACGTCCTCGGCATCGCGATAGCTGCCCTCGCCACGTTCGCCGTCCAGATCCTGATGACGAACACGCTCGGCGCCGAAGCGTTCGGGATGGTCACCGTCGCGACGCAGGCCGCTTTCGTGCTGTCGTTCGCTACGAGGGCTGGGATGGACATGGCGGTGCTGCGCGATGTCGCCGTCGAGGCAGGCGTCGGCCGTCACGCGTTCATCCGCGCGAAGGTGGCGCGTTCTGTTGCGATCGCCGTCGGCGTGAGCACTCTGTTCGCCCTCGCGGGCGTTCTCGGCGCGGGTGGCGTTCGAGACCTCTTCTCGATCGACGATGCCACCGGTCGCTACGTCGTCGAGGTAGCCGCACTCGGCCTTCCGTTCCTCGCACTCTCGAACGTATGGCTGTCGGCGACGCGGGGGCTGAAGATCATGCGTTACACGCTCTACGTCTTCTGGGCCGGCCAGCCATTGATGTGGCTAGTGCTCATGCTCGCGGGCTGGCGCGTGTCCGAAACGAGCTGGATGAGCGCCGCGGCATACTCGGCGTCGTGGGCGCTAGCGACCGTCGCCGCCTATCTCTTCTGGAAGAGGGAGAGCCGAGGTTGGGATGCCGAGCCCCTCGAACCGGGCGCGCTCAAGGCACTCATCAACTACGCGGGGCCACGTGCGCCCGCGGCATTGTTCTCGCAACTTCTGTTCTGGACGGACCTCTTCGTCCTCACTCGTTACGCGAGCGATACAGAGGTAGGGATCTACTCCGCGGCCCTGCGCGCGGGACAGATTCTCGTCCTGTTCCTGACGTCGGTGAGCCTCATGTTCAGCCCGTTTGTGGCCGACCTGCACAACCGCGGCGAGACCGAACGCCTCGACAAGCTCTTCAAAGCGTTGACGCGTTGGACGCTCGCCGCGACCATCCCGCTATTTCTCCTCCTCGCGGTCGTGCCCGGCCCCGCGCTCAGGATCTTCGGATCGGAGTTCGCGGGTGGCGGGACCGCTCTGTTGATCCTCCTCGCGGGCCAGTTCATCAACGTCGCGACCGGCAGCGTGGGCTTCGTCCTCATCATGGTCGGCCGTACCGGCTGGGACCTCGTGGTCTACGCGGTATCGCTCGCCATCAACCTCGTCCTCGCGTTCTGGCTCTGCCCCCGCTACGGCATGGAAGGCGCCGCCATCGCGAACGCGGTCACGTTCACGCTGTCGAAGTGGGCGCGCCTGGCCCTCGTTCACCGTTTCGTCCACATCCAGCCCTACAACGGGGACTACCTGCGCCTACTTCCCCCGGCCCTAGCGTCGGCCGCCGCGATGTGGTTGACCCACAAGTTCATAGGCGGAGTCTGGGCTACAGACCTGCTCGCCACTGCGGCCATCGGAGCCGTGGTGTACGGCGGGACGTACCTCCTCTTCGGTCTCACGGAAGCAGAACGACGCGTCGTTCGGAACCTCGCGGCAGCGCGCTCAAATAAGACCCCGTAACGCGCGGGCTTGGCTCCGATAGGGGGTGGCGTGGCCCACGCGGCGAGTTCCGCAGGCCGGGTCCGCCGCCCCGGCGGGCCCGGACGAGGACGTGTCTGAGCATTAGCGGGGGACACGACACCCCCGCCCCAAGCCACAGACGATCTTTGGGTTTTGTGACCCGATGAGGTCACAGGCGCGACCCGCCCCGGTCAACTTCGCTTGGGGAGCGCGTAATTGTCACCTACAAGCTTTTTTAGGCGTACCGGGGGGTCTACAAAGGGGCAGCAGGTTCGTCGGGAATCGGAGAAAGGGGGGCTCCAAGTGCTGGTCAGAATCACATCCATGACGCTCGGCGCCCTTTCGGTTATCGCGCTGTTTGCGTCGAGCGCGCCCGCATCTCCTCGGGCCGTCGAGCTCATCGATGCCGGCGCACATGATTGCACCGAAGCCGTCCCAGCTGCTACTTCGGTGAACCACCTCACCGCGCCCGACGTGATCGACCTCGACGTCCTCCTCGTCCTCAACGGCGTTCCAGAGGCTGACGGCCGTGCTGTCATGGCCGAGGCGGCAAAGGCGTTCTCTCCGATCGGCGTCACGCTGTCAGTTGCAGCCGTTCAACACGTGACGATCGGGCCCACCGGCAAGACCGCTCAGTTTTCGGGCGACCCCGGGGTTGCCTCTATCGGGTCCCAGGAGCTCATCGACGCGACCAAAGCTCTGGTGGGCGGTGAGCGTCCATCAGGGATCGACGTCGTGTACACGATGTCGGCTGTCTCTATCGCAGACGCGGCCGGACGCGCCGACTGCATCGGAGGCTCGCGCTGGGACGATCAAGCCTTCGCTGTCGGCGAATATCAGGTTGGCCCGGGCAACGAAGGCGATTCGGCCCGCATCGCGGCACATGAGGTCGCCCATCTCCTCGGTGCACATCACCACTACACGAACTGCGTCGAAGGAGCGATCCCCGAGGCCGACGAACCCGATCCGTATCTCACCGCGTGCACGCTCATGGCGCCCGACCTCGGCCTTGTGTCGCTGCACCTCGGAGTGGTCGAAGCCCCGATCGTCAGAGGGCACGCTGAGGAGTACGTCAGCCCTTAAGAAGGCGTCCTCTCGTAGTCACAAGCCCAGCGCATAATCACAGGCGTGGAAGACGATCTTCTTGCCGGGCTTAACGACGTCCAGCGCATCGCGTGTGAGCACCCCGGCGGGCGCCCGATCCTCGTGGTCGCCGGTGCCGGCTCGGGCAAGACCCGGGTGCTCACCCACCGCATCGGATACCTGATCCACCAGGGCGTGTCGCCGTTCTCGATCCTCGCGATCACGTTCACCAACAAGGCGGCGGCCGAGATGAAGGCTCGCGTCGCCGCGTTGGTGGGCTCTGTTGCCGACAAGATGTGGGTCTCTACATTCCACTCGTCGTGCGTCCGCATCCTCAGGCGCGAGGCTCCCCGTCTCGGTTACAGGTCGTCGTTCTCGATCTACGACGCGTCGGATTCCGAACGGCTCCTGAAGCAGTGCATGAAGGAGCTCGATGTCGATCCAAAACGGATGCCGCCCCGTGCCGTCGCCGCAGCGATCTCCGACGCCAAGAACAAGCTCGTCGACGCCGGTCTCTACAGTGACTTCGCCGAGAACCCGTGGGAGCGCGTCGTCGGCAAGATCTACGTCGAGTACCAACGCCGTCTTGTCGAGGCATCGGCCATGGATTTCGACGATCTCATCATGCGATGCGTCGAGGTCTTCGACCGCTTCCCCGACGTTCTCAAGGAGTACCAGGATCGGTTCATCCATGTCCTCGTGGATGAGTTCCAAGACACCAATCATGCACAGGCGCGCTTAGCGACACTGATCGCAGGCAAGTGGCGCAACATCTTCGTGGTCGGAGATGCCGACCAGGGGATCTACGCGTTCCGTGGAGCGACGATCAAGAACCTCCTGGACTTCGAGCGTGATTGGCCAGATGCGCACGTCATCACCCTCGAGCAGAACTACCGCTCGACACAAACCATCCTCAGCGCGGCCAACGCGGTCATCGAGAACAACGCGTTGCGCAAGCCCAAGTCCCTGTGGACCGAATCGACCGCGGGCGACCTCATCACGAGGTACCACGCGCAGAACGAGCACGACGAAGCGGCGTGGGTCGCTCGTGAGGCTAAGCGACTTGCGGATTCGGGAGGCAGCCTCAGCGAGATCGCTGTGTTCTATCGGACCAACGCTCAGTCTCGCGTCCTCGAAGAGATCTTCTCGCAGGAGGGTGTCCCGTATCGCGTCGTCGGCGGTGTTCGCTTCTACGAGCGCAAGGAGGTGAAGGATCTCCTCGCCTGGCTAAGGGCCGCGATGAATCCATCCGATGCGGTCAGTGTTGCCCGCGCCGCGCAAGCCCCGCGCCGGGGGATAGGAGACACATCACTGGCGCGCATCTCCGAATGGGCGCGCCGGGAGGGGATCGCGTTGGGCGACGCTTTCGCACGTGCGGAAGAGGCACCTGGGTTGTCTAAGCGCGCCACCGGCGGGATGCTCGATGTGGCCCGGATGCTCGAGTCGATCAGGTCCGATGCTGGATCTGGGACTCCTCTCGCAGAGGTCGTCCAACGGACGTGGGACATGACCGGATACATGGACGAGCTGACGTCCGAGCGCACGTTCGAGTCCCTGTCGCGTCAAGAGAACCTCAAGGAGCTGGCGGGGGTCGCCCGTGAGTTCGAAGATGCCGATCCGCAGGGCGGCCTGACGGGATTCCTCGAGCGCCTCGCTCTCGTGACCGACACCGACGTCTCAGAAGGCGAGGAGACCGGCGTCACGTTCATGACGCTTCACAACGCCAAGGGCCTGGAGTTCCCCGTGGTCTTCATGCTCGGCATGGAAGAGGGCGTGTTTCCGCACATCCGGTCGCTCGGGGATCCAGAGCAGTTGGAGGAGGAGCGACGTCTTTGCTACGTCGGTATCACGCGAGCGCGCGAACGCCTCTATCTGCTGAACGCGTGGTCGCGGAGTCTCTGGGGCGGCTTGAACTACAACCCACCGTCTCGCTTCCTTGGCGAGATCCCCGAGGAGCTCCTGAGCCAGGCGGACAAAGAGGCTCCATCAGCCAAAGGGAAAGGCGTCGTGCGCGAGCTGCGCGACCCATCGAGGTTCAGGGTGGGCCAAGAGGTGGAGCATCAGCGGTGGGGGCGCGGTGTCATCATCGAGATCGCACGGTCAGGCGTAGGGGTGGAAGCCACGATCAACTTCCCATCGGCCGGCGGCGAGAAGCGTCTCGATCTATCGCTCGCACCGCTGACCCCCCTGTAGGCTCGCGCGATGAGACTCAGGCGAGCACTTTTCGGCACAGCCCTTCTAGGTGCTCTCTTCTTCGGTTCGGCCATGGCGAGCCCGATTGAGACATGGGTCCCCGATGCCGGCGAGATGCTCGATCAGGACGAGGAGTGCTTTGGACAGCCGGCAACGATCGTGGGAACCGCTGAGAACGACACGCTGGAGGGGACCCCAGGCAACGACGTCATCGTCCTCAAGCTTGGCAGCGATTTCGTCGATGCGCTCGGGGGCGCGGACCTGGTCTGCGGCGGGCGCGGGAACGACACCATCCTCGGTGGCGACGGCCGCGACAGCATGGCCGGCGCGGCCGGTAAGGACTTCGTCGACGGTGGCAAGGGGGACGACGACCTCTTTGCCGGGGGTGGTAACGACCGTCCCTACGGCGACACCGATGTGAATGCAGGTGTGTTCGGGGGGAGTGGGACCGATCTTCTCGATGGTGGGCCGGGCAAAGACCTCGGCGTGGGCGGCGCCGGGATCGACGATTGCAGGGATATCGAGGAACGCGCCCAATGCGAGAACTAGATGGATGCAAGGAGCCTCGTTGCCTGCCTCTTGGCAAGCGGTCTCGTCGCCGGCGCGACCGCCTCGGCGCGCGCAGCGGATCAACCCGAGGTTGAGCTAGGAGCGTTCTCGGCTCCATTCACGGAGCCCACGATCAACGGGACCAAGACCGACGAGAAGTGCATCGAGCACGAGCACGCCCAGGATCACGGCCCCGACGAGCACGACGAGAACCATCGCTTCGACTGCAAGCCCGCGGCCGGCTCGATGGCGATCCTCCCCAACGGCAAGATCCTCTATTGGAACGCGCTCGAGGGCACCGAGAACATCGACGTACCCCTGGCACTGTCGTTCGGCGATGTCTCGATCAACGACCAGGGGCGCATCCTCGACCTCAATAGCGGGCGCCCGTTCTGGCGCAAGCCGGCGCCTGTCGACGCGGGCGCTCAGGGCAAGCCCAACCCGCTGATCCCCGGCGCGTCCAGCACCGAGACTTACAACGACGGCGCGCTGTTCTGCTCGGACCTCGCGTTCCTGCCGGACGGACGGCTGCTCGTCACCGGCGGCACCGCGTATTACAACGATCCGGGGACCGATGCATCGCCTTATGGCGGCGTTACCGAACTGGAGGGCTTGAAGAGCGCGCGCATCTACAACCCACGTAACAACACATGGATCCAGACACAGGACATGAACTTCGGACGTTGGTATCCGACGATGGTGAGTCTCGGTGACGGCCGCGTGTTCGTCGCAAGTGGTGTCCAGAAGCTCGTCAAGCCCTTGTATCCCGATCACCCCGAGGACTCAGGACGCAACGTGATCCAGACCGAGATCTTCGACCCCAAGACGGTTTCCTGGGAGCGCACCGGGACGACGGGCGACCACTCGCTGCCGCTTTACCCGCGTCTGCATCTTCTCCCCAACGGTCACGTCTTCTACAACGCGGCCGGACAAGTCTTCAACCCCGCGGGTTACTCCTACGACGAGCCGACGTGGACCATGGCGGCGACGTTCGACCCTGAGGCCGGTGATTGGAGCGACCTCGGGATACCGGGCGCGGGGACCATGCACCCGGGGTTCCGAGGCTCGACGTTCTCGGTGATGCTGCCGCTGCGTCCGGACTCGGCGGGGAGGTACACGACCGCGGAGTTCCTGTCGGGGGGCGGGGTCATGGGTACGACTCCAGGGGCTTACCTCGCAACACCCTTCAGCGCGATCGCAACCGTCGACACGACGGAAGGCATCGACCTCACGGTGCGTGAGACGGGCGCGATGAACGAACCTCGTTGGTACTCCACGGGAGTCGGGTTGCCGACGGGAGAGGTACTCGCCTTCTCGGGCGCAGACCGCGACGAGGTCGTGGCACCGGGCACGGGCTTCCCGACGAATCGGGCGGAGTTGTTCGATCCGGCGACCGAGGAGTGGCGACCGCTGGCCGAGTCACTGCAGTTCCGGAGTTACCACAACACCGCTGCGCTTCTCCCCGACGGGCGCGTCCTTGTCGGTGGACACGCGCCCATCACGACGCTGTACGGGATCCCGTTCACGATCCCGGGCGGCTTCACCCCGAACGACGGGCGCGACCCCAGCTTCGAGATCTACAGCCCCCCATACCTGTTCCGAGGCCCCCGTCCGCGCATCGTTGCCGCGCCGCGTCGCATCGGCTACGGGGGGACGATCCAAGTCCGCGTGGCCGGGCCGGCGGCGGACATCGCCAGCGTCGTCCTGGTGCGTAATCCATCTATCACGCACCTCCTCGACGCTGATCAGAGGACGGTCGAGTTGCGTGTCCTGCGACGAAGTGGCAACACCCTGACCGTCGCGGCGCCTCCCCACGGGAACGTTGTACCGCCGGGCCCTTACATGCTCTTTGTAAATCGGAATGACGGGAGCAACGCCGCGAGCCCTTCCGCCGACGTCCTGAGCTCGATCCCCGGCATGTCGTCCGATCAGGTCCCCGCTGGGACATCTCTTGTCCCGTCGGTGTCGCGCCAGGTCTACGTGAGGTAGGTCAGCCCTTCTGCAGCGAAGCCTCGAGGTGGCCCTGCAGCTTCTGCTCGGCCGCGGCCATCTGGATGTAGTAGTTGAGCCGCCCCCCCATGAGCTCGTAAGTGCGGTTGAGCTCTTGCACCGTCTTGGCTGTACCCGATGAGACGAGGTCCCGGCTGCGTGTGACGATCCGATCTCGTTCGATCTGACCCTCCTGGATCTCGACGATGCCGAAGGTATGCGCGAGGACGAGCTCGATGCCGATCTGGGTGACTCGCCAGAACCCCATCTCCGAGTGCATCGCCGTGCCGGTCTCCGGGTTCCACGTGCGCTGGCTGTATGCGAGGAGAGGGCGACCCATGTGCCAGAACCTCGTCTCTTCCGCATAGGTGAACGGAGAGATCGTCGGGTAGCTGCCGCGGCCTTCGCCCGTCCACGTACCGAGCAGCCATGCGATCGGTTTGAGCGCCGGGTGGAGCTCCGGATGAACCATCGCAACACCGTACCGCCGGCTCGGATACGGGTAACGATGGCTCCCCCGGTACATTGAAAGTTCACGATCGATAGTCGTTCAGAACGGAGGCTCCGGTGAAGAAGACCGTCATGGTGGCACTGCTTGCTCTCGCGCTCGGCGCGTGCGCGCCTCAGAGCCGCGTCGAAGACCTAGAGGCGCGCGTCGAAGAGCTCTCAGGCGTCATCAACGAGATGGCGACCCTGATCGGTCAGAAACAACCGGATCTCGAGCTAACCGGCCTCCAGGTGAAGATCCCCGACAAGAAGTGCCAGAAGCCGGGGATAGCCGTGTGGGAGCAGAACGGAACGCTCGGCTGCGTCGACCCGCTCACCAGCCATCACGTCGACGGCTACGACCTGAGCTTCCCCGCATCACAAGGCTGCATCGGCCAGTACATCATCATGGGTGCCGAATCCCTGACCTGCGAAACCCCCGAACACCCGTACCACAACTAGTTCACCCCCGCCCCTGACCTGAGGACCGATATAGCTAGCGGTTGGCGATGATCTCTATCGACTCGATGTAGACCGGGGTGATCGGCTTGACGGCCTCAGCGGGGTCGGTTGCGCCGACGTTCGTCTCTAGTTTCGCGATCGCATCGACGACTTCGTAGGACGACTCGTCGACGCTGCCGAAGATCGAGTACGCCGGCTGCAGACCTGCGGGGTCGGGCGGTTCGTGAACGACGATGAAGAACTGGCTGCCACCTGAGTTGGGCTGGCCGTTGTTCGCCATCGCGAGCACGCCGTAGACGTACTCGTTAGCCTTCTTCGGGAACTCGTCCGGGATCGTGTAGCCGGGACCATCGGGCGGTTGCCCGTTGAGACCGTCCGGGTCGCCTCCCTGGATGACGAAGTTCTGCTCGACGCGGTGCCAGATCGTGCCGTCGTAGAAGCCCTCTTGCGCGAGGAACACGAAGTTGTTGACCGTCGCCGGGGTCTCCTTCTCCAGCAGGTCGACACGGATGTCACCGCAGGAGGTCTTGAACACGGCCTCGTAGTCGACGCCGACTTCGAGGACGTTCTTCGGCTGCTTGTACTGCTTCGGCTTCGCCTCGGGCGGTTCCTCACCCCCGCAAGCGACCTCGCCCGGCGCGGCCTCGGAAGCGGATGCGGTGGGGCTTGCGGTTGCGTTCGCGTCGTCGGTGTCGGCGTCATCGGAGTCCCGTGACACGAACGCGAACACCAAGATCACCAGGACCCCGACGACGACGGCCGTCCTGGTCAGAGCGCGCCGACGGGCCTCGGCTTGGCGCCGCAGCAACTCGGCGTCGCGATGCTCCTTCTTGCGGGCCCGCTTCTCGTTCTTTGCGTTAGCCATGTCCCCTCCACCTCTTCCTTCGGGCCTCGGCTCGCCCCCCATCCTCGACCGTGGTTTCGAGGCGGCGCAGATGATAGGCGAACGCCCGACGGACCACGGGCCCGGTCGGTGGGTCGGGCAGAGCGGCGTCGATGATGCCCAGGTTCGTGAGGTCGGCCGCTGTCAGTTTCAGCAGCGCGGCTGCTTCGGAAGCGCGGGCGGAGTCCTTCCACAGGATCTCTGCGGCGAGTTCAGGACCGATCACCGAGAAGACGGCTCCCTCCTGAGCGAGCAGTACGTCTGCCGTCGCGAACGCGAGGGCTCCACCGCTGCCGCCCTCTCCGGTGATTATCGAGATCGTTGGGCCTTCGAAGTTCAGCATCTGCTCGAAGAGCTGTCCGATCGCCCATGCAACTCCGGCGTTCTCCGACACCGAGGATGGATCGGCGCCTTTCGTGTCGACGAGGGTCAGGACGGGCAGATGGAGGCGCCCCGCGACCTCCAGAGCGCGGCGTGCCTTCCGATATGCACCGGCTCCGGGGGCATGTCTCCGGTCGAGCGCGAGCACGAGGGCTCGTCGTCCGGCGATGTGCGCCAGGGCCGCGCGGCACGCGGGATCGTCATCGCCTGCGCGGTCACCCCGGAGCTCGAACAGCGTGTCGGCCGCTTCCGCCACCAGCCGCGGCGCGGTCGGACGCTCCTCGGAGCGCGCCGCCTCGACCGCCTCCCATGCATCCACGGTTGAGGGGGTGACATAGACAGGTTCGATCGGTTCCGATGCCGGCAGCACGCCCGGGAGGGCTTCGTCGGTCAGGATCCGCAGGACCTTGGCGACCGCGGCCGCGACGTCGCCGGGCGCGGCGACGACATCGACGAGCCCCGAGCGCAACGCAGTCATAGCGGTGTGCGATGCCCCCGTGAGCGGTTGCCCGGTCGCTCGCTCCGCCACGCGCGGACCAGCGAACCCCACCGTGGCTCCCTCTTCGGCGATGGTGACATCGGCGAGAGCAGCGAGCCCCGCGAGTACCCCTCCTGTCGTGGGGTTGGCGAGCACCACGACGAAGGGCTGGGTCGCGGCCGCAAGTGTCGCTCGCGCAGCGGCGAGTTTCGGCATCTGAACCAGAGCCATCATCCCTTCCTGCATGCGCGCACCCCCGGTAGCGGTGCGCAGCACGAAGGGAACCCGCCGCCGCGCCGCACGCTCGATCGCACGCGCCAGACGCTCCCCGGTGGCCTCGCCCATGCTGCCACCCAGGAAGCGGAAGTCGAATTCGGCAAGCTCCACCCGTGTGCCGCCTATCGCAGCGTTGCCGGCGAGCACCGATTCGGTGACGCCGGTGGCGTCCCGTGCGGCTTCCACCGCATCCGGATAACCGGCCCAGCCGAGGGGGTCTCCTCCCACGAGATCGCCGTCGAAGGGATGCCACGTTCCGGCGTCCGCGAGGCTCGCGCTCGCTTCCATCCGCTCGCCCTCGTCCACGGAGTTCGCCCCCTGATTACTGCTAATCTGCGCCGGAACACGGTCTGGGAACGTCCGGCCGGTTCGATCCCTTATATGCCAGTCGGTGACTCGAAACGCTATATCGAGTTGACATCTAGTGGGGGGTTTCAAGATCGCTATAGGTAGGCCCCGCATCCTCGTCGCGAAGCCGGGATTGGACGGGCACGATCGAGGGATCAAAGTAGTGGCGCGCGCCCTGCGCGACGCGGGGATGGAAGTCATCTACACCGGGCTGCATCAGACCCCCGAGCAGATCGCGGCGGCTGCGATCCAGGAGGATGTCGACGCGGTCGGGCTCTCGTGCCTCTCGGGCGCGCACATGACCCTCTACCCCAAGGTCGTGGAGCTCCTTGCCGAGCAGGGCGGATCCGAGATCAAGGTCTTCGGCGGCGGCATCATCCCCGAAAGCGACATCCCCAAGCTGAAAGAGGCGGGCATCGCCGAGATCTTCACGCCGGGCACCTCGACACAGGTCATCGTGGAGTGGGTCAACGAGAACATCGGCACCGCCGCCGGCACCACTAGATAGGAGATCGCGTGGACCTATTCGAGTTCCAGGCCAAGGAGCTCTTGCGGAAGTTCGAAGTGCCGGTCCCCGAGGGTCGAGTAGCGGCGACCCCCGAGGAGGCCGCGGAGGCAGCATCGGGGCTGGGAGGCCACGTTCAGGTCAAGGCCCAGGTGCAGACGGGCGGCAGGGGGAAGGCGGGGGGCATCAAGCCCGCCTCGTCCCCCGAGGAAGCCCGTGACGTCGCGTCGCAGATCCTGGGCATGAAGATTCCCGACCAGGGGGCCAAGGGGGTGTTCCATACCGTCAAGCGCGTTCTCATCGAGCGCAACGCGGATATCGCTGAGTCGACGATCGGCAATGCCGACGGTGCCCAGTACTACTGCGCGTTCCTGGTGGATAGGTCCAACCGCAACTTCATGGGCATGATGAGCGCCAAAGGCGGGATGAACATCGAGGAGGTCGCCGAGACCGATCCCAAGGCGATCGCCATGGTCCACATCGACCCACTCTTGGGTATGTCGGATTTCCACGCCCGTGAGCTCGCCTACGGCTCGGGCATCGACGAGGCCGCACGCGCCGAGGCGATCCAGATCCTTCCCAAGCTCTACCGCGCGTTCGTCGCATCGGATGCGACCCTGGTCGAGGTCAACCCTCTGATCCTCACCGGCGGGGGACGGGTGATGGCGCTCGACGGGAAGGTCAGCCTCGACGATTCCGCGGCGTACCGGCACCCCAACTTCGAAGAGCTGAAGTCGGCTCACGAGATTCCCGAGCAAGAGCGCGTCGCGAAGGAGAAGGGCCTCAACTTCATCAAGCTCGACGGTGATGTCGGGATCATCGGTAACGGAGCCGGGCTCGTGATGTCGACCCTCGACGTGGTGAAGGCCGCCGGCGGCAGCGCAGCCAACTTCCTGGATGTTGGCGGCGGCGCAGGGGCAGAGCTGCTGTCCAACGCGCTCGAGGTGATCATGTCGAACCCAGAGGTAAAGAGCGTCCTAATCAACATCTTCGGTGGCATCACGCGCTGCGACCTCGTCGCGGAGGGCATCATCGACGCGCTCGGCCGCCTCGACGTGAAGGTGCCGATCGTCGTTCGACTCGATGGCACGAACGCGGAACAGGGTCGCAAGATGCTCGCAGAAGCGCCACATCCGATGCTCAAATCGGCCGACACGATGCTCGGAGCGGCCAAGATGGCCGTCGAGCTCGCCCACGCGCCGGCGGGAGGTGGCGCCTGATGTCGATCCTCATCGATAACGACACGCGACTGGTCGTCCAAGGTTTGACCGGGCGCGAGGGCTCCTTCCATGCAGGTCGCAACAAGGACTACGGCACGAAGCTCGTTGCGGGTGTCACGCCGGGCAAGGGCGGGGCCGACGTCGACGGCGTTCCGGTGTTCGACACCGTTCGTGAGGCCGTTGACGCGACGGGAGCCAACACGTCGATGGTGTTCGTGCCGCCTCGATTCGCTGCGGATGCGATCCTCGAGTCGCACGACGCGGGCATCGACGTCATCATCGCGATCACCGAAGGCATCCCTGCGATGGATATGGCGCGCACCGTTCCGTATATCCGGCGATCGGGGCGCGATGTCGCCCTCATCGGACCGAACTGTCCTGGCGTCATCTCACCCGGGAAGGCGAACGTCGGGATCACGCCGGGGGAGATATGTACTCCTGGGCCCGTCGGGCTCGTGTGCCGTTCGGGCACGCTCACGTATCAGATCGTGCACGAGCTCACGCAGCGCGGGATCGGGCAATCGACGTGCGTTGGGATCGGGGGGGATCCGATCCCGGGTTCGGACTTCATCGACATCCTGCAGCGCTTCCAGGCCGACGACGAGACCGAGCTCGTAGTGCTCGTGGGAGAGATCGGCGGTGACGCCGAGGAGCGCGCAGCCGCGTGGGTCAAAGACAACATGACCAAGCCCGTCGTCGCATACATCGCCGGTTTCACAGCGCCCCCGGGCAAGAGGATGGGCCACGCAGGCGCGATCGTGTCTGGGTCCAAGGGAACGGCTCAGGCCAAGAAGGAGGCACTCGAGGCGGCCGGCATCCGAGTCGGGACGAACCCGACGGAGGTCGCCGAGATCGTCGCCGAGATCCGCGGAGCGTAATGGCGCTCACGCAGGTCGAAGGGCTTCCGGGCGCGCCGTGGGATCGACCGCTCAAAGGCACTCTTGATCGGGTCGTCGTGGAGTCAGAGCTCCTTGCCGGCAATCCACTCGGGGATCCCGAGCGCAGGCCGCTGTACATCTACGTGCCCAAGGGAGCATCCGGCGCGCTTCCAACCGTGTATCTCATCCAAGGGCTTACGGGCCAGCTCGACATGTGGCTCAACCGTCGCGCCTTCGAGCCCAATATCGTGGAGCGGATCGACAGCGCGATCTCTGGTGGGGACTGTCCGCCTTGTCTCGTTGTGTTCGTGGACGCGTGGACGTCGTATGGAGGGTCGCAGTTCATCAACTCGATCGCGACCGGTCCATACATGGACTACCTGTGTGACGAGGTCGTGCCCTGGATCGATGCCCATTACCCGACTACACCGAGCCGTGACGCCCGCGGTCTCACCGGGCACTCGAGCGGGGGGTACGGCGCGATGGTCGTCCCGATGCTGCGACCAGATGTTTTTGGCGCCCTCGCGTCCTCCGCGGGTGACGCGCTCTTCGAGGTCTGCTACCTCCCCGGGTTCCGCGAGACGGTGAGGATGCTGCGCGACAAGTTCGAAGGCTCTTATGAGGTCTTCTGGGAGCGCTTCCGGTCCGGCGATCACGTCGACACCGATCGGTTCGGGCCGATGAACGATTACGCGATGGCCGCGTGTTACTCCCCTGATCCGGCTAACCCCGGATCGGCTCTGCTGCCCTTCGACGTTGGTTCCGGCAAGCTGATCCCTGAGATCTGGGAGCAGTGGCTCGGATGGGACCCGGTGCGCCTCGCCGCGAAGCACGCCGACGATCTGCGGTCGATGAAGCTCATCCACGTAGACGGCGGTCGCTCGGACGAGTGGTTCCTCGAGCTCGGAGCTCGTGCGTTCGCCGATGCCGTGGAGGAGATGGGCATCGAGTGCAACTACGAGCTCTTCGACGGAACACACTCGGGATTGACGTACAGGTATCCCAAGCACGTGAAGATGCTGGCCGAAGCTCTCACCGCCTGACCTATGGGCACGCCGCCTCCGCTTCCACCGGTTCCCCTCACCGTCCAGGTCAATAGGTCGGGCGTAGATGCACGGCGGGGCGTGGTGCGGCTGCATCCCATGGTGCTCGAGATGCTCGGCGTCAAACCCTGGGAAGCCCTCGAGCTCAAGGGTCAGAGGACGACTGGTGCGCTCGCCGCTGCTGCCACCCCCGATGTCGGTCAGGGCGCGATCCTTCTCGACGACATCACTTGTCTGAACGCGGGTGTCAAGCCCGGCGACGCCGTCCAAGTACGCCGGTTCTCCGAACTGCCGGCCGCGTCGGTCACGCTGAGCGGTTTGCCGAAGGGCAAGTCCGGGCTCGATCCCGAAGCCGTTCGCTTCGCGATGCTCGGCAAGATCCTGTCGCCAGGCGATCGGGTCAGTCTTCTCCCGCAAGATTTCTACCGCCCGGGTGCTTCGCTGTCGCACATCGAGGTCGAGGCTGTCATCTTGTCTTTCAACGCGGCCTGGGGTGACGAATGGAAGACCGCCGTCCTCGAGGTCGCCTCGACATCACCTTCGGGTCTGGTCCGCGTGAACATGGAGACGGTCTTCAATTGGGAGAACGCGGCCAGCTTGAGCAGCGGCACTCCGCTGGGCGTCAGGCCCGATGCTCCACCGGCATTACACGATCTCCCCGGACTCGAAGATCAGATCAAGGCTCTGAAGGAATCCCTCGAGCTCGGCTTCCATCACAAGGACCTCGTCGAGCGTCTTGGAGCAACGGCGATACTCGGGGTCCTCGTCACCGGACCTCCCGGTTCGGGCAAAGTCGCGATGGTCAAGGCCGTCGCGTACGCGGTCGGCGCGACCTTGTTCCACATCTGGGGTCCCTCGCTCGCTCGTAAGACGGTCGACGACGCGGCATCCGAGCTCATCGGGGTACTTGCACGCGCCGAAGCGGCGACGCCTGCTGTGATCCTGATAGAGGACGTCGACTCGCTCGCCCCGCGCGAGGAGCCGGGGGCTTTGCTCAGTGTCCTCCTCGAGGTCATCGCCGGAGCGGCGAAACGCGGGCTCGTGTCGATCGTGTGCACCACGGCGCACCCTGAAGGAACGAGCCAGGATCTGCGCCGCCCGGGTCTGCTCGATCTGGAGATCGAGCTTCCGATGCCTCGCAAGGAGATCCGGGCTCGGATCCTCGAGGTGCACGCTCGCTCTTTGCCGATGGCGCCCGACGTGAATCTCGGCGAGGTGGCAGCGCGGACCCCCGGTTTCGTCGCCGCCGACCTGCTCGCTCTCTGCCGAGAGGCCGCACTGAGCTCGGCCGCACGCGTAGCGCAGGGTGGGGACTCAAGCGGGCAGCTCGTCGTGACGATGGCGGATTTCCATACCGCCCTGGAGGTCGTGAAGCCGAGCTCGATGGAAGGAGCGACCATCGAGGTCGCCGACGTACGCCTCGAGGACGTCGGCGACATGACCGAGACCAAGGACGCGCTCAACGAAGCGATCGTCTGGCCGCTGAAATATCCAGACTCATTCGAGCGCCTGGGCGTCGATCCGCCGCGCGGAGTCTTGTTGTACGGACCCCCCGGCTGCGGCAAGACGTTTCTGGTAAAGGCGATCGCGAATTCGGCTGAGGCGAACTTCCTCTCCGTCAAGGGAGCGGAGCTGTTGTCCAAATGGGTGGGCGAGTCCGAACGCGCCGTGCGCGAGCTGTTCCGGCGTGCGCGTAACGCGTCGCCGTCGATAGTGTTCTTCGACGAGGTCGATGCCCTTGCACCAGTGCGCGGCCAGTCGAGCGATTCCGGTACGACGGACCGCGTCGTCGCTCAGCTCCTTACTGAGTTGGACGGAGTCGAGGAGCTGCGCGGGGTCTTCATCCTTGCCGCTACGAACCGTCCCGAGCTCGTCGATCCTGCGTTGATGCGACCCGGCAGGCTCGAACGCTCGATCTATGTACCGCCGCCCGACGCGGAGGCGCGCTCCGCGATCCTGACGGCCGTCACGAGGAAGATGCCGTGCGCTCCTGATTTCGACCCTGCCGTTGTCGGCGAGTCGTGTGAAGGCTATTCATCGGCGGACCTGGAAGCGCTCGCGCGGACTGCCGCGATGATCGCGATGCGTGAAGACATCCACGCCCCTCAGATCACAGCGGCTCATTTCAAGCAGGCCACGAAGGAGATCCGCCCCAGTCTGCGACCCGAGCAGGTCGCGCGCCTCGAGGAATGGGCCGCGAAGGCGAACGCTTAAGCGCGTTCCTCGTATGCCCAGTTTCGTCCGGACAATATGTGGCTGGTGCCCGTAGCAAGGCAGACGACTTTGCCGGCTGCGTTCACCACTTCAGCGCGTGCAACTGCGAGGTTGCGCCCGCGGTGCACGACGATCGCATGAGCGAGAAGCTCGCTGCCATCCCCGTACGCCGGCCTCAAGTAGTTCACCTTGATGTCTACCGTCGCGTACGCCGTACCTGGGGGAACGGTGGTCTGCACCGCGCTGGCGAGAGCTACGTCGGCAAGCATCAGTAAGAAGCCCCCTTGAACCGTGCCGACGGGGCTTGTCAGCCATGGGCTCGCGTGCAGCGTGAAGGTGCAGGTTCCGTCTGCGGCTTCAGTCGGGTGTAGTCCCGTGAGGTGGTAGATCGGAGGAGCGGCGAGCTCACCGTCGATCAACGCCTTCATGACCTCGAGACCGCTCATCTTGTCGAACACCTCTTGGTCGAGCGTTTCGCCCACAGGTGGACGCTCGAAGGGTGGAGGCGTCTCGTACTCGGGCTCCTCCCACGGCTGGAGGTCGGGAAGCTCGGGGAGAGATTCCATCGGGGGGAAGACGAAGCATCTGGAGGTCGAATGAGCAAGGAGGCGCCCCTCGCCGTCTTCGATCGTGGCTTCCGAAAGGGCAAGCGAGCGCCCGCCGTGGATGAGCTTGCCGCGCGCGATGAAGAGCTTGCTGTCGACCGATGCGGGCCGGAGGAAGCTCATCGAGATCTCGGATGTCGTGTACGTCGTCCCTGCGGGCAGTCCGGTGTTGATGGCACACCCGAGGGCGCCGTCTCCGGGGACGGCCAGGACGCCACCCGTTATGAGGCCCACCGGCGACTGGAGCCAACCCGTGGATGGCATCACGAAAGTCGCACCGCCCATCGTGAACTCCGTCGGCCTGCACCCGGTCAGATAAGCCAGCGGTGGGATGGGACCGGTGCGTCTCAGGAACGTTCGCATCTGCTCGATCCCGGGGAGGGCGAGCAGGCCGGGCTCCATGTAGCCCCCTCGGACCGGCTCCTCCCAGACGTGCATGGTACGTAGAGTGCCACGGACACGGCGGAGCGAGCGCTGAGGGGGTGGATGTGAGCGGCCGGATCGTGGTGCTGATCTCGGGGACGGGCTCGAACATGTCGGCCTTGGTGGCGGCGTGCGAGGAGGGGTCCGTCCCCGGCGAGGTCGTGCTGGTGGCTGCCGACCGTGCCTGTACGGGATTGGAGGCTGCGGAGCGCGTCGGGATCGAAACTTTGCTGCTCGAGCCGAAGGGGTTCGCGTCGCGCGACGAGTGGGGGGATGCGCTGCGCGACGAGATCGTCTCCCGGCGTCCTGACCTCGTGGTCTCCGCGGGATTCATGAGGATCCTCCCGCCGCGTTTCATCGATGCATTCGACGACAGACTGATCAACCTCCATCCCTCACTGTTGCCGGCCTTTCCCGGAGCACACGGCGTGCGCGACGCGCTCGAAGCCGGCGTGAAGGAGACGGGGTCGACCATCCACTTCGTCGACTACGAGGTCGACCACGGTCCGATCATCGCCCAGGAGGCCGTGGCGATCGTCCCCGGCGACACCGTCGAATCTCTCCACGAGAAGATCAAGGAGGTCGAGCACCGACTATTGCCGGCCGTCTGCAAGATGCTGCTTCTTGGGCGTGTACATATGGAGGGTGGCAGGGTCACGATCGATGACGGTCGATAGGATGCGGCCGTGACCATCGGGCGCGCACTCATCAGTGTCTCGGACAAGGGCGGGATCATCGAGTTCGCGCGCGGGCTTGTCGAGGTGGGTGTCGACATCATCTCGAGCGGTGGGACGGCGGCGGAGCTCGCCGATGCAGGCTTGCCCGTAACAAAGGTTGCCGATGTGACCGGCGCGCCGGAGATCCTCGGGGGTCGGGTCAAGACCCTTCACCCGCACATCCACGGAGGGATACTGGCCGACCGCTCGAAGCCCGAGCACATGGAACAGCTTGCATCCCAGGGCATCACCCCGATCGATCTCGTCGTGTGCAACCTCTATCCATTCGAGCGCACGATCGAGCATCCGAGCGTGAAGGAAGAGGACGCGATCGAGCAGATCGATATCGGGGGCCCCGCGATGGTGCGTGCGGCCGCGAAGAACTGGCATTCGGTCACGGTTGTCGTGAATCCAGATCGTTACGACAGCATCCTGAAAGAGCTGACGGAACGCGGTGAGGTGTCCTTCGAGACGCGCCGGGAGCTCGCGCTCGAGGCGTTCCAGCACACCGCCGCCTACGACGCGGCGATCGCACGTTATTTCTCGGGCGGTGAGCGGTGGCCGGACCGTATCTTCTTCGCTGGTGAAAAGGTGCAGGAGCTGCGCTACGGCGAGAACCCCCATCAGTCGGCGGCGTTCTATCGCAGCGCCGGATCGAGCTCGGGCTTGGCCGCGACGGAGCAGCTCGGTGGGAAGGAGCTCTCTTATAACAACCTGCTCGATACGGACGCGGCGTGGCGTCTTGTGGTCGAGCTCGATGGTCCCGCCGCGGCGATCATCAAGCACTCGAACCCCTGTGGCGTTGCGATCGGAGGCTCCCTTGTAGACGCGTACCGAAAGGCCTTCGAGTGCGACACGACGTCGGCGTTCGGCGGGATCGTCGCCCTGAACCAGGCGTGTGACGAGGCTACTGCGAGCGCCATCGCCGAGATCTTCACCGAGGTGGTGATCGCCCCCGACTACGACGACGCTGCGCTGGCCGTCTTGGAGGGCAAGAAGAACCTCCGGATCCTGCGTGCACCGGACGCGCCGGTACTTGACTACGACGTCAGGAAGATCGCCGGCGGCCTACTCGTGCAATCAGCGGACCCACGCGACGACGCGATGGACGCGAGCGTCGTAACGAAGGCGCAGCCGACCGATGAGCAACTGCGTGACCTGCGTTTCGCGTGGGTTGTCGCCAAGCACGTGAAATCCAACGCGATCGTCCTGGCGAAGGACCTCACGGCCGTCGGCGTCGGCGCCGGACAGATGAGTCGCGTCGAGTCCACCGAGTTGGCGGCTCGGCGCGCCGGCGACCGCGCCCAGGGAACCGTGTGCGCCTCAGATGCGTTCTTCCCGTTCCGTGATGGGCTCGACGCCGCGGTCGCCGCCGGTGCACGCGCCGTCATCCAGCCGGGGGGATCGGTGCGCGACGAAGAGGTCATCGCTGCCGCCGACGAGCACGGGATACCCATGCTGTTCACGGGGCGGCGCCACTTCAGGCACTAGCAGAGGTGCCCTTCTCGGTGTCCCTGATCCCGGGCAGCAGGAGGAAACCGAACGTCGCAGCGGCGCCGAGGATGCCGGACGCGATGAAGACCATCTCCACACCGATCGCCTCACTGACAGGGCCGGTTAGGGCGAACGAGACAGGGATGAGCCCGATCGATACCAGCCAGTCGAGGCTCGTCACACGTCCGAGCAGCTCCGACGGAACGCGCGTGTGCATCAACGTCATCCAGACCACCAGCCCGGTGGTGAACAGGGCCCACGCGCCGAATTCGAGCGCCATCGCTTGCCACACCTCCGTGATCCAGGCATACGGCATGAGAAGCAGCATCCCCCCGCCCCAACCTACGTACATGAATGTGATGTGACGTCTGGGAAGTGGGCGGCGACCCATGAAGATCGCGCCACAGATCGCACCGACACCGCCGGCCGCGTAGACGAGGCCGATGTCTCCTGCCCCACCGCCGAGCTTGTTCTTGATGAGGTAGGGAAGCAGAACCTGGAACGGACCGATCACGAAGAGCAAGGTAAGACTTGCCGATAGAAGCGTTCCCCACAACCATGTGTGGGCGCGAACGAACCTGAAACCTTCGGCGACGTCGGCGAAGGCCGAACCTCGCTCGCCGAGGTCGTGGCGCGGGCGCGTCCGGATCATGGTGAGGATGACGGCCGAGAAGGCGAAGGTCGCGGCGTCGATCAGGAACGCGGGTCCGGCTTCGCCCCCCGCTAGCCCCCCGATCAGGAAGCCCCCGATCGCAGGGCCCGCGAGCCTCTCTCCGAACGGTCGGGCGAAGCTGTCGACGGAGTTTGCTTGGATGAGTTGCCCGGGAGGAACGATGTCGGGAACGATGGCTCCGAACGCGGGCCCGAACAAGGCCTGACCGACGCCGTAGACGATCGCGAGCACGACGATGTGCCACAGTTCGATCGCTCCCGTGACGGACAGCACCCCCATGCCGGCGATCGCGACGCCGCGCAGAACATCGGCGGTGATCATCACCTTGCGGCGGTCGAAACGGTCACTCAGAACACCGCCCGCGAGCAGGCACAGGACCATCGGGAGGCTCCACGCGACGCTCACGACCGAGAGTGCGGTGGGCGTGTTGGACAACCGGTAGACCTCCCACGCGAGGGCGACCATGTAGATCCCGTCGCCTAGGAGCGAGACCGTCATGGCCGTCCACAGCAACCGGAAGTCCCTGATCGCGAAGGGAGCGAGCAGCTTCGGCCCGCGGCCCTCCGTCCCCTCGGCCGCCGGCTGCGGAGGGGTAGAAGGCCGCGTTTCGGGGATCACGGTGTGCTCGCTCATGTCGTTGCTCAACGTCCTTGCCCTCGTTCTGCTTCCTGCTTCTAGGATGCCAGCACCGATCTGCCCGGAGAAGAGAGAGGGAGGGCGAATGAGCGCACGGATCATCGACGGCAAGGCGATCGCGGCGGAGATCCGGCTGGAAGTCGCGGCCTCGGTCAAAGAGCTTGCGGCGCGTGACATCGTCCCCGGCTTAGCCACCGTCCTTGTGGGAGACGATCCAGCGTCAGAGGTCTATGTGAGGTCGAAGCGAAAGGCATGCGCCGAGGCGGGCATCAGCTCATGGGACCACGACCTCCCCGCGAGCACCCCGCAGGAAGAGCTGCTCGAGCTCCTGGCGAAACTCCGAGATGACCCCGCGGTCCACGGGATCCTTGTGCAACTTCCCCTCCCCGAGCACATCGATGAGGACGTGGTCCTCGACGCAGTTGCCCCGCACAAGGACGCGGATGGGTTCCACCCCTGCAACATGGGGCGGTTGCTTTCGGGAAATGCGCTCGTCGCGCCCGCTACACCGGCAGGGATCCAGGAGCTGCTACTGCGGGCTAACGTCGAGACCTCTGGAGCCGAAGTTGTTGTTGCCGGACGCTCGAACATCGTCGGTAAGCCAGTTGCCGCTCTCCTGATGCAGAAGGGCCCGGGCGCGAACGCAACCGTCACCGTGTGCCACACCGGCACCAAGGACCTCATGGAGCACACGGTCCGCGCTGACATCCTGATCGCGGCGATCGGTAGGGCTCATGCGATCACGGGCCCGATGATCAAGCCGGGCGCGGTCGTCATCGACGTGGGGATCAACCGGACTGACGCGGGTCTCGTGGGTGACGTCGACTTCGAGGCGGCCAAAGAAGTCGCCTCTGCGATCACCCCCGTGCCAGGTGGCGTCGGGCCGATGACGATAGCGATGCTTCTGCGGAACACCGTGACGCTCGCGTCGCGCAGCGGCTGACGATGACGGAGCTCGCCGAGCGGATCGTCGACATGATGAACTCGATCCACGGGACGCACTCAGGTTTCCGCGCGGTGCATGCCAAGGGCGCATGTTGTCGAGGCAGTTTCAAAGCGACCCGCGAGGCCGCGGCGGTCTGTATCGCACCTCACCTCCAAGGCGAGGACGTCGCTGTCACGGTGCGGTTCTCGAGCGGCTCGGGTAAGCCCACGAGGGCAGACGGAGCGCGCGACGAGCGGGGCATGGCGGTCAAGTTCCATCTACCCGACGGGTCGACGACGGACATCGTGTCCCTCACACTTCCCGTCTTCTTCGTCAAGACGCCGGACGACTTCCTGGAGTTCCTGACCGCACAACAACTGGACCCTGAGACCGGCAAGCCCGATCTGGCGCGCGTCGCTGCCTTCGTCGACACCCACCCTGAGGCTCAGCTCGCGATGGGCTTCCTCATGTTCTCGATGTCGCCCGCTAGCTTCGCGGCGTGCACGTTCAACGGCATCCATGCGTTCCGCATGTCGGCTCCCGACGGGACGAGCCGCTTCGTCCGCTACAAGTGGGTGCCGGAATCGACGCCTCCGGGCCTGACGGACGAGGAGACCCGCGCTCTCGGCAAGAGCTATCTCCACGATGAGCTTGTCCGGCGCTTGGAGGGAGGTTCTGTTTCGTTCGAGCTCGAGCTTCAGATCGCCGCGGAAGGCGACGACCCGAATGACCCGACGACGCCGTGGCCCGAGGAGAGGGAGGTGGTGCGCGCAGGCACGATGACGCTGAGAGAGCACGCGGCGGACTCGTGCGACGGCATGATCTTCGATCCCGGCCGCGTCATCGACGGCATCGAGCGCTCCGACGATCCGATACTTCACGCCCGATCGGATGCATACTCGGTCTCGTTCGCGCGCAGAACGAAGGGTTAGGGGTAACGCGCGTCCACGGTCTTGACTCCCTCGCGGCCTTCTTTTAGATCATCGGTCCCCACCACGAGCTGCATCCGAGGGGTGAGGTAGAGGAGGTCGACGTTGGTTCCGTCGTCTGACAGTTTGCGGGCGATCTCCGCGAGAGCCCCGAGGCGATCCTCGACGTCGATCAGGAGCACCTCTTGTGACGCCGAGATCTGAAAGCCCGCTTCTTCCGCAACCTTGATCGCGGCATCGCCGTCCTCGACGAGGACGTGCAGGATCCCCCACGTCTCGCCCGGCCGGGCTCTGTAACCGCAGGCGCTCAACAGACCGATGCCGGCCTCGGCGAACGCCTCCGCCAACTCGGCGAGAGCGCCAGGGCGGTCGGGGAGTACGACAGTCAGGTCGCGCGCCATGGACATAGCATCCCTCAAATCGTCGCCGGAGGGGAATCGAGGACACAAGACCGCCCCGAGGACTACGCCCTGGTAGCTCGTCCCTCAGCGGTCCGGTTCTGACTCCGGTGTCTTACGGTTGATGTCGTGGACGTCTTCTTTGATCTTCTGGACATCGGCCTCGATCTCCGCGATGAGTGCATGCAGCGACTCGGTTAGGTCGAACAGCGCCTCGCTCCTATCCGAGACGTCGCGGGTCGACTCCAACAGATCGAGAGTCGTCTCCCTCATGAGACGCATCACATCGAGCGCGCGCAGTTGTATCTCGATGCTGCTGGAGAGAAGCTCCTCTTGGTGTTGAGCGGTCTCGAGCTGCTCTTCGATGATCTGTTTCTGCTCGATCAGCAGGTCGCGCTGATCGGCGACGATCTGTCGTTGCGCAGAGATGTCGTCGGTCGTGTCGTCGACGTCGACGATGAACAGCGCGGTGAAGATCAGGGCGCCTCCCAATACGACGCCGAGCCAGTTGTGTCTCAGGTACTCCCGCATCACGGGGTGGAAGTGAGTGTGATGTTGACCAGGGCTTCGTAGGTTCCGAGGGCTGACTTGGTATGGGTCAGCGACTCAGACTTGAGGATCCCTCCGGTCTCGGGGTCGATCCAGATCGTCGCTTTGACGAAGCCCTCGAGCTCCCCGTGGAGATCGACATCGGTTCTGATCCTGAAGGCGTCGAACGTCCGACCCGCAGCTTGGATGGATTCTCTGGCTTGGACGTGGAACGCGTAGTTGCCGTACACCTGAGCATCCCAGCTTCCGCTCCAGCGCGCGCCGGCGCGCAATGGGAGCTCGAGGGCGTGGATCGGAGGTTGGGGCTCATAGGTCTCTGCGTAGCGGAACCCGTTGTAGTTGACCTCGACCGCGAGGCGGGTGATCTCGACGAGGCCATCGGTGACGCGATAGTCCGTCGTGTTGGTCGTGCGACTGGATTGGTGTGCCACGCTCGTCAGCATGGCCGTTGATCCAGAGCGCTCCCCGTGGTCGATGTCAACGCGCTGAGTGTTCGGGAGCGGGGTTCGGTCACACGCCTGACCCTGGCAGAACTCTTCATAGCCTTCCTGGGAGTAGCCATAGCTTCCCTCGGGCGGGAGCGCGAACCCACCGTCCGAGCCGCCTTCTCCGGACCCTTCTCCCGAGGAGGTGTCCGAGCCCTCTGGAGCCTGCAGGCCGGAGGAGTTGTCTCCACCAGAACCCCCTTGGCCGTTGCCCTGAGAGCCTCCCGCGCCCTTGCCCGGCCGCTTCTCTCCGCGGCCCCCCGCGTCCGGGGTCTCGGCAGCCTTGGTTTCGGCGCCCGGCGTCGCGACGCCGTCCGACGTGGCACCCGCCGATGCATCGGCGGCCTCCGGCGAGGTGGCCGGGGGCCCGGAGCTGCATGCGCTGAGTGCCATGACAAGAGCGGCTGCTGCGGAGAGCACCGTGGTGCGGGATCTATTCACTACGGACAGAGGCTATCGCCCAACGCGTAGGCTGTGACCATGGCGATGTACGAGCTGATCACCGAGCCTGACGATGCGATCGCGCCCGCGCTCATCGTCGCGTTCGAGGACTGGGTTGACGCGGCTGGGGCGGGCACCTCGGCTGCCCGGCACATCGCGGAGGGCGGCGACGTCGTGGCTCGCTTCGACCCCGATGCTGTCTACGACTACCGGAGCCATCGCCCGATCCTGGACATCGTCGAGGGGACACCGAAGAAGTTCGTGTACCCGAAACTCACGGTCACGCGTCGTCGCTTGCCGGAGCGCGATGTCTTCGTACTTACCGGACCCGAGCCCGACTATCGGTGGAAGGAGTTCGCGACCGACGTGCTGGCGCTCTCCCTCCGGCTCGGCATCGTCATGCACGTCAGCCTCGGAGCGATCCCGTCTGCTGTGCCACATACGGCTCCGACACCGGTGATGATGACCGCGTCGACCGAGGAGCTTCGCGGCAGCGCGCCCACCACCGAGGGATTGCTTCGAGTGCCGGCCGCCGCGGTCAGCTTGATCGAGTGGACGCTCGCCGAAAACGGCATCCCCGCGGTCGGGTTCTGGGCTCAGGTCCCTCATTACGCGGCGCCCTACGCGGCCGGAGCGATCGCCCTCATCCGGCGGGTCGAGAGCCACCTCACCGTGACGATCGGGGCGGGCTCGCTAGAGGAGGAAGACGCTGCGCAACGCGCTGCGCTATCGAACCTCTTCGCAGGCAACCCCGAGGCCATCGAGTACCTCGAGAAGCTCAAGAGCCTCATGGGCGAGCAGGAGATCCCGTCGGGAGCGAACATCGCTGAAGAGGTCGAGCGTTTCCTTCGGAACCAGCGTCGGGGCGAGGGCGGTCCGACACCCTTCAGCCCCTAGAGGTCAGCTCGTGATGCGCTTGCGCGCCTTCCACACCTCCTCGGAAGGCCACCGGCGCGCCCAGTCGGCGGTCACGAAGGGATAGCTCGTCGTCGCGCCCTCGGGAGCCTGCACCTCGATGAGTTCTTCGACCTCGAAGCCGTTCGCCCTAAGCAGTGAGATCCATTCTCCATGCGGAAGGTGGAAGTTGACGCTGTCGTCGTCGGTCCACTCCAGCCGGTGCATCCCCAAGTAGTCGCGCAACATGGTCGCGGAGGCCGGTGTCGTGCCGTCATCGTCGGGCATACACAACATCAGCAGCGCGCCGTTCGCGAGGAAGATCAGCTCGCCACCCGGTCGCAGCAGACGCGCAGCTTCGGGGATCCATCGGTACGGATCGCTCCAGATGGCCGCGCCGTACTCAGAGATCACGATGTCGAATGAGCAGTCCTGGAAAGGCGAAGCCTCGGCGGCAGCGCGCACGAGAGGAAAGCGGATACCGAACTCCTCCTGGAACCCGGCGGCCGTCTCCAACTGCGCTGCTGTGGGGTCGAGCCCAACCGGGCGCGCGCCGCGGCGCGCCAACCACGCCGACACGTATCCAGTGCCACACCCGAGCTCGATGACGTCTAAGTGACGTACGTCCGGGAGTATCCCGAGGTCCTCTTCGGGGATTGACCAGATCCCCCACGTGACATCCCCCGCCCAGTTGGAGCGCCCCTTCTCCACATACTCCGGCGCCCACTCGGTCCAAGACGCCTGATTCCGCGCGATGTAATCCAGCTTGCCGTTCACGCCTCGCATCTTAGGAGCGGGGGCCACCGTGTCCAGGAGGGCGGTGGGGGTGCGTGGTAGCGACGACTCAAAACGCTCTGGAGGAGCGTTGCGCACCCCCACCGACCGACCCCAGACCGAGGCGACAGCCCCGTCAGCCTGAGCAGGGCATAAGCCGTCGGTGGCGTATCGACAGGGCGGCGTTAAAGCCGCGACGCGCGCACCCAACGAGGAGAAGACATGAAGAGAGGACTAGCGGTCGCTCTCGCTCTAGCCGTGAGCGCCCTGCCGGCAACCGCCGTCAAGAGCCAGCCCGGCGTCGAGAAGACCGACAACGTGAAGCTCATCAAAACGTTCCCCTATTCGGGTGGCAGCGACATCGCCTTCGAGGGGAAGTACGCGTACTTCGGCCAGCTCGGGCAGGAGGGCGGCGTCCGCGTCCTGGACGTCAGCGGGAAGGTTCCGAAAGAGGTCGCCTTCATCGCTTGCCCAGGGAGTCAGAACGATGTCGCGATCGTCAAGCCTGGGCTCCTCGCGCTCGGCTATCACAGCGGCCAGTGTGGCGCCGTCCCCGGCGCCGGTGTGCGATTGATCGACGTCAGGAACCCGAAGCGTCCGAAGTTCCTGAGTGACGTCCAGCTCCCCGGCGGATCACACACGATCACGGTCTATCCCGGCACCGACTACATCTATTCGTCCCCAGGCGGACTAGCGAACGGTGGTGGAGAAGAGCAGATCCTCGACGCATCGAACCCGAAGAAGTTGGAGATCGCTGCTGTCTTCGAGCCTCAGCCGATCGGGTGTCACGACATCACGTTCACACGATCCGCGGACCGCGACCGCATGCTTGGTTTCTGTGCGGGTGGTGGTGAGGTCTCGATCTGGGATGTCACCGATCCGCTGGCGCCTGTGGTGATAGCCCATGGCTTCACGCCCTCGTTCTTCCCTCACGCAGCGGTCCCGACGCCCGACGGTCGATACCTCGTGATGACCGACGAGGCTTTCGTCGTACACGACTGCGTGGGCGGTCCCACCGGATCCGTCTGGGTGTTCGACATCCAGGTACCGGAGGCGCCTCTGCTCGTCGGACACTGGGGTCCGCAGCGCGGTGCCGCGCCCGTCGGTACGGTGGCGACGGCATGGTGCACGGCCCACAACCTCAATTTCGTAGGCAAGACCAACCAGGCAGTCATCTCCTGGTACACGGGAGGGACGAGCGTCGTGGACTTCACCAACCCGTTGCTGCCCGTCGAGGTCGCCTGGTTCCGTCCGTCTGACACGAACTCGTGGTCGTCGTACTGGTTCGATGGGCGGATCTACGTCAACGATCTCGCGCGCGGTATCGACGTCCTCGAGGTGAAGGGCCTCAAGGCCAAGTAACGCGCTAAGTGCCCGGGGGGTCCTCGTCCGCGGCGCGCATGAGGATCCCCTCGACATCGCCGGTCACGGCCTTGGCGTGACCCGGCCATGCCGTGACGGGCTTGAGCCGTGCGAGTTTCCTGAGGCTTTCAGCCGCCTCGACCGGGTCTAGGTTGAACGCGGCGTGAGCAAGCAGAGGCTTCGAAGGTAATGACGTCTCGACATTGAGCGTGTAGAAGGCGTCCGTCGCGAGTGCCAACCTATCGCTCTCGCGCCACAGCGCGATCATCCCGCGCGCGTGGCCGGGCACCGCGACAACCTCGAAGCCCGCGATCCCCTCGCCTTCTTTCACGGTGCCGGCGATCTCGATGGGGCCTCCGTTCCAACGCTTGAAGAGTCTCGGATAGAGGACCTTGCTTAAGGGGTTGAGTTTCGAGTAATCGACGATGTGTCGGTCCGCCTCCGCGTCGTCACGTGCATCGGGATGGCAGAACACCGGCGCGTCCAGTAGGGGAGCCGCCCCGCGGTGGTCGACGTGGGAGTGACCGAGGACGACTCTCTTCAGACCGCCCATCTCTGTCGTGACCTTGCGCAACCCGGACGCCATCTCCTTGATCCCGGCGTCGAACATCGTTACGCCCCCCTCGTCCTCGATGAGGTACACGTTCATCGTCGGAGGGATCCCGCCGCGCACGAGCCAGACCCCATCGGCGATCCTTTCTGGGCGCCGGATCACAAGATCAGAACTGCCCCGAGAGCGCTCTGAGGAGCATCGTTTGCCCGGCTGTGCTGATCGAGTAGGCATTGAGGCCGAACCAGTGCGGATACCGCTCGGTCGGCAGGGGCAGGAGCGCCCCGAAGATGACGATGCGGCCATCCCCGACGGGGAGTATCCCGATCTCGGTCTTGTCTTGGCGAGCATTGCGCTTTCCGAATTGATCGATAGTGGCTTCGCCGACCGCCTTCCGGTCGGCCGGAGGATCCGTCGTGCCTACCGTTGTGCCTCCTGCTGACTCCCACGCGTCGCGGTCGACGCTGAAGATAGGTGCGCTGTTCTTGGTCGGTGAGACGTCTCCAGCCTCGTCACTGTTCGCTCCGGACTCCCAGTAGCTATCGCGTTCCATGAGCAGCGGATAACCGATGGGCGTGGGCGCGAACATCTGCCAGGCAGTGGCAAGTAGGCCCTGGGTCAGCGGCTGGCTGCGGTCGAGGTCTGAATAGCCGACGTAAGCGAAGTCACTGTTGATCGCGTCCTCGGCGATGCCCGTCAGTGCGGGCACCATTCGCAGCGCCGAGTCGGTGAGGACGAGGTCGCCTCCACTTTCTACGAAGCGGCGCAGCGCCGCGGTGTTCTTCACCGTTGCATCTGAGACTACGAACGCATCGAGCCCCGGCAAGCGTCGCCCCAGCCCTCGGCGCGTGACCGGGGCCAGCGCCTGTCCGGTGAGGGCGCGCAGGTCGCGGAAGTAGTCGGTGTTCGAGACGTCGTAGGGCGTCTGCCTCAGCCGCCCCGCGATGGGATTGGTGAGGATCGGGACCGGACTTGGATTGCCGTCGGCAGAGCGGACGCGCCGACCGTGCTCATAGAACCCAACTGAGCGGCCGAGGTCGACCTTCGCGATCGGGATGCGTGACCACGCGGCGGCAGTGACCACACCCGTCTCCATGACGTTCCTCACGTTGTCTGCGTAGACCTGCTGGTCGGCGGGAACCCAAGGTGACGTCGGACGACAGTTGATCTCGTAGGAGAGGGAGACCGCACCTAGGCCGGCCTCGCTCGCGAAGAATCCTCCCCAGCTGCCGCCAACCGTGTACCCGAGGGAGTCGACGATGTGGGTCACGAACCCCCACCTGCCCCAACCCTGCAGGCGCCAGAAGTCGTTATCGAGGGTTCCGATCTCACGGATGTCCGGCAGTCCGTCCCTCAGACTTCCCAGCACCAGGTCGAGCGCGGTGTCGAGGGGCCCGAAGACCGGGATCGTCTCCTCCATGTTCTGTCGGACGCGCGTCCCGAGATCGACCATCCTTTCGAGCTTTACCGGATCGAGGTCCTCGTCATGAAGGAGGACGAAGCCGAACGGCAACGGACCGTGGAGATCCATCCCGACCGCGAATGGTCTTCCGTTCAGCTCCTCTTCACGGACCTTGCGAAGATAGTGAGTCAGCGAGAGGCCCTCGGGCTGGGAGTAGGTCGTGTACCCCCGCAGATACAGGGTGGGGTCGCGGGGGAACGTCCACCCATCGGTGTACGCGAGCCGGTTGGAGTTGATGCCCGCGCCGTTGTACTGAGAGTGCGTCTCTCCGAAACCGTCACCGACGAGCCAGCCATCGGGTGAAGGTGAGATGAAGAAGATCTTGGTGCGCGCCAGGATCTCGGGCGCCGTCATCTCGAACGTCTCGCCGCTCACTCCTCCCGCGTTGTCGAAGCTGGCATCGGGCGTTTCGGTGGCGGCGATGATGAGATCTTCGAGGAACCTGGCGCCGCCTTCCCGGCCGCATGGCTCGCCGGAGTGCCCGGCTGTCAGGACGACGTATTCCTTGTTGTGGTCGGGAACGTTGCGATCGGTGGCTATCGCCACATGGAGCGGCAGCCCGTCTCCCGTGTCGAGCTTGTCCCACGGGGGCAGGCCGTCCGCTCCGACACTGACGGCGTCGGGGTTGTTGAGCTCGTCCGCGATCGTCGTCATCTCGATGTAGCGGGGGAACAGCTCTTCGAGGAGCTCCATCCCGCCCTCGAACTCGCCGTGGCCCCCCTCACCGAACTGTATGTAGTTGACCGAAGTCGCCGGTTCGAGGAACGTGCGCCCGTAGGTCTGACGCTCTGCTTCGGTCTGGGCGACCGGCGTCGCCGACGCCGTCCCGCCAAGAACGAAAGGTTGGATCAGGGAAGTCAGGATCAGCATCGCCGCCGCGCGTCGGATCAATCCGCTCTCCTTGGGCTCGCCCGCCTCAGATGAGTTGCATTATCCAGCGTCGCCCCCCCTCCTGCCGTTCCGGTTGAGGAGGGTCCCTTGTGGGAAAGACCCATCCATGAGAAGGAAGCGCACCCTCGCCACGCGCGCCGTAAACGGCGCACGCTCTACTGCTCGGCGCGCCCAGCCTCACGTCAAGCGGGGTGCCCTTTACGTCAAGCAGAACCCGGCCAAGGTGGCGGCCGCTCTGGCGTTCCTCGCGCGCCGCACCCCTCAGGGTCGGGCAGCGTCTTTACTGCTCGCCGGCGCAAGGCTCGCCCGCCGCGCGGAATCTTCCCGGCGCGCCCGGGCATAGAACCGCTCTTCAAGGCGGCGGTCCGGTTCATCCCGGCGCGTCGATAGATTCCCTCGATGGGTAGCGCACTGGGCCGGACGTTCGGCTCCCTTTCGGTCCGCAACTACCGGATGTTCTTCTGGGGACAGGTGGTGTCGTGGACCGGCACTTGGGTCCAATGGGTCGCGCAGGGCTGGCTGGTCCTCCAGCTGACGGACAGTGGGTTCGGCCTCGGGCTCGTCACCGCGTTGCAGTGGTCTCCCGTGCTCCTGCTTGGGGCATACGCGGGCGTCCTCGCCGATCGCTTCGACAAGCGCAAGGTCCTGATCTGGACGAACATCTCGTCTGCGCTGCTGTCGCTCGTGCTCGGCATCCTGACGGTGACCGACGTCGTGACCTTATGGATGGTTATCGTCATCGCGCTGTTGCTCGGTGTCGCGACGGCCCTGGACAATCCAGCGCGGCAGACATTCACGCTCGAGATGGTGGGGCGGGAGCGCCTCACGAATGCGGTCAGCCTCAACACTGCGACGTTCACGACGGCGCGCGTCATCGGTCCGGCGGTGGCGGGGCTCCTCATCACCACCGTGGGCATCGGTGAGGGCTTCCTCGTCAACGCAGCGTCGTTCATCCCGGTCACGATCGCTCTGATCCGCATGGATCGCACGGCGTTGCGGCCCGTCCCCGGAGCCGAGGGCCGCAAGGGCCAGATCCGGGAGGCACTGCGTTACGTAGCAGCCGATCCGGTGCTCCGGACGCTCCTCATCATCATGGCGATCATCGGAACGCTCCAGTACAACTTCGTCGTCATCGTTCCGCTTCTCGCCAAGGAGACGTTTCATGGCGATGCCGGGACGCTGGGGTTCTTGGGAGCGATGTTGGGTGCTGGGATGCTTGTCGGCTCGCTCGGCAACGCCGCGTTCGGGCGCAGCGACAGAAAGATCTTGCTCGGAGCCTCTTTCGGCCTTGGTTTGTTCACACTGCTGGCCTCGGTCGCGCCGACGTTGACGATCGCGGCCGTGCTCTTCGTCGCCGTTGGCGCGTCGTCGATGGCTTTCCTGGCGACGATGAACTCGACACTTCAGCTGACGTCGACGGATCAGATGAGGGGACGCGTGATGGCCCTCTATTTCGTGCTGTTCCTCGGCTCTACGCCGATCGGCGCGCCGATAGTGGGGTGGCTTGCGGAGAGCTTCGACCCGCGTGTCGCGTTCGCTTTGGGAGGCGTGGCAACCCTGGGCGCGACGCTTTTCGGCGCACTAAGGCTGCCGCCTCTCACGGCAGCCGCCGGGCGGCACGCGCCTGTGGAGGGGGACCTCGAGCTCGAGGCGAATTGATCCGACGGCGTGAGAAGGTGGCCGCATGCCGCTGATGGACGCGTTCGACAAGCTCTGGCCTGTGTGGCGGAGGTTCACCGGCCTTCACGTCGCCGCGTATCGCGCGACCGGTGGGGTAGTGGGTCATCGTTTCCCGAAGGCCCCGCCGACATTGTTGCTCGATCATGTAGGGGCGAAGAGCGGCACCCGCCGTACCACCGCGCTCACGTACACGAGGGACGGTGACGATCTCATCCTGGTGGCATCTAAGGGTGGACACCCGAAACACCCGGCGTGGTACCACAACCTACGGGCCGTCCCGGATGTGACCGTGCAGGTCGGTTCTGAGAGGCGGCAGGTGACTGCGCGCGTTGCCTCGAAGGAGGAGCGGGCCCACCTATGGCCGGAGGTCGTCAAGACGTGGCCGGGGTACGCCGGTTACCAGGAGCGCACCGAGCGCGAGATCCCGCTCCTCATCCTCGAGCGCAGAGGGTGATGGTGCGCCGTCTTGTCGAGCGCGCTGCGGGTCCCGCGGCCGGAGCGTCCGCCGTGCTATTCGCTGGCCTGTCGGCCCTGCGCGGAAAGCGCTTCTTTCATCCGCAGGGCGTCGCCTTCAGTGGGCACGTGGCGTTCCGCCGCTCCGGGTTCGATCTCTCCTTCGACGGGATCCGCCCGGCGATAGCGCGCATCTCACGAGGCGCGGGCTTCCCCGAGCCCTTACCGGATGTCTTCGGACTGGCGGTGAAGATCCCCGACATCGGCCAGGACCTCTTGCTTGTGACGTCCGGAGAGGATGCCGCCACCCGCCACATGCTGATCGCGACGACCGGCGCGTGCAGCCGCCCGTACTCCAGCGTGCTTCCATACGAGCTCGACGGCAAGCTCATCGTTTTTGGCGCGCGTCCGGATGTTTCCTTGAAGGGTGTTCCAGATCAACTCGGTGACATGGCGTCACTCGCCCGAGGAGGTTCTCTGCGTTTCGATCTCACCGTGGGCGGAGCCGGGACGAGTGAGACCGTTGTGTTCGCCTCGCTCACACTGGAGGAGGAGCTCGACGAGGATGTCTCGTTCAATCCCTGGAACACAGTCCCGGGGCTGAAACCGGCCGGAGCGTTGAACCGCCTACGCCGGGAGACATACGAGAGCAGCCAGGCGGCGCGTCCAGACGGGGGACCCCGCTAAGACTTCGGCGGGTCCTGTGTTCGATACACCTGGAAGCCGTGGTTGTAATCGACTGAATAGATGTATGGACCCTTGAAGAACTTGGCCGAGAAGGCATCGGCCCCGCGGCTCGTGTACCAACCCAGCTCCACGACGCCTCCTCCGGGTGCACGGTCGCGGCCGACGGCCACTCCGCTTACCTCTGAGATGTCGAGGTACTTGATCCCCGCCGCATGCCATGACGCCGCGATCTTGGTCCCGTCCTTCGAGATGTCGAACACGTGGGCGGTGCAGAACGCGCCGGCCTCGTTGTGTGCGTTGGCGCCTTTGTCACCCGGGGTGTACAGGCCCACGAGCGAGGTGCTAGGCCCCGTCGCGCTCTCGGTTACGTCGTAGAAGTACATGAACCCGCCCGGGCACGCAGCCGACGCGGGGTACTCGTCGTTCACGACGAGCCGCTTGCCGTCGGGCGTGAAGCGAGCCTCGTGATTATGGAGACACCCGGGGCATTGGGTGGTGTGGACGATCTTCGGTGCCTCGGGATCGGTGGTGTCCATCAGGTGAACGTTGATGACGTTGGCGGTTGCCGCCATCGAGCCGTCTTTGTTGAAGGAGATGTCGTGGGGGCTGTGCGCGCCGGTATCTACGGTGGTCACCAACTCTGGGTGGGCGGGGTCCTCGATAGACCACACCTGCATCGCACCGGGCGCTTCCGGAAACCCTTCGCCGTTGTACACGTACGGCTTCGTCGGATGGGTCGCGATGGTGTGGGACCCGCGCAGGTTCTCCGCGTACCCCAGGGGGCGGGGACGTTTGGGATCGCTGATGTCGATCGTTACGAAACCCATCATGCCGGGGGGCAGGCATCCTCCGATCGAGGGTTCGTCGATGCCGACTATCGCCGTCTTCAGGTCGTGACTGATCTGAACGTTGCCCTGGTTGCCGCCGCAGGGGATCTCCGCGACCAGCTTCGGCTTGGCCGGTGTCGTGACGTCGATGACGTTGAAGGTGCCCGACCCCCTTGCGATCTCGGACACGAACGCGTAGTCGCGCCCCTTGATGGTGGCGAGCTCCATGTGCGTGCCGCTCTCGAGCGGGACGGTCGCCAGGAGTTTCAAGCCTTCCCCCAGCCCGGCCTGAGCCGAATGCGCGACGGGGGGGGCTCCGGTCAGTCCTAGGGCGATGCCGAGGGCGAGGCTAAGAGTAGCTGCGAGGATCTTCACGAGGGCTGTCATTTCACCCCCAGATACGCACCTCCTCTTCCTCGGTACCGAATACTGTGCGGTAGCGCGGGTAGGGGGGGGACCGTGGGACACGACGACGAGCTCCGTGACATCCTCGAAAAGGTCGCATACGAGCTGACCACATCGCGCACCGCAGGGCTTGAAGACATCCAGGCGCTGCGTGAAGCGCTGCGCCGGGCTCGCACCCTCATCGACGACGCCGACGCTCTGGCGGCGAGCCAGGAGGCCGGACGCGCCGAACAGAAGTGGGGCCCGGCCTAAGAGGGCGCCGGCGCCCCGCGCTTGTAGAGCACGAGTGAGCACCCGATCAGCCACGCCGTGAACAGAACCGAAGTCAGCGTGAACAGCACCAGGAAGTTGAAGACGTCGAATCCCCCCGTCATCCACATCAACGAACCGGATAGCAGGCCGCCAAGCCCGCCGACCAGTCCCACGACCCCCGTCCAGCCTGGGAACGCGTCCGACTTCAGAAGTGCAAGCGCGTAGACAAGCTGAGCGGCTCCGAATAAACCCATGATGGCGACGGCGAACACCGCTCCATCGATAAGCGACAGTGTCTCGGCGCGTTGTAGTGCTTCGTGTATGGCTACGGCACGGGGCTGGAAATGATCCCCCACCGCCTCCACGAGATGACTGTGTGCCCATTGCTCTGCAGCGCCGCCCATGACGAAGCCGTCGATCGCGAACGACACGGCCGCGACGGCTCCCATCAGGACCCCTAGGGGCAGACACAGGTTGGCCCACGGCGACCGTCCCTCGTCGGTGAGAACGCGCGCAATTCCGATGAGTCCGAACATCGACAGCAGCACCGAGGTGATGATCAGCAAATGAACGAGGCGCCATAACGCGAACCCGTCGATGATCGACATGAAGTCCTTGACGTCCCCGAGTTTCCCGGGACTCTGCCGCGGGTGTAACGCGTTGGCAACGATCGCGAGGACACCTCCCGCGAGCCCGGCCGCCCCCGTCAGCCTGTAGAACGAATGAAGCCCTACGCCGGGCTCATCTAAGGTCTTGTTCATTACGCCGGCGGCTTCGCTTTGATCACGGTCGAGTCTTTAACGAACCCATCCAACGTTGCTGTTGCGATGAGCTTCTTGGGGCTCGGGTACGGCCCCAGCGTGATCGTCACCTTTCCATCGGCCCCGGTCGTACCGTTCTTGCCGGCCACCGTCACCGTCGCGCCGGAGATGGGATCGCCCGCGTCGGTAACGGTGAAGGTCACCTTCTGTTTTCCGGTGAAGGAGTCATGCGAGGAATCGATCCTCAGTCCCGGATTGAGCTGCGTGTGCCACAGCTCGATATCGGCTTCGCAGCCCGCGGTCAGCGAGGTGACGACATCGACGCGCGACGGTTGCGCGTTCGCGCTGATCGTGTAGAGGGACGGGCACTCCCCGGTCTTCGGTGTCGCGGCGTGCACGGTCCTACCGAACGTGCTCACCGCGGCGTTCGAGCGCCGGGCGTAAACGTGTGGGCGACCGCTGCTGTCCGATTTCGCCCACAGCACCCAGACCCGCCCACCGTCCGTCGCCAGTGCCGGTGCCGACAGTTCGGGGCCTGAGGACGATGTCTTGGCGATCGTCGCCGCCGTCGTGGCTGGACCATCGGGGCCGATGGACCACAGACGGATCTTCGTCTGAGAGGGATAACCGGCCGAATACGCGACGTAGATGCCGCCACCAGCACGGGCGATGATCGGCGTCCGCTGGATCTCCTGGGAGCTGAGCTCTTCGCCTTGGAAAGCGGTGACTGAACCCGGCATCTGGTGCGCGGTGCCGACCGGCGCGCCCGTGGCGGTGTCCACCTCCTGCGCCCACACGCCCTCGTTACCGGAGGCGTTTGAGTACCACGCGATCCACGCCTTGCCCGTCACGGCATCGATGGCGATGTCGGGGTCGTATCCGCAACATCCTCCTAGTGGCGCGTGGTAGTCGTGATCGGGAGTCGAGGAGTCGGTCCCCAGGTGGACGAATACCCCCTGGGTTGCGCCCCACGAGAAAAGGTCTGGGCCGCTGCCGGCAGGACCCGTGCCGGCACCCACGGTCGATGCGCCGGCGCCCGGACCTCGGGTGACGTCGCCCGTCTGCAGCGTCCATGGCGATCCCGCTGCGGGAGCAGTGGCGGTCGACATCTGCTTGTTCGTCTCGGCTGAGTCGAGCGAGCGCTGTCCCGCCCACACCGCGCGCAGGCCCCCATCGCTCGTCACCACGAGATCGGCCGTCGGCCACATGAAGTTCCATCCGGCTTGGATGGTCTCGGTGGTGCCGATCGTTCCTTCAGGTGAGATCGCGGCATGCAAGAGATCGCGCTTCGTCTCCTCGGACGCGTTGTCGCGAACCCAGACTGCGTGAAGGACGCCATCGCTGGTCCGTGCTAAGCCGGGTTGCTCGAAGTTTGCGGAGGCCGGACCGAGCTTGTCCCACTTGCCGTGGGCGGTCCCCGCGGGAGCGGGAGATCCGATGACCGAGGCCATGACCATTGCCCACAGCGCGACGACGCAGAGCTTTCGCATCCTGCCTCCCTCTATCGTTGGGGCCCCGGGCCTAGGGGTCAACAGAAGGTCACGCTATCTCAGACGCTTCGGCACGAGCATCTTCGGAGTGTTGAGGGCGCGCGTGGCTACGCAGGCCTGGTGATGTCGGCTGTGACCGCCTCGAGGAAAGTAAAGAGCTCGCGGGCTAGGAGGTGAAGGTTGACTCCGTGCGCGCCGCCACCGATCGCTACAGTCGTGTCGGGGTCGATCGAGGCATCCGCGATAACGGGCCACGCGCGCGAGGAGCCGAGCGGGGTGATGGCTCCGCGTTCGTAGCCGGTCGCCGCTTGTGCCTCGTCCTTGTCCGGGAGAGACAGTCGCGAGACCCCGAGGTGCGCGCGCAGCTTCGGCCAGTCGATCGCGCGGCCACCGGGCACGAGCACGAAGAGGTAGTTGTTATCACCGCGCCGCAACACGATCGTCCGGAGGAGTTGATGTAGCTCGATGCCCTGGAACACGGCGCTCTCTTCGGCGCTGGTAGCGCGCTCGGTACGCACCACGTCGAAGGCCAGGCCGGACTCTGCGAGCGCCGCGAGCGCCGGTGTAGACCCGTCCTTCGGGCTATCGGCGCTCAGCGGAGGGCCGCGTCCTGGACCTGGGGGTTCATGCGGTCTTTGAAGAACCACATATCGGCCGGCGAAGTCGTGCCGCCGAGCTCGTACACGCTTAGCCCACGGTTAGCCCCGTTGTCGTTGGTGTAGACGCGGCCGTTGTACCAGTAGGCCGCCCACAGGTCGGGGATCAGACCTTCGTCGAGCTGGTGGTAGTACGCGAGCTCGACCGGGTTCATCGGGTCGCTGAAATCAACGATCGACATCCCCGCCGCGCGGTACGCGACCGCGGCGAGGTATCGACCCTCCTCCTTCGTCGGAAGGATGTTGAAGTTGTGTGACGTACATGCGATGTACTGAACCTCGTCGGCCGATTGTGGATCACCGCGTCGCGGGCTGTTGTAGTAGCCCGCGAGTACCGGAAGCGTCGGATCGGAGATGTCGTAGAACCACAGGGCGCCCATTGGGCTGCGTTGATGACCGAGGCATTCTCCGGTGACAGATCCGGCGAACTCGTCGGCTATAGCCAGGTACTTGCCGTCCCAAGTCACGCCCGTTCCGTGATGGATAGAGATCAACGGGTTGACGATGCGTGACACGATCGAAGGCATCGCAGGATCACTCATGTCCCAGATCTGGGACTCGCCGATACATGCTGCAGCGGCGTACTCACCACCGGGAAAGATCGTGACGTCATGACAGCCGATCTCGGGCGAGACGTCGAGGAAGCCGGTGACCGCCGCGTCTTGCGGTGCACCAACGGGGACCTCGATGATGGAGACCTTGCGATGGCTCACCGGGTTGCAGGTATCTGAGGGGACCCCAAGGGGATACGACATCACATAGACGTAGACCGTGTCCCCGATCGGGTTGATGACATGTGTATGCGACCCGCAGTCCGTTTCCACGAAACCGACCTGGACGGGAGCCGCCGGCTTCGAGATGTCGAGGATGCGGACACCGGCCTTGCCGTCGGAGAGGTGCCCGCCGGGATCGAGACAGCTGCCCTCGGACTGCGGGCCGTTCAGCGAGACGAAAACGAGGTCCTTGTAGACCGACACGTCACCCTGAGATCCCGGGCACGGATGGAAACCGATCTGCTTGATGTACGGCGCGCCTTTGAGGATCTTGAAGAATCCGGTTCCCTGATACGACCCCGCGACGAGAAGGTCTTTCTGGAACGCCATGTCTGATCCCGCCGCGTTGTTGCCCTCGGCGGTCCGGATCGTCGAGCGTGCCAGCTCCTTGATGTTGTCCGAATGGAGATCGTCCGGGCCCTGAGATGGCCCGGCCCACGCAGGGACGGCCAACAACAATGCCGCCATTGCCACGCCCACGAGCCGCGTCAACTTCATGTTGTTCCTCCGATGGTTGCCCCGACACTCGCCTCTTGGACGGTTCGACGAGGCCTCCGCTACTCCTTATCCTCTGGCCGAATGACGATCAGACGAAGACTCCATGTGGCCGCGGCCCTCGCCGCCATCCTTGCCCTCGCTCCTCTGGCCCCCGCTGAAAGCGCTTATCCAGGGGGCAATGGCCTCATCGCCTTCGATAGGTACACCGGCGATCAGCCGGACATCTTCGTGATGAATCCCGACGGCACCTTCGCGACCAACATCACGCACACGCCCAACGTCTTGGAGCTCAACCCGGCGTTCTCGGCCGACGGCTCAAAGATCGTTTTCGAGGCGATCGTCCCGCCGGGAAGCTCCGACATCTTCACGATGGCGCCCGATGGATCGGCCGTTACCCGCGTCACGCAGACCGACCGTGAGGAGCAGTTCCCGCAGCTGTCACCGGACGGAACATTGGTCGCGTTCGTCCGTTATGACAACAGGTTCAGGGGAGACGTTTGGGTTAGCGGCTTGGACGGAAGCAGCGCGCGCTCGTTGACCTCGACCCACGACATCGCGTTCGGACGACTGTCGTGGGCACCTGATGGCTCAAGCATCGTCTTCGCCCGTTTGGCAGGTGGGCTGAAGCACGACCTCTACGAGGTCGATCTCGCAACCACGAGTGTTACCCGGTTGACATCAGACCCCGATTCAGAAGATTGGCCCGATTATTCCCCTGACGGGACCCAGGTCGCTTATGCACATTCGAAGCAGACCATCGAAGCCGCGTCTGATTTCCGCCTCGAGATCATCAACGCCGATGGGACGAACCTAAGGAGCTATCCCGCGGCAACTGGTGAATACATCTTCGGTCTCTCCTGGGCTCCGGACGGCACCAAGATCCTGACCTGGGGGATAGATGACGACGGTACGTTGATGCGCTTGTGGGATCCCGCGACCGGCACGAGCACAGTGCTTTCCCGGGAGTCGCCGGCGGGTATCGCGTGGCAGCCTTGCCAGAGTCAATCGTGCTCGATCTCCACCATCGCCGACTCTGCGACCTACGCGTACGTCCACGTCACACGGCGAGCGACCCGGGCGATGGCAGAGGTCGTTCCGGTGCACAGAGGCGCGCCGGTCGAGCTCACGATGTTCCGTCGCGTCGATGGCAGCTTTCAGGAGGTCGCATCGAAGACCGCCACCGTGGGTCGCTACAACCTCGCACGAGCGAGGTTCCCACGCTTCAAGACGGGACGATGCAGGCTGACGGCTGCGTTCGCAGGCGACTCTGATCACCGGGGAAGCTCGGGAAAGATCACCTTCCCCTGCAGGTCGTTCTCCGCCGGCTGATCGGCGGGTAGTCCTAGTTAGCAGCGGATGCGTCGGGCCACTTCTTCGAGCGGGTGATCGCCGTTACCGCGGAAAACTATCTTCACCCGGCAGCGGGTTCCGTCGACGCGGGGGAGACGTGCTTGGAACCTGCTCTCCTGTTCGCCGTCGCCATCGAGGTCCGTCCCCGCGCGTAAGACCGCGAGATCCGATCCGACTGGTGTCCATCCTCCGCCCGAGCGACGGCGCGCCAGGGTCACCGTCACGAGATCACCTCCGTGTGGTGGGGCGACGTTCCCCGAGACTTTGACCCGGGTGCGCGTCTTGCTAACCGAGAACCAGATCTCGACCACAGTCGTCGCCTCGGGCGGAGCCGAGGGCGTCGGTGACGGGGTCACCGACGGGCCCTCGGTTGGGGTGGCCGTCGGTGATGGCGTCGGTGACGACGGTGTTGCGGGCGGGGTCGGTGCACTGGACGGGCTGGGGGAAGGCGAGGGGCTCGCCACTGTGGCCGAAGACGACGGCGCGCCGGTCGGAACTGGTGTCCCCGGAGGGGTCGGCTGGGGAGTGGGCTCCGGCGATGAGGTCTGCGGTGTCGAGCTCATCGGGGTCGGTGTCGCAGTGGGCGTCGCAGTGGTGGAGGTAGGGAGCGACCCGTTCTCTAAGAGATACAGCGTGGCGTAGGCATTGAGTCGTCCGCCGGTCACGGTGCGACCGGCAAGCGAGGGTTTGGGATCCACCCCACGCAGCAACGCATCCCGGATCTGGGCAACCGTCGCAGCCGGCCTTATCGCCCATCCGAGAGCAGCGGTTCCAGCCACGAATGGAGCCGACATCGATGTGCCGTCGAAATGACCCGAGGTGGCTTCCGTGCGCGCGTTTGCGATGCAGTGAACACTGACGTCGTCGACGCCTGCACCGTCCATGTTGATCAGAGGATTGCTCGTAAGCCGGAACCTGAAGTAAACCGACGAGGCTCCATCGAACGCGAGGAGGTCCTCCTCGGATTGATGCCACTCACCGTCGGTCGATCCCGTCCAGGCTCGCAGGCGGGTCCACTCGTTGAGATCTGCCGACGCCTCCACCAAGAACCGATCTTCCGCTTCGGTCTCGAGTTTGAAGGCGTAGCGCAGCTCGCACCCGTACGCGCCGGAGATATCGATGGCGCTCGCGGTGCGCGCCCAAGAATCGGTGTTCGACGCGTAATTGCCCGATGGGCTGTCGCTGAGGTATCCCCCACCAGTCGCGTCGATCGCTCGTCCCCACGCGTTGTTCGTGCCACCGGTCAGCCACCGCGCCGAGATGTCGCTTTCGAAGGTTTCTCGGTGGCGGATGATGATCGGTGGCACCGTGCTTCTGATGTTGCGGCCGGGCGCGCCGAGGTCGACAGACGTTGTTCCGTAGTTGGCAAAGAACGGGACTGAGTCGTTGTGGTCGGTCGCAGTGACGCAGAGGACGTTCGCGTTGGGATAGTTGCAAGGGAACTCGGGAAAACTACCGGAGTCGTTGTCGTCGGCGACGGAGTCATCTCCTCCATTGCCTGCGGCGGCCACGAACAATGTCTGAGGGGCGGCCGCGATCGCGTCCGCCATCAGTTGGGACCGGAAGGGCCCGCCGAGGCTGACGTTGACAACGCGCGCGCCCTTCGCTGAGGCGTACGCGAATGCCTGCGATAGCGCAGCCGTCGTTCCCCCTGCTTCGCCCGCGGCGCGCAACGGCATCAGGTCGACATCCCAGCTGGTTCCGGTACCGCCGGTCAGGTTGTTGCCTTGAGCCCCGACGATCCCCGCGGTGTGAGTTCCATGGCCCACAGTGTCCTGGGGGGCGTTATCGGTACCGACCCAGTCCCAGCCGCGCCAATCGTCCACATAGCCGTTGGCATCGTCGTCGATGCCGTTCGTCTCCTTGCCGGCACCCGACTCGCCGGGATTCGTCCAGAGGCGTCCCGACAGGTCCGGATGCATGTAGTCGATACCGGTGTCCACCATGGCGACGATGACCGACGGCGAGCTGCTCGCGAGCTCCCATGCTTCAGGCCCGTCGATGTCGGCATCGAAGGTTCCGCTGATCCCGGAGACCGTCTGGCCCTCGTTGTCGTAGCCCCATTGCTGCACGAAGTCGGGGTCGTTGGGCTCGGCGCGGGGCGTGTAGAGGACGTTCGGTTCCGCGGCAGTCACCATGGGGAGGTCGAACACGGCATCAGCGAGGGTAGAGAGGCGAAGCGTGGGATCAACGCGGATGAGCTCCCATCCCGGCGTCGATAACCGTGCTCGTCCCCGCGCTCCGATCGTGCGGGCGACGGCCTCCCGAGCTGAGTGAGAGGTACCCGGGGCGAACCTCACCAGAAGCTCGCCGGGGACCACGCGACCGAGGACGGCGGGGGGCGCGGCCGGTCCGGGAACAGCAGGTCGCGCGACTACGGGCGCGTTCGCCGTACCGGCGAACAACAGCATGGCGAGGGCAAGGGCGGCGGTACGCATGAGCGCTTCCTTACCCCCGGAAGGCTGTTTAACGGTCGTTCAGAGGGATGAACTTCCTCCGCTCGGGGCCGACGTACTCGTGGTCGGGACGGATGAGGCGGTTATCGGCGTACTGCTCCCGAACGTGCGCGGTCCATCCCGCGACGCGGCTGCACGCAAAGACGCACGTGAAGAGGTCCGTCGGGATCTGCATGTATCCGTAGACCGACGCGGCGTAGAAGTCGACGTTCGGGTAGATCCCCTTCTCGTCCATCACGGCCTTCTCGATCTCTTGGGAGATCTCGAAGTTGGTGGAGTCGCCCGTCTGCTCGGCGAGCTCCTTGGCCATCCGACGGAGATGCGTGGCCCGCGGGTCCTCGGTCCTGTAGACCCGGTGTCCAAAGCCCATGACCTTCTCTTTGTTGCGGAGCTTCGCCAGCGTGTAGTCGCGGGCTTTGGAAGGCTCCTTGATCTCTTTGATCATCTTCATGACCGCTTCGTTCGCGCCGCCGTGGAGTGGACCCTTCAGCGCTGCGATCGCGGCCGTCATCGCGGAGTGGATATCGGACAGGGTGGCGGCGCACACTCGAGCTGCGAACGTCGACGCGTTCATCGTGTGATCGGCGTGAAGGATCAGGCAGACATCGAAGATGCGAGCGATCTCCTCGTCGGCTTTCTCGCCCTTGAGCATCCATAGGAAGTTCGCTCCCTGCGACAAGCTCTGGTCAGGCGGGACCAGCGGCAGGTTCTTGCGGAGGCGGTCGTAATACGCCACCAGACTGGGGAACACGGCCACCAGACGGATCGCCTTGCGGTAATTGGCCTCGGCCGATGTGTCCCAACCCTCGGGGTCCTTAGCCGAGGACGCCGATACCGCCGTGCGGAGCATCGACATCGGAGCACAGTTCTCTGCGAGATGCGGCATCAACCGCATGACGAAATCGTTGGGCTCGCGCTCCTGGGCGAGCTGCGCCCTCAGCTCCTCGAGCTGGTCCGCGTTCGGGAGCTCGAGGTGGTGGAGGAGATAGATGGTGTCCTCGAACGTGGCGTTCGGCGCGAGGTCGTGGATGTCGTATCCGACGTAAGAGAGGACGCCTTCCTTGCCATCGATGTCGCTGATGGCGGTCTCTGCGGCCACGACCCCTTCGAGTCCCTTGCCCGGTGCGCTCATATAGGCGGATGCCTTTCCCTCTGGAGCCTTCCGCCACTCTTGGCGGGCTTTTTCCCTTATCGAAGCGCCAAGGCTATCAGGTAGGTTATGCCCGCCTTCAACGGTCTTCGTGCAGGTCAGGGCCTCTTTAAAGGGGTCTCTTAGAGCGGGAGTCTCCATGTCACAGAAAGTTCACAGAGTCACTCTCATCCCCGGCGACGGAACAGGTCCCGAGATC